>CALHNS010000037.1 GCA_938035125.1 uncultured Granulosicoccaceae bacterium | reverse complement strand
AACCCCAATGATGGCGGCCCAACAGATGCCACAGGCTCTGAAGACACCGGTAACGATGGCGGTAACGTACCAGGCCTTGTTACCAACGCTGTGGCAGATACCGCTGAAGTTAACCAAGGTGATTCTGTCACTATCGATGTGCTGGCCAATGATATCGACGGCTCAGGTGCTGGATTAACCATCAGCTCGGTGGAAGGCTCGGGCAATGGCACGGTGATGATTGTGGGTGGGATGTTGGTGTACACCCCAGATTTTGGTTTCTTTGATACTGATAACTTTGTTTACACTGTTGTAGACGGCAACGGAACTGAGGCTTCAGGCCCAGTCTCTGTTGAGGTTATGCGATTTAGTGATATCAACAACAACGGTATCAATGATTTTGTTGAATGCAATTGCTCTAGCTTACAACTTGAAACCGGTATTCACGGTTCTGGCCTTGGTGGCGGGTTAGTGCATTGGTCCTTACTAGTGTTGCTGGCCGTAGCCGGATTTATCCGCACTCGGGCACGTTCTGTTAGACAACGCATTTTCTGGAGTGCGTAACCATGATGCTGTTTCGCTTACCTGTAGTTAGAAACGCGGTAACGATTGTTGCTGCTTCCATGGTTGTGGCAGGTTTTGGTGCTGTCGCTGTTGCCGATGAAAATCAATCATCGTCTCGCGATGTGTTCTACACCAATCAGTTCTACGTGGCTTTGGGCGCCGGTATTTCTCGGGTTAGCCCAGAGGCTGACTGCAATTGCATCGCAGTTGGCGAATCTTCATCTACCGGGCTGAGTTTGGCTATAGGCTATGATTTTTCTAGCTGGCTATCCGCTGAAATTTATGGTGCAGATCTAGGCAGTGCGTCCATTGATTTTCTAGGACAAGAAGTCGGTGACGTGGATTATCAGGTTTTTGGTGCAAGCTTGTTGGGCACGTTCTATCGATCGAATGGTTACAGTCGTGGAAGACGCGGTTTGTCTCTGTACGGTAGAGTGGGTGTAGGCGGTATCAATAACGACACAGAACTGGATTTTCGTCGTGATCATAAACAGCATGTGGCGTTTGGTGTAGGTGTTGAATATGGATTGCCGCGTGGGTTTGCAGTACGTGGGGAATTAAATTCTTACGATACTGATGCTCAATTATTGCAAGTTAGTTTGGTTAAGCGATTTGGTGGCAGAGCGAATCAACGTAATCGATTAGCAGCGCCGAAGCCAGATCCTATCGCTCCAGTGGTGACACCACAGCCGATAACGCCAGAAGCACCGGTGCAAACGGCGCAAGCGCCTGCTGAATTACCCAAAACTTATTTTGATTTTGATCTGCACAACCTATCGGCTGATGCTCAGACAACGGTGGATAGTATCGCTGGTGTGATAAAAGATTTAGATGGATTGGTCGTGGTGGAAGGTCATACCGACCACACTGGCACTAACGAATACAATCAAGCCTTGTCGATGCGACGTGCGAACGCGGTGCGCGATGCCTTGGTGAGTCGAGGTATCAGTGCCGATCGATTATTGGTTCGAGGTTTTGGTGAGCGCCAGCCTGCAGCATCCAATACTTCCTCAGAAGGTCGAGCCTTGAACAGACGTGTTGAAGTGACATTACGAGCGCAGTAGCGCTGTGAGTATTGTCTGGGAGCTAACCGAAAACGGCACGCTCTACAGCGTTCGTCAGGCGGGTGAAAGTGTTCGCTTATATTCCAATCGAGTATTCCACAGTCAGTGGAACCCTGAGCGGCCGATGGCGGGGGCGGTTTGGGATTGCCTGAGTTTACCCTCGCTCTACCGCGCGCAAGAATCTTTAAATACAGGGGTTTTGTTAGGTGTTGGTGGTGGCGCTGTGCTGAGACAGCTGCAATCGCTTCGTCATTTTGATAGCTTCACAGGCATCGAGCTAGATGAAGTGCATATCGACATTGCGCATGATTGGTTTGGTGTAAAAGAAGAACATGCAACACTTATTCATGATGATGCTGTGGGTTGGTTGTGGCGTTACGCAGGCGATCCTTTTGATTTAGTCATCGACGATTTATTTGGTCATGATGAACATGAACCCATAAGGGCCCAAGCGTTAACCCAAGAATGGGTGGCTCGTTTAGCTGATGTAACGTCAACTGACGGCTTATTGGTGGTTAACTGCATTGATCGAAGAGACTTACACAGAGCACGGCCAAATTTTAAGCAAGCAGGATTTCATTACGGTACGTCTTTTTCGCAGCCGCAGTACGATAATCACATCGGTGTGTTTTCCCGTGCAGAGCTTAATGAAAAATTCTGGCAAAAAGAATTGAGTGCTAGCCAGCTACCTACCCATGCAGTTAGAATGGCGAAGGGCGTTATTCGGCGTAAACTTTGGTAGATGATATGCGTAAGGTGTGTTTTCATCGGATGAATGTCAACACAACACAACACAGCATAAAAAGCCCAGTCAACGAAAAGAGTAAGACAGCTGCGCTCCAGCTTGAATGGCATTCAAGCTAGATAACCGTGCGCCGATTTGCAGTGGCCCTAGCCCGAAACCTAAATTAAAGGCTGCCTTGTCGGTTATTCTGCCGGTATCTATGCTTCCACCTAAACGTAGTGAGTAGTTTCCCCGCCCCAGCTCTGCGCCAATGCCGAACGGGCGTGTGATAACACCGTCTTGTTCGGCTGTATTCAAGGCCGCATCGGCGTTTAATGTGATACCGCCAAGTTGCAGTGAAGCCCCTACAATAACTTGCGGTGTGGTTTTTATAGTGAAAGATTCCAGCACAGTATCGGCTTCTTCAGGGATCAAATTACGAGTGACCACACTGATTGATAAATCATCATTGAGCAAATAAGTTGCGCCTAAATCGGCAGTAAACGTTGTGGTGTTTACGTCAGTATCTCGAAAAACTTCAGTAATGCCTGGGCTTGTCTCGTCAAATTCTGCAGCAATCATATTGGCTGCTCGATTTGTGGTTAAGCTGGAGATTTTTGGCGTGATGCCTATATCTAAAGATCGATTCGCCACGGTGAATTCATAACCCACACTTAACCCAATTTGGCGTCTAACTAATTGAGTGCCACCAAATACCGATGTCAACACATCTTGTGGTTCATCAATTTCTAGAAAATTACTTGATGCTGGGTTGATGGATAAAATTTGCTGGCCCTCAATAACAGAATCCGTTATATCACCTACAGTGAGTTCGCCATCAATTAGTGCTTCTTGCAATAACGTTAGGTAGTCAATGTCATTTTGTGTGGTTGCTACCTCTCCTGCGCCAGCCACACCAATATTAACGTGTATGGCAAATGGAATTCTTGAGCTGGAATAAGCCAATCCGGCTTGAGTTTGAGCCAGTATCTCAAATGGTCGCTGATTAACTGTTCGCGCAATATTAACGATATTTTCAAAAATTTCTCCAATATCTTGAGTGTTATCTATGCACACCGTATCTATTGAAAGTGCAACCGATAAGCATTCTAAAGCGTTCCCTTCAAGTGCGTTTATGCTATCGGTAATGTCTGCCACAATGGTTTGATTATCAACAGCCGTTTCGAAAAACTCCCCTGGATCTCGCACGTCTGCAGTAGCGCCAAGGCGAAGATGAAGGCCTTGCCCGCGTCTATTCAGATGCAGAAGCGTTGCAGGGTTTGACCAAACACCGTGCACGCCTTGGCCGAGAGATATAGCTGATCCGCCCAGAGCGATTGCGCGAGAATCGGTTGCTGTCGAGTTTGTGCTTACCAGGGTTAACGCGGTTGCGGCTATGAAAACACACTTTTTAAACGTCATATGAGTCCGAAAAATTCACAATTTCAATATCCATTAGTTAAATGCTTTCGTTCGCGTTGTTTTCACTGAAGCGATGTGCAGCGGCCAGTATGGCGTGCCGAGTCTGCTCATTCAGTAACAGCCTGGCATCTGATTCACTGTTCAACACTTCAGGGTTTAATGTCAAAATATCACCGGTTTGCTCTTGTATGCGACCCGTGTTCTTCATAGTAGTAACGAACCGCATAAGCACATGCTTATCAAACCATTCCCCACTGTCTCTATCGTGGGTGAGTGAGAGTCGATCAGCAACCGCATGGCAACGTTCAGAGAATTGTTTGAACGATAGCCCTTCTTCTCCTGCTGCCGCTATTACCGCTGTGTTTAAATAATAACGCTCAATGGCAGGCATCATGGATTGGGCTAATCGCATCAATGTAATGGCCTCTGTAGACCCAGCCAGTGCACGCTGCCACGAGCCATCTTTGTAGTTCAAAAGCCCTTGAGATTGCATTGCCTGTAGGGCTTTTCGAATGTTAATGTCATCGGGTTTGTCAGCAATGAACAATTCAGCTTGTAAGAAAGGGTAGGCGGGCATAATTAATTCGTGCACTCGCTCATCGGTAAGCTGCGCCGTATTGGAAAATGTACAGGCGATAATTGAAGGCAATGCCAGTAAGTGTTGAATGTTATTTTTAAAGTAGGTGATAGAGGAAACTTGTTCAGGTTTAACGCTTACCACAACACCTAATTTATCGTGGTTTAAGGCCAAGTACCCAAGCTTTAATGTGTGTTCAATCATGGCGGCTGCGGGCATTGTGGGAATAACAACTTCTGTATTTTGGTGAATGCCGCTAATTAAGCCGTGGTATGTGCGAATTAGGGTTTCCAGTTCAAGTCGCCCCAAACTGTTTTTAGGCGTAGCCAATAGAGCGGTAGCAACTAAACTTACTGGCGTAACGCTAGCCGCATCGTTTATGCGTTGCATGATAGTTTCGCCTAGCTCATTGACAACAGGTTTTATCCATGCAGGGCGGGTGTCGCTTATAGGCTCTTGGCGCCAATCTGGCTTGTGAGCATTCAATAATGTATTAAGTTCGATTGGGGCACTTATGTTGACATAAACTCGGCCGTAATCTTCTCGAAGGGTTTTGAGTGATTTTAATAGCCCGAAAATGGATTCTTTACGTTTTTTCCCACCGGCTAATTCACTGGTGAAGGCTTTGCCTTCAAGTAAACGCTCATAGCCGAAGTACACCGGAACAAATACCACCGGTCGTTTTGGTTCATGTAAATAAGCTTGAACAGTCATTGCCAGCATGCCGCCTTTGGGTGGCAACAAACGCCCGGTTCGGCTACGCCCACCTTCCACGAAATATTCCAACGCATGTCCGCGTTGAATCAGCTGCTTTAAATACGAATTAAATGTGGCTGGATATAACGCATCCCCTGCAAAAGAACGGCGTAGAAAGAACGCACCGCCGCGCCGTAAAATACCCCCCACTATTGGCATATTTAAATTAATGCCAGCAGCTATATGCGGCAAAGAATAGCCGTTCATGTACAAGATATACGATAAAAGTAAGTAGTCGATATGGCTACGATGACACGGCACGTAAACTACTTCTCTGCCATCGGCAACCGCTTTAAGCCGATCAACGCCAGTAAATTCTACCCCTTCGTACAAATTAGTCCAAAGCCTTGACAACATCTTTTGCAGTATTCGAACGGTTCGATACGATACGTCGGCTGCAATCTCATGAGCGTATCCGCTAGCGGTTGCTTGTAATTTAGAATGACTCGTGTTGTTTGTGGTGGCCTCATGCTCAATAGCTTTACGTACGCTACTATCGGCTAACACATGATTGATAAGCATTCGTCTGTGTGATAAGTCGGGCCCGATGGTGGCGATTCGGCGTTGGCGGAAATGTACGCGCAAAATCCTTGAGAATTTCCGGTGTGCAATTTCCTGAGTGGCCTCAACTGAAGATTCCATAAATTGAGTTAGCGATAAGGGTTCACTAAAGCTCACTAACGTGTTTCGTCCATGCACCATCGTGGTGAAAACTTTTCTCGTGCGCCCCGCTATTTCCCAAGTTTCTGAAAACATTTGGCGCCAAATTGAATCTTCGCGTTGAGGTTCACGTCCCCAGTACACCGACACCGGAACAATTTGACATTCTGGAATGGTGTCGCCTTGGTGCCGTGCTGCCTCGATGATTCGAATTAAGTCTTTGGGAATGGCACTACGGCGTTTGCCAATGCCTAAGGGGGGCGATCGTTTCAAGCTAATGGTTCGCCTGCGCAATCGTATGTCGTTGTATACCTCGCTGGCACGAGGGTGGGGCAGCCCATGGTTTTCGCAAAGAACGGCAAGGGCTGTGTTGTCGGCCACGCCTCCCGATTCCAGTACATAAATAACCGGTACGCTGGGATTAATCAGTGCTTCGGGATTCACTGGCAGAGCGGTTGGACTTACCCATTTGGCAAGCAAGCGCATTAGGATAGAGTTAGAAGACTTGTTGACTCGTTCGGGCATAATAGGTCTCGTGTTGGGCCTTTAGAGCGCCCAGCGCCCAAATCACCTAGTTGAGATAATAACAACATGGCGCGACTCAAAACGCTAAATGAGGCCTCACTCAGTTCTGAAACATTGGATGCGCTAGAGCCTGTGCGTATGAACGGGAAACTGGCTCCTGTGTATCTTCAGTATGCGAACAGCGAGCCAGCATTGCAGGCTTATTTGCGCATGGAGCAGGCGCTCCAGCAAGGGAAGTTGGATGAGCGCACACTAGAGGCTGTAAAGTTGGCGGTTAGTCAGCGAACCGGCTGTGACTTTTGTCTGTCGGTGCATACGTTTAAAGCTAAGAAGGCTGGGCTGGATGAGCCCACTCAACTGGCCATCCGACGTGGTGAGCCCACCGGCGATGCCTATTTAGATGTGGTACAAGAAGTGGTTCAGGCATTCTTCCTACGACGTGGGGCGCTGCCCAGTGAAACGATGCAGCGCTGTGCTCAGGTGGGTTTAGACGATGCCCGTTTACTGGATTTATGCATGGCAGTGGCCACCATTGTGTTTACTAATATCTCGAATCATGTAAACGATACGGATTTATCTTTGCCGCCAGCGCCTGCCATCTAAGACTAAGCTAGGCCCATGTCATTAAGAGAATTGATCAATCGATTGTTCGAGCGCTTTGAAGCGCTTGCCGAGCCTTTCCCTGCGGCCGACAACCAGGTGCCGCCCAGTAAAGCTCTGCCGTTCATTCGTCATTACAGCAAAGGCCTTTGGCCGTGGTTAATGATGCTGATGGTGCTTACAGCCATCATCGCGGTGTTGGAAATTTGGTTGTTTGGGTTTCTTGCAAACATCGTTGATTGGTTTGGTGCGCGTGATCCATCCACTTTTCTTAGCGAGGAACGCGGTTCATTAATTGTAATGAGCCTTGTGATCTTGGTTGCGATTCCGTTAACCACGTTTTTACATGTGCTGTTAATGCATCAAACCATTTATGGCAACTACCCCATGGCCATTCGTTGGCGTGCGCACAATTTACTTCTGGGTCAAAGTTTTGCTTTTTATCAGGATGAATTTGCAGGTCGTATAGCCACAAAGCTAATGCAAACGTCGTTGGCCGTTCGAGAAACGGTCATGAAGGTATTGGATGTATTGGTGTATGTGGGCGTCTATTTTATTGGTGCCTTAGTGTTAGTGGCCTCCTTCGATTGGGTGCTGGTGCTGCCGTTTTTGATTTGGTTTTGCGGCTACGTGCTGCTATTGAAACGATACCTTCCAAGACTTCGAGAAATTTCACAAAAACAAGCCGATGCCAGATCAGAAATGACGGGGCGTATCGTTGATAGTTACACCAATATACAAACCGTTAAGCTGTTTGCGCACGCAGGTCATGAAGTACGTTACGCCAAAGACGGCATGAATCAGTTTCTACAATCTGTGCATCCGCAAATGCGGAACTCGTCTGAATTAAATATATTGCTCACTTCATTGAATGCACTTTTGCTGTTCGGTGTGGGTGTTGCTAGTGTGTTGATGTGGGTAAAAGGCGGCGTCAGTGTGGGAGGTGTTGCTGTGGCCTTAGGGCTGGTGCTGCGATTACAAGGCATGGCGCAGTGGATAATGTGGGAGATGGGGGCGCTGTTTGAAAACATTGGTGTGTTATTCGATGGGATGTCCATGTTATCGAAAGAACGTGATGTTCAAGATGAGCCTGGTGCTCAAGAATTACACGTTAGTGCAGGTGCCATCGAATTTGATGAAGTAAGTTTTCAATACGGGCGAGAGATTGAAGTCATTAACCAATTATCTCTTTCGATTCAGTCGGGTGAAAAAATTGGACTTGTGGGGCGATCTGGCGCAGGTAAAACCACGCTGACTAACTTGCTGCTGCGCCTGTTCGATGTGGAGTCAGGTGAAGTTCGTGTAGACGGAAAGCCGATAACATCAATTACTCAAGAGTCACTGCGTCGCCACATCGGTGTGGTAACCCAAGACACCTCATTACTGCACCGATCAGTATACGACAACATTGCCTACGGTCGGCCTGATGCAAGTAAACAGGAAGTTATCGCAGCGGCTCAACGTGCTAACGCATATGATTTTATTGAAACGTTAGAAGACCCTAAAGGGCGCAAAGGATTTGATGCACACGTGGGGGAGCGTGGAATAAAACTTTCCGGTGGGCAGCGTCAGCGCATCGCTATTGCAAGAATGTTTCTTAAAGATGCACCAATATTATTGCTAGATGAGGCAACGTCAGCGCTAGACAGCGAAGTGGAAGCGGTGATACAAGAAAATTTAAGTGAGCTGATGGCTGGTAAAACAGTTATTGCCATAGCACACAGGCTGTCCACGATCGCCGCAATGGATCGGTTAATAGTGATGCATGATGGGCATGTTGTTGAGGAGGGCACTCATGATGTTCTGGTGAAATCGGGCGGCATTTATGCATCACTTTGGGCTCGCCAAAGTGGCGGTTTTCTTCCCACGGCCAATGAAGAATTTGTTTGAAGTTGTTATTTGAAATTATTGTTCGACTTTATTGTTTGAGGTTTTTTTGAAATAGGGCAAACCCGAACCCTAAATAGGTTGTAAGTGCCAG
Organism: uncultured Granulosicoccaceae bacterium; assembly: GCA_938035125.1. Classification (GTDB taxonomy): domain Bacteria; phylum Pseudomonadota; class Gammaproteobacteria; order Granulosicoccales; family Granulosicoccaceae; genus Granulosicoccus. Next base: position 63,514 of record CALHNS010000037.1, on the reverse strand, counting down.
ACGTTTTCAATAGCCTCAGTTAAGCCTTTTAACCCATCTTTAACCGGTAATGCTGAGAGTGATTGAATGCGGTAAGCCGATTGATAATGGCGTGTAACTTCCTCAGCAGGCACCGAATGAGGTGGCCCTTCCACTAATGATTGGTCGTATGTGAAAGTAATGAGTAATTGCGGCGCACACTTTGTCAATGCTTTTATATGTTGAGTGTATGTGACGCGCATGGCAGGAGGGAGAGCAACGAGCGCTGCTCTATCGTAGCAAGCATCTACATCGCCTAGTTGATCTGCGCTCAATGAAAAAACATCACCAACGTACACGGTTAAGTTTGAGTAGGTGTAACACAGCAAATCACCTTGTTTTTCAATGTTAGGTTTTATGTTGAGTTCAGCGAAAAGGGCGCTAACAGCCGATTCGTTAAGTTCTATTCCGCTAACGGTGTAACCTTCATTGAGCAGCCATCCAATGTCTTTGGTTTTACCGCAAAGCGGTACGAAAACATGAGCGGGCTTGAGTAGCGAAAGACTAGGAAAATGGTTAACCAAGAGAAGGTTTGGTTCATCTTGATGCCAGCCGGTTCGCTTAGATGCCCATCGATCGTGCCAGTAGTTTGCTTCCATGGTGTTTGCCTATAAAAGGTGGATGCCTGTAAAGCGTCTATCAATACCATTATTTCATTGATGGATTGATCGGTAATAATGTTAGGATTTTTGTTTAGCTACCCAAGCGCTGTGCCGTTGAATGGCTTCATCAGCACGCATACGATCAATCGTATTGAATTGCTTGGCTAAGGTAATCTCATCGTACAATTTATGCAAGCCAGAGTGGCAACGCCTGCAAACATTCACGCCCGCGTTTAATTCATTCTTACTGTAAGCTTTTCGAAAGTGAGTGCGACGATGCATTTTTTTGGGAATCAAATGGTGAAAGGTTAGCGAAAGGGTGCGTTTGCACAATTCGCATTCACCGTATTTAATTCGCGCCATGCGTCTACTTTAACAACAGAGATATCAGGCCTGTCCAGCCAGTTTGATGGCTTGCGCCTAATCCGCGCCCATTGTCGCCGTCAAAGTACTCAAAAAACAAATGCATATCCTCATCCGCAGCTTGTTGCATGATGTTGTCATCACCACAATAAGGGGTGCGTTTGGTTTTAGCATCTTTTGCAAACAAGCGAGTGATGCGTTCAGCAATGTGATCGGCCACATCGGCTAAGTGCATTTCATTGCCGCTGCCTGTGGGGCATTCAATGAGAAATGAATCACCGTAGAACTGATGATATTGACGCAGCGCATCAATAATTAAATAGTTCATTGGAAACCAAACAGGCCCACGCCAATTTGAGTTACCACCAAACATATTGCTTTTGCTTTCAGCTGGCTCGTAAGACACCACCAATGGCTCACTTTGCCCAGATTTCATGATGAATGGCTCGGTGGCGTGTTGCTTAGACATGGAGCGTATGCCGTAGGGTGATAAAAATTCGTCCTCTGAAAGCACGCGTTCTAGCAGTCGTCGAAGTTTATCTTTACTCACTAACGACAGAAGGTGTCTGTGCATAACACCGTCTTCATGAATATCGGCTATGGCACCGGCCAATTCGGGTTCGCTTTCTAATAAGCGATCCATTCGTAAAGCAAAGTCGGGGGATCGTTGAAACGGCCCGCCTTCAATTATGGTTCCAGCAATTAACGGCAATAAGCCCACTAAGCTACGAATTCTAAGTGGTGTGCGCGAGCCGTTTTCCTCACGAAGCTCATCGTAGAAAAATCCGTCTTCTTCATCCCACAAACCGCTGTTGTTTTCATCGCCATGAATCGCTTTAGCGATGCGTAGAAAATCTGCATAGAATTTTGTGGCGATTTCTTTGTATACAGGATTAGTTTCAGACAGTTCAAGTGCTATTTGCAACATGCACGTTGCGAAAAATCCCATCCAACCTGTTGCATCGGCTTGGCTAAGCCTACCGCCAGTGGGTGGTTGATGAGAGCGATCAAAGGCACTGATGTTATCTAGGCCTAAAAACCCCCCTTCAAATAAATGCGTGTTGTCGCTGTTCTTGTTATTGACCCACCAGCTAAAATTCAGCATCATTTTATGAAAAATAGCTTCAAGAAAGGCAACATCGCCTGTACCTGTGGTGGCTAATTCATGACGATACACTTTCAATGCAGACCAGGCATGAACAGGCGGATTGACATCATCGAACGACCATTCGTAAGCCGGCAATTGACCGTTGGGGTGCATAAAATGTTCGCGCGTAATGACCTGCAATTGCCGTTTTGCAAACGCCACGTCAATTGTGGCTAATGGTAGGCAATGAAAGGCAGAATCCCACACGGCATACCAAGGGTATTCCCATTTATCTGGCATGGACATAATGTCAAAATTACTTAAATGCCCCCAGTTTTCGTTTCTGGGGTGTTGCCGGTTTACAGGCGCGTCCGGATCACCTACTAGCCATTGGCTGATGTCGTAGTAATACAATTGCTTCGACCACAGCATGCCTGCAAGTGCTTGTCGTTGAACCGATTTTGCGTGTGCCGTATCAATGTCTTTTTGAATAATTTCGTAAAAATCATCGGCCTGTGATTTTCGTTTGTTTAATATCGGTTTAAAGCCGTTGAATGGGCTAGTTAACTCTCGTTGGCAAAAACGCAGTTGCAAGGTTCTCGTGGTGCCGGCTTCTATCGATAAATCGTAGTGAAGGCCAAATTTGGTACCCCGTTCTTTAGGGTTGATGGCATCGGATTCCTTTTTAACCACATATCGATGGAACCCGTCTTTCACATAAGGTGATTGATTACTTTGTTTGCCAAAACGTTCGTGATTCGTCTCGTTCTCGGTAAACATAGCTTGGGCATTGCCCTGCCAGTAGATGTAGTAGTCACCCAATTCAGGGTGCATGGCTAGCGCAGTGTTTTTATGAGTGCGTGATATCGAGGGTCGAACAGGGGTGTCATTACGGGGGCCATCTTCATAACCCCAATCCCATGTATTTCTAAACCAAAACTGAGGAATGATGGATATATCCGCATTTTTCGAACTGTGATTTCGCACATCAATTGACACCAATATATCGGTCTCACTGGCCTTTGCGTAGTGCACCGTAATATCGGCGTAATGATTGTTGTCCAAAGCGCCGGTGTCACTGAGTTCGTATTCTGGTTCGTCGTAGGAACGACTTGCATTCACATCAATAAGCGATTGATAAGGGTATGCGTTTAATGGGTAACGATAACGAGCACTGGCAAAGCTATGAGTGGGTGTACTGTCTAAATACCAATACAGTTCTTTAACATCTTCACCATGATTGCCTTGAGTGCCGCGTAAGCCAAATAAGCGTTCTTTTAGAATGTTGTCTTTTTTGTTCCATGCAGCCACGCTAAAGCAAAGATGCTGATCGCGGTCACAGAAGCCCAGCAGGCCATCTTCATTCCATCGATAAGCTCGGCTGCGCGATTGATCGTGAGTGAAGTAATCCCAAGCTTCGCCATTAGGGCTGTAATCTTCACGTACCGTTCCCCAGGCTCTTTCAGCCAAATAGGGGCCCCACTGTTTCCAATTCTTGTTGCGCTGCGTGTGCGCAATTAAGCGTCGGTGTTCAGTGGAGTATCGATCATACGCATTGGGCGACATGGCAAGAGGGCTTGGGTGGAGCGGTCAAAGGACAAGAAGTGTACCCACCTTCAATGCAATTATCAGCCCTGATCGCGGACATACAGCTGGCTATAACGTCATTTATAGTGCAGAACGTTTACTTGAACAGTTATTGCCCAGCAGAAGCCACTTGATTGGATGTTAGAACAGCATCTAGGTGCGATGAAAAATCCTTGGCGTTTAAAAACCCTACCAACCGCCCGTTACGAACCTCAGTGCCTGATTCATCGTAGAAGATAATGGCAGGTGGCCCAAATAGGCCAAAATGTTTGAGAAGGGCTTGATCTTCTGCATCGTTAGCGGTTACATCGGCTTGAATCAATTCAACGTTATTTAGCCTTGCTTGTACCTGTGCGTCGGTGAACGTAAAGTTCTCCATTTCTTTGCAGCTAACACACCAATCGGCATAGAAATCCAGCATCACAGATTTACCTGCAGCGTTAGCCGTTTTTATCACAGAATTTAAATCATCAACGGATTTGATGCGATTAAATGCCAAGTGTTTGGAGGCCGCCGTGCCTTTAGCGCTGACGCCGCTAAAGCTTTGAAGTGGGTTAATTAAGCTAGGCTGGCCTGCGAATGCGCCCAGTAGCAAACAAGCACCGTATAAGCTTACTGCAACGCCTGCTGCACTGCCGATGGTGCGAAGCGCGATGGCGTTATCTGATTTTGTGTATTCGAACAATGCCCAAATGCCTGCGCATAATGCAAGAGCTGCACTGAGTAACACCACATAATTAGGTGCAAGAAATCGCGACAGCATCCAAATGGCCATAGCTAACATCATAAAACCAAAGATGATTTTCACAGCGCTCATCCAGCCGCCTGCCTTTGGCACCCATTTACCTGCAGAGGTACCGATTAACAGCAGAGGGGTTCCCATTCCGATACTTAATGCAAATAATGCCGTACCGCCAACCCAAGCGTTACCCGTATCAGCGATGTAAATTAACGCACCCATTAATGGCGCGGTTACACAAGGCCCAACAATGAGTGCGGACAAAATACCCATTACAAAAACGCTACCGGATCTGCCTCCGCTTTGCTTATTGCTGATTGACATCAACTTAGTTTGTAAGCTTGCCGGTAGTTGCATTTCATACAAGCCAAACATGGCTAACGATAAAATCACAAACAAAATAGCAAAGGCGCTCAAAATTACCGGGTCTTGGAACCACGCTTGAATGTTGTATCCAGACAAGCCCACCAAGACGCCAACAATGGTGTACGTCAACGCCATGCCCATTACATAAATTAACGACAATGAGAATGCTTGGCCAGTTGTTTGTTTTTCACCGCCGCCTAATATTAGGCTGGATAAAATTGGCACCATGGGCAAAACGCAAGGTGTAAATGCGAGTAATAACCCGAATACAAAAAATGCTGCTGCGTTAAACCACAAGCTGCCGGTGGCAAGCTGGGACGCAAGCCGATCTTGTTCTGAAAGTTGTAGTGGTGATCCGCCGCCACCGCTTGCACCGCCACTGGATGCCGCGGCTGCGATGTTGGTGTTGTTACTATCATCGTTAGCTATTGCATCGTTCGCATTCCACGTAACTGGCGTTGTAAATGATTCGGGTGGAAAACATACGCCAATGTCGGCACAACCTTGATAATAAACAGTGAGTTCACCTTGGCCACTTTGGCCAGAGGCAATGGTCATTTTGTCGGTAGTGCCGATTCGATAAATTTTTGTTTTGCCAAAAAATTCATCTTCATAATTTTCACCTGATTCACGATCGGTTCGCGCAAACGCTTGGTTTTGACCCGAATCGGTTGTCAAGGAATAGGTTGTTTTGTCTTTATATAAGTAGTAACCGGGTTCGATGTTCCAAGTCACTGCTAAGCCATCGGCTGTGGTTTCTACAAATGATCGGAAAGCTTCTGTTGGGGGGAGAATTTCATCGGCGTTGTTCGTAAAGAAGAGATCGGTGCCTAGCGCTGCATTGGAATCAGAAGTATCTGCGTTGTCGCTTGCTGATAACGCCTTCAGCTTATCCATCACTGATAATTTTGAATCGGCGTTTGTTGCACTGGTAAGGTTGAAGCGAGCGGTAGTCGGTGGGAAGCACACGCCAATATCTGCGCACCCTTGATAGGTCACATCCACAATGGCCGAACCGTCGATTCCCGATTTCAAAGGAATGTTGGCGGTAAAGGCGTTTCGGTAAATCGCTTGCTCACCAAAATAAGGGTCGGAGTAAATTTTCGCCTTGGGCCACTGCGTGTCACCTAGAATGACATTGCCTTCAACAGGTGCGATTGAAAAGCGGTCGCGGTATAGGTAATAACCTTCTTCTATGGTGTAATTCAACACCAACGCATCGCCACTGGCATTGGGTTCCAATTGCCCACGAAAAGCCACTTCGGGAGCCAACAATTCAGGGGCATCGCCAAAGCTTAATGAGCTGATACCATTATCTTTGTCTTGTGCCGTGGCAACGGTAGCAACGGACGCCAACACAAAACCACATAAAATTGTTTTCAGAAGTTGGATCATTTAAATCAATTCTTGGCTTAAAGGCAGTCTTATATATAGTGCTAAGGCTAATTCAGCACAAAAGTCATCACTTTACGTGCCGTGAGACAGCGAATCGAGGGCCCGGTTCCCACTGAATGTTTGCATGCTGTGGTGTCTGTCACGGACGGGCAGCACTTGAGACATTGAGCATTTGCCCATAATGTTACCCCTAATCCAAGGACTCGAAAATGCGTTATCTGCTGCTTTTATTCATTGCTATGCCAATTTTGGAAATTGGTGTACTGATTCGTGTGGGTGGATGGTTGGGTCTTTGGCCTACCTTGTTGATTGTTGTGCTTACCGCCGTGTTGGGCACTTGGATGTTGCGTCAACAAAGTGCCGCTACCATGATGCAGGCTCAGAGTAGGCTGCAGGCCGGTGAATTGCCTGCGCAGCAGATTTTCGAGGGGCTTTTGTTGCTGGTAGGTGGAATTTTGCTGCTTACCCCGGGGTTTGTCACTGACGCTTTTGGATTTGCTTGTTTAATGCCTTGGTCGCGCCGCTGGATGGCAAGCCAGATCGCAGCGAGAACCAAAAACGGGACAATATTCATGTCTGCGGGTGGCATGAGTGGCGGCTTTAGTGCAGGTTTTGGCTCATCACAGCCAGGTCAGAACCCGTTTCAATCCGCTGGCAAACCCGGTGCATCAGCTTCTGCTAACCAACGAAAGGCCTCTATTGAAGATCCGATAGAAGGCGAATTTCGGGAAATCGACTGATACCTTCCCTGAGGGGCAGCTATTGTTCCAGCAGGTCTAAGAAATACCTTTCGAAAATCGTCACTGCATGGTTGATTTTAGCTCATTCATCCGTATGATTAGCACTCCTTCGAGTTGAGTGCTAACAAGCTCTCAGCCGAATCATTTTTTACATTAATTCGATCTGGAGTCTGATCAGCATGAACATTCGTCCACTGCACGACCGCGTGGTCGTCAAGCGTATGGAAGAAGAACGTACCAGCGCCGGCGGCATCGTCATTCCCGATTCTGCGACAGAGAAGCCTGTACGCGGTGAAGTCCTTTCAATTGGTAAAGGCAAAGTAGCCGAGAACGGCGACGTTCGCCCTCTTGATGTCAAAGTCGGTGACACAGTTTTATTCGGCAAGTACTCAGGTACTGAAATCAAAATTGATGGTGAAGAAGTGCTAGTGATGCGTGAAGACGACATCATGGGCGTATTCGAATAAATACAGCGTTCACCTGCAAACCCTCAAACAAAATAACTTAAGGAAATTAGATCCATGAGTGCAAAAGAAGTCCTGTTTGGCGATAGCGCCCGCAGTCGTATGCTCAATGGTGTAGACATTCTGGCTAACGCTGTGAAAGTTACCCTGGGCCCTAAAGGTCGTAACGTTGTATTGGACAAAGCGTTCGGCGCTCCTAACGTTACTAAAGATGGTGTCTCTGTTGCCAAAGAAATCGAACTGGAAGATAAGTTCGAAAACATGGGTGCACAGATGGTTAAAGAAGTTGCATCGCAAACTTCTGATGTTGCTGGTGACGGCACAACCACAGCTACTGTATTGGCTCAAAGCATCGTTCGTGAAGGCTTGAAGTCTGTTGCTGCTGGCATGAATCCAATGGATTTAAAGCGCGGTATCGATAAGGCTGTAGCTGCTGCAACTGAAACTTTGGCTTCAATGAGTGAGCCATGCAACGACACTAAAGCAATCGCTCAAGTCGGCACTATTTCAGCAAACAGTGATTCATCCATCGGTGAAATCATTGCAGAAGCAATGGAAAAAGTGGGTAAAGAAGGCGTTATCACTGTAGAAGAAGGTAAGTCACTAGATAACGAACTTGACGTTGTTGAAGGCATGCAGTTCGACCGCGGTTACCTATCGCCTTATTTCATCAACAACCAAGATGCGATGCAGGTCGAGATGGAAGAGCCTTACGTTCTACTTTTCGACAAGAAAATCTCGAACATCCGTGATTTACTTCCAGCTCTAGAAGCGGTTGCTAAATCAGGTAAGCCATTATTAATCATCGCTGAAGATATCGAAGGCGAAGCGTTGGCTACTTTGGTTGTAAACAGCATGCGCGGCATCATCAAAACTTGTGCAGTTAAGGCACCTGGTTTTGGCGATCGTCGTAAAGCAATGTTGCAAGACATCGCTATCTTAACTGGTGGTCAGGTTATCTCTGAAGAAGTAGGTCTTGCATTAGATAAGGTAACTTTGGAAGATTTAGGTACAGCTAAGCGTGTAACCGTTGATAAAGACAACACAACAGTTGTTGACGGTGCTGGCTCTTCTGATGAAATCAACGCACGCGTTGATCAAATCCGCACTCAAATCGATCAAGCCACTTCTGACTACGATCGTGAAAAGCTACAAGAGCGCGTTGCAAAACTTGCTGGTGGTGTTGCGGTTATCAAAATCGGTGCGGCCACCGAAGTTGAAATGAAAGAGAAGAAGGACCGTGTTGACGATGCACTGCACGCTACTCGTGCAGCCGTTGAAGAAGGCATCGTTCCTGGCGGTGGTGTTGCTCTAGTTCGTGCTGTAGGCGCTGTTGATGCGGTTAAAGGCGACAACCACGACCAAGACGTCGGTATCGCTATCGCACGTCGTGCGATGGAAGAGCCACTTCGTCAAATCGTATCGAACGCTGGTGGCGAGCCATCGGTTGTCGTTGCTGAAGTTAAGAAAGGTTCTGGTAACTTTGGTTACAACGCATCGAACGGTGAATATGGTGACATGGTTGAGCTAGGAATCATTGACCCCACTAAAGTAACGCGCTTTGCATTGCAGAATGCTGCGTCTGTTGCAGGTCTTATGATTACTACAGAAGCTATGATCGGCGACAAGCCTGCTCCTGAAGGTGCAGCTCCTGGTGGCGGCATGCCAGACATGGGCGGCATGGGTGGAATGGGCGGAATGATGTGATCTAATTCACATTGCTGCTTGAGAGAAAACCCCGCTACTGCGGGGTTTTTTCATTATAGAGCACTCGTTCTATAAGGTACTTCAGGCTCCCGAGACCGTGCCGATACCTTTGTCATGGTTGTATACATTCTTAAATGCGTTGGTGCACGATGATGAATCTTCGAACGCACCGACTGGCGCGCCAAGTGGTGCCTGAATCTGCTATTGCTCGCGTATCAGCTGCGGCTTTGGTGGGCGTGTTGTTGCTTGTGCAAATCGTTGCGATTACGCAACTGCATATTAATGACAAACGACATGAAGTGAATGCTTTAGTTGAAGCCGAATATCACCGTCTGGAGTCGGCGTTAACCTATAACTCGCCGCAAACGTTAAACGATCGAAAAGATCAAGTAACGAGTGAGCATTTGACAGGGCTGCTGATTGCCAGCGCCACAGGTTCACCGGTTGTAGTCATCGGCGATATCCCAGATGCATCGGATGTTCCAGAACTCGTAAAACAAGGCATCGGTGAGTGGACTATGCACGATGCTGATCAAGCCGATGTGCTGTGGCAGCTTGATACTATATCGGGTGAGATGTCCGCCATTATGCGTGTGAACGTAACCTCCGGTATTGAAGCTGCTTGGTCGAATACTTGGACACGTGTTCAGTACGCCTTAGCGCTCATGCTTATTACCGGGTTAGCGGCGTTATGGCTAGTCAATCGCTTGGTAACACGATATTTCGTTGAGCCTACAGAGGTGCTTGTTGGGCACATTGAAGAATGGCAGGATTTAACTTCTGCAGGCGATGCGATAAGCGCCACACAAGCTTGCGCCGGTGCGCCTCATTTACTTCCAATTGCTGAAACGGTATCCGATCTAATTGATCGACAAAAAATTTCTGATAGGCAAATTCGTGTTAAGCAGAAGTACCTAGAATTTGCAGCACACCATGATCCGCTAACCCATTTGCCCAATCGATTGAAGTTCGAAGAGACGTTACAGGCAATTGTGTTTGGCGATGATGAGGAAGTGAACCAAAGTTTTGCCATCTTCTTGGTAGATTTAGATAACTTTAAATTCTTCAATGATCAATACGGCTACTTGGTAGGCGATCGAATGGTGTCAGAGGTTGGCAACCGTTTACGAAAGTTAGCCGGTGAAAACGATTTAGTGGCACGTCTCGATGGCGATGAGTTTGTCTTGCTTAAAAATGTAATAGACAGTTGTGGTGCTGCGAAAGAGGTTGCTGAACAAATTATGGAAACAGCAACCGCGCCCTTTGTTTACAGTGGCTTCACCATGAAAGTAACTGTATCTGTCGGTATTTCCAGTTATCCCATGGATGTACATGAAGGGCATGCTCGCGGTCAGATCGGCGAAGAAATTGTTAATAATGCATCGGTGGCATTACAAGAGGCGAAAACTTCGGGTAAAAACAAATTCTTATTTTTTAATGAATCCATGCGCTCAAAACTTACTGAGCGAATTCGACTAGAAGCTGATTTAAAAACCGCGCTGAACGATGGGCAGTTCGAAGTGTGGTATCAACCTAAGATAAATATTCAAACCCGTAAAGTAATTGGCGCTGAAGCTTTAGTGCGTTGGAACCACCCTGAAGAAGGGTTTATATCACCGGAAGTATTTGTACCGGTTGCCGAAGAAGCGGGCATGATCATCGAGTTGGGTAAATGGATCTTAAGAACCGCTTGTCAGCAAACTCAAGACATGCAAGATTTAGGATACAAAGGCATTGGTGTGGCTGTGAATATATCAGCGGTTCAGTTTACTGATGGAGATCTAATTCCAATGGTCAGTGAAGCTATGGCCGATTCTCGTTTACGCCCAGAACTCCTTGAACTGGAAATCACTGAAAGCGCAGTCATGCATGATCCTGAAGATGTTATTAAATCGTTACATGAACTGAGTAAATTAGGCCTTCGATTAGCGATAGACGATTTTGGTACTGGGTATTCATCGTTAGCCTATTTAAAGCGCTTTCCTGTTGATACATTGAAGATCGATCGGGCGTTTATCATGGACGTATCCAGCGATAACGATGATGTGGCTATCGTTGAAGCTGTACTTGGGCTTGGTAAACACTTCAACATGAAGGTTGTTGCTGAAGGCGTTGAAGATGAAGATCAGCTTGTATTTTTGAAAAACCAAGGTTGCGATATTGCTCAAGGCTATTTCATCAGTCGGCCGTTAAGTTTCTCAGGCTATGTAAACTGGATGTCGAACTACGCCCCGGGCTATCAAGGCTTTGCCGATGACAATGACGATACAAGTGATATCGTTGAGGTTGTCAATCAGTAAAGCTCGCGGCACACTATGGCCGCATATGACAAAGAAATCACCAGCCAAACACGACAACGCCTGCCCTTGGTGTGTCAGCACTGAGTTATATCGTGAATACCACGACACCGAATGGGGCCGCCCCTGCACCGATGGTGAGGTACTTTTTGAATTATTAAATTTAGAAGGTGCCCAGGCAGGGCTTAGTTGGATAACGATCTTAAATAAGCGCAAGCATTACCGAAAGGTTTTCCATAATTTCAATCCGGCCAAAGTGGCACGTATGAGCGATGCGCGAATTGATAAATTGGTGCTAGATCCTGGCATCGTGCGCCATCGCGGAAAAATTGAGGCCGTGCGCAGTAATGCACAGGCTTATCTGGCTATGGAAAAAAACGGTGAAGAATTCTCCGATTTCATTTGGTCGTTTGTTAACCACAAGCCGATTCGCAACCGACCCAAAAAAATGACCGATGTGCCCAGTAAAACTGAAATATCCGATGCGCTGTGTAAGTCGTTGAAAAAGCGCGGCTTTAAATTTGTTGGTAGCACCATCTGTTATGCATTTATGCAAGCGGGAGGGCTGGTAAATGATCACTTGGTGTCTTGCCCACAAGAGAAAGTATGCGCAGCGCAAGCCAAAGGCCTGTAAAGACTGTTTTTTTGCGATATCTCAGGCCAGTGCGGCAATAATTGGTAAACTTCGTGGTATTCCGAACAATTCAGATGAAATCTGAGGAGCACGACGAACTATGGCTGCACTGCAAAATTTTGGCGCACCCACTTTATTTGAAACCCTTGTCCCAGCTGAAAAGCTGCCAACTAAATTGCTGCAATCGCTTGCGGTTGTTGTTGTGGGTAGTTTGCTGTTAACCGTATCAGCCAAGTTTGAAATTCCACTTCAACCCGTCCCATTTACTTTCCAAACCTTGGTGGTATTGGCCTTAGGTGTGGTTTTTGGTCCAGCCTTGGGATTAGCAACGGTTCTGGCCTATCTTGCGCAAGGCGCAATGGGTCTGCCTGTGTTTGCAGGCACGCCTGAAAAGGGAATTGGATTGGCTTATATGGTTGGCCCCACGGGTGGTTATCTCATCGGTTTCGCAGTCGCTGCCTACGTAACCGGCTGGTTGGCTCGTGCCAAGTGGGATAGAAATATGGTGACCATGGCTTTGGCGATGGTTATCGGCAATATGGTTATTTATGCTTTCGGCGTGTTGCACTTAAGTTCTTTAATCGGATACGACAAAGCCATTGAGTTTGGTCTGCGTCCTTTCATTATGTTCGACATCATCAAGGTGGCAGCCGCAGCGATCATCATTCCATCGTTATGGAAAATGTTCTCTGGTAAGCCTAGCGAAGCCAAAGACTGATGCGCTTATTTTTAGCGGGCATCACGCTCGCCACGTCATTGGGTCTTGCCGGCTGCGCAGCAGATGGCAGCGCCGATCTGGGAAAAATTGCACAAACTGCGGAAGCGGCTTTGGGTGGTGTATCGGGCGCTGGTTTATCCAATGCCGATATCGTGCAAGGATTAAAAGCAGCGCTTGAAACAGGTTCTGGCACAGTGGTAGATCAATTGGGCGCAACCAATGGGTTTAATGCTAATTCACTCATTCGAATACCCTTACCAGCCTCTTTGTTAAAGGCGAAAGATTTTGCAGGGAAAGTGGGTTTGGATGGCCCGTTTAACGACCTTGAAACTCGCTTGAATCGTGCGGCGGAATTGGCAACACCTAAAGCCAAATCGCTATTCGTGGGTGCCATTCGAGATATGTCGGTGAGCGATGCGCGCGGTATTTTGAACGGCGCGGACAACTCGGCAACAATGTATTTTCGCGATAAAACAGGCGATGCATTGTCATCGGCAATGCGCCCTTTAGTTGATGATGCGTTGTCTCAAGTAGGGGCGGTAAATTCTTTCAACCGATTATTATCTCGGTATCGAAAAATTCCTGGTGCGCCAGCGGTTAATGCCGACCTGACCGGTCATGTCGTTGAAAAAGGTGGCGACGGTATCTTCTACTATCTGGCTGAAGAAGAAAAAGCGATTCGGAAAAATCCTGCAAAGCGCACCTCGGAAATATTACAACGCGTGTTTGGTAGTCTTTAAAACTTGCGTTAGGACATAAGTGAACTTGATAAATCAAAACAGCTTTACCCGTGACGAATTACTAAGTTGCGGTAACGGGGATTTGTTTGGCCCCGGCAATGCGCGTCTGCCGCTTCCCAATATGCTGATGTTTGATCGCATAACCAGTATTACCGCCGATGGCGGTGAGCACGGAAAAGGCCAAATTCAAGCCGAGTTAGATATTGATCCATCGTTGTGGTTTTTCGATTGTCATTTTCGTGGTGATCCTGTTATGCCAGGTTGTTTAGGCTTAGATGCTCTGTGGCAATTGGTTGGATTCTTTCTAGGTTGGAAAGGCAATCCTGGACGCGGACGAGCGTTAGGTTCTGGTGAAGTTAAGTTTTTTGGGCAAGTGCTGCCTGAAGCTAAATTGGTTACCTACGAATTACAAATTAAGCGTTTAATTGAGCGCAAATTGGTTATGGGTATCGCCGATGGGCGAATGTTGGTAGATGGTCGCGAAATCTATTCAGCGAAAGATTTGCGGGTTGGTTTGTTCACTTCCACTGAAGACTTCTAAGTAGGTAATCTCATGCGTCGTGCCGTAATTACTGGTATCGGAATTAGTTCTTGCTTGGGTAACGACAAAGCGTCGGTTACCGAATCCTTGCGTAATGGCACCTCAGGTATCACTGAGCGCGAAGAGTATCGTGAACGCGGTATGCGTAGCCATGTGGCCGGTGCCCCTGTTGTTGATTTAAAAGAAGAAATCGATCGTAAACAGCTGCGTTTTATGGGCGGCGCTGCAGCCTACGCGTATTTGTCCATGCGTGATGCAATTGCTGATGCTGGTCTTACTGAAGCCGAAGTAAGTAATGAGCGCACAGGCATCATTGCAGGTTCTGGCGGTGGTTCAACGTTCAGCCAAGTTGAAGCTGCCGATATTTTGCGAGAAAAAGGTTTGCGTCGAGTGGGCCCTTATCGCGTTACTCAAACCATGGGTAGTACGGTATCAGCGTGTTTGGCCACACCGTTCAAAATCCAAGGCACAAACTACTCTATGTCTTCTGCGTGTTCAACCAGTGCGCATTGCATCGGTAACGCGTTAGAACTCATTCAGTTAGGCAAACAAGATAGAGTATTTGCAGGCGGTGGTGAGGAAGAACATTGGACCTTAAGCTGTTTGTTCGATGCCATGGGTGCGCTGTCCACCAAATACAATGAAACCCCTGCTAAGGCATCCAGAGCCTACGATGCAAACCGCGATGGCTTTGTGATTGCTGGTGGCGGTGGCATGGTCGTGGTTGAAGAATTAGAGACAGCCCTTGCGCGTGGTGCAAACATTTATGCGGAAGTGGTGGGGTACGGGGCCAGTTCTGATGGTTACGATATGGTAGCGCCTTCAGGAGCTGGCGCTGAGCGATGTATGAAACTTGCCGCAGCAACCGTTGATGGCCCTATTGATTACATCAATGCGCATGGCACCAGCACCCCGGTGGGTGATATCGCTGAATTAAAAGCGGTGGCCAATGTGTTTGGCGATAACGCACCGCCGATTGGTTCAACCAAATCCTTATCAGGCCATTCACTAGGCGCAGCCGGTGTGCAAGAAGCAATATATTCATTGCTTATGCAACAAGCAGGCTTTATTGCGGCATCAGCAAATATTGATGAGCTGGACGAAAACGCAGGCAATATGCCCATCGTGCAAAAACGCATTGATAACGCGAAAATCGATACGGTTATGTCAAACAGTTTTGGATTTGGTGGTACTAACGCATCGTTAGTGTTTAGTCGTTATTCGTAACGGGGTTAATTGGCTTATCGGTAAGAAGTTATTAGTTGTAACGCAGTACCGGTTCATCCAAACGCGAAAGCTGTTCCTTCAACGCCAAAATATGTTCATCCCAAAAACGATTTCCCGCAAAGAACGGGAACGCTTGTTGAAACGCTGGGTCTTCCCAGCGGCGTGAAATCCAAGCCGCGTAGTGCACAATGCGAAGTGCTCGCAGTGGCTCAATCAGCATAAGCTCACGTTCATCAAATTCTCTGAATTCAAAATAGCCGTCCAGTAGATCGCCTAAGCGAGCTTGTGCGTACTGATGGTCGCCGCTGATGAACATCCATAAATCTTGTACGGCAGGCCCCATCGCGGTGTCGTCAAAATCTAATAGATGCGGGGTGTCATCAGTGCCCCATAAAATATTGCCAGGATGAAAATCACCGTGAATACGAATATTCTGAATGCCGCGCGCTGCGTCGAAGCGATCCTGTGTTTCTGATAACAAAGGCCCCACCGCCGCGTCATAAGCGCTGCGCAGTTCTAATGGCACCTGATCTGATTCCAACACGTGCTGAACAGAATCTAATCCCAGCCGAGTCACATCAATAGCGGCTCGATGCTCAAACGTTTTGGTTTCACCCACGGAATGCAGGCGGCCTAGGGTTCGCCCGATAACGCTAAGCTGGTCGCTGTTGTCCAGTTCTGGGGCGCGACCACCCGCTTTTGGGAAGACGCACAATCGAAAAGGCTCAACATGCAAAAGCGTCTTATCGTTGTTCGACAAAGGAGCGATAACGGGCAAATCTGCCGCTTTCAATTCTTCGCAAAATTGATGCTCCTCAATGATGGCATCATCGTTCCAGCGTTCAGGTCGATAAAATTTCGCAACAATTGAGCTGCCATCCTCAAGGCCAATGAGGTATACGCGATTTTCGTAACTGTTGAGCGCGCTGACCCGTCCATCGGTTGTCCAGCCAGCGGCGTCTATCGAATCTAAGATTTTATCGGGGTCAAGCTCTTGGAAGGCGAGAGTGGGGTTAGTTTTTATCGAAAATTCTCCAAAAATGCCTTATATTGACGCGAAATGTCTGTAAAATTCGGTTTCTACCTGCAATCGTACCATTTTAGGGTGCGCCCCTCAAAATCATTAACTTATAAGGTTTAAGTAATGGATATTCGTAAGATTAAGAAGCTGATCGAGCTCCTAGAAGATTCGAACGTCTCAGAAATAGAAATTGTAGAAGGCGAAGAATCGGTACGAATTGCCCGAGGCGGAACCGCTCCAATTGCTGCCATTCAGCCCATGCATGCCGCGCCTCAAGCGGCACCAGCGCCTGTGCCCGCTCAAGCGGCGCCGAGCTCTGCCAGCGACGCAGCTGATGATCTTCCCCCAGGTACGGTGTTGGAATCTCCTATGGTTGGCACTTTTTATCGATCCTCTTCGCCTGATGCAAAGCCGTTTGTTGAGGTTGGGCAATCCGTATCTCGTGGCGATACTTTGTGCATCATTGAAGCGATGAAAATCATGAATCAAATTGAGGCGGAAACTTCAGGTACCGTACGAGCGGTGTTAGTTGATGATGGGCAGCCGGTTGAATTCGGCGAACCACTGATTGTGATTGACTAATCGGGCGCAAAACGTATGGAAAGCTCGATAAAAAAGATTTTAATTGCGAATCGCGGTGAAATCGCACTTCGTATCATGCGTTGCTGTCGAGATCTTGGTATTCAAACCGTTGCGGTTTACTCCAAAGCCGATCGAGATCTGATGCACGTGCGTTTAGCCGATGAAGCGGTTTGTATTGGCCCTGCAGCGTCCACCGATAGTTATTTAAACGTGCCTGCAATCATTGCTGCCGCAGAAATCACGCGGGCAGAAGCCATTCATCCAGGATATGGTTTTTTAGCAGAAAACGCCGATTTTGCCGAACGTGTTGAATCCAGTGGTTTTATTTTTATAGGGCCCACAGCCGATACGATTCGTACTATGGGTGACAAAGTCAGCGCCATAAAAGAGATGCGTGCAGCAGGGGTTCCTTGTGTACCGGGTTCTGATGGCCCACTGGGAAATGATTCTGCCAAAAACGCAAAAATCGCAGCAGAAATTGGTTATCCCATCATTATAAAAGCTGCTGGTGGGGGCGGTGGGCGAGGTATGCGGGTGGTACGCAGTGCTGATGAACTTGATGAATCAATAGCGCTAACACAAAGTGAGGCGGGCACCGCGTTCGGAAATTCTGTGGTGTACATGGAAAAATTTCTAGAACAGCCGCGCCATATAGAAGTTCAAGTGGTTGCCGACATACATGGTAACGCCATCCATTTAGCCGAACGTGATTGCTCAATGCAACGTCGGCATCAAAAAGTGGTGGAAGAGGCGCCTGCGCCGGGTATTGATGAAGCAACGCGTGCTGACATTGGCAAGCGCTGCACCGATGCTTGTAAGCGTTTGGGCTATCGCGGGGCGGGCACGTTTGAATTTTTGTACGAGAACGGCTCGTTTTATTTTATTGAGATGAACACACGTATTCAGGTGGAGCATCCAGTAACCGAAGCGATAACCGGCGTTGATATCATCAAAGAGCAAATTTACGTTGCAGAAGGAAAGGCACTTCGGTTCAAGCAAGAAGATATTCGGGTTAACGGACACGCATTCGAATGCCGTATAAACGCAGAAGATCCCGTATCTTTTATGCCGTCTCCAGGGGAAATAACGCAATATCATCCACCCGGTGGCTTCGGTGTGCGTGTCGATACACATATATACAACGGTTATCGTGTGCCGCCACATTACGATTCTATGATTGGTAAATTGATCGTGCATGCAAACACGCGTGAAACCGCTATGGCGCGAATGCGTGGTGCGCTTAGCGAATTGTTTATTGCAGGCATTGTTACTAACACACCCTTACATATCGACATCTTCAATGATGAACATTTCATGGAAGGTGGCACCAACATCCATTACCTTGAACATAAGCTAGAGCAGGGGTAGTTGCCTTAATGGGCGCAGGCAGTTGGCCAGAGGTGCGAGTTTCAACTACGGTTGAGCACGCTGAGAGAGTGGAGGAGTGGCTGTTTGCAGCGGGTGCTTTATCTATCACCTTTCGAGACGATAAAGACGAAGCTATTTTAGAACCCGCGCCCGGTGAAGTTAGGCTGTGGGAGTCTTTAAATCTTGTGGGTATGTTTGCACAAGGTGTAAATGAAGATGATGTTCATGCTGCGTTATTGCTTGCTGCCGCTGCAAGTGATTATCAAGCCCCTTTGTACTCCTTATCGCAATTGCAAGACACCGCATGGGAGCGGACGTGGATGGATACGTTTAAGCCCATGCAGTTTGGTGAGCGTTTGTGGGTGTGTCCCTCTCATATGGACGCACCGGATCCAAACGCTGTGAACATACGACTTGATCCTGGTCTTGCGTTTGGCAGTGGAACTCACGCAACCACCGCTCAATGTTTGCAATACCTTGGAAATGCAACGCCTGCGTTGTGTTCAGTTGAAGGGTTAAGTGTTATCGACTTTGGTTGCGGCTCTGGCATATTGGCCGTGGCGGCCGCTTTACTAGGAGCTGCCGATGTTCGTGCCGTCGATATTGATCCACAGGCTTTAGAAGCAACACGACGTAACGCTGACACCAATGGCGTAGATAACTGTGTAGTTACCGGTTTGCCAGCTCTATTGAGTGATGGGCCGAACTGTGATCTGATGCTGGCTAATATTTTATGTGAACCCTTGTTGCAATTAGCCCCAACCTTTTCGAGTTTAATCCGGCCTGGCGGCGTTTTGGTTATGTCAGGGGTTTTAGTGGAGCAAATAGAATCCATTCGGCTGGGCTACAATGAATGGTTCAACTTTGACCAAATAGAAAGTCAGGATGATTGGGCGCTGCTTATTGCCAGCAAGCGCGCAATGCAATGAATGGTAACAGCCACATCTAACAAACCGACGGCAGGAAAATTACTGCCGACCACTCGGTGCACGAATTGTCAGACGGTATTCGAGCTGCCAGCAGAGCTGCTTGAATCCACTGATACGCGTGTGCGCTGTGGAGAGTGCTTGTGTATATTTGATGCACGAGAAGGGCTGTTGGCAACCGAGAGCGCTACTACCACCTTAAGTGCTGCACAAAATCATTCGGCAACGTCGGCAACGTCGGCAACGTCGGCAACTTCTGCAACGTCAGCAAAAAAACGCAAAAAAAATAAATCCAATCGAAGCGCACGAACGCGGGCTGCTGAAAGAAAGAAATCAGCAACCGATGCTGGAGAGAGTGACGAGGCTTCTGCGTTGGACGTAACCTATTCCGATTTTGATTTATTTTCTGAAGACGCTGATCTGCCCGCGTTAGCCTACCTTGATGAAACCCGTGATACGCCTGAGTTTGATTTTGACGCGGTTGAATTAGGCGATGAGGAAACCTTCAGCGATACGTTATTTGCGCACGACGTAACGATTAACGCCGATCTGCCCTTATCCGAAACAGAATCCGATAGCACGGCATCGGAAATCAATGCTGAGGCAATAGCGAAACTGCAGCGAGCCGATGTCGATTTCGCCGTGGACAAAGTGCCAGAAGAGCCTCTGATCTTTAAATACGAAGACCCTCCAGTCAAGGTTGAGCCAGAGAATTCGCAAGATAATGCGCAATCGGTGGCAGAAGCTGATTCCGAAGACAATGTTATAGACAGCGGTACTGATGAAATCTCAATCATGCCGTCGGTTGAAGCCGAAGTATCTGGCAAGCCGAAGAAAAGCTTACGCGGTCTATTTGTTTGGGTTTTTGGCGTGGCTTTGTTGTTGGGTGTATTGGCAGCCACAGTGGTTTACCCGCGTTGGGAGTCGTTGGATCAAAGCGCCACTTTTCGTCCTTTAAAAATTGCTGTGTGTGGCTGGTTTGATTGTGAAGTGAATACCCGAGTGGACATCGATCAGTTGAAAGTCCTTAAGCGAGAGGTATTTGAATCGGTGGGTCGTGAAGATGCACTCTCCATCAGTATATCTTTGCAGAATACTGCCGACTTTGCGCAACGCTACCCCGTGGTTGAGGCGCGTATGACCAATCGTGTTGGGCGTTCAGTGGCGCAGCGCGCCTTCAAGCCTTCCGATTATTTGTCGAATTGGGCTCGTGGTGACGTTTTAGAAGCAGGCGAGATTGTTAACATTGACCTTGTGGTGAATGATCCAGGGACCGCTGCTGAACATCATGTGTTGCAGTTACGTGAATTGCGCTTGAACTGTCAACCTATTCAGACACCCGGTGGTGGCCAACGCTGGCCTGTTGACTGCGCTGAGCAGTAAGCCACTACTTATCTGTCATTTGATTTAGACATCTACGTCAATTGGCTTTAGTTATTAGTTTACTTATACGTTAATAGTAAGTATTGATAAGTTGTGTTTGTCGTGTCTGTGCGCCCGAAATCGAAGCGAACCAACTCATCCGGCAACGGTGTGATTTTTTCTAAAGGCTAAGAACGTGTTATCCCATCCCATCAACATTGGTCGTTACCAGCTTCGCAATAATGTTTTTCTTGCTCCTATGGCGGGTATTACTGATGCACCATTTCGCAACGTTTGTGCGTTGCATAACGCAGGTTATGCGGCTTCAGAAATGATTTCGGCTGACACCACTTTGCATGCAACCGAAAAAACTAAAAGCCGAATTTCTAGAAGCAACAATGGGTTACCGCATGCAGTTCAAATTGCAGGTAGCAGTGCAGCCTATCTTGCCGATGCAGCTGAATTTAATGTTCGCTTAGGTGCAGAAATTATTGACATCAATATGGGGTGTCCTGCAAAAAAAGTTTGCAACAAGGCAGCGGGTTCTGCATTACTAGAACATCCTAAATTAGTCAAAGAGATTTTACGTTCTGTCGTGTCACGCGTGAACGTTCCGGTAACACTAAAAATTCGTACAGGGCCAAATCCTGATGAAAGAAATGGTGTTCAAATTGCGAAAATTGCCGAAGAACAAGGGGTTTTATGCATTGCGGTACACGGAAGAACGCGCAGTGACAAGTTTAGTGGACACGCTGAATATGACACGATAAAAGCAATAAAAGAAAGCGTGCAAATTCCAGTTATTGCAAACGGCGATATACACGATGCAAGCGATGCTGTAAATGTTTTAAAGCACACAAATGCTGATGGAATAATGATTGGTCGCGCTGCACAAGGTAACCCGTGGGTGTTTAGAGAAATTGTTAGTGCGCTTAATGATAATCAACCTCCCGATCGTCCCTCGCATGATGAAATACGTGATACTCTTCTCACACAGTTACACGAAATTTATGAGTTGTATGGTGAGTATCGCGGTTTACGAATCGCAAGAAAACATATAGCTTGGTACTGCAAAGGCTTAAGACACGCCAGCGGATTTAGACAACGCATTAATTACATTGAGTCGGCCAGGGATCAAACGTTGATGATTCAACAATTTTTTGAAAACCCGGATCGTTTTACAACAGCAGCCTGATACATAAAGCATGACTACAGACACATACACACAAAATTCAATCGCCAATCAATTGGTATCCAATAATTCAAATGAGTCGCAAGCTTCGTTAAGAAGTGCTGCACCCACATCCGCTGAGTTGGCAGCACCGCAAAACCTGAGGGCAGCGCACCCTTCTGAAATAAACACTGAGTTAAATGGGCGCACCACCCCCATCCACCACTGCGTAAGAGAAGAATTGCGTGAGTACATGGACATGCTAAACGGTGAAACCCCATCAGACTTACATCGCTTGGTTATGCAACAAGTGGAAACCGCATTGTTCGGGTTTGTTATGGAAGAATGCCGCGGTAATCAAAGCAAAGCAGCGGCTTGGCTAGGCATTAGTCGAGGCACGTTAAGAACTCGTTTGGCCGCATTGAACCTGCGTTAGATTCAAACGGCGTGCTATCGAAATATCGGTAGTCGTTCATAACTGAGATAACCGAAGGTAAGAGGCGTCACTGGTATCATTGACGCCTCTTTTCGTTTCGGCTCCGTGGTTTCAATGTCATCATCTACGCGCTGTGCACTGCTAAGTGTTTCTGATAAAACCGGCATTGTAGAATTTGCCAAAGCGCTGAGTTCCCAAGGGGTTAAGCTTCTATCTACTGGCGGCACAGCGGCGTTAATTGCTGAAGCAGGGCTGCCTGTTACTGAAGTGGCCGAACACACCGGTGCCGCTGAAATGATGGCAGGTCGCGTTAAAACCCTACACCCCACTGTGCACGGCGGAATATTGGGTCGTCGTGGGGCAGACGATGCCGTAATGCAAGAACGTGGTATCGATCCAATCGATTTTGTTGTAGTGAATCTCTATCCGTTTGAAGCTACGGTATCAAAGCCAGATGTTAGCTTTGAAGATGCGATTGAGAATATAGATATCGGTGGGCCTGCGATGTTGCGCTCGGCTGCAAAAAATCATGCGAGTGTTGCGGTTGTGTGTAACCCTCATGATTATCAACGAGTGATTGACTCATTCACAGCGGATGAATCATCAAAAAGTAAACTGCGCTATGACTTAGCCGTTGCCGCTTTTGAGCACACCGCAAACTATGACAGCATGATTGCCAATTGGCTGGGTCGGCGTGTTCCATCCGATGCATCGCCTGATACATCGCACGAAAATCCACAAACATTCCCGCGTACTTGGAACCAACAATATAACTTGGTGCAAACGCTACGATACGGAGAAAATCCGCATCAAGCCGCTGCGTTCTATGTGAACAATAACGCTGAACAAGGCTCTTTATCGGCGGCAACGTTAATGCAAGGTAAAGCGATGTCGTTCAACAACGTGGTGGACGCTGATGCCGCATTAGGTTGTGTGCAACAGTTTGATCAGCCCGCTTGCGTTATCGTTAAGCACGCTAACCCTTGTGGTGTTTGTGTAGCCAGTAACCTAGATGATGCCTATGAAGGCGCTTATAGAACGGATCCAACTTCTGCATTTGGCGGTATCATCGCTTTCAATCGTCCTTTGAGTGCAGCGGTTGCAAAAACTATTACAGAACGTCAGTTTGTTGAAGTTATCATTGCACCAGGAATTGAAAGTGATGCTTTAACTGTATGCGCTAACTATCCCAATGTGCGTGTATTAGATTGTCATACTGTAAACAACGCATCCAAACCATTAGCATTAAAAACGAAAACGGTTTCTGGTGGATTGTTGGTGCAAAGTGAGGACAGCCTACGATTACAAGCAACAGATTTAACCGTGGTCAGTGCAAGAACACCCTCACAAGATGAAATCAGTGATTTATTGTTCGCATGGCAGGTTGCTAAGTTTGTTAAATCGAACGCCATTGTGTATTGCCGAGATAAGGTCACGGTGGGAATCGGAGCAGGGCAAATGAGTCGTGTGTACTCTGCTCGCATTGCAGGTATCAAAGCTTCTGATGAGGGGTTAGATGTGGAAGGCTCTGTGATGGCAAGTGATGCATTCTTTCCTTTTAGGGACGGTATCGATAATGCTGCCAGTGCAGGGATAAAGGCCGTGATACAACCGGGCGGTTCTAAGAACGATCAACAAGTAATTGATGCTGCCAACGAACACGGCATGGCGATGGTGTTTACTGGTATTCGTCATTTTAATCATTAAGTTCGCTTGCGAATCGATTCGATAGGTTCTTACATCGGCATAGGGTATTCGCGACGTAAGGCTGCTATTTCACTTAGATGCTCATCGCTTAGCACCACATCGGCGGCTGATAAATTTGTCTTTAATTGTTCGATTGTAGTGGCACCGATTATGGCGGCTGTCATAAATTTTCTAGATTGGCAAAATGCCAGCGCTTGAACCGATGAGCTCATGTTGAACTGTATGGCTAAGTTGTCATAAGCATTGGCTGCCTTCATGACCCGCTCACTGTAACGCCCACCAAGTTCAGGTTGTATGCTTCTTCGTGAGCCTTCGGGTATGGATTCATTGGCATATTTTCCAGTGAGTATGCCTGTGGCCAGCGGCGAGAATGCGAGTAGTCCCACTGATTCATTGTGAGATAGCTCTGCGAAATCAATATCAAATAAACGACACAATAAGTTGTATTCGTTTTGGACGCTCACCACTCTGGGTAAATTTTCAGTTTCAGCGATACTTAAGAACTTTGCTGTGCCCCAAGTGCTTTCATTAGAGAGCCCAATGTGCCGAATTTTTCCTTCGTTGATAAGATCTTGGCAAGTGCGCAAGGTATCGAGCACGTATTGCTTCATGTGTTCATGGGTTTGGTTGCTTGGGTCGTAGTCCCACACTTGGCGAAAGTGATAAGAGCCGCGATTTGGCCAATGCAATTGATACACATCAATGTAATCGGTTTGTAAACGCTTTAAGCTGCCTTCAACCGCTTTTCGAATTTTATCCCCATTTATGGCGCGCCCTTTATCAATCCATTTTGGGCCTTTGCCAGTAACTTTGGTAGCGATAATGATGTCAGAGCGTTGGCCTGATTTTTTATTCCATTCACCTAGTATTTCTTCAGTGCGCCCTTGGGTTTCAGCCGACATGGGGGTAACTGGGTACATCTCAGCGGTATCCAGAAAATTTACACCAGCATCGCGCGCGCAATCTATCTGTTCAAAGGCATCGCTAGCGGTGTTTTGTGTACCCCAAGTCATGGTGCCAAGGCACTGTTGGCTTACCGATAGATCTGTTTTACCAAGCGTTCGATATTGCATAGTGTTTGATTCTTAAAGTGTTGTAGTGGCAGCCCATTTCCAATACAAGCTGCGTGCGCGGAATGCCATGTCATGGTTTTGTGAATAATGTGTGTTATCAAAGCGCTCAACGGGTGTTACCTTGGCCATGTTGCCTGTTAGAAATACTTCATCAGCTGCATGGAAATCTTCTAAGCTAAGGGTGCATTCGTGAACGGTTACCCCATCGTCTCGCAATAATTCCATGATGCGAGAACGGGTGATGCCGGCAAGGAAGCATCCGTTGGGTATGGGGGTAAATACTTCACCTGCTTTCACCATGAACACATTGCTGGTGGCAGACTCTGCCACATTCCCTAGGGCATCAGTGACTAGCGCGTTCGTAAAACCTTTCGCAAGCGCTTCACGGATCATGCGCGCATTGTTGGGGTATAGGCAGGCGGCTTTTGCGTTCACCGTTGCCACATCTAGTGTGGGGCGATGAAAACGGGTTGTGGTTAAGCTAGCTTTCGCATCAGTTGACGGCATGGGAATACCTTGTAAGCAGATCGCAAAATCTGTGCTGTCAGGGTCGGCGCTAATAAAGCCTTCACCGTATTCGGTAGACCAGTACATAGGACGAATATAAACCGCTGTGCTTTCATCAAAATTTTTTAAGCCATCACGAATGCACGCCAGCATGGTATGTGCTGAATGCGAAGGATTCATGCCCAACGCCTGAGCGGATGCGTTTACACGTTCGCAGTGCAAGTCAAGATCGGGTGCGCAGCCATTGAACCAGCGAGCGCCGTCAAAAACTAGCGTGCCTAACCAAGTGGCATGATCGGCAGATTTGAGCAGCGGGATGCTGCCTTGGTGCCAAGTGTTTTGATGGTAGGTGTAAATCGTATCTGGTGTGCTCATACGCACTAGCGTAACGTGACACGGTCCCCTACGGCAATGCCATTTTTTTCAAACCAGCCTTGATTGACTTCCAGCGCGAATTGCGCAGGCTTTTTTGAAGGAAATAGTTGGTCTGGGCCAACGGGCATTTCATGAAATTCGTTTATAACCATGTCTTTTGATAGGTAAGCAATGGTGAGTGGTATCAAGGTGTTGCGCATGGTAAACGTAAGTTGTTGTTCAGTAGGGTAGGCAAACAACATTCCTGCATTGGGTGCTAATTTTTTTCGAAAACTTAAGCCCATAAACCGTTGCTCACCAGATTGGGCTACTTCTGTTTTTAATTCAACGCCGTTAATGGATAACGTGATGGTGGGCAAGGTAGGTTGCGGCTGATTTTGCTGGGCGATTACTGCGGTACTAATTAGCAACACTAAAAGAAACGTTAAAGGCGAGAAAAACGCTTTCATTGCTTACACCGGTTTTCGTAAGTGAGCTAGACGAGGGTATACCAAACGAGTTTTGGGGCGAACGCCTTGCCAAATTAAAAAGGCATCAGCAGCTTGTTCCACCAACATACCAAAACCATCAACTACCTTAGATGCTCCGTGACTTCTAGCCCAGCTCATAAAAGGGGTATCGGTGTTGCTGTAAACCATATCGTAAGCTAAAGAATTATTAGAAAAGAGGCCATCGGGTAGTTCCAATTGAGCGCCAGTGAGCCCAGAAGAGGTGGCATTAATAACCAGATCGAATGGTTCGGTGTTGGCTAAATTTTCAATGGTGAGCGCTTGTACTGTGCAGTGCTCATTGGAAAATTGTTCAGCCAGATCGGTAGCTTTTGATAATGTTCTGTTGGCAATGACAAAAGCTGCAGGTTTTCTATCAACTAAAGGCCCCATAACGCCTCGCGAGGCACCTCCGGCTCCCACCATCAATACTCTTAAACCTTTCGGATCAACTCGCAGTGTTCCGCGAAGGTCCGCCAATAGACCTGAGCCATCTGTGTTGTACCCAACAAGGCTTCCGTCTTTGTGCATAAGAATGGTATTCAGCGCTTGCGCTCGACGGGCGCATGGCTTGATACGATCGACGCATTCCATGGCCAGTGATTTAAATGGCATGGTGACATTGCAGCCTAAGCCGCCATTATCTTTCCAAGCCTGAACCACTGAAGCAAAATTCTCGGTAGTTGCTTCAGTGCGAGTGTAGAGAATACGTCTCTGAGCTAAATCACCAAATATGTGGTGAATGTCCGGGGATACGCTGTGCGCGATGGGGTTGCCGATAACCGTGTAACGATTGATCACTTAAGGTTTTTATCTTCTAGAGTTAGAGTGAGCCAACGACGATATTTTCTTTTGGCACTTGGCGTTGAAGTAGGTAATATTTTACCTCGTCTCGGCGGCTTTCACGAAGCTCGATATCGCTCTCTGACAAGGCTTCATTGTTGTCTTCTAGTACCAACGTACCATCACAGCGCTCACGCATATTGATTAAGTCATCAAGATCATTCAGGCTTCGCCCTCGAATCGCTTGCGATTTATGTCTGAACATAACGCCAATCAAGCTATTTGAATTTCTGGGTACTACACAGCTTTTGGTATCAAACTTCAACGTGACGTTAACCGCTCGAACGGGTTCAGGTTTGTCTTTAGGCAGCAGAGCTTCAAGCATTTCACGCTTTTCATCCGACATCTCTTCAGTGGCTAACTGCAGTCGAATTTCATCGTGAACGGTGTAATTTCCATCGCCGTCCAAATCAATGTTTGGAACGTAAATTTCCTCTTCCTCTTTAACTACATCGCCAGCAGCCATGGCTTTTTTCATTAAAATCTGCAGTTCCTCTTCGCTTAAGCCTGCTTTTTTCGCAGCCACTTCGTCAGAGTCTGGACGTATGTAAGGAGAGGTTGTTGATGCGCTGAGAGTGACGTTGTAATTCGCAGGGCGCTGCGAGCGGGCTGCGTTGTCTTTAATTTTTGTGGGGTCTTCCCCCATGGCCAGTGCTTTGGCGCGAAGTTTTAGATACTCTTGGCTAGTTACCGAAAGCTTTGATGCATATTCATCAGAGGCATTCATGCCAAATTGAATAGCAAGATACAGAGCCGTAGCCCCCAGCGCGGTTGCCCCGCCTACAATGAGAAAACTGGATGTATTCATCGTCTTTTTTGTGCTGTTTTTGCTTCGAAATGAATGAAAACGCTATAGTGAAAGGATACGCCAAATGGGCAGCAATCGTCCTGTTACTGGCTATCACTTATCACCAACGTAAGAGTGCAATTTCGTGACTGATCACACGCATTTCAAGTATCGCGGCATTTTTCCTGCCAATCGGCCTCGCCGCATGAGAAAAGATGCATTCAGTCGCCATCTTATGGCTGAAAACGTGCTCACCGCCAAGCACCTCATTCAACCCTATTTTGTGATTGAGGGCACAGGTAAAAGAGTCCCGGTACCCTCCATGCCAGGCGTTGAGCGATTGAGCATCGATCAGCTGCTTATTGAAGCCAAACGCGTGTTTGACGTGGGTGTTCCGCTGGTGGTGCTGTTTCCTGTTACCGACGATTCGGCTAAAACCGCCGACTGTCGAGGGGCTTACGCCGACAATGGACTGGCGCAAAGGGCCATCAGTGAGCTTAAAGCGGCCCTACCTGAATTGGGTGTAATGACCGATGTGGCGCTGGATCCTTATAGCCCGCATGGGCACGATGGATTAATGAATGATGCGGGATACATCATGAATGACGAAACCGTTGAGGTATTGGTGCGGCAGGCTTTGTCGCATGCTAAGGCTGGTGCAGATGTGGTTGGGCCTTCTGACATGATGGACGGACGAGTGGGCGCTATTCGTCAGGCATTGGAAGCCGATGGTTATCAACACACTCGTATCATGAGCTATGCCGCCAAATACGCCTCTAGCTTTTACGGCCCATTTCGAGATGCTGTGGGGGCAGCAGCGGCCTTAGGCAAAGCAGATAAAACCACTTACCAAATCGATCCGAGGAATAGTGACGAAGCCATGCACGAGGTGGCTGCAGATCTTGAAGAAGGCGCAGATATGGTCATGGTGAAGCCTGGTTTACCTTACTTGGATGTGGTGCGCCGAGTTAAAACAACCTTTGCCGTGCCTACCTTTGCGTATCACGTTAGTGGCGAATATGCCATGTTGAAAGCCGCTTGCGCCAACGGATGGTTAGATGAGCGATCGGTAACATTAGAAACCATGACGTCTTTCGTGCGTGCCGGATGTGATGGCGTTTTAACCTACTGCGCGGGCGATGTGGCGCAGTGGTTGGCCGAGTAAATCAAACCTTTGACAATTGCCGATGCGAAAAAAGGGCAAACACCATAGTTTTTACTATAGTTTAGTCACGTTATTGACATTCCCAATCAGGGTTGTTTGTGAACACGCCTTTATTATTAATTAGAACATTATCTGTAGCAGCCACTGTGGCGCTGCCTGTGTTGGTCGGATGGACTGGCTCGGCGCACGCCACCGGCCGCGATGATCAGTGGTACATCGGGTTTGGTGGAACAGGCTCTTGGTTAGCGCCTGATCCTGTGCAGCCAGGCAACAACACCGTAGAATTTTTAAGCGGTGGTGGAACCTTCATGATTGGCAAAGACTTAGATGAACGTTCCAGTCTTCAACTTCAGGGGTTCTCTTTAGGGGAGGCTGTGTTGGAAGACGGAAACTCGGTGGTGTATAACGCAGCCGATGCATCCGTTGTTTATCGATTTTTTGATACGCGTGATAACAATTTAAATCAAAGTGTTTTTGGTACATCCCTTTACGGCCGATTTGGACTAGGTTTCGCCACTCGCGAATCCGATACTGAGCTTGAGCGTGAAAATGGCGTCTACTTCGGTGCTGGGGCGGGCTTTGAAACTTACTTACACGCTAACGTGGCCGTTCGTGGCGAAGCCTTTTTACACGATATAGATACCGTTTCTGGGTCGTTAAGCTTGGTGTTTCGTTTTGGCGGCACTCGCCGAACAGGAGTCGGTTTACTACCGCCGCCCCCAGCGACGACCTCTCGCTTTCCATCAGCATCTCCTAACCCAACGGTTCCTGCAGGGCAGCCTCAAGCGCCTTCAGTGCCTGAAGTGCAGGCAATTCCGACTACACCTATCACAGCGAATTCGCCTACGGTGCCAACGATTCCAACTCGGCCTGTGCAGCCCGATACGCCGCAAGTTCCTACAGGTATTGCCGATGCTGACAGAGACGGTGTAGCCGATGCTGATGATCGTTGTCCTTCATCCGAGCTGGGTTACCCTGTTCGGGCGAACGGTTGTGCCTTATTTGATGGCGTTTTAAGCGGTGTCAAATTTGTAGAAGGCTCAACCGAATTGGCAGCAGCTGGTGAAGCTCAGTTAAATTTCTTGGCCGATTTACTGGTTAATCAATACCCGGGTGCTCGAATTGAATTGCATTCGCACACCGATAATGAAGGTGATGTTCGGTCCCAAGCCATACTGACTCGCG
Organism: uncultured Granulosicoccaceae bacterium; assembly: GCA_938035125.1. Classification (GTDB taxonomy): domain Bacteria; phylum Pseudomonadota; class Gammaproteobacteria; order Granulosicoccales; family Granulosicoccaceae; genus Granulosicoccus. Next base: position 33,293 of record CALHNS010000037.1, on the reverse strand, counting down.
GTCGCTTGAAAACAGTTGGCACCTATTTACTGGAAAAGGGTGTTAGGGCGAATCGGCTCATTCTACGATCGTTTGGCGGCTCGCGGCCGTTATTCGATAACGCTACCGAAGAAGGTCGAGCCTCTAATAACCGATTCGAAATCTTTGAGCGACCAAGATAGTATTCGCTGGTGAAAAGTTGAATTTATCGTGGGTAAGTCAGCGTTGGTTCTGGCTTGCCCTTATCGCAGGCCCCATGGTTTGGGTCGGTTTGCTGTTTTTTGGCGTACCTAAACAACCCGGTTGGCCAGGCCTTCAGGTGTTTTTTTTCATTGTCTTGTTATCCCCCGTGTTGGAAGAATTTGTTTTTCGAGGTGGCTTGCAAGCTTGGTTGTATGAACAACCGAAACTACGTCGCAAGCCGCATTTGAATATCAGCTACGCAAACCTTATTACGTCCGTTATTTTTGCAAGTTTTCATGCGTTTTCTCAGCCCCTTGCATGGGCTGCGAGCGTAATTGTGCCTTCATTAGTTTTTGGCTGGGCGCGAGATAAAGCCCAATCGGTGCTACCGTGTATCGCATTGCACGCTTGGTATAACTTAGGGTTTGTTATGCTGTTTGTGCGCAGTTAACATGGGTTGCGGTTGCGGTTGCGGTTGCGCATTAAGCGAATAGCTTTAATGCCATCTATAACTGTTTCAATGCGGTTACTTCAATTTCAATCTTCATTTTAGGATCGGCCAAGCCTGCAACAATCATCATGGCAGCAGGGCGTACATCGCCTAAATATTTTCTTAATGTAGGCCAGCACTTTGGAAATTCTTCAGCGTCTGTAAGCACATAAGTTACTCGTACTACATCGTTTAAAGAGCTTTCGGCATCTTCCAGTGCGCGTTGAATGTTTTGCAAACATTGATCGGTTTGTTGAACAATATCATCAGATATGGTCATGTTCGAATAGTCATAGCCTGTGGTGCCTGCAACAAACACCCAAGGATCCTGCCTTACCGCTCGGCTGTAACCTATTTTTTCTTCAAATTCAGAGCCTGAGCTGATTAACGTTCTCATGGTCTACTCCTTGATACAGTGAGCGTGCTTATACTCGTAGAGTTGTCGAAAATAGCTATAAAAGCCAATCTTTTACGGGTAAGAAATCATTGTAAAGAGCGGCTTCGGGTGATCCGGCTTCTGGCTCATATCGATACTCCCAATGAACTCTTGGTGGCAACGACATTAATATCGATTCTGTACGCCCGCCCGACTGCAAGCCGAACAAGGTGCCGCGATCGAACACTAAATTAAATTCTACGTAGCGGCCGCGTCGGTAACATTGGAAATTCTTTTGGGCTTCTGTGTAAGTTTCGTCGCGGCGCCGAGTGGCTATAGGTTCATAGGCTTTATAAAAATGGGTGGCAACTGATTGCATCAATCCAAAGGCATGATCAAAACCTTGCCCGTTGAAATCATCAAAAAATAACCCACCTATGCCTCTGGCTTCATTGCGGTGCTTTAGATAAAAGTAGTCATCGCACCAGGATTTAAACTTTGGGTGTAGCTCTTCACCGAATGGGTCGCAGGCATTCTTAGCGCTTTGATGCCAATGCACACAATCTTCAACGTGCGCGTAATAGGGCGTTAAATCGAAGCCCCCACCAAACCACCAAACAGGATCTTCGCCAGGTTTTTCAGCATGAAAAAAACGCACATTGGCGTGGCTTGTGGGCACGTGTGGGTTGTCAGGATGAAGAACCAGAGAGACGCCCATTGCCTCATAGCTGCGACCGGCAAGTTCGGGTCTGGCCGCTGATGCTGATGGAGGAAGTTTGTTACCACGAATATGGGAGAAGGCAACGCCTGCTTTTTCAAACAGTGCGCCGTTAGTTAAGGTTCTTGTGTTACCACCTCCGCCTTCGGCGCGTTCCCAATGATCATCAACAAACTTAGCTGAGCCATCTAGGGCTTCAAGTTTTTCGCATAAATCGTCGTGGAACTGAGTTAAAAAGCGCCGGACTGCGGCTGCATCAACATCGGATGTGGTCATGTAACACGAGGGTGTGAGCTAAAGAATGCCCCATTATTACAGGACTTAGCGTAATTGTTTGCCGCTAATGAGCGAAAAAATAGGGGTGGCTGTTGTTAAGGTGCCTAGTGAGCCTTCCACAACCCCGCTAATCTCATCGCCAAATTCTGCCAGTACATCAGAGGCGTTTGTTATCGCAGGTTTTCCGCTAATGTTTGCGCTGGTAGATATCAACGCATGATCGCAGCGCTTACAGAGCTCTATAACCACTGGGTGCGACGACACTCGAACAGCAATTGAATCTCGGCCCCCAGTGAGTAGCTTTGGCGCATTGGGTTTGGCCTTACACACAAAGGTAATAGGGCCTGGCCACGCGTTATCAAGTCTTTGTTGATCATCAGCGCTGGCGATATCAATGTAAGGGGTTAACTGGGCTTGGTTAGCGGCAATTAAGATAAAACCTTTGTGCTCATCGCGTGATTTAAGTGTTAACACAGCCTGTAAGGCATCGGTATTGTTTGGGTCGCAGCCAATGCCATAAACCGCCTCTGTTGGGTAGGCAATTAACTGGCCGCAAGCGATGTGCTTTGCGGCCATGGAAGGGGTTAATAATCTTGTTGCCACGTAGGTTCTACAAACAATGCGCTCACTTTTCTTAAGAGCGATCTAATCCGATTTAGATTCTGCAGCAATACTGGTGGCAGCCTTCTTCTTAGAAGCACTTTTCTTAGCGGTGGCTTTCTTTTTAGAGGCAGCTTTTTTCTTAGACTTAGCCTTCTTCTTAGAAGCTGACTTTTTCTTAGCTTTCTTCTTGGCGCTAGCCTTTTTCTTAGACGCAGATTTTTTGGCGGCTGCTTTTTTAGCAGCGGCTTTCTTTTTACCGCGCTTTTCAGGGGCTTCTGCCAACATTTTTAAGCACGTTGCAAGGTCTAAGTCTTTAGCGGTTTCGTGTTGATCCTTTGGAATGCGGGCGTTCTTGTTGCCATCGGTGATGTAAGGCCCCCAGCGACCATTTAAAATTTGCACGCCTTCTTCTTCAAAGTGCTTTATCAATTTATTGGCATCGGCGATCTTCTTCTCCGCTACCACTTCAAGTGCGCGTTCTAGCGTAATGGTGTAGGGGTCATCGTCTTTGATGGAGACAAATTTACTGTCGTACTTTACATAGGGGCCAAAACGTCCAATGCTGGTTGAAATCTTTTCACCTTCGGGGGATTCGCCTAGCGTTCGAGGTAAATCGAACAGTTTCATGGCTTCTTCAAAGGTAATGGTGTTCATTCGCTGGCCAGGGCGAAGACCTGCAAACTTAGGTTTGTCCTCATCATCGCGTGTGCCAATTTGCACAAATGCACCGTATCGACCAATTCTTACAGACACAGGTTTGCCTGATTTAGGATCAGTGCCCAGTTCGCGCGCTTGCACCGCTTCATCGCGCGATACGTTTTCAAGCTTATCTTCCACTGTGTCGATAAACGGTTTCCAGAATTCACCTAGGATGGGAATCCAATCTTTTTCACCACGCGAGATGGCATCCAGTTCATCTTCTAATTGGGCGGTGAAGTCATAGCTTACGTACTTATCAAAATGCTTAGATAAGAAGTTACTAACCACACGCCCCGTGTCCGTAGGGAAAAACCGGCGCGATTCAATTTCAACATACTCTCGATGTTGCAGCGTTGAGATGATCGATGCGTAGGTGGAAGGGCGGCCAATACCGAATTCTTCTAGTGTTTTTACAAGGCTTGCTTCTGAAAACCTTGGCGGAGGATCAGTAAAGTGCTGCGATAAGATAATTTCTTTTAAAGGAATTTCATCGCCTTCTTTGATCTCAGGCAACATCTTGTCGTCATCGTCTTGCGCTTTTTTGTCGTCCACATCTTCTTTGTACACTTTCATAAAACCTGGAAAGCGAACGGTGGAGCCATTGGCGCGAAACTGATTGCCCTCACCACAACCTAAATCGACACCGACTTGATCGATGGTGGCGTGAATCATTTGGCTGGCAACGGTACGTTTCCAAATCAAGTTGTAAAGCTTGTATTGATCAGGGTCGAGGTATTTACGCATTTCATCTGGAGCGCGCATAACCGACGTTGGGCGAATGGCTTCGTGCGCCTCTTGCGCGTTCTTCGATTTGTTTTTGTAGGTGTTCACCGTTTCTGGCAAGTAGTCTTTACCGAAACGTTGAGGAATTAGCTCGCGCAGCTCGTCGATACAATCTTGCGACAAAGTGATGGAGTCGGTACGCATATAGGTGATTAAGCCCATAACGCCTTCGCCAACATCCATGCCTTCGTAAAGCTTTTGCGCAATACGCATGGTGCGCTGCGCGCCAAAACCCAGTTTTCTACTGGCTTCTTGCTGCATGGTCGATGTGGTGAATGGGGCTGATGCGTTACGCTTTCGTTGTTTCTTTTCAACCTTTAATGCTTTTAATTTCCCATTGGCATGCTTATCCAGCAAGGCTTTGGCTTCATTGGCCTGATCACCGTTCGTTACGGTGAATTGCTTTACTTTTTCATTGTTTAGTAAAGATAACCGAGCGGTGAACGGCTGCGATTCTTTTTCAAGGTCTGCCACAATGTTCCAATACTCTTGCGGCACAAACGCTTCGATTTCATCTTCACGTTCGCAGATCATTCGAAGGGCCGGGGTTTGCACACGACCTGCCGATAGGCCTGCACGAATTTTTCGCCATAACAGTGGCGAGAGCTTAAAGCCAACTAAATGATCTAATGCGCGGCGAGTTTGCTGTGCGTTGATAAGATCTGTACCCAACTCGCGTGGGTTATCCACCGCATCTTGAACAGCACGTTTGGTTATTTCGTGGAAGACCACTCTAACCACTTGTTTTCCGTCAAGCGCCCCAATCTCTTTTAATAGCTCGACCAAATGCCAACTGATGGCCTCACCCTCTCTATCCGGGTCAGTTGCGAGCATCAGTGTGTCGGCTTTTTTCAAGGCCTTTTTAATCGCGTTAACGTGCTTTTCGTTGCGCTCGATAACTTGATACTTCATCGCGAAGTTGTTGTCGGGGTCAACAGCGCCGTCTTTAGCGATGAGATCGCGAACGTGGCCATATGAGGCAAGCACTTTAAAGTCCTTACCTAGGTACTTCTCTATGGTCTTGCCTTTGGCCGGTGATTCGACAATGACGAGATTTTTGCTCATGAGCGAATTGGGTACCCTTTGTTGATGTCAGAATCTAGCAACGGCTGTACCTGCCTGCTAAATCTCTTGTGACTTTGCCCTGCAATTCCAGTTGCGTCAGCAAGGTAACTAGTTCAGCCGCACCCCATCCAGTGTGCACCGCTAAGCTCTCTAGCGGCGCGGCATCGTACCCCATCGCTTCTAGCAGTGTAGCCACTTGTTCGGAATCGGTCCCGTGATTTGAGGCCAATGGCAAACAATCTTGGGCGGATTGTGCCGCATCCCCAACTTTTTTTCTTACTCTTCTTGTGGTTAGATCATTTTTGCAAGGGCGCAAGCAACTCATTACATCCGAGGCTGTTGTGACTAGGGCTGCGCCGTCTCGAATAAGTTCATGACAGCCGCTCACATTAGGGTTTCTAACAGAACCTGGCACCGCCATCACCTCTCGGCCTTGATCTGCGGCGTGTTTGGCCGTGGTTATGGTGCCGCTCTTGAGGGCGGCTTCGATGACCACAACCCCTTGTGACAAGGCTGATATCAGCCGATTGCGCCTGGGGAAGCAATAACGTTTCAGTGGCATGCCCAGCGGGGTTTCGGTTATCAGGCAGCCCTGATTGTCCAAAATTCTTTTGGCCAGCGAACGATTGGATTTTGGATAAATCTGTGTGGCATCGGTTGCCATTACGGCTACCGTGGGTGAACCACCTTGCAGGCAGCCCTTGTGGGCTTCAGAATCGATTCCCAGTGCCAGCCCGCTGGTGATCAGCCAGCCGTGTTCGGAGAGACCTTGGGCTAAGTCGAATGCTGTGCGTTTGCCATCAACTGTGGATTTACGCGCGCCCACCATAGCGATCTGGTCCATCGCAAGAAGAGTGGGGTCGCCATGAATATAGAGAACCACGGGCGGGTCGGGCAGGGTATGCAGTTGGCTAGGCCAAGCCGGATGCGCCGGGGTGAGAACGTGCCGGTCGGGGCCTTTAGCTTGCCACGATCGAACGGTTGCTATCCTTTTTTCAACTGCCGGGCTTTGAAGGGCTTTTTCAAGTTTCTGCCACGCCGTGTCTTCTTTAAAATCGTCGGGTAGCTTTAGAGATAGCTGGTGCTTGGCAGGTGTTGAGGGGCCTGAGGATTGGCTAATCTGTTCTAACCACAGGCGTAACGATTGGTTGATGAGCTGTCGGGATTCAGCTGGGGAATACAGTAGCTCGCGAACTAGCGAGGCTGGGGTTTGTGGGCAAAGCGCAAGGCGCAGCCACGGGGTTTGTCCATCGTCCATGATGTCTCCGCAGGGGTTGGCCTGCGAAAACATCATGTTCGCAGGATATTAAATACCGGTAATGATGTCGTTTCGGTGAACCGGTCGATTCGACTCCATAACCAAGCCATAGCTTACATCATCAAAGGTTTGGAAGATCATCACAACGCCAGTTCGTTTGTTTGGCGTTTTGACCCGATCGTATGCGCGGCGGCCGTGGCGGTCGATGATGGATTGGCCACGAGTTTCAATGGCCAGCACATCACCCACTTCAATTCCCACTTTCTCACCTAAGTTAACCACAATCACCTGATCACGGCTTGATTGGCTAAGCGCATCAACTAATGAGACGATTCGACCTTCGCCCTTCAATGGAGGCATGCGAGGGGTATATGTGTGCACCATACCGACGTCAGTAGAAGGCAATAACACATCACCTGTCATGGTTTCGCGAGATCCGGATGTGATCACCATGGTCGATGGGTCACCCACGTTCAGTAATTTGGCTTCAGCAACGTGAATCACTTCGAAACCAATGAATTTACCGCTCTGAGGGTCGCGTAGCGATTTGGTTTTGCGGAAAATGCCGAATTTGGATTGGCTATGATCAACATCACCGCGCACGAAGATTTCTTGACCCATTGAGCTCATTAATCGGCCACCTTCGTTTCCGACCACGTAAGGAGCCGATCGAAGTTGCCCGCTTGAAACCACATTTGGGCGAACTAAAAATTGCTCAATAGCATCGCCTGGAATGGTTGGGATGGCTTCTTGTAAAGATTCAATGCGAATTTTTGGTGATAAGCGAGTGGCGTTACCGCTGCTGCGTAAAGAGCCCAAACCGCCGTTACCCACGCTTTGACCGTTTCGAACCAGCGAAAGGGTCGGTTGGCCGTTAACGTAGGTTAAGAACAGCTTGTCACCAGGGTAGATGAGATGGGGGTTTTGAATTTGGGGGTTGTAGTCCCAAATTTGAGGCCATTTCCAAGCGCCAGTTAAAAAGCGGCCTGAGATATCCCAAAGCGTATCGCCTTTTTTAACCGTGTATGACTGAGGTGCCTCAGGGTTGAGATCTGATTGATCAACGAAAGCGGTTGGGTATTCACCTTTGTATTCGATGTCTCCGCCACCGGCGCTGGGGAAGTCAACCGGGTTCGCAGCACCCAATCTAGGGGCGTCGCTTCCGGACGCACACGCTGTGATTGCAGCGGTCAAACTGGCCGCAATGACCATTCGGCTGACTTTGATGAGAGCTAGGTTCGCCATATTCGGCTATCTCCGTTACAGTTTCCACGGTGGCCAGGACTTTCGGGCGCACCTACATAGAAGCTGTTATGCAAGGGCAATGCCTTTTCGCAAGGGTTCAGCCGACGCTGGTAGAATTGTCATCGAAAACCGATAACGAAAGCCTGTTTTTAAGAGCCCCTCTGCCGTGTCTACAATGCCTATTCTGTTGTTCCCCGATACCCAGCTCCGTAAAGTTGCTAGTCCCGTCGCCAACATAGATGGGCGCATCGATGAGCTTGTGGGCAATATGCTGGAAACCATGTACGACGCGCCAGGAATTGGTTTAGCCGCCACTCAAATCAATGTACACGAGCGGGTGGTTGTGATTGATGTGTCCGAAGAGTGCGATTCACCGTTGGTATTAATCAACCCCGAAATAACCGAATCGCATGGCGAATTGGAAGCCCAAGAGGGGTGTTTAAGTATTCCTGGCGTGTACGAAACGATCAAAAGACCTGCAGAGGTTCATATAAAAGCCTTAGGAAGAGACGGCAATCCCTTTGAATTAAGCGCAGATGGCCTGCTTGCCACCTGTATTCAGCACGAAGTCGACCATTTGGAAGGAAAATTATTTGTCGATTACTTATCCACTTTGAAGCGCAATCGAATTCGAAAGACCCTACTAAAGCAGGCTCGAGAACAGGATGACTGATTGCAATGCACTTCGGGTGGCATTTGCTGGTACACCGGAGTTTGCATGCGAGGCGCTGGCCCATCTCATTGCGTCGAAGCATTCTGTTGTTGGGGTCTTGACCCAGCCTGATCGTCCTGCTGGACGTGGGCGAAAGTTGACTGCATCGCCTGTCAAGAAATTGGCTATAGAGCATGGCATTGCGGTGGATCAACCGCAGTCATTTAAAGCAGCAGGATCAATGGATGCGTTGCTGGATTGGTCGCCAGATGTATTAGTTGTGGCAGCCTACGGACTGCTACTGCCAAAAGCGGTGTTAGATCTGCCCGCACTGGGTTGTTTAAATATCCATGGCTCTTTACTGCCACGTTGGCGAGGGGCCGCTCCTATTCACCGAGCCGTGATGGCAGGGGATACCGAAACTGGGGTTACCATCATGCGTATGGATGAAGGGCTCGATACGGGCGATATGTTGTCGCACGTTAGCTTGCCCATTCAGTCAACCGATACAACACCACAGTTACATGATGAGTTGGCACGTCTTGGAGCTAAGGCGTTAGTGGATGTGCTAACCCCTTGGTGTCAGGGCGATGTTAAAGCGGTTGCTCAACCCGAAACCGGCGTGACTTACGCTCACAAACTGGATAAAGCGGAAGCTATTATCGATTTTTCCAAACGAGCTGTTGAATGCGATCGCGCCATAAGGGGTTTGGCGGGATGGCCTATTGCCGAGAGTGTATTAGACGGCGAGCGCATTCGATTGCACGCATCGCGTTTGTCTCAATTGACATTAAACAAGGGCGTCGAGCCTGGAACTATTGTGTCCACAGAGAACAACGTGGTCAGTGTGGCAACCGGCGAAGGTGTGGTTGATTTAACCCGTTTGCAGCGCCCTGGTAAAAAAGCGATAGATGCCAGTGACTTTATCAGTGGTGTGAATTTAACAGGGCGTACATTCGGTGGCTGATTTTCGTGTGGTAGCCGTTCAAACAATGCACGCCGTTTTAGTCGATGGGCGATCGTTTTCAACCGTATTAATTGATGCTGAAAAGCGAATACCACCGGACGCACGTTCTCGCTTGCGAGCGGTTTGTTTTGAGTGGGCGCGCTGGGCAACTCAACTGGAAGCGATGGTTGATGCCAAGCTCGATAAGCCGTTACGCAATAAAGATATTGATGTGTATTTATTAATGCAACTAGGCGTTTTAGACCTGACGTTAATGAATACACCAGCGCACACGGCGGTTAATGAAAGTGTAAAAGCTCTGAAAGGGTTAAAGCGTCAATGGGCAAAAGGACTAGTAAACGCAGTGCTTAGAAACACCCAGCGCCAACCGCTGGATATCAGCACCTTAGGCCGTGCTGAGAAGTATGCCTACCCCGAATGGTGGATTGATGAACTAAACAAAGATTGGCCAGAGCAGCTGGACGATGTTTTAGAAGGGGGTAATCACCGAGCGCCAATGACGTTAAGAGTGAATCGTTTGGCCTCTAACGCCAAGGACACTTTAGAACAATTTAATCAAAGTGGGTTATCCGCTGATGCGCATCCTTATGCACCGGATGCCATCTCATTAGTTGAACCCATGGGTGTGCATGCGGTACCTGGATTTACACAAGGGCAGGTGAGTGTGCAAGACGCCGCAGCGCAAATGATTGTGCCTTTGTTGGAACGGGCAAATGTTCAACCTCGATATTTTTTAGATGCTTGTTCAGCACCAGGCGGGAAAACTGCCTACTTGCTTGAAGCTTTTGCTGATAGCCGTGCGGTTGCATTAGATCAATCAGCGGATCGATTGGCGCGAGTAAGCGATACCTTGCAACGTTTGTCTTTACAGGATCGTGCTACCACGAAAGCTGTTGATGCAGGTGATGTTGCTGCATGGTGGGATGAAAAACCGTTTGATTTTGTGTTGTTGGATGCGCCTTGCACAGGCAGTGGTGTGATTCGGCGGCACCCAGACATCAAACATACGCGTTGGCAAGAAGATGTTGAAAACCTTGCCCAGCAGCAAAGTGAATTATTGAATGCGTTGTGGCAATGCGTTGCGCCAGGTGGTCATCTTCTTTATGCAACATGTTCCATTTTCAAGCAAGAAAACACTCAACAGATGGGTAGTTTCCTGCTGGCTAACCGTGATGCAAGCGACATAACGCCAAAAGGGTTACCTTGGGCGCATCCACAACCCGTAGGCTACCAAGTGCTACCTGGAGAGAACGATATGGACGGATTCTTTTATGCCTTGTTAACCAAAGACGGCGATGGCTGAGGTTAAACGCAGTCGCCGGCAAATGTTAGTGGGCGTTGGTTTGACAGCGGCTGCAGGGTTGGGGTCGGTGGCGTTATTGTCTGGATATTCTGCACGATTAAAATCCGAACGCATCGATATCCAAAGTGCTGTGCTACGAGAGGTGAATAACCGCTGGCTGTTTGATTGCCGGGCAACGATTGATTTACCAGCGCGCATACAACTAGGTTTAGAAAGTGGTGTGCCGTTACAATTTATTGTCTCCGTTAAGGTGACAAAACCTGTCGATTTTTGGCCTGATGATGTATTGCTTTCGGCTAAGCGTCGATTTCGATTGGTGTACTACGAGCTTACCCGTCATTATCGAGTGCACTCGGTGGAGGATGACAAAAGCGTGAATACGCGTTCGTTATTATCAGCGTTAGATGAGCTTGGAAGTTTAAATTTATTGGATGTTACCGATTGGGTAAAAAATTCAACCGACCTGTCCGATTCTTCCATTGCCAAGAACGCCTCTGTTTCCATTGCGCTTGATCAACAATATTTGCCATTACCATTACAACATCTGTTTAATTCCGATTGGCGTTTAGCAAGTGAGGAGTTCGTGTGGCCTCTATCCTAAGTCGAAGATCTATGACAAGCGCTGTGTGGATGGCGTTATTGTTTGTGCTGCTTATCGCCTCTTTGTACGTGCTTGGCACCATGGCTTTGCGCTTAGATCGGTTCAGCCAGTACTACAGCTTTTTATTGGTGGCGAATGGCTTGGCCTTATTGTTCATCGGCACATTGATCGTGTTGAACGGCTGGCGTTTAACGCAAGAGTGGCGGGCGCAAGTTGCAGGTTCTCGTTTAACGGTTAAGTTTGTTATTTTGTCAGTGGTGTTAGCGTTGGTTCCAGTGCTCTTGGTGTACAGCTTTTCGGTTCGATTTTTACGCGCTAACATCAACAGCTACTTCGATATCGAAATTGAACAGGCTTTAGATGATGCGCTGGAACTCAGTCGTGAATCGTTAGGTTTGCAAATGCGCACACTGCAACGCGATACCTTAAATGTGGCTGATCAATTAGTGGGTGTTTCTGACAACATGGCTGTTGTGGAATTGAACGCGCTCAGTGCCGATAGCGAGGCATCTGAAATGACATTGATTGGCCCAAATAATCGCATCATAGCCTCCACCGGTTTAAGTGATCAGCTCAATGTGCAACCAGTGCGCCCTGATGATGATTTAGTGTCTCGCGCCAAAAGCGGCATCGGCTACGTGGGTGTCGATCCAGTGGGTCAAAATGATTTATACATCCGTGTTGTAACGCCAGTTTTATCCGATGATCCAACCCAAGAAAATTCTGTACTACAAGCGCTTTACCCCATCGCAACGCGATCAGCAAAGTTAGCCGAAAGTGTTCAAACCAGTTACCAACAATATCGCTCGTTAGTTTTTCTAAGACGACCCATTACGCTTAGCACCATTTTAACGTTGTCATTGGCGTTGCTGTTGTCGGTGATGATGGCGGTTTGGTTTGCGTTTTATGCAGCACGTCGAATGATGTCGCCTGTGCACGAATTGGTGGAAGGTACGCGCGCTGTGGCTGAAGGTAATTTACAAACGCGAATTTATAAAAAAAGTAAGAACGATGAGTTGGGCTATTTGGTGCACTCATTCAATTACATGACGTTGCAACTTGAGCAGGCGCGCGATAAAACGCAAACCAGCCAACTGCAGTTAGAAAGTCAGCGAGCTTACCTGCAAGCGGTGCTGGGGCAAATTTCCTCTGGCGTTATCACACTGGATTCACAGCAAGTGGTTAATACAGTGAATGCGGCGGCCATATCCATATTGGGCGATGAGTTGCAAGGCTTAACCGGTCGTAAAATTTCTGATGGTGCGAAGATTTCAAATCTTACGGGTCAATTTTGCGATCAAGTGCTGTCGTTTTTAGAGTCAGGTTCAAAGGCTACGAAACATAAACACTGGTCGGCTGAGATGGATGTGGTGGCAGAGTCTGGTCGCCGATTTTTATTTGTACGTGGGGCCGAGCTTGAAGGGTCTGGGTCGGAAGGGTCGGGGACGGTATTGGTTATTGATGACATAACCGTCATGATCAGCGCTCAGCGTGATGCCGCCTGGAGCGAGGTGGCTCGACGTTTAGCACATGAAATCAAGAATCCACTAACCCCTATCCAGCTATCGGCCGAGCGCTTAAGGCGTAAGTTTTCTAAGAAACTCAATGGCGAGGATACTGAGCATCTGGGCAGGCTAACGGCCACTATTGAAAATCAGGTGGATTCGTTGAAATCGATGGTGAATGCTTTCGCCGCCTACGCTTCAACCCCGCAACTGAATTTAGTCAAAACTGACCCTAACAGCCTGCTAAAGGAGGTAATGGAGCTCTATGAAGGCACAAGGGGGGTGCATATTGAGTTGGATCTGAGCCCAGAGGTACGCGAATTGCCGTTGGATGTGCCAAGAATACGGCAATTGGTTCATAACCTGATCAAAAACGCGTTAGAGTCTCAATCAGAGCAAACCCACCCCCAAGTGCGTATCATCTCACTTGAGCGCGGACAACCGAGCTTTCGAGAGCTGGAAATTCGTGTAGAAGACCAAGGACCTGGCTTTGAGCTCGATAATCTTGGGCGGCTTTTTGAGCCCTACGTTACATCAAAAACGAAAGGCACTGGATTGGGTTTGGCCATTGTTAAAAAAATTGTTGAAGAACACGGTGGCAGCATAAAAGCATCCAATCGTGAACAAGGGGGGGCGATGATGACGTTAAGATTTCCTTACCCAAGTGGCATTGTTGTCACAGGAGGCGATGCGTGAACGGCAATTCAGTATTAGTGGTTGATGATGAGCCCGATATCAGGAATTTATTGCAAGAAATTCTTGAAGACGAAGGCTATGAGGTATCTACGGCCGATAACGCGGCTGCCGCACAAGATTGCATCAGTGAGTCACGTCCAGATTTGGTGCTGCTTGATATCTGGATGCCCGACACCGATGGCGTTACCTTGTTAAAAAACTGGCAAGGCTCTGGTGAGCTTGCGTTTCCTGTCATTATGATTTCAGGGCACGGCACCGTGGAAACAGCCGTAGAGGCAACGCGCCACGGGGCGGTAGATTTTATTGAAAAGCCTGTGTCTTTGGCAAAGCTGTTGTTAACGGTTGAGAAAGCCTTGGCCGAAGGACAAGCTGCAAACAGCGATGCAGCAGGAAAGTCAAACGTGCGTCGCTTGCCGTTACTAACAGGCGGTAGCGCTCACATGACGGCTATTCGTAAAGCTTTAGCTGAACAATCTTCTCGATCGGATTCGCTTTTGTTAATTGGTGAACCAGGCAGTGGGCGCGTTCTATTTGCGCAAAACGCGCACGATGCCAACGCAAAAATACAAGGCCCATTTATCCAACTTCGCTGTGACACTTTATCGGCCACGCATTCGGTACGTGAGCTGGTAGGTGAAGAAGTTGATGGAACCGTTCGTATGGGGTATCTAGAATCAGCAAACGGCGGCACCTTGTTTTTAACCGATGTGGACCATCTGCCCCCAGCTGCACAAGATTGTGTTCGTAACGCTATTGAGCATCAAGGTTTTGTGCGCGTAGGCGGTACCACGAGGGTACCGTTTCGATGTCGCATCATGGCATCGGCTCGAATGGATATTCAAGCAACGGTAAGGGAAGGCCGCTTAGATGCCACGTTGGCTCGGTTAATATCCAGCGAAACCATCAACATAAAACCGTTACGTGAACATCCTGAAGATATTCCTGCATTGCTAGAAGCCTTTGTGAATTGGCATGTTGAGGAAGAGGGGCTGCCGTACAGACATTTCACAGTGGCAGGGCAAAATCGGTTACGCAATTTAGATTGGCCGGGAAATTTATTAGAACTTAAAAACTTAGTGCAGCGAATCTTGTTGATCGGAGGGTCGGCAGAAATTGAAGTGAACGAAGTGGATCGTGCTTTAGGTGTGCAGCCGAACAAAGAATCCTCGTTTGCGCTGCGTCATGACTTGCCGCTTCGAGAAGCACGGGCCGATTTTGAACGTCAATATTTACTAAAATGTTTAAGTGAAGTGCAAGGTAACATTGGTGATCTTGCAAAACATGTGGGCATGGAGCGCACTCATCTTTATCGCAAGCTGCGCAATCTAAACATCGACCTCGACAAGGTTAGAGAGTAACTCTCCAGCAACCATGAAAATTATTGTTCTCGGGGCCGGTCAAGTAGGTTCGACGGTAGCGCAAAGTCTTGCATCAGAAGACAACGATGTAACCGTTGTTGATACAGATGAGCAAGTGTTGCGAGACTTAGGCGCACGCTTAGATTTGGGCACAGTCTGTGGGGCCGCCTCGTATCCCGACGTGTTACGCCGAGCAGGTGCTGAAGATGCCGATATGATCATTGCGGCCACGGATTCAGATGAAACCAATATTGTTGCGATGCAAGTGGCTTATTCCTTGTTTCATACGCCACAAAAAATTGCACGAGTGCGATCAGTTGAATACACGCGAGAGCGCAATTTATTTAATAACGATCACATCCCTATTAATGTGCTCATCAGCCCAGAGCAGTTAGTTACCGATCACATACAAAGAATCATTGAGCATCCGGGCGCGCTTCAGGTTATTGATTTTGCTGATGGACTGGTGCGTCTTGTGGGTGTGTCTGTTCAAGAAGGTGCGCCCATGGCAAATAAGCCCATGTCAAACCTTACAGGCCTTTTGGGAAATGACATCGAAGCGCGTGTGGTGACTATTTACCGAGGCGATGAAGGCATAATCGTAGACGGTAACACCATGGTGGAAGTAGACGATGTGGTGTTTTATTTGGGGTATCGGCAACACACCAGTACCATCATGCATCAGTTTCACCACGATGAACTGCCTGTGCGTAATGTGATGATTGCAGGAGCTGGGAATATTGGTTTCCGATTAGCCAGAAAGCTTGAGCAAAACTACAACGTTAAAGTGGTGGAGGCGGATAAAAGCCGAAACGATTTCGCAGCCGGCGCTTTATCAAATTCGTTAGTTCTCTTAGGCGATGCGGCAAACCATGACCTACTTGTGGAAGAAAATGTGCGAGACATGGATGTGTTTTGTGCCTTAACCAATGATGATGAGGCCAATATATTGTCGGCCATGTTGGCAAAGCGCATGGGCGCGCGAAAAATTATGTCGCTTATCAATCGCCCAGCGTATGTGGATTTGGTTGAACGCGATATTATTGATGTGGCGATATCCCCTCAACAAATCACCATCGGGGCGCTGTTAACACATATTCGTCGAGGTGATGTTGTTGCTGTGCATTCCCTGCGAAAAGGACGAGCTGAAGCTCTGGAAGGGGTGGCACATGGTGATGAAGAGACATCGAAACTGGTGGGTCGTACCATTGCAGAGATTGATTTGCCATCCAGTGCGGCGATTGGTGCTGTGGTTCGCGCCGATGAAGTGCTTATCGCACACCACGATTTAGTGGTTGAGGCTGAGGACCATTTAATTGTGTTGGTCACGAACAAGCAACAGATTCACGATGTGGAGACATTATTCCAAGTGGGCGTAACGTTCATCTGATGTCTGTCAGCATTTTTCGAATCTTATTGCTTTGTTGTAGTGATTCATGAGTAGTCCTGTTCAAGGCAAAGTGGTTTTACGAGTGCTGGGCTCACTGTTGTCCATGTTCAGCATTACCATGTTGCCGCCGGTTTTGGTCGGGCTGATTTATCGTGACGGCGCCATCATGCCTTTTGTGTTGGCCTTCATTACCACGTTATTTACAGGGCTTTGTTTTTTATGGCCGGTAAAAGATGAGAAGGCCTCGTTGCGATTACGCGATGGGTTTGTCGTGGTAGTTATGTTCTGGACGGTATTATCAGTGTTTGGTGGGTTACCGTTTTTTCTCTCTACCGAGCTCGATTTATCGATAGCTGCGGCTATTTTTGAATCGGTATCTGGCTTAACCACCACTGGTGCAACCCTAATTGTGGGCTTAGATGATTTGCCGCACTCCATTTTGTTCTACCGCCAGCAAATGCAATGGTTGGGTGGCATGGGAATCATCGTTTTAGCCATCGCCATTTTACCCATGTTGAATATTGGGGGAATGCAGTTGTATCGTGCAGAAACTCCTGGTGTTAATAAAGACAAATTAACACCGCGCATCGCAGGCACCGCAAAGGCGCTTTGGTATATCTATCTAGGGTTAACCACCACTTGCGCACTCGCGTACTATTTTGCGGGTATGCCCATGTTTGATGCTATTGGCCATAGCTTTTCAACGGTTGCTATTGGCGGTTTTTCTACTCACGACGACAGTATCGGGTTCTATAACAGCGACACCATTGAAATGATAGCGGTGTTGTTTATGCTAATTTCAGGGGTGAACTTTGCGCTGCATTTTATGGTGGTGCGAGGTATGTCGAGTCGGAGAAACAAAAGCAATAGAAGTTGGTCTATTCGAAATTTATCGTTTAAACAATACCGAGAAGATGAAGAATTCAGGGTGTACATCAGTTTACTGATCGTGTTAACTGTGATTGTAAGCTCGTATTTATTTCTTACAAACACCAGTGATTTATCCGATTCGTTCATCGATGGTTTATTCCATGTGGTATCCATTGGCACAACTACAGGATTCACCTCGGCTGAGTATTTTAATTGGCCAGGGTTTTTGCCCGTGCTTTTGTTGTTTGCAAGCTTTGTGGGCGGGTGTGCAGGTTCCACAGGTGGCGGGATGAAAGTGGTGCGGGTGTTGTTGCTGTTCAAGCAAGGTCAGCGCGAACTCAAAAGGTTATTGCACCCCAGTGCAAACATTATGGTTAAGGTAGGCAGTCGTGCGATACCTAATCAAACTATTGACGTGGTGTGGGGTTTTTTCGCAACCTACCTTGCTCTTATGGCCTTGATGCTTTTACTTTTAATGGCCAATGGGCTAGATCAAGAAACAGCATTTTCAGCCGTAGTGGCTTGCTTGAATAATTTGGGGCCTGGCTTAGGCCAAGTGGCTGCGAATTATTCATCGTTAAGTGATTTTTCGTTAAGTGTACTCAGCATGGGAATGTTGTTTGGCCGTTTAGAAATATTTACCTTGCTTGTATTATTCACACCGGCATTTTGGAAATCATAAGTGCGTGAGCGATGAACCAAACAGTAAATGGAATGTACAAGTTAAGTTTTTAACGGATACCGCTGACGCTAAAATAATTAAAAATTCAGCAACGCCAGAAAAACATCAACAAAATTCTGATTCTGCACAGCAATCGAAAGCCAAATCATTAAACGATAAACACCAACAAAATTTGATGACTGATACTACATCCAGTTATGGTAAAGCGCCCAAAGGGCTGCGTACTTGGCCAAGTTGGTTTGGGGCGTCTGTATTGACGTTGATCAGTTTGATGCCTATGGCCATCAAGCGACAGTTAGCTTCATTACTTACGTGGCTTTATATCCAAAAAATAGGGTCAAACAGTCGTCATGTAAAAACGGCGCAAATCAATTTGCTTGCGTGTTTTCCCGAGCTTGATATTGCATCGCGTAATAAATTATTGCGTGACTATTTTTTTACTCTTATGCTAGCGGTTTTTCAAATACCAAAACAGTGGTGGCAGAGTAAAGAGGCTGTTAAAAACAGTGCAAAAAGAATTGGGCTTGAGCCAGTAACGACAGCGCTTGAAAAAGGTGAAGCCTGTGCGTTTTTAATCAGTCATACCGTGTGTTTAGATGCAGGCTTGGTAGCCTTATCCCCAGATTTTGACATGACAGGGTTTTACAAGCCGTTTAACAACCCTGTGTTGGATTGGTTGATACAACGTTCAAGGTCGCGTTTTGGTGGTAAGCCCATCGCTCGTGGTGACGGGTTTCGGGAAGTGATTCGGCGTATGAAGGATGGGTCAATTTTATGTTACTTATGTGATGAAGACTATGGCCCAGAGGCGTCAGTTTTTGCGCCATTATTTGCTCATCAGAAAGCCACCTTGAAGATGTTGCCAAAGATAACAAAATTGACTAAAGCTAAAATATTCCCCATGGCAACTTATCTGAACACAACAACAGGCAAGTATGAGATTCGCATTCAACCCGCTTTAGAAAATTACCCCAGTGGGGATGAAATTGTTGATGCGGCAAAACTCAATAGCGCAATCGAAGACAGTATTCGGCAAGACCCCACACAGTATTTATGGAAATTGCAATTGTTTCGAAGTTGCCCGCACGGAAAAGATTCAAGGTACTTACAAATTGCGCGCGGTGAATTAACCGCTGAGAACATCTAGTTACTTGAACAAGTTAACGGCATTGCCTGGCAGTTTAAGTAACTTGCCTATTGCTGATGTAGCAGTAGATGTTATTCAAGCACTTCAAAATAGCAATGTGCTGTTGCAGGCAGAACCCGGTGCAGGTAAAAGTACGGGGCTACCGCTTGTGTTGTTGCAAACGGCTAAGCCCACACAAAAAATCGTTATGCTAGAGCCTAGGCGTTTAGCTGCACGATCGGTTGCAGAACGTTTAGCTAGTCAATTGGGTGAACCGTTGGGGCAACGGATAGGGCTACGCATGCGCGGCGACAGCCGAATTTCAAAAAATACGGTAGTAGAGGTGGTAACAGAAGGTGTGTTAACCCGTTTACTGCAATCAGATCCTGAACTTAATGGAATTGGTTTGGTGATCTTTGATGAATTTCATGAACGAAGTTTGCATGCTGATTTAGGGTTAGCCTTATGTTTAGAGGTGCAAAATTCACTGCGTGATGATCTTCGTTTACTGTTTATGTCGGCCACATTGAATTCAAGTGAATTGGCTGATCATTTAAACGATAATCAGAATCCATCCTTGCAATCCCTTGCACAGATAAATGCCAAAGGGCGGCAGTTTCCGGTAAGCACAGTATGGTCGGCAGGTTTTGATAGAGGTGCCCACTCCCGCCAAACTAATGCGAATAAACGCGATGCACTACCGATTCAGTTAGTCAACGTTATTGTAAAGGCGATAAAGTCTGATGCGGGTGATGTGCTAGTGTTCTTGCCTGGTGTTTTAGAGATTGAGCGAACGGCGAATCTCTTGGAGCCTGCCATTCAATCTTTTATAAGCACTTACGCGCCCAATTCTCCTACTATTAAAATTTATCGTCTGCACTCACAAGTGAGCCGTGAAGCTCAGCGTTTGGCCACAGCTCCTGCTAGTGAATCGGTAAGGCGCATTATTCTCAGTACCAGTATTGCAGAAACCTCATTAACCATCGATGGTGTTCAAGTGGTTATTGATTCAGGCCTTGAACGACGTGGGCGTTGTGATAACACCACGAATGCCATGCATTTAGAAACAGTATCGGCAAGTCAAGCCAGTGCCACTCAACGTTCTGGTCGAGCGGGCCGAACTGCTGCTGGAATTTGTTATCGCTTATGGTCTGAGGCTGATCACGTTCGACGGCCCTTGAGTTGGCAGGCAGAAATTCATCGGGCCGATTTATCGACGTTACTGTTAGAGCTTACGATATGGGGCGTGTCTGATCCTAATCAATTGCCTTGGTTAGATACACCGCCAGTAGCCAGTATCAATCGCGCAAGTGATCTGTTGAATCAACTGGGCATTTTAGATGGCCGACAATTAACGAAAATGGGGGAATGCGTATCGAATCTGCCCATCCACCCTCGGCTGGGCGCGATGTTGTGCTGGGCAAATGAGATCGGATGTTTAAATGAGGCGTGTAAGCTTGCCAGCATTCTTGAAGAGGGTAGCAGTGGAAGACATTCTGATTTAATCGACGCATTTCAGCATCCTTTAACAAAGCCAATGCAAAATCGAATTAAGCAGCTACTTGATGCGATGAGTAGCCGTTGCATTTTTACGGCATCGAAACAGACCACCACCGAACTATCTTTGTTAGTAGCTAAGGCCTACCCAGATTGGATTGCTAGGCGTCGAGCGGGCAACGACAATCGATACACACTGGCGTGTGGTGCAGGCGTTTATCTAGCGCAAGATGATTCGTTAGCGCAAAACGAATGGTTGGCGATTGCACGCATGGGTGGTGCAGGTAGCGAAGCGCGAGTGTTTCTCGCTTGTGCGTTGAATATGGATACGCTTCTTACCGTATGCCCTGAATTGTTTAATGAACGACGTTTTTGTGACTGGGATGATAAACAAGAACGAGTAGTTGCTGAGCAGCAAGTTGTCATAGGTAAGCTTGTGGTTAGTGCCAAGCCTATTGTTGACATAAAAGACGATGATAAACGGCAGGCCTTATTACAAGGCATTCGAAAGCGAGGGTTAAGCTGTTTACCTTGGACAGATGAATGTCGGCAATGGCAAATCAGAGTGGGGTGGATGAAACAATTGCCTGAGCATTGCACGGCGTTAACTTGGCCAGATGTTGATGACGATGCGTTGATGGATTCTTTAGAAAATTGGCTGTCGGTTTGGTTAGGTGGTAAGACTCATTTAAAAGCTCTGCAACAGTTGAATTTGTACGAAGCCTTAAATGCCTTGTTAAGTTATGAGCAACAGCAGGAGTTAGAGGCTTTGTTGCCCAGTCGTTATGAGGTGCCCAGCGGTTCCAAAATATCGTTGGAATATACTGATCAAGACGTGGTGTTGTCGGTAAAGTTACAAGAAATGTTTGGTTGTAAAGAGAATCCTAATATTGCGAAAGGCCATATTCCATTGAAAGTGGCCTTGTTATCCCCAGCCCGGCGTCCGGTTCAAATAACTTCCGATTTAGTTAACTTTTGGGTGAGTAGTTATCCTGCGGTGAAAAAAGATATGGCAGGGCGCTACCCAAAGCACCCATGGCCGGATGATCCTGCTAATGCGATTCCAACAGCACGAGCAAAACCAAGGCGTCGGTGAATTCGAAAGATTAACAGCTTAGGTTGGTTTCTGAGCTTTTCGCAAAGACGTTCTAACCTGAGACATTTTCGAGTTATCTTTGTACCGTCCTTTGGCTGCATGCCGGATGCGCATCAAATTATCGATAGTGACCGGCACTCCTTCGTGCCCGAGTAAGTTACGAAATACCGTATCTTCATAGGTTTTACGCCACCGATTATCTGGCTGTTGATACAGCTTCAAATTTCCACAATAGCCCATGGTACGAGCAACATCACCGTGCACTATTTGAAAAGCACCTTTGGCTTTTACTATAGGGTTGGCGTAAAACTGCGAATCATCAACGGTTACCGGGCGCGGCTGCTTTAAGCTTTGTGTTATCCAAGGGTGGTCGGGTGGCAAAAGTTCGGTTATTCGCTCCCCGTCAGGGAACAGTAAACCGGTTTGCTGGGTTTTTAAATGATTGGCTAGGCTGTCTAAGCAATTCTTGCCAAAAATTAAATCACAATCAGCAAACCATACCCAGTCTGCATCGGTGTTTAAAGCAGCACGGTGTCGACCAATTGCACGTCGAAATAATTCTTGTTTGGGTAACGCGATTGAACGCCAAGTAACGTTTTTTATCTTTCGTTCTGCAAAATATTCTGCTAACGCGATGGTGTCTTCATCGTTGTTTGCGTGAAACAAGGTATGTACAACATTTAAATGTTCTGGCGCGTAAGCGGCAAGCGAACTGAACTGATAAATTGCTAAGTGAGCGTACTGCCAACAATGGCTTACAATTTCTAACGTGGGTTTACCCGAAGGCATTGAGAGGTCTTCACTGCGCGGTGGTATCTTGGAATACCACTGTGCAGGAATCACTTTTCCAACAAGCTTTGTGTAGTACTGATTGGCCAACCAAAAAGTAAAATCTGAACGCAAGGGCTTAAGTGCTCTGTTGCTCAAAAATTTGCAGATGATCTAGCTTTAAACGCACCCCAAACTGATCACCCACATCGTGATTTAAATGCGATGGTGCTAAACATAATAGTCTTGTGCTACCCGGCATACGTAAAGTGTATAGATGATCCGCGCCGCGAAAATCTTTCGCTATGACAGTTGCGCGTGTGGCGCTATTTTCATCGTATAAAATATCATCGGGTCGAACCAATAAATCAATTTGAGTTCCCACTTCGTAGCGGTTTGATAGTTCGCCTTCAATGATGCCAAGTTCGGTTTGAATACGATTATTCTCTAGTGTGTTCCCGCAAACAAAAACACCTTCCCCAATAAAGTCGGCCACAAAACGATCTTGCGGCTTGTGATACAAATCGTAGGCGTTATCCCATTGGCATAAGGTGCCGTCTTGAATTACACCTATATGATCGGCAATGGCGAAGGCTTCATATTGATCGTGAGTAACTAACATGGCGGTTATGCCATCGTGTTTTAATATTTCTCTCACCTCATGCGCCAATTGCACACGACGTTCGGTGTCTTGGCTACTGAACGGCTCATCCAATAGCAGAACTGGTGGTCGTGGTGCCATCGCTCGAATTAAGGCAACTCGTTGTTGCTGCCCACCTGAAAGCTGATGGGGGTAGCTGTTAGCAAACGTGTGCAGCCCTACCAATTCCAATAGCTCATCAATACGTTTATTGATCTGGGCTTTTTTCGCACCGCGCATTCCAAATGCCACATTCTTGCGAACGTTCATGTGAGGAAACAACGCTAAGTCTTGAAATACCATGCCCACGCGACGGTGCTCTGGGCTAGTTTGGTGCTTAGCGGTGGCCATCACAGAGCCTGCAATGTGCACACTGCCATTGCTTGGGGCCTGAAAGCCTGCGATGGTGCGCAGCAGGGTGGTTTTGCCGCAGCCGCTAGGCCCTAAAAGGCAACCGATATCGCCTTCTGCCAAAGTAAACGATACCTGGTTAACCACATCGGTATCGCCTAGCTTTACACAGATCTGATCGAGCTTTAGCTGAGGATTTTGGGGCTCTTGAACCATGGTTTAATGATAACGGATCAGCGACCCTTCTTGACGATATAGCTACACTTCACATTATGGCCGCCATCACAGACACGCAATTTAAATCTACACCTGAGGGTATGCAGCGTTTGCTGGATATTAGCCCCTATAGCGCCTGGGTGGCAGAGCGCTACGGCACCGATGCAGCTGCGCCAGCTAGCCAATCTGCAAAAAAATTGAAAAAGGCATTACATGAGCAATGGAAGGCCTTCGTACAGCTTGAAAACCTGCCTGCACCGACAGGTATTGACACATCAATATTAGAAGCCCAGCAGCGGGTCATTCGGCAATTTCGGCACACTCAAATGTTGCAGATTTTAGAAGCTGATTTAAATGAAAGGGCAACGTTAAGCGTGCGATTGGCCGCCCTAAGCGCACTTGCTAAGGCCTGTATTCAACAAGCGATCAGCTGGGCAGAAGAGGCCATTGAGTTGCGCTATGGCAAGGCATTTGACCAACAAGAGCACCAGGTGCATTTACTGGTGATTGGTATGGGTAAGCTGGGTGGCTGTGAGCTGAATGTATCGTCTGATATTGATCTGATATTCGGTTTTCGGCAAAACGGAAAATCTTCAGGGCCAAAAGTCATAGAAACGTCAGAATGGTGTCGGCGCGTGGCACAGCGTGCTAATCAAATTTTGAATGCCAATACTGAAGATGGTATTGCCTATCGTGTAGATACTAGGCTACGTCCATTTGGTGACAGTGGCCCACTTGTAATGTCGTTTGAAGGCATGGAGCACTACTACCTTACTCAAGGCCGTAATTGGGAACGCTACGCGATGGTAAAGGCGGCCGTCATGTCGGGCACCCCCGAAGATGCGGATGAGTGGCAATCAATGATTAACCCGTTTGTGTACAGGCGCTATTTGGATTACTCCACCATTGAAGCATTGGCCGATTTAAAGCAAAAAATAAATACCAATTTACAACGCAAAGAAGCTCATAAAGCGTCGGCTACTTGGAACGTTAAGTTAGGTCATGGCGGCATTCGCGAAATTGAATTTATTGTGCAATCGTTTCAAATGGTCAGGGGTGGGCGTGATCCAGATCTACAAAACGCATCGCTTTTACCCGTGCTGGGCCTGTTGGCTGATAAGAACCTGCTGTCTGATGAAGATCGGAAAGAACTGACGGATGCCTATGTATTTTTACGTCGTACCGAGAATGCGTTGCAATCATTTCGCGATCAGCAAGTGCACAATTTGCCGAATAATGATGACGATAAATCCCGACTTATTCAATGGATGGGTTTCGATCAATGGGAACAATTTGATTCGGTATTGCAAGGCCATCGTGATGCCGTTACTCGACGTTTTGATGAAGTTTTTCAAGGGCCTGAAGAAGAGGGGCATGTTGTTAAGTCTATTCAAGATTCGATCAATGAACACAACATAGCTATTAATGAGGCCTTAGAAGCCCATTTAGAGGAACTGACGGAAGGGCGAATTTATCAGCGGTTAACCGCCAATGCGCAGCGGCGCATCGATCGCATCATACCCACCATGATTGGGTTGTGTGCACAGGAAGAAATACCCTCGCAAAGTTTAACGCGCTGTTTGGCATTGGTACGTGTGGTGGCAGGGCGCAGTGGCTATTTGCAGGTACTCATAGAACAGCCCGCTGCTTTAAAGCGTTTGGTGCACGTGCTATCAGAAAGCCGTTGGATATCCGATTTCATTACAAAGCATCCCATCGTTATCGATGAATTACTGGTGCATACCGCGGTTCTAGATTTTCCGAATCAACAAGAATTGATGAGTCGTGTGATGAGTGAATGCGCGCGTGTTGCTGAAGAAGATCTGGATGTTCAAATGGATGCGCTAAGGCAGTTTCAAAAAGCTCATGAGTGCCGCGTGGCCATGGCAGAAATTACTAATGACTTACCGCTCATGCATGTTAGTGATCAGCTCACTTGGTTAGCAGAAGGAATTCTGTGCGGTGTGATGACGTTGGTTAATGATCAACTAACCGCTGTGCACGGAAAGCCGCAGTTTGAAGTCAATGGGAAAACGTGTAACGCATCGGTGGGTATTGTGGCTTACGGAAAACTCGGTGGGCTGGAATTAGCTCATGGGTCAGATTTAGATGTGGTGTTCTTGCACAACAGTGCAGGATCAAATCAAATGACCACTGGCGATAAACCCATCCCGAATGCCCAATTTTATGCGCGCTTAGCGCAGCGGGTAGTGAGCTTTATGACTACGTTAACCCCTGCCGGTACCTTGTATGAAATGGATCTTCGCTTACGGCCTAATGGAAATTCTGGCGTGCTGGTCACCGGTATCGATGCGTTTGAAAAATACCAGTTGGAATCGGCGTGGACATGGGAGCATCAGGCTTTATCCCGCGCTCGCATGGTTTTTGGGCCTGAATCGCTTGCCAAGCAATTTCAAAACGTTCGGCACAGAATATTGTCAAAAAACCGAGACGATGAGGCGTTGCGCGACGAGGTGCGAAATATGCGCCGAAAAATGCGCGATCATCTGGGCTCAAAAGAGAGTGAAGATAAAATTGATCTAAAGCAGGATGCTGGTGGGTTGGCGGACATTGAATTTATCGTTCAATATCTGGTGTTAGCGTATGCTGAGAAACACCCCGAATTGATCGAATTCACGGATAATATACGTCAGCTTGAAGCGGCCACCCGTGAGGGGCTTTTGGATGAGACCCACGGCGTGCAGCTTAAAGAGCATTATTTGGCTTTTCGCACCTATGTGCACCGTCAGGCGCTGCAGGGGTATGGCAAGCGATTAATTGAAAATGCTGAGCTTGCTCAGCGACGGCACGAAGTGCGAAGTATTTGGCAGCACGTGCTAGACGTTAACGAACAATAAAACGAACCCTTAACTATGACAGACTCTGAAGACAACAACGTTGTGATGGTTACTCGAGAAGAGCTTCCCATGCACTGCCCACGACCGAATGCTTCTCTTTGGGATGGCCATCCTCGGGTGTTTATTCCGTTAGAAGATTCAGGCGAAGCCAGTTGTTCGTATTGCGGTACGAAATTTCGGTTAGTGGATAGCGAATCATCCCAGTAGTCCTATGCTTCTAGGCCAAGAAAGTATCGTTGCCTTAGGCGACACCCAGACAGATCGTTATTGGCAGCACCTACGTGGTGTTGCACCGGCATTCAATCATGAATACTTTAATGATGAATGGCTAGCTCAAGCCGATGCCGTGGTTGGTACGGCTAGCGCAGGGCGCGGCAACACGCAAATAGTGTCATTAGATGGCAAGGAATTGGTTTTGCGCCACTATAAACGTGGGGGCTATGCCAGTAAGGTCAGTGAAGACCAGTACCTATGGACGGGGTTAGATTCTGCTCGTCCGTTTCATGAATTCGCTATTCTTGTGCATCTTAGCGAACTCCAACTTCCCGTTGCAAAGCCTTATGCCGCAGAAGTGGTCCGGCATGGAGCCAGCTACTCAGGCAGTTTGTTAACTTATCGCCTGCCAGGGCTGACCCTTGCCGAGGCCTTCGTTAGCGATCAACTAACACCCGATTTGTGGCACCAAGTGGGTCGAACCATTGCGTTGTTTCATAAACAGGCGATTTGTCACGCTGATTTGAATGCCCACAACATCATTGTTCGCCCCGAACTCCCTGTATCAAATGAGCAGTCTGTTGTTTTATTAGATTTTGATCGAGCGAGCATAAAAGATCCAAACCAACTCGATTGGCAACATAAAATTCTTTCTCGCTTACAACGCTCATTACTTAAAATTGCAGCAAAACACCAATTAGGCCTGTTGGAAATCGCTTGGCAAACGGTATTAGACGGTGTTCAGGGTAAGGCGCGAGTACTGTCAGGTAAATAAATGCCTGTATTCATCACGTAATACATTTTTTTGTACCTTGCCCATGGTGTTTCTAGGTAATTCGTTGACTACAACCAATTTTTTTGGGTGTTTAAAGCGCGCAAGTTTTTCCTCAATGGCCGATTGAATAGCGTCTAAATCAATTCTAGATTCTGTGGCAACCAAAACGCCCACCGCCGTTTCGCCAAAATCTTTATGCGGCACACCAATTACCGCACTTTCTAATACACCTGGCTGATCGTTTAATACATCTTCGATCTCTTTTGGGTAAATGTTGTAACCACCAGAAATGATCAAATCTTTATTCCTGCCCACAATGGTGACGTATCCATCCTCATCAATCGTTGCCAAATCTCCCGTAATGAAAAAGCCGTTATCTCGTAATTCTTCCGCAGTCTTTTCGGGCATGTTCCAATAACCTTTGAACACATTGGGCCCTCTAACCTCCAACACGCCGATTTCGCCATTAGGTACCAATTCGCCCGTTTGCACGTCGGTTACTTTTAACTCCACGCCTGGTAATGCCATTCCCACGGTTCCTGCACGTCGATCACCGTGGTAGGGGTTGGACGTATTCATGTTGGTTTCTGTCA
This sequence comes from uncultured Granulosicoccaceae bacterium, assembly GCA_938035125.1. GTDB lineage: Bacteria > Pseudomonadota > Gammaproteobacteria > Granulosicoccales > Granulosicoccaceae > Granulosicoccus. The sequence continues at coordinate 5,461 of CALHNS010000037.1, read as the reverse complement.
TTCCATAGCGTTCAAGAATTCGGTGTCCAGTGCGTGCTTCAAATTCCCGGTGGGTTTCTGCCAATAAGGGTGCAGATCCTGAAACAAACAATCGCATGTTCTTCGTCAGGGTTTTATTGAAACGCTCGTCACTTAATAGTCGGGTGTAAAAGGTGGGTACACCCATTAAGGTTGTTGCATGGGGCAGGCGTTCTAGCATGCGATCTACATTGAAACCACTTTCAAGAATGAGTGAAGCTTGAGCGCGTAAAATAACGTTCAAAGCAACGAACAGACCGTGAGTATGAAACACAGGAAGTGCATGTAATAAAATATCATTAGGGCTAAATTGCCATAACGACACCAGAGTTTCAGAATTAGATAACAAGTTGTTCTGCGTTAACATGGCGCCTTTTGAGCGCCCTGTGGTGCCAGATGTGTATAAAAAAGCGGCTAAATCATCTGCGTTGCGTTCCACAGGTTCGCAACTGCTCGTGCAGGCGCTAACCGCATCTATTAAGGTGCCGTGCGTGCCATCTGAACTTAATGTAAGTAGCTGCGCCCCGTGTTTTGTCGTAACGTTGTTCAATTCGGCTGATTTTTCAGGATCAGCTACTAATAATTTGGCTTCTGAATCACCTACGAAGTAATCTAGCTCGTTTGCGGTATAACCTGTATTTAGTGGCAAATACACCACGCCAGCTTGAATGCAAGCTGCGTAAAGATTTAAAGAGGCAACCGATTTTCCCACTTGAGTTGCTAAACAATCGCCCGGTTTCAAGCCAGCCTCTTGTAACGCTGCGGCCATTTTGCTTGAATTGGCGATGAAGTCTTTATAGCTTAATGAATACCCTGTTATTGGGTCATGTATAAATGCTTTGTTCTCATCACGGTGAGGGGCGAAAAGCGTATCGTATAGCGGGTTTTTCATTGGCGTTTTACTCGTGCCGATAGTTTATGTAAGGCATCGTCTGCCTTAACAAAATTTTCATGTGCGTAGCGTTCGTGGTTTTCTGCAACAGCGTCTAACACATATCGGTAATTCACCATCACCCCATTAGATTGCTTGCGGCCCTTGGCGGATAAGTCTGCGTTTACGTGCACGGCATGAATTTCTGCACCATTGCCTAAATGGAATCGGGCAACCGGGTCGAACGGTTTTCCATCGGCGTGTTTGGCATTAATAAGATAGTGAGCTGCTAATTCGCTCATTGTTTGATCGGTCGCGTTTTCTATTTCAATTTTTTCGTTACTGAACCATTCCACCAATCTAGGGATGGGTGATAACGTAATGAAAGTACTTAGATTCGGTAATTCAAGAGCTAAATCTCTAGCTACTTGTTTGATTAAGAAGTTACCAAACGATATGCGAGCTAACCCTTTTTGACAATTAGAAATAGAATAAAAAACGGCCGTTTTGGCCGCATTAGGCTCAATCTGATTTCGTTCATCTGTTAGCACTGAATCTATTGAAGAAGGGATGGCGTCAGTAAGCGCAACTTCAACAAATATTAAGGGCTCATCGGGCATGGATAAGTGGAAGAACGCAAAACATCGTCTGTCTTCAGGTTGCAGGCGGCTACGCAGTGCATCCCAGCTGTCGATTGCGTGTACCGCTTCATAGGCTATGATTTTTTCAAGTATGTGAGCTGGCGATTCCCAGGTAATGGGGCGCATAACTAAGAACCCGCGGTTAAACCACGAACCCAAAAGGTGTTGGAAATCTAAATCTAAGGGATCAAGTTCTCCGGATCGCCCTTTTAATCGAATCAATTCGGCTCGCATGAAGACAAGCTTTTGCGTGGCACCTGGTACTTGATTAAGCCGACGGATTAGTTTTTGTCGATCAGGGTCGATTGCGTTTTGAAAGTCTTGATAGTTTTTAGCGTTTGCATTACGGCTGTATGCGGTTAACGTGGCTTGTACCGATTTGGCTTCGATGTCCATGTTGTGGCATAGATGAGAGAAAAAATTCAGTTTCGCCTCATCATCGGATGTTTCAAAACGATCCAAAATTTGTGTGGCTAGTGCAATGCCTGAGCCTTCGCCCACATTGTTAACCAGCGCATCGGCCATGTCTTCAATAGAACGTGTGTCCGCTTCTGCTTTTGACCAAGGTCGGTACCGGTTTTCAAAAACACCAGATAAAAGGTCGGTCATTAAACTCATTTAATGCTGTTCCTTGAACGTTTACTGCACAATAGGTAAATGTTCTAAATAGTTCGCTAGTAAGTCGTTTTGTAATTGAGCAGGTGTTGATGTTACCGACTGGCTTAATTGAATAAGCGCAGCAACGGCATCGGTAGCATCAGCCGCTTGATAAATCGCTTCTTTCTCTTTCAACCAGTTTACCGCATCAATAAAATTATCGGTATGAGGGCCTGTGACTACAGGCACACTGTGGAAAAAAGGTTCTAGAACATTATGCCCGCCACGTTTTATTAAAGATCCGCCAACAAAGGCTGCTGCTGCTCCTGAATACCAGTCATGTAGCTCCCCAAGGGTGTCGGCTAAATACAGTCGATGTGTTTTGTTCGGCTCGCCACCTTGGCTTCGTAGAGGTGCTAATAGATCCCCATATTGTTGCTTCAGTTCAGCATAGAGCGCAGGCCCGCGTTCAACATGACGTGGCGCAATGACCAATAGCCCCGATGAGGCCTGTTGCAACCACTGCTTACACAGGACGTTTTCCTCGCTTGGGTGAGTAGAGGCCGCAACGACATAGGGTTGTGTAATGGCGTTTGCCATTAATGGTGGAGTACAGGTTAAAGGGCGGTTATCTGCAAATTTTAAATCCCCTACTACGTGCACATGCCTATCGGCAGCGCCCAGTTGAAGATAACCTTTCGCTTCATCATTGTTTCGGCTAAGCACCGTTACGTTTGATAAAGCGTTTTGGTAGGCAGGGCGTAATGTTTTAGCTAAAGGATGTGCAGAATCAATCGTGCCCAGCGTTTTAGCCGTTACACGAGCGTTCACTATCGTAATCGGTACGCTTTGGTTTATTAAGGTGGTGAAGAGGTTGGGCCAAATTTCTGTTTCAGCATTTACAAGATGTGCTGGGTTAATCCGTCGAAAGAAACGACCACTTATGCCAGGTGTGTCAATAGGAAAGTAGGCGTGTTGTACACAATGCGTTAGCTGGGATTTTTTTAAACGCTGCTGAAGTACTTCGTACCCAGTGGTTGTGTTGGTGGTGATTAACCAAACTTTGTTACTGCTACCGTCGATTTTTTGCCCTTGAACACTCGTAATGTGTGCTTGTAGTAGAGGCCAAATGGTCTGAATCTCACCCACTGAAGCTGCGTGCCACCAGCTTACTGGTGTGTTCATCTTGGGTGCAAAACCTAGGCGTTCACGAAGAAAACGCGCATTGTTGGTTTTGGCTGATTTCCAAATTGCATGAACGATCAAAATAGGGCTAAGTAAACGCGATAAGCCTCGGTAGCGCCAGCCAGCAGAGAGTGAATTGCTCATTAGGCGTAAGGGTTAGATTCGCCCTGCGGCGGTTTGAATCGTTTGTGTAGCCACAGGTATTGTTCAGGGTAATGTTTAACTTGTTCTTCGAATAAATCATTGATGGCTTGAGTACGGCTTAATTCATCGTCTTGTTCGAATTCAACCGGTTTAAAAAACGCAATATGGTAGCTCTTGCCGTTGTGATGCCGTGTTGGGATCATAGGAATGATCGTAGCTTTAGTCATTCGCACCATGCGAGCGGTGCCGTTCGAGGTGAGAACGGGTTGATTGAAGTAGTGTGTGGGAATACCACCTTGGGTTGCGCTCACGCACTGATCGGGCGAGTACCAAACTGCTTGGCCATTTTTTAATTGGCGAATCATGTCGCGAATATTTTTATTATCAATTAAAGGGGAGATCTTACGTTGGCGCTGGGCCAGAAGCCATTCGGCGATCATGGGGTTTTTAGGTGGATCGAACACAGCACCAATGGGCCAGCGCGGGCCTAAATAACCGCCGGTAACTTCTAAAGCGGAAAAATGCGCTTGCAGTAAGATCATGCCATTCTCACTGTTAAGCGCATTGTTTAGATGCTGCTCGCCCGATACGGTGAACCGACTTTCAAGCTCTTTAGTATCGCGAAACCACATCCAAGCGGTTTCAATGATAGCCATCCCAACATGTTTGTACACCGCTTTAGCGCGAGCAATACGCTGTTGATCGCTAAGCTCTGGAAACGCTAAATTAAGATTTATTAGCGTTGCTTTGCGGCGTTTTGGAATGAGCCAATATAAAGTAAGCCCTAAGCCGCGACCTAAGCGCATGCCTGCATCGAAGGGCAGGCGGGACAATAACCATACCCACCCAAGTAACAGCCAAGTAGGCCAGTATTTTGGGTGCCAATAGGCTGCTGAGCTGAACTCAAGCGAGCGAGGTGTGGTGGTACTACTCGGGTGTTTTGTTTTCAAGCAGGGCGTTTACCGCCATCAAATCTTGCTCGCCAAGGGTGCCAGCAGAAGATTTTAGGCTCAGAGTATTCAATACATAATCATAGCGCGCATTAACAAAATCTGAGCGAGCGCGGAAAGTATCTCGTAGAGCCCTCAAGACATCTACGCTGGTTCGCGTGCCAGCTCGAAAGCCTGCATCGGAAGCTTCAGCAGATTTTTGCGTTGATTCTAGCGCTTGGCGTAACGCTCTTACGCGGCTGATGTTCGTGGTTACACCTCGATAAGATTCTCGCGCTCGCTGGGTTGTGGCCAGTTCCTGCACGCGAAGCTGGGCGGTAGCTGCGGTAACTTCAGCTTTCGCTCGGGCCACTTGCGCGTTAATGCTGCCTCCGGTGTACAGCGGCATGCGCACTTCCAAGCGCAGCTCGCCTGCATCGATATCGCCTCGCCCCTGTTGGCCTGTGGTACTGGATGAGCCAATGGCCAGAATATCTACCGTAGGATAAGCTGCACCGCGTTCGGCCTTAACTTGCAGCCCAGCGCTTTGCATTTGCAGCCGCGCGGTAGCTAAGTCTAAATTCTGATCTAACGAGAGCTGAACCCATTCTTCCATTACAGCAGGTTCTGGGGCGATCAGTGGTATGTCATCCTTCAACGGATTCAAGTCGGATACATTCGCACCGCTGAGAATACGCAGCGCATCTAAAGAAGAATCAAGCGTGCTTTGTGCGGCCACTTCTTGGGCAACGGCTAAGTCAAATTGGGCTTGAGATTCGCGCACATCGATAACCGTAGCAAGCCCCACTTCAAATCGTTTTTCGGCCTGTTCTTTCTGGCGGCCGATGGCTTGAAGTTCGGCTTGGCTGAAGGCAAGGTCTGCTTCTGATCGAAGCACGTTGAAATAAGCATCGGCTGTGCGAACAATTAATGCTTGGCGCGCTGCCTCAAGCGTTGCGTCGGCTTGTAGCACGCCCAATTGGGCTTGATCGAGTAGGGCAGAATTGCTGCGATGGTAAATCGATTGGCTAAGAGATAGCGTTAACTGAGTGGATTCAAACGTTTGGCTTAAATCG
>CALHNS010000036.1 GCA_938035125.1 uncultured Granulosicoccaceae bacterium | reverse complement strand
CAGAAGAACTCAAACACTGGCGAATGGTATTAACCAATTCATCTTCGGACACAGGCTTTGCTAAATGGGCATTGGCGCCAACCAATCGTCCTCTGGCCCTATCGAACAAACCGTCACGACTGGACACCAGCACAACGGGTGTTGATTGATACTCAGGGCTGTGTTTGATGAGCGCGCAAATTTGGTATCCATCTAAGCGCGGCATGACGATATCGGCAATCACTACATCTGGCTGGTGCTCTACCAAATCGGCGAGCGCAGAGAACCCGTCGGACGCGGTGAAAACCGTGAACCCCGCTGCGCTGAGCTGCGATTGAGTGGTACGACGGGCTGCCTTGCTGTCGTCGACGAGAAGCACCCGCACTTCAGGCGCTGCGGAAGATGAAACGTTGGACTCAGTCATACTGTAGAAGGTTACCCGATTGCAGGGTCCTTCAAAAGTGCTCTTTGCATGTAATACTGCAACTATTTTGTGTAAGGAAAGAATCCTATGAGTTTGTCTCTGGCTGTTGTGATGGATCCGATCGAATCAATCGCACCTTATAAAGACACAACCCTGGCAATGTTATTAGCAGCTCAAGCGCGGGGCTGGCGTTGTTACGTCATGCACCCAAATGATTTATTCGTCGCCAATGAGGCTGTGCACACCTACCGGCGCGAAGTTCGAGTGTTCGATGACAACGATCACTGGTTCGATGTTCTCAGTGAAGACACCGTGCCGCTAGCCAGCCACGATTTGGTGCTGATGCGTAAAGACCCCCCTTTCGATATGAATTTTATTTTCAGCACCTACTTACTAGAGCGTGCTGCCCAAGAAGGCACTTTTGTGAGCAATCGCCCTGCCTCGCTGCGCGATGTGAACGAAAAGTTATCCACATTAGCCTACCCCGAACTCACACCGCCCACCTTGGTCACCTCTAAAATTGCCAAGCATCGCGCGTTCATTGAGGAACATAAAGACGTCATCGTGAAACCATTGGATGGCATGGGTGGTATGGGAATTTTCCGTCTCACCCCTGAGGATCCCAACATCAGTATGGTCCTTGGAACCGCCACCTTGGCTGAAACTGTACCCATTATGGCCCAACGTTATGTGCCAGAAATTGTCGATGGTGATAAGCGAATTTTAGTCATTGCAGGCAAACCCGCCCCCTTTGCCTTGGCTCGTATTCCATTAGCTGGTGAGACGCGCGGTAATCTGGCCGCTGGTGGACGAGGCGTGCCAGTGCCATTAACCGATCGAGATCGTGAAATTGCCGAAACCATTGCCCCAATGTTGTTAGAAAAAGGCCTAGATTTTGTAGGCTTAGACGTCATTGGCCGATACCTTACTGAAATCAATGTCACCAGCCCCACCTGTGCACGCGAGATCGATGCGCATATGCATTCATTACCGGATGCACCGGCACCTGATGAGAATGGGTACCGACGTGGCATCGCCGATGATTACTTCGATGCACTGGAGGCTCATTTGGCCTAGGCAAGTCGGGCTGAGCTGACCTAAACTCCTCATGATGAATAGCTTTGGCGAAAAAGCGACCGACCGTCAGCCCGACGTGCTCACTATGGCACTGTTTGGAGCTGCGGCTGTGCACGCGCTGATTATTCTGGGCGTAAGCTTTGAACCGTTTTTGCAAGAAACTCGCACACCTCGCTCGTTAGAGGTGATTTTGGTGCCTGAGCAAACTGAGACAGAACGGCCAGAAGAGGCGGATTATCTAGCGCAAAGCGCGCAAGATGGCGGCGGTGAGTCCGATGACAGTGCCCGCCCGGCTTCGCCTTTTTCAAGCCCCTTAGATTCCAATTCTGAAGGGGTGGCCCCCTTACCCGTGCAAGCTAGCGCACCCGAAGTATCGCAGCCATCGGATGCCACCATCATCACCTCAATACTCGGCACTGACGTGGTAAGTTTTGACCAACAAGAACCTGAAAACCTGACACAGCAAACCATTATCGATTCGGTAATCATCGAACAAGACTTAGACATTGCTAAGCTCAGTGCTGAAATTGAGCGCCAACAGGAAGAATTTGCCAAGCGCCCGCGTAAGAAATTTTTAACCGCACGAACCCATGAATCGGTTTCGGCTGAGTATATGTACCGCTGGGTTGAGCGCGTCGAACGAATCGGTAACCTAAATTACCCAGAAGATATTCGTAAAAGCCAATTGACCGGGGCTTTGGTCATGACAGTCGGTATTTATAAAACTGGCGAAATTGAAAGCATTTTAATTGAAGAAAGCTCAGGCCACTCTCTACTGGATGCTTCAGCAAAACAGTTGGTGTCTGTAGCCGGACCGTTTGAGCCGCTCACTGGCAAGCTCGGCAAAGAAACCGATATTTTGTACATTACTAGAACTTGGGAATTTCAAACCAGTAACTCCGTTATCAGTTACTGATATCTTAAGAGGCAATGAACCTCACTCACCACTTTTTGGTCTCCATGCCCATTGTCACCGACGACTATTTCAGTCGTTCTGTGATTTATCTCATCGAACACAATGAAGAAGGCGCTTGGGGAGTCGTCGTGAACAAACCCATTGGCCTGAAACTGGGCGATATATTCGATCAGCTTGATATCGAATTCAGCGACGATGCGTTGGGCAATACTGAAGTGCTACGTGGTGGCCCTGTGGATGAACAGCAAGGTATTGTGTTGCACCGGCCGGGTCACAACTTCGATGCCACCAAAAACTTTTCTAGTGGCGTATCCATGTCAAGTTCAAAAGATGTGCTGGAAGCATTGGCCACAGGCAACGCACCGGACGATTGCCGCGTGTTCTTGGGCCATGCTGGCTGGGAAGCAGGACAACTAGAATCTGAAATTGCCGACAATGCTTGGCTTACCGATCCTGCTAGCGCTGATCAACTGTTCGACACCGACCCAGATGAACTGCGAAACGCCGTTGCAGCGAACATTGGTGTGAATTTGAACCTACTGAGCACACAAACTGGGCATGCCTGATCAGCCCGTAGCCTCTGCTGATAACCCAGAACAGATACCGGAAGGCATTTGGCTAGGCATCGACTTTGGGCTAAAACGTATCGGCATTGCTAAAGGCAGCACCCAACTGGGCACGGCCGAGCCTTTGGTCGTGATGCGTAATATCAACGGCAGCCCTGAATGGCAAACCTTGGATGCGGTAATAGACAACTGGCAACCTGTTGGGATAGTGCTTGGCTGGCCTTTAACATTAGAAGGTGATGTGCAAGAAATTACTCATGCCACGCGTGGTTTTGAGAAACGGTGCCGAAAACGCTATGAACTGCCTATCCAAAGGATGGACGAGCGCTTCTCTTCCATGCAAGCCAGTGAGACTTTGGCCTTACTTCGACAATCTGGGCAAAGAACCAAACGCACACGCAAGGAAGATGTGGATACACTAGCGGCGGCTTTGATTCTGGAACGCTGGCTTGCACGTAGACACTAAAACCGTTGAGCAAATGCTCGAACGCATGCAAACGCAATTGGCTCCGTTGTGTGAGACCGATCCCGACGTGCTGATGATTGGTATAAAAACTGGCGGTGTGCTGGTGGGCCAGGCGCTGCATAAAGCCCTTGGCATTCAATCCGAATTGGGGGAGCTCAACATCTCTTTTTACCGAGATGATTTCAGCACCGTGGGTTTGCACCCGGTGGTGGGGCCATCTCAACTGCCAAATTCTGTAGACAACAAACACATTATTCTAGTGGACGATGTGCTGAGTACTGGGCGCACCGTTCGCGCGGCCATGAATGAGCTGTTCGATTATGGAAGGCCTGCAAGAATCACCTTGGCTGTTTTGGTGCAACGCAGCGGCAATGAGCTTCCTATTCGGGCCGATGTATTTGGAGAATCAATGCAACTTGATGCAAGCGAACACATAAAACTTCACACCAATCCTTGGTCAATTGAAGTGGGGGTGAAAACATGAGTTTACCCAGCCCTCAATTTAATCGCTTAGGCACACTTCAGCATTTTTTAACGCTGGATGATTTAGACAAAGAAACCTTAACCAGCATCATGGATGCTGCGGAAAATTTCTCAAGCGTTGGTGATCGTATGATCAAAAACGTACCGCTACTGCGCGGTAAAACCGTCGCTAATTTATTTTTTGAAAACAGTACACGCACACGCACTGCATTCGAATTAGCCGCGAAACGATTATCTGCCGATTTATTAAACGTTGATTTAGTGACCAGCTCTACCAATAAAGGTGAGTCGTTACTCGATACCTTAAGAGTGTTGGAATCTTTGCAGTGCGATATGTTCATTGTGCGCCACGGCGAATCCGGTGCTGCTGATTTTATTGCACGCCATGTTAAGCCCACCATTAATGTGGTGAACGGCGGTGACGGCCAAGCATCCCACCCCACCCAAGGCATGTTGGATATGTTCACTATTCGACAGCACAAAGGATCTTTCGAAAATCTGTGCGTGGTTATCATTGGCGATATTAAACACTCACGAGTAGCCCGTTCCGGAATTTCGGCTTTGAATACTTTGGGTGCCGGAGAAGTACGTGTTGTAGGCCCTCAAACACTGATGCCAACAGATGTAGAAAGCATGGGGGTTACATGGTATTCAAACTTAGATGAAGCATTGGTGGGCGCAGACGTCATCATGGGGCTTCGACTGCAAACCGAACGCATGACCGGGATTACCGTTCCCAGTTCGCGCGAATTCTATGCCACATACGGATTAACCCAACAACGCTTGGCCTTAGCCAAACCCGACGCTATTGTGATGCATCCTGGCCCCACCAATCGTGGGGTGGAAATAGCAGCCGATGTGGCTGATGGGCCTCAGTCGGTCATTCTTGATCAAGTGACTAACGGTGTAGCAATTCGTATGGCGGTGATGTCCATCATCATGGGCAATGCTGAGCCTTTACGAGATGCAAACTCTGCAGGTGAACAACATGGATAACGCTCAGTTTTCTGACAAGGCGTTTGAAACCACCGGCTTTGTTGATCTTTACGCGCGCTTGTGTGAGCCGGGCCTTACTCGTCGTGGCAACATACAACGAGAAACACAGCTTGCAAAACAAGCAGGCTTTGCCCACATCGTTTGCGCGCCCGATACTCTGCCTGCCATTGATAGCACGGCAACTGTGCAACAGATAAAAGCGATACCGGCCGCCGCTGAAGTGCACCCGATGGGCGCATTAACCGTTGCGCTGCAAGGCGACAAACTAACCGAGCTAAACATATTACAAAAAGCGGGTTGCCCTATCTTCGGCCAGGCCGATAAACCCATTGCCGACAGTGCGGTGTTACTTCGAGCAATGGAGTATGCAAAAACATTTGATATTCCCATTAGCCTTCGAGCTTCTGATACCGAATTAACCAAAAACGGTTGCGTACACGATGGCCCAATGGCTAGCCGACACGGCTTACCGGGTATATCAGCTGTGGCAGAAACCGCAGGGCTTGCACGACTCTTAGAATTAGCCAACAACAGCGGCTGCCAATTGCATGTTTCGCGTATCAGCTGCGCACGTTCGGTTCAGCTTTTACGCGAGGCCAAAAATGCAGGTCTGAACATCAGCGCCGATGTGGGCATACATCATTTGTTTTTCACTGATGAGCAGCTTAATGGCTACGATACGCGCTTCCACAGCGCCGTACCGTTTCGCTCAGCCCAAGACAGAGATGCATTGCGCCAAGGCATTGTTGATGGGGTGATTGATGCCATCTGTTCAGATCATGCACCATTAGATTCTGATGCGCGGCTGGCCCCTTTGCCTGCAACAGCATCAGGCCTTTCGTGCTACCCACAATTTCTAGCGTTATGGTTAGCGTTACCTAAAATTTTAGGCTTATCGATTGAAGATTTACTGCATACGGTAACCACATCACCTGGCAAAATTTTAGGCTTGGAAGATGAATACTTAGCCACAACAAAATTTACGATTGACCCTGAAGCAGAAATCAATATTGAAGATGCGGCACACCATAATCCATTGTCAGGTGTATCGAACCTGAAAACGGTTACCGGTGAAGATGTTGAATTGAAGGGTGCGGCTTATTCCGCTACATAGCATTACGTATCAATTCACGATGATGCTGACGACACTTAGATTCATAACGCTCATTTCCACCAATTTGAACCTGCTGGCCAGCGGCGATAATATTGCCCTCTTCATCCACTCTAACCGTCATGGTGGCTTTACGGCCGCAAACACACACGGCTTTTAATTCGTTCAACTTATCGGCTATAGCCAATAATCTTGCTGAGCCTGGAAACGTTTCGCCTTGAAAATCGGTACGCAGGCCGAAACACAATACAGGAATTGACAACGTATCCACCACTTCCGCCAATTCATCTACTTGTGCCTTAGTTAAAAACTGCGCTTCATCGATTAGGATGCACGCAATTCGGGGCAGCGCCGCATTACGATCGGTGAGTTCGGCGCCCACACAGTCAATAAAATTAGTGTCGTTATCATAAACATGCGCAGCTTCGGATAGACCAATCCGCGATTTTATTAAACCAGCGCCGAACCGATCATCGATGGAGGCTGTGTACAACAGCACATCCATGCCTTGTTCTCGGTAATTGTGTGCCGACTGCAACAAGGTGGTGGATTTACCGGCATTCATGGCCGAATAATAAAAATAAAGTTGTGCCATAACGATTAATCGAGCAGCGACGGTGTCCATTCACTGGGCGGGGGTTGAATCAAGCCGCGCGCGCTACCACCGCTGGCAAGAAAACCATTAAGGGCTGATTGTACTTCACGCTCACCCCGAGCCGACGGCTTAACGTTCGCTAAATGCTTAAAAATGACTGGCGGTAAAATAAACGCTAAATTGGCACTTAGATCACTCGGTGCTTTTCCAAGCTCTGGCTTCTCTACAATCTCGGTGATGTTTTCTTCAGAATCAAACCGTACGCTACTACGTGATGATAATTCTTCCACTGGTACACGTTTTAAACTCACAGAAACATCCGCACCATGCGCTTCATGAAAGCGGATTAATTCACCAATAAAATTGGAATCAATTAAGTAATCTGTGGCCATGAGTAAGAACGGCATAGTTTGACACTCTGCTTCAGCAGCAAACTTACTTTTTTGATCAGCGCCATTATTAATGCCTTTGCCATTAACGAAGAGCACATTAGCCGCAGCTTCAAGTGCAGAGGCGGTGCCATCTAAAGTGTGCTGATGTACTGTTGAGCAACTTATGCCAAAACGCTTAGGTACTTGCTTTGCGTAATGCTCGATTTTCGTCGCCAAGTAATGTGTCACTAATACCGCGTGTTCGATTCCAGCCGCTTGTAACGCATGAAAGTACAAATCAAGTGTGGGTGCGCCATTAACAGGCAACAACGGCTTGGGTGTGATATCTGTATAGGGTTTTAATCGGGTGCCGCGACCGGCTGCTAATAGCACGGCTGTTTTCATAACACGCGAACCGCACTTTCCGCTTTGGCCACAAATATCGATGCCACACCGGCTTTTTCAGGATACCGTTCGAGGAAAGCGGTAAATACAGAATCAGCCGCTTGTTCCACTTGTTGCGCATTCGCAAGCATTATCAAACAACCTCCATAGCCGCCGCCGCTAAAACGGCTGCCGTAAATACCTGGTGTGTTAAGCGCTTGGCCGTGTAAAAAATGCATAGGCTCACTACCGCATTCGTATTGCTCAATCGAGCTTTTGCACGATGCATTCATCAGAGCACCGAACGCTTGCCAATCCCCTGCCTCCCATAACGCCTTGCCATCTTTCACTCGCTTAATTTCAGAATACACATGTTGTGCACGCCGAGCTAATTCAGCCGGTAACGCCGCAATAGCTTCAGAGGTTCTGGCATTCTCTGGCACATCACCCAGACGATTAGCTGTTTCAAATAAGCTTGCTGCTGCTTGCCGACATTCACTAACACGATCATTAAAACCAGAATTGATTAGCTCACGAGAAAATCCGGAATAACACACTAACCACTGCACTTCACTGACGTTAGAAGCATCGTGCCAGTAATCAACATCCACAGCATCTACGTTCACTTGAGACAGTGCGTTTCTTTGACCAAACACCACCGACATTTGGTCTTGCACGCCGTTGTTAAGCCCCATGTGCTCGTTTTCAACCTGTCGAGACAATTCCACAGCTTCTGCATCGCTCAACGCCACATTATTCACCGATGCAAGCGCAGTTAAATACGCCAAAATAATGGAAGCAGATGAACTTAAACCAGCCCCAACCATCGTGCCTTCTACAACTAAATTAAGCCCTAACGCATCAATACGCTTACTCTTTGCCCACTGATTAAATACAGCTGCGGATGCCATGGCATATCGTTGCCAATTTTCACCTGAAGGTGCATCACCTAAATCAAATTCGGCTTTATCTTCACCGAATGAGGTAGAGACGATGGTGACATGAGGTGAATTCGAAGGATAAAAAGCACCCACAGAATATTGATTCAGTGTGCGCGCAACGGCCGATCCGCCTTGATGATCAATGTGTGCACCCAGAGGGTTGAACCGATAAGGAGACACAACAATGCGGGGTGGGTCTTGAGTTTGAAAACAACGACGAGCGCAAGAGGTGACATCGTCAACCAGCTCATCAAGGCTTTGTGTATCAAGTAGGGAGTTAGCGCTTTGTTTCATAGCGCATAGAATACCCCAAGTAAAAAAGGCCCCGCAGTTCTTTCGAACCGACGAGGCCTTTATTTAAGCAATTAAGCTGTAGTTGAAAATAACTACATCACCATGCCTTGCGTGTCATCGTCTTCATCTTCTTGCAAGGACATAGAGCCAGCGATCATATCGTCAATGGCAGAATCCCCACCACTGGCATCCAGCTTTATTCGTAGCCTTAGATCATTCACAGAATCAGCATTTCGCATCGCTTCTTCAATGGTAATTGACCCTTCTTGCAGAAGATCAAACAGAGATTGGTCAAACGTCTGCATACCTTGATCAGAACTCTTACGCATTAGGTCTTTAATTTCATGAATTTCGCCGCGTTGGATCAAATCGGCCATAAGCGGTGTATTTAGCAGTACTTCAACCGCTGCACGGCGACCCTTTCCATCGGGTGTAGGCAAAAGACGCTGCGAAATGAACGCTTTCATGTTTAGCGACAAATCGAGCAACAGCTGCTTAGAACGAGTTTCTGGAAAGAAACTAATGATTCGATCAAACGCTTGGTTTGCGTTGTTGGCGTGAAGCGTTGCCAAACACAAGTGCCCAGTTTCTGCAAAGGCGATAGCGTGCTCCATAGTTTCCTGATCACGTATCTCACCGATTAGAATCACATCGGGTGCTTGACGAAGTGAATTTTTTAATCCTACTTCAAAGCTTTCTGTATCAGTGCCAACCTCACGTTGCGTCACGATACAACCCTGGTGCTTATGAATAAATTCTACCGGGTCTTCTATCGTTATGATATGGCCGTTTGAATTTTGATTACGATAATCGATTAATGAGGCAAGCGATGTCGTTTTACCAGAACCGGTTCCACCAACAAAGATAACTAAGCCGCGCTTAGCCATACCAATTTTTTCAAGAATGGGTGGAAGGTTTAAGTCTTCAAACTTAGGGATTTGATTGGGGATGATACGCACCACTAACCCAGCACTTCCACGTTGCACTAAGGCATTAACACGATAGCGAGAAATTTTAGGCAAAGCGATCGCGAAATTACACTCTTTCTTTTCACGAAACTCTTCACGCTCTTCAGGCGTCATGATAGATTCAGCTAAGGCAAGCGTATGCTCTGCGGATAGCTTTTTATCCATAATTGGCGTTACTTTGCCGTGTATACGCATTGAAGGTGCCGCACCTGCAATGATGAACAGGTCAGATCCGCCTTTTTTATAGAGGCTGACTAACAGCTCATCCATAAAGCGTTTTGCTACTTGAAGATCCATACCCAATAAATCCTTATGAAATTCGTTTGTTTGGTTTAAATCAAATGGGTGGGCTTAATTTTCTAGCCCACCCGTAATAAATAATGCTTAGCTTAATGTGTCAGGATTAGCCGCTTTCTTCTTCGCTTCCGCCAAGTCAACAACACCACGGCTAACCAATTCAGATAAATTCTGATCAAGCGTTTGCATACCGTGTGCCTGACCCGTTTGAATTGCGGAATACATTTGCGGAATCTTATCTTCACGAATAAGGTTACGGATCGCAGGTGTTCCAATCATGATTTCATGAGCAGCTACTCGTCCACCGCCTACTTTCTTAAGTAGTGTTTGTGAGATAACCGCTTTCAAAGATTCAGACAACATAGAACGAATCATCGGCTTTTCACCCGCTGGAAACACATCAACAATACGGTCAATGGTTTTCGCTGCAGAACTTGTGTGCAGTGTGCCGAATACTAAGTGACCGGTTTCTGCCGCTGACAAAGCTAACGCGATGGTTTCCATGTCTCGCATTTCACCTACCAGAATAACGTCAGGATCTTCACGAAGAGCAGAACGCAAAGCTTCGGCGAACCCAAACGTATCGCGATGAACTTCGCGTTGGTTAATCAGACACTTCTTACTTTCGTGAACAAATTCGATAGGATCTTCGATGGTTAGAATATGTCCTAATTCAGATTCGTTTTTATAATCAACCATGCCTGCAAGTGTTGTCGATTTACCAGAACCCGTAGGGCCTGTTACCAACACGATGCCGCGAGGGTAAGAGGAGATCTCTTGAAAGATTCTGGGAGCACTTAATTGCTCAAGGGTTAAAATTTCAGTTGGGATGGTACGAAACACTGCACCACAGCCACGGTTCTGGTTGAACGCGTTTACACGAAATCGAGCTGTTTCAGGAATTTCAAAAGAGAAGTCAGTTTCTAGCTTTTCTTCAAAATCTTTACGCTGCTTATCGTTCATGATGTCGTACACCATGGCCTGAACAGCAGCGTGGTCCATCGACGGCACATTGATGCGACGCATATCGCCATCAACACGAATCATGGGAGGAAGTCCTGCTGATAAGTGCAAGTCAGAAGCACCGTTTTTCACACCGAAGGTTAAAAGCTGAGCGATATCCATTGAACACCTGTATGTACTGGGCGTGAGCTTTGATTCTGGCTCACGCGATATGATCGACTGATCAGAGCTAGCGCAAACTGGCTACTTCTAACCACTAAACACAGTTTGTGTCGACCTGAATTGAGTTTTACTTAGCAAATCCACACTCGACCTTGATGCACCCGACATAATGGGAACCAAGACCCAAACGACAAAACGTTGAACGCTGTGAACGAGCCCACAAAAAATACCGATATCCCCACATCCCTTGCCAATGTGCAAAGTCTCATCGAAGAATCGGCCCATAGGGCTGGGCGGAAGCCTCAGTCCATACAACTGTTGGCGGTGACCAAGAAAAAACCCTTAGCCGATATTGAAGCCGCGTGGCACGCTGGGCAAAGAGCGTTTGGCGAAAACTACGTTGACGAGGCCTTAGAAAAGATTCAAACATGGCAAGCCTTGCACCCCGATTGGCCAGCTCAGTGGCACTTTATCGGCTCCATTCAATCGAGAAAAGCTGCGGCCATTGCCACACATTTCGACTGGGCGCACAGCGTAGATCGATTGAAAGTGGCTCAAAAGCTCTCCACTAACCGCCCGTCAGACTTACCGCCCTTATCGGTGTGCTTACAAATAAATCTTGACGGTGAAGCCTCGAAATCGGGCATACCAGCCGAAGACGCGGAAGCGCTGGCGAATCAAGTGGCTGAGCTGCCTAACTTGTCACTGCGCGGGCTGATGAGTATTCCGGCCCCTCGAACAGGGTTTGAGGCACAACGCGCCGTTTTCAAGGAACTGGCCGATCTGCTTTCCACTCTGAAGAGCACGCACCCAAAACTTGATACCTTATCGATGGGAATGAGCGCCGATATGGATGCAGCCATTGCAGAAGGCGCAACCGTTGTTCGTGTTGGCACAGCAATCTTCGGGGCACGGCTAAGTTAAACTGTCGCCATTCAATGTAACTATTACTTCACCTGGTCAATATTTATGAGTTCAAAAAACCCATTGGTGCTTGCACACGAAGCCGGTCAAAGCCTTTGGCTAGATTACATCCAGCGCAGCATGCTAGGTGATGAACTGCAATCAATGATTCACGAAGATCACATCATGGGGATGACGTCAAACCCTGCAATATTTGAAAACGCGATTGCAAAAACCGATGAATACGATGCGCAATTAGCTACAGAAATCAAAGCCAATGAATCTATCTCCAATTTAGAGCTATTCAACCAATTGGCCATTCAAGATATTCAGGCAGCCGCAGATGCTTTTCGCAGCACCTACGACAGCACTAACGGTATCGATGGCATGGTAAGCCTCGAAGTAGCCCCAGACTTGGCGGACGATACCGCAGGCACGGTAAAGATGGGTTTAGACTTACACGCGCGCGTTAATCGGCCCAATCTTATGATTAAAGTGCCGGGCACTAAAGCCGGTGTGCAAGCATTTGAAGATTTAACCGCGGCTGGAGTGAACGTGAATGTCACTTTATTGTTCTCGGTGAAACGCTACCGCGAGATTGCACAAGCCTACATTCGAGGCTTAGAAAGACGCCACGCATCAGGTGGTGAGATTGATAAAATTGCCTCTGTGGCCAGTTTTTTTGTCAGCCGAGTGGATTCTGCCGTGGATAAAGCCCTGGAATCTAAAGGCGACGCAGGCAAAGCTTTAGCAGGCAAGGTCGCCATCGCCAACGCAAAAGTGGCCTATGGGCATTTTGTTAACTTATTCGGCAGCGAAAAATGGCAAAAATTAGCGGCAGCTGGCGCTCGTCCGCAGCGCCTGTTGTGGGCCAGTACAGGTACGAAAAACCCCGAATATTCCGACGTTATGTACGTTGAAGAACTCATTGGGCCGCAAACTGTTAATACCGTGCCTCCTGCCACACTGGAAAAATTTCGCGACCATGGGAAAGTGTCTGTAACGCTGATGGGCGGCTTAGCCGATGCGCATAAACAAATCAATCAACTGGCTGATTTAGGCATTTCACTGGATGCCATCACCGACGAATTAGAACAAGCAGGCATTCAGTCCTTCGTTGAGGCCTTTGATCGATTGCTGAAATCGATCGATAGCAAACGCCAAGCACTAAGCTAATGCGCTGGACATTCATTGGCGGCGGCAACATGGCCTCAAGCCTTATCGGAGGCTTGCTACAAAACGGTGCGAGCACAGACACCATTCAAGTGCTGGATGTTGACGCCGCACAAAGGGAGGCGGTTAGCGCTCGTTTTGGCGTAAGCTGCATCAGCTCAACCCAATCTATTACAGCTGATGATGCCGTTGTTATTGCCGTAAAGCCTAATAACGTAAAGCTGGTGTGCGAAAGCATTAAAAGCAACGAAGCCTCTGCACAACCTGGGATGGTGCTGTCAGTGGCCGCTGGGGTGACCGCTGCTGCGATGCAGAATTGGCTTAGTGAAAACACCGCAATTGTTCGAAGCATGCCGAATACTCCAGCACTACTGGGCCTTGGGGCCACAGGATTATTCGCAAACGCTGCATGCGCGCCTCAACATAAAAACATGGCCGAGGAACTCATGCAGGCAGCAGGCATAACCGTGTGGGTTGATAAAGAAGCACAGCTGGATGCGGTTACCGCACTTTCTGGCTCTGGTCCTGCTTATTTTTTCTACCTTATTGAGCAAATGATTCAATGCGCTGTGGATTTAGGGCTTCCTAAAGACACGGCCAAGCAACTGGCTGTGCAAACCGCGCTGGGTGCATCCACAATGGCAAGAGATGCTGGGCCTAGCCCTGCTGAATTGCGTAAACAAGTGACTTCTAAGGGCGGCACCACACACGCCGCTATAACCACCTTTGACGAACACAAATTACCTGATGCAGTAAAAGCTGCCATGCAGGCTGCCCATGAACGGGCTATAGAACTAGGCAAAGAATTCGGAGAGTAGTGAATGGGTAATGCAGCACTGGGCGCTTTAGGTTTTATCTTAGGCACCGTCATTAGCTTATATGCAGCCGTTCCAGCGATTCGGTTTGTTCTGCAATGGGCGCGAGCGGATTACCACAATCCGTTTGCACAAGCCATTGTCAGCCTAACTAATCCCATTTTAGTGCCTTTGCGACGTGTTATACCCAGCTTTAGGCGCTATGACTCTGCAAGCCTTGTGATGGTTTATGGCGTGTTGTTGTTTAAATTCTTACTCTTCAAACTGTTACCCATCGGCGGCGTTTCAGGCTTTGGCACCGTGGCATTTCCAGCCGGTTGGAACATGGGTCAATTATTCGCACTCACGTTTGTAGATATGATTCATTTGCTTTTTAACGTATTCATTTTTGCACTAATCATTCAAGCGATCCTCAGCTGGATACCTAACTCGCAAGGCAATCCGATTCAAGGCGTATTGCGCTCAATCACCGATCCAGTTATGCGCCCATTGCGCGGTGTTATCCCGCCGATTGGTGGCATTGATCTTTCGGTAATGATTGTCATCATTGGTTTGTTTGCGATGCAATACTTTGTGGTTGGATCGCTCTTATCGTTTATACCCACCTAAGCAATCACAGCACATAAATCCGATTGAGAAGAACATCGGATATCGATTGCTCAGATATACAAAAACCTCGTGAAAATGATCAAAATTTGACATTTTTACGGGGTTTTTTGTTATCTGAAGGAAAAAAACCGAAAAAAACACGGGTTTTTTAGCTTGTTTGTCCTATACACACACCAGCGCAGCCGGTAATGTGTTAATTTCCGCACGCTTTTAAATAAAGTGAGCTTGCTCGATAACTACTGTTTACGTGCATAAGCTTTGATAAATTCAACGTCCAATTTTTCTGTGTGAGGAACCAAACTATGGCGGCAAAAAAGAAAGCCACCAAAAAACGAGCGACTAAAAAGGCGGTTACAAAAAAACGCCCAGTAGCTAAGAAAGCAGCTTCTAAGAAAAAAGCGAGCAAGAAAAAAAGCTCGTCCAAAAAGAAAGCATCAGCAAAACCTGCTGGCGGCAAATCCCCAAGTAAATCAGAAATTCTGAATCACATTGCTGCTGAAACCGATTTAAGCCGCAAGCAAGTCAGTGCGGTTCTTGAATCGTTCACTGAAATGGTTGGTGACAGCCTCACTAAAAAGAAGTACGGCATGTTCCGTATGCCAGGTCTTTTCAAAATTTCTGTTAAAAAAGTACCGGCAAAGAAAGCGGGCTACTTCGTTAACCCATTTGATAAAGAAGCTCCGCCAGCGTACCGTGAAGCAAAGCCTGCTTCTAAGCGCGTTCGTGTAGTGGCTCTAAAAGCACTAAAAGATATCGTCAATTAATTGACTGCAGGGTACGGCGTCAACCTCTAGGGTTAATGCCGTACCCCTCCTTCCCATAAAATTACTTTTGCCGCAAGAATTTAGCGCCAAGTAACCAGCGTGTAATGCGCGTTACTTCTATCCTGTCATGAAATCGACGGGAACCAGTAATCCCCCTACTACTCCATACATGCAGTGTTGGTAATGCAACCGGACAAAGTTTGTTCAGTTCGATACACTTCATCGTGTCGAAGATTTAACCAACTACTGATAAATAATTGCGCAACTGGCGTCAAATTTGATTGGTTGACGAGGCTGTATCGCTTGCGAGAAACTCCACAACCCCCATAACAAACATGAGGTTAGTACACGGTTCTTTCGCTGAGTCTAAACCTGTGACGTTTCGTTAGCGCGGTGCGTTACACACCTTGAATGGCCTTTAATTTTAACGAGGAGTTTTGCGAGTGAATGCTGCCGCAACTGTTTCAGCCGCTTTAAGCGGATCGCCTGAGCGTCTTCCACGCTGGGCGAACACACTATTAGTGATCGCTATTGGCATTGCTTTGGCTTTCTTGGTACTCAAGGCGGTGCCCACCTTCCTGCCCGTAGCAGAAGCATCAGTAGGCACCACAAACGGCGTTATCACCAACACGAACCGCGCTGCCAACGGCCCCAACCCGCGAGAGCTCGCCAGTGCAATTTCTAAACAACACTTATTTGGTGATTTCTCAGCCGCCCCAGTTGCCGAAATAAAAGAAGAACCCAAACGAGGCCCTGCACCAAAGACTCGGCTTAATTTGAAACTTGCCGGCGTGTTTGCCTACAGCCCGGTTGAGCGCAGCATGGCAATCATCTCTGTAGACAACGGAGACCAAGAAGCTTTCAGGATTGGTTCGCGCATTGTGGGTGAAACCACGTTAGAAGAAGTTCATCGCGACCACATCATTATTAAAAACCGCGGAAAACTTGAAAAAGTGTCCATGGCAGAAGATATTAAACCGCTACCTGCCAGCCAGACTCAAGCCGCCACACGACCTACGCAAGCTAACGCAGGTGCCGGTGCTGGCGTTGATCCGAATGCCCCTATAGAGCTTCCTAGCACAAGCCCAGGAGCCATTCGTGATTACCTTGCACGTAACCCAGCCTTATTGGGTCGTGTTGTAGCGGCAGAGCCGTATCAGGAGAACGGCAAGCTTCTAGGCTATAAAATTACACCGAAGCAAAACCCAGAAATTTTAGAAGCACAAGGGATCGTCGCAGGCGATGTCATTACTCGTGTGAATAACATTCAAATTAACAGTCAAAAACAAGGGATCCGAGCGCTTCGCAACGTGGTTAAAGCGGAGCAACTTGAAGTGATGGTATTGCGTAACGGTGTGGAAGTGCCGCTCTCAATTTCACTCACTCAATAAGCGCTGGGCAACTACACTTACTAGGCTATGCCGATCAGGTTCAAAAACATGCCAACCCGTCAATTTCCTTCTTTTATAAAACCGCTAGCGCTTGCCGTCATGTGCAGCTTGGGCACGGCGGTATATGCGCAGGGTGAAGAAGAAGAATTTGAGTTCAATCTAAACAATGCCGACATCCAAACGATGATCAAAACGGTGTCCGTTCAGACTGGACGCAATTTTGTCGTTGACCCGCGAGTTAAAGCACGCGTTACGGTTATCAGCTCGAAGAAACTGAATTCAGACGAAATTTACGAAGCGTTTCTTTCCGTCTTACAGGTGCATGGCTTTTCAGCCGTCCCTCAAGGTGACTTGATAAAGATTGTTCCTGATGTGAACGCAAAGCAAGGCCCTGTCCCCTCTTTTGATGCTAATAACCGAACGTCTGATCAGCTGGTTACCCAAGTGATAAAAGTGGAAAATGTTCCAGCCGCTCAGTTGGTGCCCATTCTTCGCCCGTTGGTGCCGCAACAAGGCCACTTAGCAGCCTACGCAGCAACCAATACCCTAATCGTCACTGACCGCGCAGCCAACATCGATCGCTTAACTGACATCATCAAAGGTATCGATCGCCCCGATAACGAAGAAGTAGAAGTGGTGCGAATCAATCATGCATCGGCCAGCGAAGTGATCCGCATTCTGCAATCGTTGCAATCTCGAACCGCGGCAGCAGGCGGCACCGGCGGTGTTCGATTCGCAGCTGATGAGCGAACCAACAGCATTTTATTAAGTGGTGACAGCAACACTCGTGTGCGCATGCGCGGCTTGATCAAAAATTTAGACACACCGGTTGAATCTGGTGGCAACACACGCGTTGTGTATCTTCGCTATGCCAATTCTGAAGATTTATTGCCTATATTAACGGGCGTATCGGCAGGGCAAGCGCAGATCGGTACCAGCTCGTCAAACGATGGCGACGCCGGAAATGCACAACCTGCAGCGGTACCTCAACCAACGGTTAATGCTCAAGGCGCACCCGTTACGCCCACGCCAACGGCGGCCATTATTCGTAGCCCTGCCGATCAGGATGCGGGTCGCCCAAATGTGGACATTCAAGCCGATGCCGATACCAACGCACTGATCATTACAGCACCTCCTGGTGAAATGCGAAATATTCTGGCGGTTGTTGAACAGCTGGATATTCGCCGCGCGCAGGTGTTAGTAGAAGCGATCATCGCTGAACTATCTGAGAACAACACCAATCAACTGGGCGTTAACTTTGCCGTTGATGGGTCCGGTGGTAATCGTCCGGTTGCCTATTCGAACTTAGGCGGCGCAACACAAGCTCTTATTGGAACCGTAGCAAGCCAAGGCGCTAATCTTTCATCCGGTTTATCATTGGCACTAGGCCAAGCCGGTGGTGATGTGAATTTCGGATTCTTGGTTTCGGCCATTGCATCCGATTCGGATAACAACATTCTGTCCACACCGTCGCTGGTTACCATGGACAATCAAGAAGCTGAGATTGTTGTGGGTCAGAACGTACCGTTTGTTACCGGAACACAGTTATCAACGGCGAACGACAACCCATTCCAAACGATTGAACGCCAAGATGTTGGTATCAGCCTGAAAGTTCGTCCTCAAATCAACGAGGGCAACAACATCAAAATGGATATCGAGCAAGAAGTTTCAGATGTTAGCGCCACAGCCGTATCAGGTGCATCAGATATCACCACAAATCTACGTTCAATAAAAACCACCGTATTGGTTGAAGACGGCCAAACGCTTGTGTTGGGTGGGCTAATCGATGATCAAATTAACAACACGAAAGAAAGAATTCCGCTGTTAGGCGACATTCCATTTCTAGGCAACCTATTTCGCTTTAAAACAGCGAATAAGATCAAGCGCAACTTGATGGTGTTCTTACACCCAACCATTTTGCGTAACCCAGAAGATGCCGAATTCTACAGTCAGAACAAATACGAGGAACTTAGAACCGCGCAATTAGGTCAATTTGGTGAGGAAGCTTTAATCAACCGCCCCACGCCACGCTTACCGGAGTTGCACCTGTATTTCGAAGGCCAACGCGTGGACAAACCACAAGATGCTTTGGAAACTTTGGTCCCAACTTCATCATTTGTACCTAATTCCGATATTCTTCCTGCAGGTGAACCTGCATTAAACACATCCGCCCTCCCGTCCATTGAAATCGTTCCTAATCAAGCAGCTGCCGATGGCGCGAATAATGAACTGATAGGGCCATTTGACGAAATTAACTAACACTCATGGTCATTAAACCAGCGGAATTCATTGACGTAGGCGCTCCTCCTAAGGAAGGTGCTGCCAACGAATCGGTGGAAAATTCAGCGCCAACGGACGTGGCTGCGCGAATAACGCTGCGTAAACCTAACACCGACCTGCCCTATACCTTTGCACGCCGCCACGGAGTCCTACTGGAAGCGAGCTCAGATGGCAAAATGATGCTGGTGCATAAACCCGGCGTTAGTTTGATGGCGATAACCGAAGCACGGCGTAAAGCTGGGCAAGCGTTAACACCAGAGCCCATAACCAACGATGAATTTGATGCGCGCCTCACCCGGCACTACGAAGGTGAGACAGGCCAAGCCATGGACATCATGGACGACTTCGGTGAAGACTTAGACTTAACCGAATTGGCTGATGCCTTACCTGAGCCAGAAGATTTATTAGAATCCACCGACGATGCGCCAGTGATTCGCCTCATTAACGCCATCATGACCGAGGCCGTTCGAAAGCAAGCCTCGGACATCCACGTTGAACCGTTTGAAAGCCGCTTATCCGTTCGCTATCGCGTAGACGGTGTCATGCAAAAATTACTAGAGCCTCCGCGCGAGATTGCCCCTTTGGTTATTTCACGATTGAAGGTTATGGCAAAACTGGATATCGCTGAACGGCGCTTGCCGCAAGATGGCCGAATTTCTTTACGAGTGGCCGGACGGCCTGTTGATGTTCGTGTATCCACTCTTCCATCCGGTCACGGCGAACGGGTTGTGTTGCGTCTTCTCGATAAACAAGCGGGACGGCTTAACTTGGAACAATTGGGAATGCCGGCGCACAGCTTTGAGACCCTGACAAAATCACTAGGCTTATCGCACGGCATCATTCTCGTTACCGGCCCCACGGGTTCGGGTAAAACCACGACGTTATACGCAGCGCTTACGCGTTTAAATACGTCGAAGTACACCATTTTAACCGTGGAAGACCCCATCGAGTACTACCTCGACGGAATTGGCCAAACGCAGGTTAACAATAAAGTAGAACTCGACTTTGCCCGTGGCTTGCGCGCTATCTTGCGTCAGGATCCAGACATCGTCATGGTTGGGGAAATTCGCGATATGGAAACCGCTGACATTGCAGTACAAGCCTCATTAACCGGTCACTTAGTGTTATCAACCTTACACACCAACACAGCCGTTGGCGCGGTAACCCGACTTCGCGATATGGGCATTGAACCCTTCCTATTGGCATCAAGCCTTGTGGGTTTAGTGGCGCAGCGCTTAGTGCGCGTGTTATGCACCCATTGCAAACGCTCACACACACCAACAATGCCTGAATTGAAATCGTTGAAAGTATCGATGAGCGATGCAGGCGGGGTTTGCACCGCACATGGTTGTGATCAATGCAATCACACAGGCTATGTGGGTCGAACCGGTATTTACGAAGTAGTGGCAGTGGATGAAGCAATGCGCACCATGATCCACGGTGAAGAATCTGAACACAAGATGGAAGAATACGCCCGAACCCGTGGGCCTGGCATCACTGATGATGGCATTCGTTTGGTGTTGGAAGGCAAAACCTCTTTAGAAGAAGTGCTTCGCGTTACTCGCGAAGGCTAAAACAACGGCGTATACATGGCAGCGTTTGAATACACCGCGCTTGATGCTCGTGGCAAGGAGCAAAAAGGCTATTTAGAAGCTGAAACGGCACGTCTAGCGCGCCAACAGCTTCGCCAACAGTCGCTTACCCCATTAGAAGTTAACGAAACTTCAGGTGGCGGTAAATCCCGCAATAAGGGTGAAAAAGCCAGCCCAGCCTCATTTCGAGGTGGCATAAAAACTAATGATTTAGCGCTAATCACACGCCAAATCGCTACCTTAACCGCTGCTGGAACCCCACTGGAAGAGGCGTTGTCGGCTGTAAGTCGACAAACAGAGAAGCCTCGTATTAAAGCCTTGATGTTATCGGTACGGGCCAAAGTTTTAGAAGGGCACACCCTAGCGTCAGCGTTAGGCGATTTTCCAAAAGTATTCCCAGAGATTTATCGAGCCACAGTGTCTGCAGGTGAACAATCCGGACACTTAGATGCGGTTCTGGAACGCCTAGCGGACTACACCGAAGAACGACAAGCCTCGCAAGCGGCCATAAAGAAAGCATTAATCTACCCCGCCATGCTAGTGGTGGCTTCAGTTCTTATCGTATCGTTCCTACTTGCTTATGTGGTGCCGCAAGTGGTTCAAGTGTTCGATGGCTTAGGACAAGAACTCCCCACCTTAACGCGCGTGATGTTGGCAAGTTCAGATTTCGTTCGTGAATGGGGGTTGGTGATTGTCGGTGTTGTGTTCGTAACGGTTGTGTTGTTCAAACGTGCAATGAACGGCGAAGCCTTTAAAACTCGTGTGCACGGATTTCTATTAAAAATACCCGTTATACGAAAGCTCATTCGCGGTCACAACACTGCACAGTTTGCTAACACGCTGTCCATTCTTGCCTCCTCTGGTGTTCCGGTATTAGAAGCCTTAGACATTGCGGCGCAAGTAATTACCAGCCGCCCCATGCGCAGCGCTGTGCAAACGGCAGCCTCTCAAGTTCGTGAAGGGGCAACCTTAGGTGCTTCACTAGAGAAAACAGGCTACTTCCCTCCTATGTTGCTGCATCTGATTGCCAGTGGCGAGCAATCAGGTCAACTTGATCACATGCTGCAAAAGGCAGCGGTACATCAAGAACGCGAATTGGATTCAGCCATGTCATTATTTCTTGGGCTTTTCGAACCCATCGTAATTTTGATAATGGGTGGTGTTGTGTTAACGATTGTTCTTGGGATATTGCTGCCCATTTTTGAAATGAACCAACTCGTTAGCTAAATTTTTACGACACAACCGGTGTTTGTTCAAGCCCGCCCCATTCTGTCCAAGACCCATCGTACAAACGACCTGATGCTAATCCTGCCACGTTAAGTGCAAGGGTTATAACGGCTGCGGTTACCCCAGAGCCACAGGTAGTGATAACGTCAGTGCCTTCGACCACCCCTGTCCTTTTGAAAATTTGGCTAAGCTCTGTTGCAGGTCTTAGCCGCATCACATCATGTTCATCGGCCACCAACAATTCGGTGAACGGTAACGACACGGCCCCAGGCATATGACCTGAGCGCAAGCCTTGCCTTGGCTCGGGCACCGCTGCATCAAAACGAGCTTTGGGACGTGCATCCAAAATGCATGCACTGTGAGTTTCGATAGCCGACAACACCATTTTCCAATCACAGACTTGGTCTTGGTTTAATGTTGCAGAAAAAGGTTGGTTGGTGGCAGATCGTTTAACTTCACCTGTATCCATCGCGCCATTAATTAACGCCCACCCAGGTAGGCCACCATCAAGAAGCTGTACATTGTGGTGGCCAAAAATTTTAAACATCCACCAAACTCGTGCTGCGGAAAATAAGCCGTAAGAATCGTAAACCACCACATGATCGCCGGTGCCTATTCCCAATTGATTCATCGCAAAGGAAAATTCTGTTTCACTGGGCAACATATGAGGTAAATCGGTTTGTTTATCGGCAATCGCATCAATGTCGAAAAACACAGCGCCTTTTATATGGGCTTGTAAATACTCCTCATAGGCATTGCGCTTAACCGTAGGCAAGTGCCAGGATGCATCTATCACCACCACAGAATCATCATTATCTGCACTGATCAGCGCAGCAAGTTCAACAGCGGTAATCAGTGGGGAGGCAGGATTCATAGTGTGCTCTCGGGGTTGTTATGGTAAGTTCCTCTACTTTCCAATCCTACTTGCGCAACGCCGGAAACACCAGTGACCGAATCTTTACCGCTGCTGGCATTTGTTTTCGCAGGCCTATTCTCCCCTGGGCCAAACGTTGTGATGCTAACCGCCTCTGGGGCACGTTTCGGATTTCGCAGAACCTTACCTCATTTACTGGGCGTGCCTATCGGCGTAGCTTTATTAGCCGCATTCAGTGCATTCGGTATTGGCGCATCGCTTTTAGCTTTACCCAGTTTGAAATTTGTTTTTCAAATACTGGCAGCCCTCTGGATTCTTTGGCTGGCCTTTAAAACGGCACGAGCCGGTAGAGCGGGCAGAGCATCCGATACCGATAAGCCTTTTACTTTCCTACAAGCGGTTACTTTTCAAGTGGTGAACCCAAAAGTTTGGGCCGTGGCAATTGCCGCAGCGGCAGGTTTTGGTATTGGTTTAACCCCAGCGGCAGAAGCGTTGCGATTGGCTACGGTGTTTTTGGTGTTGAATACTTTTGTGTGTTTATTTTGGACCAGTGCAGGTCATCTGTTATCACACTTACTGCAATCGGATACGGCTTGGCGCCGATTCATGAGCGTAATGGCGTTGATTATGGCATCAACAGTGGTGCTAATATTTCTTTAAAGCACCACATCAACCGCCGGTTGTTTACCGGTAATTACCATCACCTCACTACCCACTAAAAATCCACCCAGATGTACATCCACACACTGGTCGGATATCGCTGTTATACATTGATCGGCTTGAACGTAATCGGTGGGTATGACCCCATTTTGTGCCACAACATTTACCTGAAAACTTTTCGTTTCCATCGGCGCTAAACGTATCGGGCCCTGATCGCTAAGCTGCTTAAGCGATACGTATTTGTTACTAAACACAATTTGATCACTGCGAAAACGCGTGATATGCATGGGCTCTGGTGTGTTGTTTTTGAGTAGTAAGGAATTTTCAACCACACCCGTGCTGCTGATGATGTGCATCTCTAAATCGAAAAGAACGGAGGAAAATGTGTTGGGCAGTGTTTGGGCGGGTTCACTAGCCTCATCCGCATTGGCAGCGTTAATAACCCCTAGGCAACCGGCGGCTAAACTTGCGCTGGTACCTGCCATCACTTTCAAGGTGATACGCCGTGTTTCATCAAATTCAAATGTTGACATAGAGTTGCCACTGCATTTTTCTTCGCTGTTATAACAACTTAGCAACTCGCTGCAGGAAATCCACCCGCGTAAGCTCAAATTAAGGGTTTAAAAGACTAAAAGTTACAATTGAGCTGCCAAACTGTCCATATGACTTTTAGGCAGACATATTTTTGACGCTTTAGCTGTGCAACTTTCGAACGGGAGCCTTAGATGCAACCCAACGACCACGCGCTGTGTGGCGAGAGCCAAAAGGAAACTGCTGAGAGTCTTCAGCCGAATCGATAGCACGGCGAATTTGCTTATCAGTTATTTCGATTTCCACACCACGCTCATCCACAATAGCGGCGTAAGTGGTGGGCAGCGATGTTGTTCGGCAACCGCCTGATGGGCGTTTTGCTTTTTTGAACAAGCTCATAGTAGGGCCTTGCGTGAGTATCATTGTCATGCTCGTGCTCCAGATAAAGGCAAAATTCTGACCAAGTCAGTCTGTTTCGCTGTTTAAAAATTCAATATGGCTTCCGAATCGCGCTAGCTCTTCGGGGTTCTTTTCAGGCCAAGCAAGCGGTAAAGCTTGCAAGGTGGTTTCAATAATGTTCGCCACCTGCAAACGCATGTAAGGCTTGTTGTCGGCTGGGATGGCAAACCAAGGGGCATTGGCTCGTGAGGTTTCATTAAGTACCGACTCATAAGCCTGCATGTAGTCACCCCATTGCTTTCGCGCCCCTAAATCGTGTTTGGAGAATTTCCAATACCGATCTTCATTGGTTAATCGCTTCATGAAGCGCACTTTCTGCTCTTGTTTGGAAACGTTCAACCAGAACTTAAGAACCACGGTGCCATTTCGCGCTAAATGCAGTTCATGATCCCGGATTGATTCAAAGCGATCCGCCCACACGGCGTCTTGATTAAGTGAGGGCAGGCGTTGATTCGCAAGAAATGCCGGATTTACTCGAACCGCCAACACCTCTTCGTAATAGCTTCGATTAAATATGCCGATTCGACCCCGTTCGGGCAGCGCCTTTGCCGTTCTCCAAAGAAAATCGTGATCAATCTCTTCGCTGGAAGGAGATTTAAATGAATGCACCTGACAACCGGCAGGATTAACTCCGCTCATTACCGCCCGTATGGTGCCGTCTTTGCCAGCAGCGTCCATGGCTTGAAAAACCAACAACACACTGAAGCGGTTGTCGGCGTAAAGCTTCTTTTGCAGCTCAGCAATATTCTTAACTGACTTTTTAAGCTGTTTTTGAAGGGCTTTACGATCATCAATATCCGCAGGCGCAGACGCAGAATGCGCACCCAACTCAAATGAGCCATTAAAGGGAACCGCAAATGGCGATTGCGGAGGAGTGAATTCAACACTCATGAGACGCACACCGCACCGGTGCCTTTCATACTGCAATAGCCGCCTGGGTTCTTATGCAAATACTGCTGATGTTCGTCTTCGGCGTAGTAAAACGTGGGCGCAGGCATAATCTCTGTGGTGATGGCGCCAAAACCTTGCGCCTTCAACGCCTGTTGATAATTCGTTTGGCTGGCGGTTGCCTGATTGAATTGCTCATCGTTGGAGGTGTAGATACCCGAACGATACTGACTGCCTTGATCAGGGCCCTGACGCATGCCTTGGGTGGGATCGTGTGACTCCCAAAATAATTTTAAAAGCGTGTCGAATTTAATAACGCTTGGGTCGAACACTACCAAACAGACTTCGTTGTGGCCCGTCATCCCTGTGCAGACATCGCGATAGGTGGCGTTTGCAGTAAGCCCCCCAGCGTAACCCACTGCTGTGCTCCAGACGCCTTCTTGTTGCCAAAATAGCCGTTCAACGCCCCAGAAGCAGCCCATACCAAACACAATTTGTTCTAAATGAGCAGGCCACGGCCCTTGCATGGGGTTACCTGTGACGAGGTGATGCGATGCAACCGGCATCACATCGGCTCGATCCGGCAGCGCATCACTGGCGTCCGGCAGCGTTAATTTTTTACCCAGTCCAAAAATCACAGATCGTTGCGCCGCATGTAAGGTCAAATGGTTATGAGGAAAAGTTCAATTTGCCTTTCAGAAGAAGCCAACTACACTTCCATTACAGGAAATTAACACTCTGCCTACATCGGTCAAAATCTGACCGAACCTCGACCTTACCCCAGTTGCCTTAAACCAACCTGAATGCTGGGCCGTGCCCGCAATATTTTTAGAATTCTCCTTAAAACATCTCGGTTACGGCGATATTATTCAGGAATAGCGGCCGCCCGTAACGATGGCAAACAGCGCTAATCCAAGCACCAAATTAGCGGTAACTACCCATCGAACCGTGTTTAACGATTTTAGAGCCAGCTCTTGATTGCCCGATTCCACAGCGGACCGGAAGACCCTGTGAGGCATGAAGACCATAAAAGCGAACAATCCGATCATTACCCAGCCCACAAGATGCATGATGTGAACGTAGATCGGCACTGAGCCGAAACCACCAAACGCGCCCACAAGCACATAGCCTGTAACCAGAAGGATGATGATGGCCATCCAGACCCATGGAAAGAACTTCTTCATGGTGGTAGCCATGATCGGGGTTCGAGCGGTTGAATCAAGCGTCATTACCGCTGGTCGGAATACCACCAGCATAAAAAACATTCCTCCAACCCAAATGGCCGCAGCAATAGCGTGTAATGCAATAGCAATGGAGTACATGAAAACTGCCCGTGTTTAACCAGCTAACAGGTTAACTCATGACTAATTATTAAAGGGAAATGATCAGCACTCGGGAAAACTTACTGGCACTTCAATAACATTAATGGCTAAGCCACCCCG
This sequence comes from uncultured Granulosicoccaceae bacterium, assembly GCA_938035125.1. Classification (GTDB taxonomy): domain Bacteria; phylum Pseudomonadota; class Gammaproteobacteria; order Granulosicoccales; family Granulosicoccaceae; genus Granulosicoccus. The sequence goes on along the minus strand of CALHNS010000036.1, from coordinate 35,413 downwards.
AGCGGTTTCTTTGTATTTGGTTTTCATATCGGCACCGGTATCGCGCATCGTTTTTATCACTTTATCTAAAGAGACAAAGTGTTGCCCGTCACCACGCAGTGCCATACGCGCTGCATTAATGGCTTTAACCGATGCCATGGCATTACGCTCAATGCACGGCACTTGCACAAGACCACCGACCGGATCGCAAGTTAACCCTAAATTATGTTCCATGCCTATTTCAGCGGCGTTCTCTATTTGCAACGTATTGCCACCGGTAACCGCCGCTAACGCACCGGCCGCCATTGAACAGGCAGAACCCACTTCACCTTGGCACCCCACTTCCGCACCAGAGATGGACGCATTCTCTTTATAAAGAATTCCAATTGCGCCTGCAGTTAATAAAAAATCCACCACACCGTCTTCATTAGCGCCTGGCATAAAACGCATGTAGTAATGCAAAACCGCAGGAATTATTCCCGCAGCACCATTAGTAGGCGCTGTTACCACTCGACCGCCAGCAGCGTTTTCTTCGTTAACCGCAAGGGCGTATAAGTTTACCCAATCAATGATCGTTAATGGATCACGTAACGCAGCTTCTGGCGCTTCAGCCAATGATTGGTAAAGATCTTTCGCTCGGCGCTTTACCTTCATACCGCCAGGCAAAATGCCGGTATTTTCGCAACCGCGCTTAACGCACGCTTGCATAACGCTCCATATGTGTAATAAACCACTACGAATTTCATCCTCGGAACGCCAAACGCATTCGTTTGCCATCATCATTTCTGCAATGGTTTTATCGTGCTTTTCTGAAAGCGCTAGTAATTCATCGCCCGTGGTAAACGCGTAGGGTAAGGTGGTGTCATCGCTTATAATCGGGTTGTCGTCTTCAGCTGCATTCTCGTCTAAAACGAAGCCACCACCCACAGAATAAAAGGTTCGTTTCAAAATTGAATCGCCGTTGTCATCAAACGCTTCAAAACACATCGCATTAGGATGAAACGGTAAGCTTTTGCGCCGATGCATAACTAAATCTTTGGCTTCGTTAAATTTAACCGAATGCCCCGATTTAAGCGTAAGAGTTTTAGTATCTCGAATGATTTGTAATGCCGTATCAATGCTATCCACATCAACCGTTTCAGGGTGATTCCCACCTAGCCCCAGCAGTATGGCTTTATCGCTGCCATGACCTTTACCGGTAGCCCCAAGTGAACCCAATAAATCGGTTTTGATGCGGGTAACGTTTTTGGCAATGCCTGATTCGATTAATTCATCACTGAATATTTCAGCCGCTATCATCGGCCCGACGGTGTGCGAGCTCGATGGACCAATGCCAACTTTAAATAGTTCAAATACACTGATTGCCATAGCACCCACACTCCCAAAAGTACGCTGTGACGGATTGGGCTAGTGTCGGCGTAAACACATGGGAACACTCACACCATAACGACACCAGATGCCGTTCAGCACGACATTAGGAGGCTAATAAGACACTATCTATTGGAATTGACTACTGGGGCGGGCGCAATCGGTGACCGCTTATTGCGTTGCACTCACGAAGCGGTGAATGGTAGTGGCGGCAACCGCTACCGAATGATTTTGCAACTTAACGTATCGATTACCACTTAAGTAGGCCCCGTAGCCTCGTAACATTCCTAGTAACTCATAGTGCCCACGTTCGCAGGATAGTAAGCCACCACCAGATTGACCTGAATCAATCGGTGCACTGGTATGCAATGCGCCTTGGCGATTTTTTTGAAACACGCCCGATGAGGTGGTTTTACCTTGCGCCCTTGGAAAGCCTACCGCCCAAACCGTTTGACTGGCTGATGGCTCAACAACACTAATAGGCAAAGGCTTGATTGCGTCGGTGTTAACTTCTAAAACAGCTAAATCGTGAGCCAGGTTTTTCATAACCAAACGGGCTTTACGAAAACCACCGTCAATACGCACGAAATACTGTTGCCCGCCATTGAGTGCGTGGGCTGCGGTTAATACTCGGTTAGGCGCAACCACAACACCACTAGCGTGACTGCCGTGATCGGTTGCAACAGGCAAGATGGCCTGTAGCGCGGATTCATCCGGCCATTCACAGCTTGGTGCTGCATGAGCTGCACTGTGTGTTATCAATAACATCACACTGAGTGCAACCGCAGCACTTGCTTTTCGCAGAGTGCCAATCATTCTCATCCCCTAACGATCTATATTGATCGCTTTTTGTTTCTCACAACTACAACAACTGTTTTAGGCTGATCTATGCCAGCGCTTAGCTCTTAACGGCTTGTTCGAAGTTTATCGCATGCTGCACAAGAGAATCGGCGCGCATAAGTCAGGTTACTGACACACAACTTATCGTGTTATGTGAACTCGATTTTAAGTAGCCACTCCAAACCATTGATATTAAAAATTAATGTGACGCAGTTATCACTTCGATTTACCATTCGAATAGGCAGGAAGTTATTTTAAAAAAAATAATTAAATGCCGATAAATTTGTAGAACCGCAGGCACAAAATGAGTGTCTGAGCAATTAGAACAAAAAGAAAGCGCAGATGTTATGCACACGATAGAGCGAGCAGCTTCCCTACTCAACGTTAGTGAACACCGCTTATTCACTGAAGCGTATTTAACTTACTTCGGTGACAGAGCAGAACTTGAAGACATCGACGACTTATTTGCGCAGTTTAAAATGTACGGCGAAGTGCCAGCATGGGCGCACAATTATGCGAAAAACGTTTTAGACGATATTGCAGCAAACCGTCACGTATCGCTGAATAATTTTTGCTTAGTGAACCTTGCACCGCGCACCGGTGATAAACCAGATTTAACGTTTACTTTGTTACTTTAAAGACGGTAAATACGCTTAGCGGTATTGCAAAACACATCGCTAAGCAGTGCATCGGTATCAAGGCCTTCGATTTCAGCAACGTTGGTTAAAGCAGTGCTAATACGATTGACTACCTCATCGTAATTTGCCATAAGTTTATCCACAGGAAAGTTACTGCCAAACATCATTCGAGATGAACCGAATGTTTGAACGCAATGCAACAGTAACGATTGCACACTAGCTGAGCTCCACGAAGAATCAAACATTCCAAAGCCTGATAATTTCATCGTAACGTTGGGCAATTCTGACATAGCCGACACGCCCGCCTTCCATCGAGCAAAACCTGTCGCGCTTAAATCCCAAGGTGATCCGGCATGATCCACGATTACCGATAGCTTAGGCAGCTGTGAAAAAACACGGGCAGCCTCTAGCATTTGTTCTGGGTACAGTTGTAAGTCAAAGGATAAATCGTATTCTGCCAGTAGCGCAACATTATCGCTCCACATAGAGGACCTTAAATAATGCTTAGGTGCAAAACTCAGTGCTGGCTGATCATCTAAACGCGAAACTATTTGCCTGACACCACGAAAAAAACCACAGGCAAGGTGCTGTTCTATATGTGCCGCCGCGGTGCTGTTATCTAAATCAGCAAAACCAACAATGGCGTGTGGCAATTGACTTTCACTGAACACACTGGCCACCCAACGGGTTTCGTCCACTGGGTTGGGCAAAGTCCCATCGGTTTGTAAAAAAACCGAACCAACCAACTCATGTTCAATACTTTCCGCCATGAATTCGTCGTACTTATAATCGCGCTGAATGGGCGTTGGATCGCCAAACGGTTTCATCGCACCGATATCACGCAACCAGCCATAACCAATATCAGGAGAGGCTTGTTCTGGAATCCAAATATGGTGGTGGGCATCAATTAGTTTCATTAACTTATAAACTCAAACAGCTGTGACCACCATCCACGACGATATTTGACCCCGTCATGTGCTGACCAGCATCGCTGGCTAGAAGCAATAACGGCCCGGCTAAATCCTCAGCGTTGCCCAGCTTACGTGTGGGGATTTTTTTTATCTGTTGAGCCGCGGCGGGCGAATTTAAAAAATCCCGATTGATATCGGTTTCCACATAGCCCGGCGAAATGGCGTTCACCCGAATGTTATAACGCGCCCATTCCAAAGCTAACGCACGAGTCATTTGAATTAACCCAGCCTTACTCACTGAATACGGAACCGTACCTTTACTGGGTTGTAATCCGAGGATAGAGGCGATATTGATGACGCAGCCACTGCGCTGGTTCTCAATTATACGTTGGGCGAATTCCTGGCTGACCGTCCACGCACCGCGCAAATTCGTGTTATTCACTTGATCCCAAGCATCATCACTTAATGTATGAGCATCGCCAGAGATGGCTATACCTGCGTTATTCACGAGTATATCCACGCTTATGCCGTCGGCATCCAGTTGCTTGAAGGCAGATTCCACAGAGCTTTTCGACGTAACATCCATCGCCAAGGTACGGTTAACGCCATTGGAAGAATCAGCCAGTTCATTGATTAAGGCCACAAGCTCAGGCCGGTTTATATTGCGGCTGCACAATACAACCGACGCCCCCGCCCCATGCAGAGTTCGCACAAAACATTGCCCTAGCCCACCAGCAGCACCGGTTACCAAAGCCACTTTTCCAGTTAAATCAAACGAACCAGTCGTCACCGCCATACTGAATCCTTAGGTATCATTCTAACCCTACAATACCATCGACCCAGCGCGTGGCCTATGAGCCTATTTGAAGAAAATCTAGCCCCAACACCTGCGAACTACGAACCGCTTTCACCAGTAAGCTTTTTAAAAAGAGCCGCCGCTGTGCGTCCAGATCATTTGGCTATTGTTCATGGCACTCGGCGTTACACCTATCAACAATTCTGGCAAAGAAGCCAAGCCCTAGGAGCCGCTTTATCTAAACGCGGTGTCGCGGCTGGTGATTGTGTTTCTATCTTGGCGGCTAATACGCCTGAAATGCTTGAGGCACATAATGGAGTGCCCTTAATTGGTGCGGTATTAAATTCGTTAAACGTAAGATCAGATGCCAACACCATTGCGTTTATCTTGGAACATGGAAATGCAAAAATCTTATTAACCGATACACAGTTTGCCCCAATTGTTAAGGAGGCCGTTGGTCTTCTTAATAATCCTATAACGGTTATTGATATCGACGACCTTATGGCGCCAGGTGGTGAACTCATCGGCGAAACCACCTATGAAAAATTATTATTAGAAGGTGAGGCGCTGCTGAACGATGCAAGCCAGGCCGATTGGTTAAACCAACGCTTTTCACAAGTGAGCGATGAATGGCAAGCACTATCACTACTGTATACATCAGGCACCACTGGAAACCCAAAGGGCTGTGTTTATCATCATCGCGGCGCCTACCTTAATGCCATAGGCAATATGACTACCATGGGTGTCAATCTACATTCTCGCTACCTGTGGACGCTGCCTATGTTTCATTGCGATGGCTGGACGTTTACTTGGGCGGTTACAGCCGCAATGGGCACACACGTTTGTTTACGAAGTGTTGATCCTGAAGTAATTTTTAATTTGATAGAAGAACATAACGTTACTCATATGTGTGGTGCCCCCATAGTGCTGAACATGTTGGCTAACGCACCCGAATCGGTGCAGAAACGCGCTAAAAGCCCCATCGAAATTGCCACAGGTGGTGCCGCCCCTCCATCAGCGGTTATTGAAGCCATGGAAGCCATTGGTTTTAACGTAACGCACTTATACGGATTAACCGAAACCTATGGCCCAGCTACCGTTTGCGTGCCACAAGATGACTGGCCAACCCTAGCATTAGAAGAGCGATCCGGGCGCATGGCACGTCAAGGCGTGCACTACGTAACGCTTGATAATGCCTGCATTATGAATGCTGAGACAATGCAGCCCTTACCCAAAGATGGCCAATCCTTAGGGGAGCTGATGATTCGCGGTAACACCGTAATGAAGGGGTATTTAAAAAATCCCGATGCCACTGCAGAAGCTTTTTCAGGTGGCTGGTTCCACACTGGAGATCTTGGAGTACAACACCCAGATGGGTATATAGAAATTAAGGATCGGGCAAAAGACATTATCATCTCGGGCGGTGAAAATATCTCAACGCTGGAAGTAGAAGAATCTTTGTACCGACACCCAGCTGTTTTAGAAGCAGCCGTGGTTGCGATGCCCGATGAAAAATGGGGTGAAACCCCTTGCGCTTTTGTTGATTTAAAACCAGACTCCAGTTTGACGGCGGATGAAATAATAGATCATTGCCGAAATACTTTGGCGCACTACAAAGCACCCAAGCAGGTGATTTTTGGGCCACTTCCAAAAACATCAACAGGCAAAATTCAGAAATATTTATTAAGAGAACAGGCGAAAAACGGTGAGTAGTAGAAATAGAATTGAGTCAGTAGCTCACCAAACCGTACAAAAAAGTGGGCTAAAAAATTTAAGCTTTCGCACCTTAGGTGCTGAAGTGGGCGTTAAGTCGTCAAGTGTGCATTATCACTTTCCAGAAAAATCTGACTTAGGTGGGGCTTTAATTCAACGGTATCGGCAATCATTAGCAACAACTTTGGCCGAAATAGACGATGCAAGCCCTAACGCCTATGATGCCATTAAGCTTTTTAGCAAACTCTTTACGCAAGAATGCAGCGAAGGGAAAATTTGCTTTGCTGGCATGCTGGCAGCAGAAGTTGAATTTTTAAACGAATCGAACCGAGAAGGCTTACAAGCCATTTTTAACATGTACCACACTTGGTTACTGGATCAATTAAACCAAGCCGGTGATGAATTAAAAATTGACTTACCCACACCCACAGTAGCTCATTTGTTACTCGCCTCTTTAGAGGGCGCTTTATTAATCGATAGAGCACACCCTACGAACGATCGTTTAAGCTCAGTTAATATTCTCATTGACAGCTGGTTTGGAAAAATTAACTAAGTTGATGCACTGATTGCCAACAGTATCGCCTCTGGTGTTGCTGGAGCTTGTAGATTGCTAGCAGCGGGGTTGGCAGCTTTAACCGCATCTTTAAGCGCGCAAAATACTGAAATAGCTAACATCAAAGGCGGCTCACCGACAGCCTTCGATCGAAACACGGTGTTAACTTCATTGGGCGAGCTGTCTAGTAACGATACGTTCATGTGTAACGGGGCATCCCCGATAGCAGGAATTTTATAAGTAGCTGGGCCATCGCTCGCTAAGCGGCCATCGTCAGCCCATTTCACTTCTTCGTGCGTTAGCCAACCCGCCCCTTGTACAAATCCGCCCTCGATTTGCCCTTTATCCATTGCAGGATTTATGCTTTGTCCAGCGTCATGCAAAATGTCGGTTCTGAGTATTCTATTTTCACCCGTTAACGTATCAATCACCACTTCGGTAACCGCTGCGCCGTTGGCGAAATAATAAAACGGTTGGCCCTTAGCCGCGTTTCTATCAAAATGAATATCTGGGGTTTTGTAATAGCCTGTGGCCGACAATGAAACTCGTTCCATATAGGCCGCGTGCGCCAAACTTTCCCAGCTATAGGTGGCATCACCCGCTACAATCGAATCGTTGGCAAACTTCACATCCGAATCACAGGTTAACTCATGCTGATTCACTAAAAAATCAATCAATCTTTGCTTAAGCTTTAGCGCAGCATTTTTTGCAGCCGCACCATTGATGTCAGTACCGGAGGAAGCCGCTGTTGGGGAGGTATTAGGCACCTTGTCAGTTTGTGTGGCTGTAACCGCAATGCGATCAGTTTTCATACCCAGCTCATGCGCAACAATCTGCTGCACTTTTACCATCAGGCCTTGACCCATTTCAGTGCCCCCGTGATTTAACTGAACACTGCCATCGCTGTACAGATGCAGTAAAGCCCCGCCTTGGTTTAAATGCTTAACCGTAAATGAAATACCAAATTTTACTGGTGTTAAGGCAATGCCACGTTTCAATATTTTATTGCTTTTATTGAAGTCATCGATTGCTTTACGCCTCTTTACATAGTCAGATGATTTTTCTAAGCTCTCGATTATGCTGGGCACATTAAAGTGTTTTATTGTTTGATGGTAGGGCGTAATGTTTTTATCAGTGGTGTTATAAACATTACGCTTACGAATCTCCAGTGGGTCTTTGTTTAGGTAACCTGCAATCTGATCGATCATTGCTTCGCACGCTAACATGCCTTGTGGCCCGCCAAACCCTCTAAAAGCGGTGTTAGATACGGTATTGGTTTTACAACGCAGCCCTTCTATGTGCGCAGCTGGGTAGTAGTAGCTGTTATCACAATGAAACATGGCACGATCAACAATAGCATCTGATAAATCGGCAGAATACCCACATTGCCCGGCCAGGGTGAATTGCACGCCTTGAATCTCGCCCTCATCATTAAACCCTACCGTCCATTGGGTAAAAAACCCATGACGCTTACCCGTCATAATCATATCGTCGCGTCGTGATAACCGACAACTTGCTGTACGTTGATGTTTTACCGCCACCATTGCAGATAACGCGCAACACAGGTTGGCTTGCGTTTCCTTACCCCCAAAACCACCACCCATCCGGCGTGTAATGAGCGTGACTTTGTTCATCGGCACACCCAATACCTTGGCAACAATATGCTGTGCTTCGGTTGGATTTTGATTCGAGCTTGTGATCCGAACGCCGCCGTGCTCAGCAGGTTCAGCCACCGCTGCTTGCCCTTCTAAATAAAAGTGTTCTTGCCCGCCCATACGCTGCTCACCGGTTATAGTGTGAGCCGCATTGTTCAACGCCTGTTTTACATCGCCTCGCTGTAAGGCATAAGGGGGTCTAACGTAACTTTTTCGCTGCATTGCGGTATCAATATCCAAAACAGGCTCGGTTGCCTGGTATTGAATATTTGCTAAGCCTACCGCGCGGCGAGCCAATTGATGGCTAGTTGCCACAACGATGAATATGGGTTGGCCCATAAAAAACACATCGCCTGTACTAAGCAATGGGTCGCCTGGAAACACGGGCCCGATATCTTTTTCAGCCGGTATGTGTTCATGCGTTAACACATCAACAACGCCTTCACTAGCGAGCACAGCCGATAAATCGATGGATGTTATACAGCCTGCCGCAATGGATGCGCCCCCGATAGCTATGTGCAGCGCTTGGGGCACATTGGGCATATCATCAACATAGGTAGCTTCACCGGTAACGTGTAAAGCGGCGCTGTCATGTGCCAGTGATTTTCCTGCACTCATAGCACAGCATCCAAGCTCATTTGATGAATTTGAGTAGGTTGATCGGGTTGATCGGGTTGATTACATTCCATCCAAAATCTGCGCAACAAATTACCCGCCACTTGCTGACGGTAACTGGCGCTAGAGCGCACATCACCAATAGGTGAAAAATCCTCATCGAGTGCACTACACGCCTCATCAATATTTTTTTCGATAAAAATAGCGTTTTGAAGGTTTTCTTCCACACGGGTTGCGCGTTTTGGAATTGCGGCCATTCCGCCAAAGGCAATGCGCACGTTCATAATTTTTGCAGGTGCGTGTGTTTGATCTAGCTGCATCCAAATCGCTGCGCATACGGTACTGATATCATCGTCCATGCGTTTACTCACTTTATACACTCGCAATATCCCTTCGCTGCTTTGGCTAGGAATACGAACTGAGTGAATCCATTCATTATTTTCTAAAAGAGTTTCACAATAGCCCACAAAAAATTCAGACAACCGATGTGTTTTATAGTTAAGTGTTTTGCCATCGGGCGCTAACGACACTAATACAACACTGGCGTCTAAGGCTAATAAAAGCGGCGCTAAATCCCCTATGGGAGAAGCACTGCCTAAGTTCCCCCCAACAGTGGCTTGCGAGCGCACTTGCTCAGAGCCAAAACGCAGTAGCATAGGCACCGCTTCGGGATAATCGACAGTGAGCACATCAAGCAGCTCGGCGATTTTCACACCCGCTCCAACAACCAGTGCATCCGATGCATGCTCTATAAAAGACAGCTCGGTAATTTCGTTTAAATGAATGACGGATTGCCAGCGCTTTAACGACTGAGTAATGTCTAGCGCTTTATCTGTGCCCCCTGCAATAATTGCAGCATCCGGTGTTTTTCTCCAAAGCTGTAAAGCATTGGCAAGTGATAAGGGCACATGGACACGAACGCTGTCTTTTGTACCTTTCCAATTCGCACCCTGTGGCTCAATGTTGCGAAGCGTTAGAGCAACGCTTGCTTCTGCCGCATCAAAAGCATCGCTAACCCCATGCTCAAATCGTTCATGCAGCATAAACATCGCGGCTTGAACAATCGGTGCATAACCCGTGCAACGACATAAATTACCGCCAAGATATTGCTCGATGAGCGCATGGGCTTGTTGCGGATCTTGCCAGATTGATGAGTCTTCTAATGGTTGATGAAATAACGCGAATAAGCTCATCACAAAGCCAGGTGTGCAAAAACCACATTGCGAACCATGATGATTGACCAATGCGGATTGCACAGGGTGCATCGATGTTGACGAGCCTAAATGATCAACGGTAATTAGCTGCTTACCGTGCAGTGCACCAATCATCAGAATGCAGCTGTTCGCTGCGTGATATCGTAAAGGTAACCCAGTGGGCGTATTGCTTGCACTGACCAACACAACCGTACACGCACCACAATCACCAGAACCACAGCCTTCTTTGGTACCGGTTAAACGCTGCTGCAATCGCAGCCAATCCAATACCGTTAAATCGGCTGCTGGATTGGCTAGCTCTACAAGCGCATCGTTTAATAGAAATTGAATCATAAGGTTTTCTAGCTAACTTGCCACAAGGGTTGTGGGTTTAAACCCCACCACATCAATTAATCCAACATCGGATAAACGAAGCTCAGGGATAACCACAAGCGCAAGCAACGAATGCTGCATGTACGCATTGTTTAATTCACAGCCACAAGCTTTCATAGCAACAACTAACTGCTGAGCTTTTTCAGCCACAATTTCTGCACGCTCGTTCGACATTAACCCAGCAATAGGCAATTCCACCATGGCTGCTTCACCCGCTTCTGTGAATAAAGTAACCCCACCACCCACCTCACCTAATCGATTTGCCGCCTGCGCCATTAACTCACGATCAGTGCCTACCACAATCATGTGGTGGGAATCGTGGGCCACAGTGGATGCTAAAGCGCACGGCACCTGATACCCAAAACCTGACACAAACGCATTTTGCACAGCACCAGTTGCTTGATGTCGTTCCACTAAAGCAATTTGGCACACATCAGCTTCTAAATTCATTTCTAATAAACCGTTCGCCACGGGTACATCACGAATTAACGCTTTAGTCGGTGCTTGGTTTTCGATAACACCAATAACTTGAACAGAAGCTGATTGAGCATCAGCCTTTACGCCCTGCTCATCGGCAACAATGGCAAAATCGGCAGCGCTTAGTGATTTACCTAAATGCACGGTATTGGTGGCTGACTCTGGGTATTGCGCCTGCGCGATCTCGATAGCTAATTGCCCATGCTCTGCCACCACCTTGCCACGGGCAATCACCGTTTCAATGGGCAAGAGCGTTAAGTCGGAAGACAAAATTAAATCGGCCCGTCGCCCTGGCGCTATAGAGCCAAGCTCACGTTCTAAGCCAAAGTGTTGCGCGGTGTTTAACGTGGCCATTTGAATGGCGGTAACGGGCGCTAGGCCTTGAGCAATGGCGTGTCGAACCACTCGATTCATATGCCCATCATTGATTAGCGTGCCTGAATGTGAATCATCGGTGCACAAAATAATATTTCTAGGATCTAAACCGTGCTCAGTAACGGCTTTAATTTGTGGGGCCACGTCATACCAGGCTGAACCTAGTCTTAACATCGCACGCATGCCTTGGCGCACCCGCGCGATAACATCTTCTAGGCGAGTGCCTTCGTGATCATCAGCTGCACCACTTGCCGCATAGGCATGGAAGGCTCGACCTAAATCGGGCGACGCATAGTGCCCACCCACGGTTTTATTCATCGCTTGAGTGGCTGCGATTTCTCCTAACATCGTGCTATCCCCCGCTGTTACTCCTGGGAAATTCATGACTTCCCCCAGGCCGATGATATTTGGCCACTGCATGGCCTCTTGCACATCAGCCACACCCAATTCTGCCCCTGCGTGCTCTAAGCCGGGTGCTGATGGCACACAGCTGGGCATTTGCACGTAAACATTGATTGGCATGTCCATCGCCTCGTCGTGCATCAGTTTCACACCGGCCATACCGAGCACGTTACCAATTTCGTGCGGGTCGATGAACATGGAGGTTGTACCGTGCGGTATCACCGCGCGAGAAAATTCTGTAACCGTGACCATGCCGCTTTCTACATGCATGTGCGCATCGCATAAGCCAGGCACTAAGTAACGATCATCGGCTTCGATAAGGTGAGTTTGATTGCCCACGGTGTGGCTAGCGTCAGGCCCGACGTAGGCGAAGCGGCCGTGCTTTATGGCGATATCGGTGGCGGGGATAATTTCGCCAGAGTAAACATTCACCCATTTGCCGTTGCGAATGACCGTGTCAGCAGGCTCACGCCCCATCGCCACGTCGATAAGGGATTTTGCACAATCGGCCCAATTCGGTGGTGTTTTCATGCAGGTTTCCTGATCCATGAGTCAGCGCCACGGCAGTTAGTCAGCCGATGGCGAGATTTGTGCAGGTTCTGCTCACGAACTGACCAATCTGTCCGGTATACTGCCGCGCTTTGTGCCCGCACCTAGTGCGTACAATCCACTATAAATGATGAACTTGCAGCCGTGATCCAGAAACTTCGAAACATCGCCATCATAGCCCACGTTGACCACGGGAAAACTACCCTGGTTGATAAGCTTTTGCAGCAATCGGGCACCCTAGACGCACGTAAAGACGCTCCTGAGCGCATGATGGACTCGAACGCGATAGAAAAAGAACGCGGCATCACGATTTTGTCCAAAAACACCGCCATCAAGTGGAATGACTACCGCATCAATATCGTCGACACCCCCGGACACGCCGACTTCGGCGGAGAGGTGGAGCGCGTATTGAGCATGGTGGATTCGGTATTGCTGTTGGTTGATGCGGCCGAAGGTCCGATGCCGCAAACGCGCTTCGTAACTCAAAAAGCCTTCGCTATGGGTTTTCGCCCTATCGTAGTCATCAACAAAATTGATCGCGACGGCGCTCGACCCGATTGGGCATTGGATCAAACGTTCGAACTTTTCGACAACCTAGGCGCCACCGATGAGCAGTTAGATTTCCCGGTTGTGTACGCCTCAGCTATTAACGGCTTTTCTGGTTTAGAGCCTGACGTTACCGAAGGTGATATGACGCCACTGTTTCAAACCATCGTGGATGAAGTTCCTGCCCCCGATGTTGACACCGAAGGTGCTTTGCAGATGCAGATCTCCTCATTAGACTACAACAGCTATGTCGGCGTTATTGGTATTGCTCGAATCAAGCGTGGCCACTTGGCACCCAACCAGAACGTTAAAGTTGTAGATACAGAAGGTGGGGAGCGCAGTGCAAGAGTTTTACAAGTATTAGGCTTTCACGGCTTGGAACGTATAGAAACAACCGGTGCCAGTGCAGGCGATATCGTCGCCATCACGGGTATCGATAAACTGCACATCTCAGACACCTTGTGCGATCCGGCAACCATTGAGCCGCTTCCAGCACTAACGGTAGATGAGCCCACCATCAGCATGATGTTCCAGCCCAATTCTTCACCGTTTGCGGGTAAAGAAGGCAAATACGTCACCAGTCGGAACATTTGGGATCGCTTACAAACAGAGCTTTTGCACAACGTTGCATTGCGTGTTGAGCGCACCGAACAAAGCGAAACTTTCAAAGTATCAGGCCGTGGTGAACTACACCTATCGGTACTGATTGAAAACATGCGCCGCGAAGGCTACGAACTCGGTGTGGGTCGACCAGTGGTTATCACTCGCACCAATGAAGCAGGTGTTGAGGAAGAACCCTACGAGCAAGTGACCATCGATGTAGAAGAGCAGCATCAAGGCACCATCATGGAAAAGATGGGCGAACGCCGAGGTGATTTAAAAGACATGGTGCCCGACGGTAAAGGCCGGGTGCGCATCGATTACGTTGTGCCAGCACGTGGAATGATTGGTTTTCGAACTGAATTTTTAACAGCCACCTCTGGCACCGGATTGATTTACAGCGTGTTTGATCACTACGGTCCAAAACTGAAATTGAATATTGGTCAACGCCACAACGGTGTACTGATTTCTAATGGCATGGGCAAGGCCCTAGGCTTTTCTTTGTTTAATTTGCAAGAACGTGGTCGTTTAATCATTGATGCCAACCAGAATATTTACGAAGGTCAGGTTATCGGCCTGCACTCTCGTGAAAACGATTTAACTGTTAATGCATTGAAGGGTAAGCAGCTGACTAACGTTCGTGCCTCCGGTACGGATGAGAACATCGTCTTAACGCCTCCCATTCGTTTGTCGCTAGAGCAGGCGTTAGAATTTATAGATGATGATGAGCTGGTGGAAGTGACGCCAGAATCGATTCGCGTGCGTAAGAAGCACTTAACTGAAAACGAACGAAAGCGTCACTCAAGAACTGCCAAGGCGAGCTGATTCGTCGCGCTTTCCTAAGTATTCGGTTGTTTGCATCTCGGTCAGTCGGCTGGCCGAACGTTCAAATTCAAACGATAAGCGCTTCCCGGTGTACAACGCATCGGGAAGTGCGGCCGCCGACAACACCAGCTTTACGCTTCGATCGTAAAATTCGTCTACCAGATTCACAAAGCGTCTGGCTTCATCATTTTTCATATCATCCATCACCGGCACGTTGCTGATAAGCACGGTGTGGAACAGTGTGGCGATTTCAATGTAATCGTGGGTGGAGCGGGCCGATGCACACAGCGCTTTAAAATCAAACCACACCACATCGCCAGCCACAGCCAACACCGGTATATCGCGTTGGTGAACGTTCAAGTTGGTGTTAGCCTCGGGGCTACCAATGGCTAATCGATCAAAGTGAGCTTGCATGCGTTGTTCAACATCGGATACCGACTCCCCGGCTTTGGGCACCAAATAAATCGCTTCGGTTTGCAACAAACGTAATCGATAGTCGGTGTCGCCAATCATTTCCACTACATGCGTGTGCACTTTTATTCGTTCTATGGCCGGTAGAAATCGAGCCCGTTGCAAACCGTCTTTATACAATCCATCAGGTGGCACATTGCTGGTGGTAACAAGGGTTACCCCTCGATCAAATAATTCTGAACACAAACCGCCCAGTAGCATCGCATCGGTGATGTCGTTGACATGAATTTCATCGAGTAATAAAAGCCTTGCCTCTTTGGCCCATTGATCGGCTACTTTTTTCAGCGGATCTTCTATCTGGCCCAAGGCTTTTAAATCGTCGTGTATGCGCTGCATAAAGCGATGAAAGTGAAGCCGTCGCTTTTCCGTGATTGGTACGGCTTCAAAAAACAAATCACACAGGTGCGTTTTACCCCGACCTACCCCGCCCCACAGGTACAACCCCTTGGGGCCATGATGAGCAGCTTGTTCTTCGGCGCCAAACCAACGTGAAAACAACCCTGTGCTTTTCGACGGCGACCAAGGCGTTGCTGCACCCACAGCTTCGCTTAAGTCGTGCAACTGATTAATGATGCCCGCCTGTTCAGCGTCGGGTTTTAAGGTGCCGTTATCAAGCTCGGCCTGATATTGAGATTTTGGAGTCATGCAGCCCTAGTTTGCACGAATAATGGTTTAAGCAGACTCTCGCATTTTGCGAATCACTTGTTTTTGTCGCATCAATACATAGCGATGAATTTGATCCAACTCTTCTGGAGCAAGGTCTGCAAACAAACACACCACATCATCGTTCTCACGTTCAGGTAACACGTCCATGTAACCTGTTACGCCCTGTCGTGAAGTAGGCAAATCAAGGCTAAACGGGTAACGTCGACCTTCTTTAAGATCACTGACCGGCAACAGAACACCTTGTGCGCTTATTTCCAAAACCCGGCTGAGCGTGCCATCGATTTGCAAAATAACCGGGTCGTCAGAATCGGGTACAACCCGATAAGCCGTGTTACCAGAAGGCTTGGTGGTGACATTGATAACGTTCATCAAAAACTTCCTAGTTGCGCAGCCCAGGCGGGACAAGCATGGCCAATCGCCCTCTTAGGCGCTGAACATTGTTGTCCTCTAATAAAATAGCGGCACCGTTGTAGGCAATTTCCATGACCACCAGCTCTTTTAAATGCGCTGAACGCAGCCGGCCTAATAGAATGCCCATTAACATCACTAAGCTACCGCCGATAACAAACGGCAGTGCAACTTGCGAACCGCTCATTCCATCTTCCATAGCGCCAAATCGAATTAAAGAGGTTAACGCACCCATCAATAAGGCGTACATAGCGGTAAAAGCGAATACGTCCGAAATCATTTGATGAAACGCTCGTTCGTTGGCTTGTTGACGTTCTAAGCCAAAACGAATGGCGGGTTCTCGTGCGGCATCACTGATCAGCATGCACACATCTTCTAATGTTTCAGAATTTGATTGAACATCCCCAACACCTATTAAGCCATCACGCCGACTGACATCGCACACTTTCAACATAGCGCGAATCATTTCGCTGGGCTTTGTGCCTCCTCGAATCCCTCGAGTTAGGGCTGTACGCAATGCTGTGGTTAATTGAGGTATCGGAAAAGTAACCAAAATGGCTGCCAAAGTACCACCAAGCACCACAATGACGGGCTGGATGACTTCACCAGGGCGTTCAGTGCCACTAAGAAACATCGCTAAACCGATGGTTAAACTGACCGCGGCTAATGCCAGCGGCAGGAGTAACCAAACTTCAGCGGAATCAGATTTGCGCACAAGCAGTTCGTTTGTTCGAGGTACGGACACGTTATATCAGTCAACTGGCTATTCAGCGACCGAGGTTTGTCGGGCACCAATGAGATGAATTGTTCAATATTGCTCCACCAAGAATAGCAGAAGTTCTGAGCTTGCAAGCTCGGATTTCAATGACTTGCGCGGTAGCTTAGTTCTCTTAAGAAAGCAACATAAAGCACTAAAAATAACCCACTAACAGTAAAAGTACAGCATGAAAAACACCCTATAACGAACATCCGTTTAGTGTGGGCTGGCGGCTAAGCCAACTCCAACCAAGGGGGTACGGTTTGCGTAACCTCATTCATGGTGGCATCTAGGTGTTCTGCCTGTGGATCCATGCTGAACAAGAACTTCCAAAATTCTGGGGAATGATCCAAATGGCGAGTGTGCGCAAGCTCATGCAGCAACACGTAATCAACGTACCTTGGCGGCAGAAACAGCAGCTTGTAATTCAAGCTCAAGGTGCCACTGGAAGAATAACTCCCCCACACCGTGCGCTGGCCACGGATGGATATTTTGGACACATGGATACCGTGAGGAGCGGCCAAGTGGCACACCCAGCTAGGCAATACCCGCCGAGCACGGCGTTTTAATAGCTCTGCACAGGCTTTCGCTACCGCTACACGATCTGTTGAATCTTCGGCTAAATGCACAGCCACATTTGGCAAATGCGTACCATCTAGCCGATTAGAGGATGCATGGAAATTCAAATGCCAGGTTTCGCCTATCGCTTTTAAATCCAGTGTTTCTGGGGGCCAGCGCCGATAGGCCTGAGGCGTTTGAGAATCCATTTCCTCAAGTGTGGTGCGAATCCAATCATCATGCTCAGCCAACACATCGGGGATGTCTCGCTTCGGAAATCGCTTCGGAATGCTCACCACCAGCCCTAACCCGGGCTGAATGCGAAGCGTGACCCGCTTAGCTCGTGCCGATACCTTTACGGTGTAGGGAATGCTGTTGTGCTCAAGCACGCTCAAAGAGAACTCCAACGGTGAACAGGAAAGCGAGCTAAGCTTAGCCCTATCAATTAACCATCACATTAGCGCGCTATTGTCCCATGTCACTACTGACCATATCCAGCCTACTGATTACCGTTTCTGCATTATTCGCCTACGTGAATTATCGCACCCTGAAACTACCTACCACCATTGGCATCATGGTGATCTCCCTACTGTTCTCAGTGGTGTTGGTAGTTTTAGGTAAATTTGGACTGAATTCAGGCGTTGACTACGCCCGCGACATCATTGGCCAAATTGAATTCGACGAAGCCTTACTAAACGGCATGTTGGCGTTTTTGCTGTTTGCAGGGGCCATGCACATCGATCTTAAAGAGCTACTGAAATACAAATGGACCATCGGCATACTCGCCTCATTTGGTGTGGTGCTCAGTACCTTTTTAATGGCAGGGGCAGCCTATGCCATGTTCGCTTTACTGAACATCAACATGCCCTTCATTTATTGCTTGCTATTCGGATCACTAATCGCACCCACAGACCCCGTTGCGGTGTTGGGTGTTTTAAAAACCGCCGGGGCATCGAAAGATTTAGAAACCAAAATCGCCGGTGAATCACTGTTCAATGACGGTGTAGCTATCGTGGTTTTTCTGTCCATTTTCGGCATTGCGATCAATGGCGACCCATTAAGCGCACAGCACATTGCGGTGTTGTTTGTACAAGAAGCTATTGGCGGTGCATTGTTTGGATTCGCCGCAGGCTGGATCGTATTAAGAATGTTGAAAGATGTGGATAACTACCACGTTGAAATTTTGCTAACACTAGCGTTAGTGGCTGGTGGTGCAACTGGGGCTGCTGCCTTACATCTCTCCGCACCCATTGCGGTTGTGGTTGCAGGCCTAATGATAGGAAATCATGGCAAGCGAGGCGCTATGAGTGAAACCACCCTTCAGCACTTAGATACATTTTGGGAATTAGTGGATGAAATTCTCAATGCGGTGCTGTTCTTAATTATCGGCCTTGAAGTAATTCTGATTACGTTTAATGGCCCGATTTGGATAGCTGCCCTTGTGCTTACCGTCGTTGCATTGGCCGCTCGAATGTTCGCCGTTAGTATTCCTGTGAATCTATTAAAACTACGACGTGATTTTCATCCCCATGTTATTAAGATTTTAACCTGGGGCGGATTGCGCGGCGGTATCTCAGTTGCGCTTGCGTTATCTATTCCTGCCAGCGAGCAACGTGATGTCATTGTGGCAATAACTTACGTTATTGTGGTGATCTCTATTGTGCTGCAAGGCTTAACCATCGGAAAACTTATAAAGGCAACGTCAGAAACCACAAAATAATCACGCTTTTTGACGTTCGCCAAAATGCATGGCTAGGGCCTCATGTAAGGCTGGCACTCCAATCGGCTTATGCATAAGCTCAAAGCCGTTTTCGGTCACTTGCTTTAAATTTTCAGGCGAAGTTTCACCCGTTAGGATAATGGCTGGAACTTCGCGATCGAAAGATTCACGTAACGCACAAACTGTATCGATTCCATTGTGATCCCCTCGCAATCGAAAATCTGACAAGATCAAATCAGGCTCAAAGTCACTGAGTGCCATTTGCCTTAACGCATCACGTGCAGATTCTGACAACAACACATTACAGCCCCAATCCTCAAGTGTTTGCTTCATGCTTTTAAGCACTTGAATTTCATCATCAATCACTAACACGCTATGCCCAGAAGCCATCGGTCGGCCTTGTGCATCCAAAGGCTTAGCTTTAGACATGGCCAGCTGCTTATCACCTCGAGTGACTTTTATGCTAAATCGCGTGCCGACATTTTCTTTTGATGTCATTGAGATCGACATATTCATAAGCTTTGCCAAACGATTAACAATCGCAAGACCCAACCCTAAACCTTTGCCTCGATCACGCTCTGGGTTGTTCAGCTGAAAATATTCTGAAAAAACTTCTTCCGCTGCATCCTCTGGTATACCAATACCCGTATCTTCCAAATGCAAAACAACATCGCTACCTACGTTTTCACACCATAAATTAATAGAACCTGATTTTGTATATTGCACAGCATTAGACAGAAGATTTCTTAGAACACGCTCCATAAGAATCGGGTCGGCGTAAAGGGCGACCTTTTCAACGTTCATTTGCATCGTAATTCCCTTTAGCGCAGCTTCTGGTTCTAAACTAACTTGCACAGGAATTAACACATCTTTCAACATGAAGTGCTTGGGATTGCAAACAATGACTTCAGCATCCAAACGCGACATATCAAGCAGTGAATTAAACAGAGCTTTTAACGCATCAGTGGATGCGTCTAAGTCGTCTAGAATGCTTAAGCGTTCGGTATCGGTTTCACGGTTACGCAATGAATTTAAAAACAAACCCATCGCGTGCAACGGCTGTCGTAAATCATGACTGGCCGACGCTAAGAAACGACTTTTAGAAATAACCGCACGCTCTGCTGTTTGTTTTTCTTCTGCAAGTTTTTCCATCAACGCCTGATTTTCAAAACGGGCAACGATCAATTCTTTCGAGCTGCGATTACCTCGCAAGGCTAAAAAAGTATTCACTGCTAAAAACATCAGCAGCAAAATACCGGTTGTCATTAAGGCATTGTTTCCAGACAGCAGGTGCGATATTGCCATTGGAATGGTTAACGGCATTGAGAAGGCGGTGAACATGGGCAAGTACACGCAGCCAGATGCACTACTTACTGCCACCATGCCAGCCACAATGGTGGACATGAGTAATAAGAACTCGTGGCCCACAAATTCATAGAACAACATAGGCCACACACCCCAAATGGAGCCTGCCGCCAGTGTGCCTACCCACATCATTGGACCCCAAAATGTGGCCTGCCTCTCATCATCACTTGACTGAAAATAGGCACGAATGACCAGTAGCCGCGCGACGGCTATGAGCGTTAGTACACCAATCCAAAGAACTAGGGTGGTCATGGGCAGTTCTTGCCATAGCAGCACGCTAACAATCAAACCGCACATCAGTGCGCCCAGCACCAAAACCGTGCCTTGGTTGTATACCAGCCTGACTTGCTCGTGATAGACCTTATTATCGAGGGCGGCGATGTTGAAATTCCTTTTCTTAACTGCTCCGTGCAGTATGCCCATCCCTTGCCAACAAATCACTCTAAAACCCAATTTTTGCTAGGGAAGTCTGAAAAAATGTGATGCATACAACCTTGTGGCGTAGTACGCGAAAACTGTGGGTATGCGGTACTATTCAAGCCTTATAACTTTACTTTTTATTGAAATATTTACCATGTCAAAAGAAATCACTATAAATTTTCAACTCGCCGATGGCACCACGCGAACTGTCGACGCTGTTGTGGGCGACAGTATTATGGAAACGGCCATTAAAAATGACATCGACGATGTCGTGGCCGAATGCGGCGGCAGCTTAATCTGCGCCACCTGCCATATCTATGTGTCTGATGAAACCGCCGCCTTAATTGATGCGGCCGATGATACCGAACAAGACATGTTAGAAGGCACCAGCGCTGAGCGTAAACCTAACTCTCGACTCAGCTGCCAAGTCATTGTCGCTGAAGGCATGGCAGGTCACACTTTCGAAACTCCTGAAAGCCAGTAGAGTAATCATTGCATGCAACTAGTTGATGGTTTTGCAAGAATTGGGGAAGAGAATGCGTTTGCCGTTCTTGCTCGCGCACAAGAACTTGCCAGCGCTGGCAAAGACGTTATCAATTTAGGCATTGGTCAGCCCGATTTTCAAACACCTGCGCACATTGTAGAAGCTGCTGTGCAAGCGTTAAAAAACGGCGAACACGGTTATACACCTGCAACAGGGATTCCTGCACTTAAAGAGGCTGTCGCTGCTGAATTAAATGAGCGATACAGTGGCGCTAATGTATCGCCCGACTCGGTGGCTATAGTTCCTGGCGGCAAAGTCACTATGTTTGCAGCCATTTTAATGTTTGGCGAACCTGGCGTTGAAATTTTATACCCCGACCCAGGCTTCCCCATCTATCGTTCGATGATTGAATTCACAGGGGCAACACCGGTTCCAATTCCTATACGTGAAAGCAATGGTTTTGCTTTTTCTGCCAGCGAAACCTTGTCGTTAATCAATGAAAAAACACGGCTTTTAATTTTAAATTCTCCTGCTAACCCTTGCGGTGGTATTACGCCAAAAGAAGAGATCGATAAACTGGTTGCAGGGCTAGAGAGCCATCCGAATGTCACTATTCTTAGCGATGAAATATACGATCGAATGGTGTACGACAATGAGCAGCACACAAGCTTACTCACTTACGCAAGCATTAAGGATCGGTTAATTTTATTAAACGGGTGGTCTAAAACCTATGCTATGACGGGCTGGCGTTTGGGTTATTCGATTTGGCCAGATGAATGCTTGGATGCCATGAGAAAGCTTGCCGTTAACGCGTGGAGCTGTGTAAACACCCCTGCACAATTTGCGGCATTAGCAGCCATAACCGGGCCACAAGATTCGGTAACCACAATGGTAGACACTTTCGACGAACGACGTCGTTATGTGGTTGAGGCATTGAACCAACTGCCCGGAGTAAGCTGCATTACGCCCAAGGGCGCTTTCTACGCTTTCCCCAATATTAAAGACACCGGCTGGCAATCCAAGAAATTGGCCACCGCCTTATTGGAAGAGGCAGGGGTTGCAACCATTGGCGGCCCAGACTTTGGCATTTTAGGTGAAGGCTATTTACGTGTGTCTTACGCCAATTCATTGCCTAACATCAAGCTTGCCGTCGAGCGCATTAACCATTTTCTTAATGAAAACTCTCCAGCATGATTAGTTCTCCACTGCCCGATATTGCATCGCGTGTTTACAACCACACGTTTAAGCTTGACCCTATCGTGCGCAGCTTACTTGACACTGACGTGTACAAACTGCTCATGCTGCAAACGATTTGGAAGGAAAGAGCGAACGTTCCGGTGACTTTTTCATTAATCAATCGCACAAAATCTGTGCGTATTGCCGATGAGATCGAAGAGGGGCTATTACGAGCACAGCTTGATCACGTGAGAAGTTTAAAACTATCCAAGCAAGAACGTATTTGGTTATCGGGTAATACGTTTTACGGTAAAGAGCGTTTGTTTGCTGAAGACTTCATCTCTTGGTTACAAAACTATCAACTGCCCGCGTACGAACTAACCGTTAAAGACGGCCAGTACGAAATTACTTTTGAAGGTAACTGGGCAGACGTTACGCTTTGGGAAATTCCTGTGTTGTCTATTATTAGCGAATTACGTTCGCGTGCAGCGATGCAACACATTGGGCGCTTTGAACTTGATGTGCTTTACGCACGGGCGAAAGCTAAGCTGTGGGAGAAAGTACTTCGATTAGATAAATTACCAGAGCTTCGCATCGCTGATTTTGGCACCCGTCGTCGCCACAGTTTTTTGTGGCAAAAATGGTGCATCTCGGCCATGAAAGAAGGCTTAGGGGAGAAATTTATTGGCACCAGTAACGTTTTTCTTGCCAGTAACCTAGGCGTTGAAGCCATCGGTACCAATGCACACGAGCTGCCCATGGTTGAAGCCGCCATGGCGAAAAGCGATGAAGAGCTGCTGCACTCACCTTATGAAGTTTTAAAATCATGGCAACGCACTTACGATGGCAACTTACTTATTGTTTTGCCCGACACATACGGCACCGAAACCTATTTAAAACACGCACCCGATTGGGTTGCTGATTGGAGTGGTTTTCGAATCGATTCAAAAGAGCCTATCGAAGGTGGCCGTGAGCTTATCGAATGGTGGAAAAGTAAAGGCATCGACCCTAAAGAGAAATTATTAATATTTTCCGACGGCTTAACCGTTGACAAAATTGAAGAGGCGTACCATGAGTTCAACGGCAAAGTACGCTTATCATTTGGTTGGGGCACACATTTAACCAATGATTTTAGAGACTGTGCGCCTAAAAGAAATGATGCTTTACGTGCCATATCATTGGTGTGCAAAGTCACACACGCCGATGGAAAAGAAACCGTTAAGTTATCTGATAATTACCATAAGGCTACAGGGCCTCAATCGGCTATTGATCGTTATCGTAAAGTGTTTAATCAAACACCGACAGACGGTGGCGAAGCGGTGGTTTAGCGCTAACTTAGCATTGATTTAACGGCTTAGTTATACAGCTTAAAGCTCATCCGTTTCTAAAAATCGAATTAGCTTTGCCAACATGGTTTCACATTGGGCAATTTGATCAACGTCAATGTACTCATCCGGTTTATGGCCTTGATTCATCGAGCCCGGCCCGCACACCACGGTGGGTATACCCAACTGCTTTGAGAACAACCCACCTTCAGTTCCAAAGGCTACATAGCTTGTGGTGTTAGCACCCGTTAGTGATTTTACAAAACTAACCACTCGCGATTCTTCTGGCGTATTTAGCCCCGGATAGGCATTCCACACATCCAGTTCAATATTCGCCTCTGGTGCTATTTTTCTAGCCTCGTTTACGATGCGATTAGCTTGAAATTGAATCTGATTCAACAGCTGCAACGGGTCATCATTTTCAGTATGGCGTATTTCAAAATTTACCGTACATAGGTTTGGCACGATATTCAAAGCCTGATCGGCTTTTATTCGCCCAACATGAACGGTTGTGTACGGAATCTCTGATGTATCTGTTATATCGTGTGGGTAGTTGTTTTGTATATCTTTTTGCATTGTTCTAAGAACACCGACAAAATCACATGCAAGATGTATTGCATTCAAAGCGTTAGGCGCTAATGCAGAATGGCCCTCCCGGCCAATGCAGCGAACGGCTACAGACGTTTTACCTTTATGTTTTGTGGCCACTTGCATTGATGTGGGCTCACCCACAATGCATAAAGCAGGTTTTATTGGGGCCTGTTGCAACATATCTAATAAGGAACGCACTCCAACACAACCAATTTCTTCGTCGTAAGAAAATCCTAGGTGCAAAGGAGTTTGCAAGGGTGTTTTACTTGCGTTTATGGCAGCGGTTATGGCGCAGGCAACAAAGCCTTTCATATCGGTCGTACCTCTACCGTATAAACGCCCTGCCTCTTCAGTAAGTTTAAACGCGGGGCGCGTCCAGTCTTGCCCTTCAACGGGCACCACATCGGTATGGCCAGACAACATCACACCGGGCTTATTGGTAGGCCCCACGGTGCAGTACAAATTGGCTTTAGTACCGTCTTCATTAGGGATGATTGTGGAAGCTATACCGTGCTCATCTAAAAGCTGCACGATGTATTCAATCAACGCCCAGTTCGGTAAACGACTGGTTGTATCAAATGCGATTAATTTAGCAAGAATGTCTTGCGTGGATGTCATCTTGTTAGTGTACTTGCTTTTAATAGACTTCAATCGAGCGCAACGCAGTTGCTACTCATCTCTGTTAACAGAATATAGTGTTTGATCTTTTGCGTTACTTTTTATTTTCTCAATAATTTGGCCTGTCAACTTGTTGGGCAGCAAGCCATAGGAATCTCTATTATCGGGCGTTGGTCGCACATCGAACCCAGGCCAAATAAAGTAATTTAACTCAGAAGTGATAATCCAAGAGTTTTGTTCGTCCAGCTTCAGTCGTCGTTTGGTTGCCATAGGGCATAGTACTGTCCGCTCAGAATCAAAAGGCTCAGTGTGTGTTATCGGGACAACAAACACACGTGTACTACCGTCATGCTCTTCCTGTAGATGTACAACAACACAAGGTCGTTCCTTTGTGCCCTCTACCTGCCCACGAACTGCTTGATTGCGCCACAAATAAGCATGGCAAATCACTTCACCAATTTGCGGTAATCTGCCTTTCGTTGTCATTCAGTCGAGTCAATCTCATCATTATACTTATCGCCTTCAGCTGACAGCGGGATTGAACCAAACTGATCGACAATCTCTTTCGGGATTTCATTAGCAAATAATGCGGTCGGAGCGTACCGTTCAAATTGCTTGAACGCCAGATATTGTTCATGAGAAATCAATACGACATCCGCCCGACCATGATTTGTGATGGTCACTGGCTCCCGATGGGCCATTGTTCGGAACCGCCCAAATTCACGCTGAAACTCCACTGCAGAAATACTTTTAGACGTCATAGCATGCTCCTTTTATTCTGTATTATACGTATATTCGGCATAATATGTAATATCTAAACCCTTGATCACTACCTATAGTGCTATCAGCGTTGTAAAGACACTATTTAGTCCCCGAAACGATTAATTCGTCGACCCTGAATACCGATCAAACACCGTAAAAACGCCAGGTTTTTACCTATTTAGATAGAACCTTATTTCAACCGTTACACCACCAATCTTCCATAATTGCCTATTTGCCCTGATTTCCACTCGTTTAGACAAGAAATCCAGAGCCAAAAAAGCCGCTTTAGCCAGATGGATTACATTGGGGCTTGCTGATCGGCAGCATTATCTGGTCGTCGTGCACACTTACCGTGACGAACACAACGACACCGTTAGCATTAGGCTGATTTCTGCACGACCTGCAACCAAACGCGAGAGAGCCCAATACCAAGGGTGAATACTATGCAAAATGAATACGATTTTTCTAATGCCGAGCTGGGTAAGCTCTATAACCCAGATGCTACGCACCAACTGCCGGTTTATCTAGAACCAGAAGTGCTCAGCTACTTCACCGATAAAGCTAAAACCAAGGGCGTTGAGCTCAACACCCTGATCAACGAACTGCTCAAGAAAAACATTGATCTTATTGAAGGCGTTAAATAGTCACAAACTATGCTGGTAACTGCCACTCGGCCTCAAACTTGTCTTTTATCTCGTCAAGGGAATGCATATACTCATTTGGTGATACCTTGGTAACAATGCCATACAAGTATTGCACTGCGTTCCACAATTTAACTTCATCGGAACAAGGATAGAACTCGAGTTCATTGGCATCAAAGGCTTGCATCTTTGCATAGGCCCATCGATCAGCATCTTCTCTGGAGATGTCGGCTTCAATAAGCTTTATGAACAGTTCATTCACTTCATTGAGAGTTAATTGCATAGGCTTACCAACTACCGGTTTAGTTCCCATCTCTATCAAACGTGTAGTGTGTCTTCGAGCCATCGTTTAGCTCAGGGCGAACTTGTCGTACATTCCCACTATGGTCTGGGGTTTCATACCATGTCCGTTTATTTCCAGTAGCAGGACCCCATTCTCTAACAATCCGGAGACCAGCCATCTCACCTGGTGTATTTGCCGGCACGGTCTCGACATAGTAACGAGTACGCCCATGTATCTTGAACCCGAAGTGCTCAGCTACTTCGCTAACAAAGCCAAGAACAAAGGCGTTGAACTCAACGCCTTGATCAATGATCTACTCAAAAAGGATATTGATTTGATTGAAGGTTTTAAGTGACTGTTACTCTCAATTCTTTTTTACTTGGCCATTTTTTCAAATCTGAAAAATCTGTTTTCCATACATCCAACTCATACAACCTTCCATCTGTATCAAGATTCAAGACCAATGTAACAAGAACATCATCCACATCGTTAAACTCAGCTTCAACGATGGCTTTACCGAATTTTCGCTCTCCCCGTATTGATTTATTAACGAACAGAAAGCTCCCCATGTTTCCATCAGACATAGATTGAACGTCCATTTGCGACAACTGGTCCTTTAAGCTGGATCTTAATTTAGCTTCAGTCAAGCTATCTAGCAAATGCCCTACAACATCAAACTGCTCCGCTGTCGCAGATCTATTGGCAACCTCTTTATCTAGTCGTTGTAATTCGTCCGACATTTATTGCTCCGTTCTCAAACCTGTAAACATTAGGTGTTAATTCAACGTCACCTACATAAACGACCCTACTGTTCAAACCGTTCTGCAATTGACCCGCGTTTTGAGTAATATCTCGAGTAATGGCAGCCCTTACGTCATTTACATCCAACCCATATTTCTCGACGTGTCGAAATGTGTGCCCAGTTTGATTAGCATTTCTGCCAAATTGGATACTTGAAAAGCTGCCGTACGGTTGAGTCCTCGCAGCTTTCGCACCGTCATCCAGGTTTCCACTCGCGCTCTTTAGAGGGGCTGCACTGTTTGGAACATTATCAGACGTACGGAATAATTTTTTAGCGGCGTCCATGTTCTGGCTGCGGCTTTAGCAGCCCAACCACCAGTGAAAATCGACAAATAAGTGAATGGATCAGTTGCTTCATCATCTACGGCATCTGAAGTAGCAGAAAACCCTTCTCCAACTGTAGCCGCAGCGGCTGGATTGTAATAGTTTGACGGCGGGTTTACGCCTGCTAAATCCCAATCGTTGTTGTCTTTACCCTCGCGCCCATCCGGATCGATAAATCGATAGGGGTTATTATTCGCATAAGCATACCGATTAAACATCATCGTATTAGATGTCGTAAACCCCACCGGATCATTACTCATAAACCGACCAATCACCGGATCATAATGACGTTGCTGCATGTAAGTTAAGCTACTGCCACTGTCGGATTGATGTCCGGTGTAACCCAAACGACTGACATGATTTTCAGAGGCATTATCTCCAAACCCAATCCCGGCAGACGACACCCTGTCTTCTGCAGAACCATACGCCCGGTAGGCTTCCGCCCAAAGCACATTACCCTCTTCCGTTGTCACCACCACCGGGTCTCCCCGAACATCGTGGTGGTAATAGATAACGGTTGTATCACTCTCAGCCGATAACGCAGGAAAGGTTACCGCCAGAGTTAACAGCCCTGCTGAGAGAAATTGAACAAGCTTCTTAATCATGTCTAAATCCGTTCGTTACCTTGCGTGCTTTTTTTAGCTTAAAGAAGAGCGAGAACAATCAGTTGTTTGACCGAATGACCACTTGAGCGATGAATCTACAATCTGCGATACCACTGGTATTTTGCGTCATCGATCGAAGCTCTACAATATTGTCTTTTGCCATCGCTAATAGCAGCGTCGAGTAAATCATGTTCTTGTGCTGCGCGGTCAGCGTTGGTTTCACTCGCATGACTTTTAATCCAGCACTCCTATAGTTCGGTGGCGTAGAAACTGTTGGATTAATTTTTAAATAAATCTCCCCATTGTTCCAGCCACCGGCGTAGAGATCTTCTACAGTGCCTGAGCCGCACAGCTGCGTGACTGAAGCGCTCGCTGTCTGAGTTTCAATTGTTAAGGCTGCACAGGCTAATAATTGACATTGACCAAGCACCAGTAAAGACAAATAAGATTAGAAGCGTAATTCTCTTGGGCAAACAAACGTGTCGGACCAAGGGTATTACTGCTTACTTAAAGAAATCCAATTCAAACCTCGAACACACGCATACTTTTGCAATTCATTCCGATCCATAAAATACACACATCTACGATAGGCCTGATGGAGAGATTACATTAGATGAAGTTGAGAAAATAAGGTTTTGAATCCAAACAGGCGCGCCCTAAATGAGCATGGCATAGTCGCCTAAGAGAGTTTTCCTGCCTCGTACACTAAACCCAATCACTGCAAAATTCTCAGCATCACTCGCCGCTTTTTTTTACGCCTAAAAATCTAGAAACTTCACTTGATACATCATGTACGCTCTCAAAAAAGTAGCTGTACTGAAACGCTTTCTAGCACTTACCCAACGCATGATTCGGTGAATGATTTGAGGCGGACGTTTTATGGTCTAAGCAATAACCATCGCAATATCAACAAAGAAAACAAATAACAACACCAAAAAAAACGCTAGGCTACATTCGCCTTGATGTACTTAACCAATAATTCAGGGTTTACGTGAAAATCATTAAACACAACCATCCCAGAAGGATCAACCAAAACCATCCAAGGTGTGCCACCGGTTCGGTAGTTTTTCATAGTGCCCGGTAGTTCGTGTTGAATTGGGTTGCCTTCATCGTGGCCCATCGGAATGGGAAGCTCATAACGCAACTGCAATTTTCTTACGTCTTCAACGGTATTACTGTTATACCCTTCAAACACCGTTTGCACTGCAGCAATAGCCACTTGAGGATGATTTCGGAATTCATCACTGAACATTTTTAGCGCTGGAAAACCTAGTTCATGACAACCTGGGCACCAGTTCTGAAAGAACTTCAATAGCACCCATTTTCCTTTAGATTCTTTTACTGAAAATGTACTGGCTTGTCCGTTTGCATCGATCCAGTAATTAAGATCTAGCTCGGGAGCCTTTTGGCCTTCGATGCCTTTTACTGAACGGTTAACTTTGATCGTTTGAGCGGCTGCTTGTGGAGCAGTCGCTGCTAAAAAAGCACTGCCAGCAAGAGTACCAGCTGTGGTTATAAAGTTTCGCCTGGAAAGAGTTTCCATGCTTTTATCCTCACCTCTTAATTAAAGGCGTCGCGTGTCTGGTACTTGTTGAGTACCTTGCGTTAATTTAAGTTCACAAACGGTAACTAAAGAAAAAGCAATTGAACGACTAATTTCGCGCAGCCTTTACATTAAGCTTCAAGGATTCAAAAGCAAACGTCTAAATAATCTGACAGTGAAAAAAAGAAAGATCAGTGGAAATACCAAGGTTTGCATAACAAAAACAACCACTAATCGGATGGTGTTCTCACTTATACGCTCTGCTGCGGCTCGGTATTCATCCATGTGTCTATCAATATTGACACTATTTCCCAGCCGCCGGACGGCATCGCGAGCAATTTGTAATGCCGACTGATCATCATTATCATCGGTTGAATTTTCAGCTTTCACCGCATCATTGATTTCGCTGATTTGCTCTTGCGCAAGCGATAATTGTGCTGTGGCGTTTTGATAATCGCTATTGAGAAAAGTGCTGTAAACCCACTGGTTCGCTATCGCTATGCCTGGCATTAAGAAACGAAGCAACACCAAAAATAGAAAAAACCGCCCTGAAAATTTTGCCAACCATGGATTCTTGATATACCACTGCGCACCGATTGCTACGGCCGCAGCTAGCGTCAAAGCCACCAATACGCCTTGCCAGCCGCTCATAGCAAGAAGCACTTGCTGAACCCCTAAAGAGCTTGCGGCCAACATCATAATCCACGAAAAACGTTCTACAAGATCATTGATGGGGTCAAGGATTTCACCGGGGGTAAAATTGACACCAATGCCCGCTGGCTGAATAGCCACTTCCGTTCCTTGAGCAACGGAAAGAACACCGTTTAAGCTACGGGCTATCGCCCATGTGACCAATGCGCGTTTAAACGCATCATTCACTGTGGCATTACCATGGGCATCAAGTGATGGCCACCAAGCTATTGCGGTGGTTACTAAAATTAAGACTACAAATATAAGCCGCCTCATGCGGCTTATCATAGCGACTTATGTGCGTTGTTGTCCGTGGTATAAATTCACAACGTGGCGCGCTTCTGCGAAAAACAACCAACGTTCAACAAAAATGCCTGCCATAAGTAGAATTGCTGCAACTGCCGCATGCACAACCCCTGGGGTTCCCACTAAGCCTGTGAGCAGTACCAACGGCAATACAAACCCAACCACGATGGCAATGATTCGAGCCCAAATAATTTTTGCACGATCAACCTGATAACCAAATTCTTTGGTTAGGAACGTATCGGACGCATGACCCACATCAAGCAGCTGCACGGTTGCACGAGTAAACCCAAGGGCTGTGTTAATAGTAGGGCCTGCAGGCTGGCCAATCCATGAAAAATAAATAAGCTTTGAAAACGCGGCAGCTGCAATAGCGGCTACGGCCATGGCAAGGATACGAGGGGTGTATGTACCCTGAATTAAAGTGATAAGCGTTAACAACACCGCACCTGCAGCTAATCCTAGTAATACAAAATTAACTGGCGTTAGCGCATTGTTCCATTGGCGAATGGTTTTCAAGCTGGCATAAATCATCGCTGTGCACAACAAAATCACAATCGCTAAGAGTGCAACCAACAGTGATAAGAAACCGTTACCACCGGTTATAAACCACAACAAGGTTACAGGGTAGAACAACACAGCGAACACCGCTTCACGTGATAACCAAGAAGTGCGAAAGCGCATAAATGAACGCCAAGCGTTTTTCGGATTGGCTAAGTGCAATGTGGACGACAGCAAACCCACAGTAACGAGTATTAGACCAATAAAACCTGCCACCACTAATTGAGTATTTGAAATAGCGGGGGCTAACGAGGCAATACGAGACAGAGCTAACCAAAACAACAACCCGTAACCTGCGCCTGCGGTAACGGTGAAAATAATGACAGACGGTGCCGGATGCATTAACGCTCTCCTAATGAATCAAACGCTGATTTTTGCTTTTGCAGCCATTTACCTAACAGGCTTTGCGTTTTCGTTTGGTTATCACCTTCGGCCGAATCGGTTGTTGTTTCAGCCACGGGAGCCGCCGGGCGTTCGCGAGGAGGCAAATATTTATTCACCGGGTTGTAACCCACCTCAGGCATCATTGCATAGCCTCCGCGCTCTCGAACCAAGGTGCTAACTTCAGAATTTGGATCATCAAAATCACCGAAGAATCTGGCGCTGGTTGGGCAGGTTAAAACACAGGCAGGTTTTCTATCTTCTTCGGGCAAATTCACGTCGTAAATTCTATCAACGCATAAGGTGCACTTTTTCATCACACCCTGCTCTTGATCTAGCTCACGAGCACCGTATGGACAGGCCCAAGCACATAAGTTACAACCCATACATTTGGATTGATCCACCAACACAATGCCGTCTTCTTCTCGTTTATAAGATGCGCCAGTGGGGCATACGGTTACGCAAGCTGCATCTTCACAGTGCATACAAGACATAGGGGTATTGATGGTTTTGTTGTGCGGGTATTCATCCACTTCATAGTGGCGAATACGGTTAAACCACACACCACTGGGCTCTTTGCCATAGGGTTCGTAGTCACTCAAAGGGCCGGTTGTGCCCGATGTGTTCCACTGTTTGCACGCAACCGCACAAGCGTGGCAACCCACACACGTATCTAAATCTATGACCAATCCAAGCTTCATTTTATAGGTCTCCTTTGGTCAAAGTGTCTTTAATCGAGCGCACCAAGTTCACTGGCTGGTGAGTGGCGTACTGAAGCGTTGCAGGCGAATCACTCATACCGGGTAATGGTTTGATGGTGTCAAACGTTGGGTACACGCCAGTTTCACCAGCAGCCGCTGGGGAAATCTTAACTTTTAAGTCATACCATGCGGCCTGCCCTGTTACAGGATCGGAGTTGGTAAGGCTTCGTTCACCATCTTGAGCCGGTAACAGCTCAGAAATTAAATGGTTCATTAAAAAGCCCCGTGCGCTTTCAGGAGCATCTTTATCTAAACCCCAAGCACCGGATTGCTTTCCTATTGCGTTCCATGTCCAAACCGTATCGGTATTACAACCCTCCATCAGCTTCACTTGGCAACGCACTTTGCCGTTATGCGATTCCACCCACACCCACGACATATCTTCAATGCCCATGCTTTGGCCTTTCGCACGATTCATGTACAAAAAGTTTTGCGCCATGATTTGTCGAAGCCAAGAATTTTGAGAATCCCAAGAGTGGTACATAAACATGGGGCGTTGGTTTACCGCGTGGAACGGGTACTCATCGTTATCCACTCGACTCTCTTCAATGGGTTGGTACCAAATGGGCAACGGATCAAAATACTTCACCAAACGCTGCTTATCGGTTTCGTGTTTTGGTTGCGGGCCATCGTATAAGCCCTGCCCTGCTAAGCGAAACTTTTGCACCACTTCGGAGTACAACTCCATCACTACTGGGCCATCGTGACCATTAAAACCAACACTTGCTGCCCACTCTAAATAGCTCTTATTAGCAAAGCGGTAGTAGCGATGTTCCGGTGGCAAATCTTGTTGGAAAAAACAGCCATTGTCGATGTAATCTTGCCATTGGTTTTGGTTAGGCTCGCCCACCAATGACTTTTGACCATCCTCACCGCGGAAACCTGCAAGAAAGCCGATACCCGGTGCTTTCTCCCAATTAACGATGAAGTCTTCATAGCCTTTATATTTTGCGCTGCCATCCTCTTTGGTAAGTGCAGGAAAGCCAAGTTCTGTGCCTAATTCAATCAGCACTTCCTGCCAAGGCCTAACATCCCGATCGGGCTTAATAATGGGTTGGCGAATGGAATCACATACAGCGTGCGGCTCACTGATGGGCCGATCTAATATGGAGATGGTGTCGAAACGCTCTAGATACGTGGTGTCTGGCAATACTAAGTCAGAGTAGTTAACCATCTCCGAATGAAATGCATCGCTGGTAACAATAAACGGAATTTTATATTCACCATCGTCGCCTTTTGTGCGAAGCATCTTTTGCACTTCAGCGGTATTCATTGAAGAATTCCAGCTCATGTTTGCCATGAACAGCATCAAGGTATCTATGGTGTACGGATCACCTTTTACGGCGTTGTTGATCACCATGTGCATCATGCCGTGATTGGCAATCGGTGCTTCCCATGAATAGGCTTTATCAATTCGAAGCGGCTCACCGTCATCATCAATCACCAAATCTTCTGGCGCCATAGGAAAACCTAAGGGCGGGGATTTTAATGGCGTGTTCGGACCTTGCGGCTTAGCAGGCTTTACCGGTGGTGCGATGTGGCGAGGAAACGGTGGCTTGGCTAAGTGGGACCCTGGCGTATCGATGGCACCGAGCAGCACTTGCACTAAGTGAATAGCGCGGCAAGTTTGAAAGCCATTGGAATGAGCAGAGATTCCACGCATAGCGTGCATTGCCACTGGGCGACCGATGAATTGTTCGTGCCGTCGCCCTGCCCAGTCTGTCCAAGGGGTATCAATTACGATAGATTCTTGGAAAGCTACGTGCGCCATCTCTAACGCTAAACGCTCGATGGTTTCCGCACTGATACCGGTTTCATCGGCAACATTTTCAGGTGCATAACGATCATCTAAATACTTCTCAGCCAAAACGGTCATCACCGTTTTCAGCTTCTCACCTTGTTTACCGGTGTATTCACCAAACAATGCAGGCTTTGCTGAGACATCGCTCCATAAGGCAAATGAACCTGTGTTCAGATCATGCGTTAGTAATTCATCATCTTCATTTCGATACAACATCCCATCTGTTGGCATGCCCGGCGCATCAATCACCAGTTGTGTGGAATTGGTGTAACGGGTTAAGAAGTCCCAATCAAATTGCTCGTTTTTCAGCAACACATGAACAAAAGACAGCGCTAGCAAGCCATCGGTGCCAGGCTTAATGCTGACCCACTCATCAGCGATAGCTTGATAACCGGTTCGCACAGGGTTCACGGCGACAAATTTTGCCCCTTGGCGCTTAAGCTTTTCTAAACCAATTTTGATGGGGTTAGAGGCATGATCTTCAGCCACACCCCACATCATGAAGTACTTAGCGTTGTCCCAATCGGGTTCGCCAAATTCCCAAAACGATTGACCCACCGAATACAAGCCACCAGCGGCCATGTTTACAGAACAAAAACCGCCGTGAGCGGCCCAGTTCACGGTGCCGAATTGGCTTGCCCAGAAACCGGTTAAGGCCTGCATTTGATCACGGCCGGTGAAAAATGCCAGCTGCTGTGGATCGGTTTCACGAATGTGTTTCAGACGCTTGCCCAGCATCTCAAGCGCTGCTTCCCATGAAATGGGCTCAAATTCGCCCGCACCACGCTCAGAACCAGGCTTTCTGAGCAAGGGTTGGGTGAGCTTTGCCGGGCTTTGCTGCTTCATGATGCCAGCGTTACCCTTGGCACACAGCACCCCCTTATTCACCGGGTGGTCGCGATTGCCCTGGATAAAGCGCACTTTATTGTCTTCCAGCGTCACTTTTATGCCGCAGCGGCAGGCACACATG
>CALHNS010000035.1 GCA_938035125.1 uncultured Granulosicoccaceae bacterium | reverse complement strand
AAAGAAAATCTTTCAAACGTTGCACTTCTGATTCGTGCGCCACGCGAGAATGAAAATGTTCTGAAGAATAAACCACCGTGCTGCTGGTGTGTTTTTCGTGAATTTTCCGAATTTCTTTTAAATGATCATCAGTGAAAGCAGTTCGCCATGCATCAGGGTTCACAGTAAAGTCGGCGTTGGGGTGATCGGTATAGGGGTTTTTTCCCATACTCAATAAGCTGGGATCTGCTTCGTTGCAGGTGAAGATCACCAGCCGATAGTTACTGATTAATCCGCAAGTTCGCCATGGAAAATAATATCCGTAAGTGGACAGAATTTTTTCGTTTTTATACAGAAAATTTTGGATGGCCGTGCTACCCGTTTTTTCTGTGCCAATATGAATTATGGCTTTGTGCATAATTTTATCTTAATAGAAGAGTTTGAATGGCACGTCCGACCACACCGTGTGTATCGAACAATCTAGAGTCTGATAATCCAATGCCATCAGATTCCCAAAAGCATTCTGAATCGGTTCCTAACCATTCGCCATCGGGGTTTCTGTGCAACAGAATGGTTAAGTCAGTGTTCATGAACGTTACCTGATCTGGTTCTGCCAAGCGCCCAAAGGCGTTACCACAATCGGCAAGTGGGCAGATGCGTTGGAAAGGCGAGGGCATTTCTCCTTGAATAAGCGGTACGGTTTTTAACCAAGCACGCGTTTTACCCGGGTTAGAACTATCACCTGTTAAGTAACGAGTTTTCACACCAGTGCCATTAAATGCCGGTAGGCCATGCAAGGTTTGCTTTATTGGAAATGGCCCATCAGCTAATTGGTCAGGTAGTCCATAGTTATTAGCTATTTGGTTTTCACTAACTTGAGTTGGGAATTGAATCGCTGGGCTGGCTTGGGTCATGAATAGCCCTCGCGCGTTTAGAATCGGTTTCCCATCCAGTGACACAATAGAGGCTTCAGCTGTGCTTACTGTGCGCCCTTCACGCAACACTTTGGCGTGCACATGAAAGCCTTCGAAAGGGATGGGGCGTGTAAGTTCTACCGTGATGCGCGTAAGGCGTTGTTGGGGTAGCGCCCGTTCCATTGCGCGGGCCAGTAACCCTGTAGGGGGCCCTGCATGACAATGCGATTCAGACCACGGCCCACGGGTATGATCGGTGGGAATGAACCGAGTGTCGTCGGTTTTGTGTAGTTCGAAGAACGCATCTGTCATGAAAGTTGTTTCACTCTCGATTGTTTTCTGGCAGCAAGCCTCGTGGGCTAAAGCGCATCACCATTAATAATATGATTCCCATAATCACAAGACGCATATGGGAGGCATTCTCAAGCATGTGCGCACGCAGTGCATGAGAATCACCCATCCATGCGGTGCTGTAATCGATAGCCCACTGCCCAAGTGGTTCTGCTTGAATCCAACCGAACCACACGATGAAGGCACCTAAAACGCTACCCATGTTATTGCCAGAACCTCCAATGATCACCATTGCCCAGATTAAGAACGTGTATCGCAGCGGGTTGTAGGTGCTGGGTGTTAGCTGACCTTCTAAAGTTGTTAGCATGGCACCTGCGATACCTACAACGGCTGAACCGACAACAAACACTTGCAGGTGGCGACGAGTTACGTTTTTGCCCATGGCGTTTGCCGCATCTTCGTTATCTCGGATAGCGCGCATCATTCGGCCCCAGGGGGCTTTTTGCGCTCGATGAGCCAACCATAACAACAACACAAGTACCGCTAAGAATAAGCCGGTGTAGCAAAGCTTGACGAATAAAGACGAGGCTTCCACCAGTTTTTGTTGTAATGCATCGCTGCGCGCAGCTTCTTCAAGGGGCAAAGAGCTTTCGTAAAATGCACTGACGCGCTCAATGAACCAGCCCTCTTTTTGCAATTCAATTTCATAAGGGACAGGTCGGGGTAGGCCACTGACGTTCTTAACCCCTCGGCTTAACCAATCTTCGTTCTTCATGATGGCAATGATGATTTCTGAAATGCCAAGCGTTGCAATGGCTAAATAATCAGAGCGTAAGCCCAAGGAAATTTTGCCAATAAGCCATGCTGCACCTGCTGCGAAAAAGCCGCCCACAATCCAAGAAAATAAAATGGGTGCGCCTAAGCCTCCTAGAAAACCTGAGCGTGCAGAATCAAATGATTCAATAGATTCAACTGCAGGAGCGTAAAAGTATCGAATAAAAAAGAAGCCGCCTACAATGATCAGCACGGTAAACAAACTGCGTAATTTGCCAGCTGGAATGAGCTTTCTCATCACAATCATGGCGGCAATTACCGCCAACAAGGCCAAAAATGAGATGCCCAGTTGCACCCCACCTGCTTGCCAAGCGCCAACAACCGGCGGGGTGGAGACCAGCATAGCTGCTAAACCACCTAAAGCGGTAAAGCCTGCAATACCGACATTGAAAAGGCCTGCGTAACCCCATTGGATGTTAACGCCCAGTGCCATAACCGCTGAAATTAAACACAAATTTATGATAGTGAAGGCTAAGGTCCACGACTGCATTGTGCCCACGAAAAACAAACACACGCCAACAACGCCAAAACCTAGGATGCCTTTAAGTAAGTTGTTCATTAGATAGACTTCCCGCGTAGGATGCCAGTGGGTCGCCACAACAGCACCACCACAAGAATCATAAACGACACCGCAAACTTATAATCAGTGGACAACAATTGCACTAACCCATCAGGGCGTTCGCCTGCGATGTAGCCTATGAGTTTTTTATAAGCGTAGGTCAGTAGAATTTCTGAAAACGCCACAATAAAACCACCGAGTATGGCCCCCAGCGGCTTTCCCACACCCCCTACAATGGCTGCGGCGAACATAGGTAGCAGAAGTTGAAAGTAGGTGAAGGGTTTAAAGCTTTTATCAAGCCCGTATAAAACGCCTGCTAAGGTGGTGAGTGCAGCCACCAAGAGCCATGTAACTAGAACCACTTTTTTCGGATCGATGCCAGAGAGTAGGGCTAAATCTTCGTTGTCTGAATAGGCTCGCATGGCTTTACCCGTGCGGGTGCGTTGCAAAAAGTAAAACAGAGACAGCATAGCAATGATGGCG
Organism: uncultured Granulosicoccaceae bacterium; assembly: GCA_938035125.1. Taxonomy (GTDB): domain Bacteria; phylum Pseudomonadota; class Gammaproteobacteria; order Granulosicoccales; family Granulosicoccaceae; genus Granulosicoccus. Next base: position 64,458 of record CALHNS010000035.1, on the reverse strand, counting down.
ATGCCCACCGTAAGCCCTTGAGTAAGCTTGATGGTTAAGCCTTCATCTAAGCCTGTGGCTTTTTTAAAGTCTCTGGCACGAACTAAAAAACGCATGCCGTCTGAGAATTGTTGATCGTTTGGACCGATGATGAAACGAACCAGGCCGTTAGTGACAAACATAACGCCAACAGAGGCAATCACAAACACAATCGGTGAGCTCTTTTGTTCGCGGTAATGTTTGTACACCAACTTATCGAACACGATAACCAAGATAGCGGTCATGGCGATGCCAAAAGGTATGGCAAGAAGCGCTGTAGGCAGCGGCCCTAGTGATACACCTATGGACTGTAACCACCAAGTGGCTAAGATGGTGAACATGCAACCATAAGCCATGGTGTCACCGTGAGCAAAATTTGAAAAGCGCAATACGGCGTACACCAGCGTAATGCCCAATGCGCCTAACGCTAATTGAGAACCGTAGGTAATGCCCGGTACCAATATAAAGTTGGCTATTAGTACCAACGCGTTCATCGTATCTGTTGACATCGCCTTAGCCCCCTAAAAACGTTTTGCGAACTTCGGCATCAGCAAGAAGGGCTGCCCCTGTGTCGGTGTATTTATTCTCACCGGTAACCAGAACATAACCCGTATCAGCAATTTCTAACGCTTGGCGTGCATTTTGTTCCACCATTAACACCGCAATGCCAGTATTACGAACTTCCATAATTCGATCGAACAATTCATCCATAACAATGGGAGACACACCGGCGGTGGGTTCATCAAGCATGAGCACTGTGGGTTTGGTCATAAGGGCACGCCCAACCGCCACTTGTTGGCGTTGCCCGCCAGAGAGTTCACCGGCGGCTTGCTTGCGCTTTTCACCTAAGATTGGAAACAGCTCATAAACTTGATCGATGGTGTCTTGAAAATCATCGTCGCGAGTGAAAGCGCCCATTTGTAAATTCTCTTCTACGCTCATGCTGACGAACACGTTGTTGGTTTGCGGCACGAACCCCATACCTTTCGTTACCCGTTCTTGCGGGCTTAGGCTTGTGATGTTTTCACCATCTAATGTGACAGCACCTTCAGATAAATCGAGCATACCAAACAGAGCTTTCATCGCCGTGGATTTTCCAGCGCCGTTTGGGCCAACGATAACGGCAATTTCGCCGCGATCGACCTGGATGGTGCAGTTGTGCAGTATGGTGGTTTTGCCATAACCACCCACCATCGATTCCCCCACTAATAAACTCATGAGGGTGCTCCTGTTTTTCGAGCCACTTTGCGCCCGCCGCCTAAGTAGGCTTCGATAACGCCTTCATCCTGTTGCACCTCGGCAGCGGTTCCTGTAGCCAGCACTTCACCTTCAGCCATTACAATCACTGGATCGCACAACCTGCTAATGAATGCCATGTCGTGTTCAATCATGCAAAAGGTGTAGCCGCGTTCTTTATTAAGGCGTTGAATGGCATCACCAATCGTGTTTAACAGCGTTCGATTCACCCCGGCACCTACTTCATCAAGAAACACAATTTTGGCATCCACCATCATGGTTCGGCCAAGTTCTAATAATTTTTTCTGCCCACCGGATAAGTTACCCGCCAGTTCATGTTCAACGTGTTTGATGTTTAGAAAATCAACGATGTCATCAACGCGCTCATTGATTTCTTTTTCACGCATGTTGGCACGCTTTGGAAATAAACACGCGTTCCAAAGTGATTCACCGGGCTGCTCGCCCGGTACCATCATTAAGTTATCGCGCACGGTTAAGGTGCTAAATTCGTGAGCGATTTGAAAGGTGCGCAGTAGGCCGCGAGAAAATAATTCATGCGGCTTTAACCCGGTGATGTCTTCACCGTCTAAATAAATGTTGCCAGCTGTGGGAGGAAAGGCACCCGCGATGCAGTTGAATAGCGTGGTTTTTCCAGCGCCGTTCGGACCGATTAATCCGGTGATAGTGCCTTCTTCAATGGTTAAGCTAACTCCGTTAACAGCCTTCACGCCGCCGAAGTGCTTGACCAGTTGGTCAACTTTTATCATGTTTTTACGCTTTGACTTATCTGCTTACTTATCTGCTTACTTATGTTTTCGCGGCGGAAGCCCGGTGTGCTGTGTTAGCAAAGGCTTGGTGGGGCGCTTGCCACGTGGAGTGCGTTGTGCACCCGCGGAGGTACTGTTTTTTCTTCGTGCCGACTGATAACTGCCGTCGGTTCGCGGCTGATATTTTGGAATGAGCTGCTGCTCACCGTTACCGATAAGGTCGGCACGTCCCATTCGCTTTAATGCCTCACGCAGCATGGGCCAGTTGTTTGGATCGTGGTAGCGAAGAAATGCTTTATGTAACCGCCTTTGCTGGGCCGATTTTGCTACAAACACTTCCTCGTCATCTTTAGAGCGAATGCGCTTTAATGGATTCTTACCGGTGTAGTACATGGTCGTGGCCGTGGCCATTGGGGATGGGTAAAAATTTTGCACTTGATCGGCGCGAAAATCATTTCGCTTTAACCACAGCGCAAGATTCATCATGTCTTCATCGCGAGTGCCTGGGTGGGCGGCAATAAAATAAGGTATCAAGTACTGTTGTTTGCCTGCCTTTTTGGAAAATTTTTCAAACAACCGTTTGAATTCATCGTAAGCACCGATGCCAGGCTTCATCATTTTATCTAGTGCTGCAGATTCAGTATGCTCTGGGGCAATTTTTAAATAACCCCCAACATGGTGTGTTACCAATTCTTCTACGTATTCAGGTGATTCCACCGCTAAGTCGTATCTTAGCCCTGAGGCGATAAGCACCTTTTTAACACCAGGCAATTCACGCGCTCGTTTGTACAAACTAATTAACGGCGAATGGTCGGTATTTAAGTTACTGCAAATACCAGGGTATACACAGGAAGGTAGGCGGCAATTGGATTCAATTTCTTTTGACTTACACGCAAGGCGATACATATTCGCTGTTGGCCCGCCTAAGTCAGATACCACGCCAGTGAACCCAGGCACTTTATCGCGCATGGTTTCAATTTCGCGAATGATCGAATCTTCCGATCGATTTTGGATTTTTCGTCCTTCGTGTTCTGTGATAGAACAAAACGTGCAACCGCCGAAACAGCCGCGCATGATGTTTACTGAAAAGCGAATCATTTCGTAAGCAGGTATACGCGCACCGTTATAAGAAGGGTGAGGGATACGAGCGAACGGTTGATCGAAAACGTAGTCCATCTCTTCGGTTGATAACGGCACAGGAGGCGGATTAATCCATAATTTTCGCCCACCTTGATTTTGCACCAAGGCTCTTGCGTTACCAGGATTTGTTTCTAAGTGAAGAACCCGGTTAGCGTGTGCGTACAACACAGGATCGTTTTTAACCATCTCAAACGATGGCAAACGAAGCACGGTTGAGGCGCGAACATCGGCGTTCAGTTGCCGCCGTTCTTCTGTACTAACAAATTGCACAACTGATGCGCCGCTTTGCTCGTTTTTATTTTCTGAGTTACCGGACGCTTTACTACTGTTGCAATCGGCGTCTGCGTTCTCTTCAACGTATTCGTAAGGGTTCGTTTGCTTTTCTATGCGGCCCGGTTTATCCACTTTACTGGAATCGATAACGGTCCAATTTGCAGGCAGTTCATCAACGAAGTAGGCGGTGCCACGTAAATCGGTGAGTGAATTTATAGAATGCCCTGCCGCTAATCGGTGGGCGATATCAACGATGGCGCGTTCACCGTTGCCGTATACCAGTAAATCGGCATGGGCATCGGCCAAGATAGATCGACGAACCTCGTCTTGCCAGTAATCGTAATGGGCAATTCGGCGCAAGCTGGCTTCGATACCACCAATAACGACAGGTACATCAGAAAACGCTTCTCGGCATCGCTGGGAGTACACCACGGATGCGCGATCTGGACGTTTACCGCCGACGTCATCGGGTGAATAAGCATCGTCGTTACGAATTTTTCTATCCGCTGTGTAGCGGTTAATCATGGAATCCATGTTGCCGGCGGTGACGCCGAAGAAAAGATTGGGTTTTCCTAGGGCTGCAAACGGTTCAGCCGATTGCCAATTGGGCTGAGCGATAATGCCCACTCGGAAGCCGTGCGCTTCTAATAAGCGTCCGCAAATGGCCATGCCAAAGCTAGGATGATCAACGTAGGCATCGCCGGTTACGATGATGATGTCGCAGCTGTCCCAGCCTAGCTCTTCCATCTCTTGTTGGGAGGTGGGCAGCATTGGGGCTCGGCCAAAACACTCCGCCCAGTAAGCAGGGTACTCATACAAAAGACGAGTGCGTTGGATAGGTGGTAATTGCATAGAATCCGGCTGGATTTGGCGTAACCTACTATTGTATCGAACGCGTCGGTGTTTGCGGGAACCTCGCGTGCGTTAATGACCTCTTAAGGTTCTCAAATAAGGTATAAAGGCCGGAGTATTGCAGTGGTCTGATGTTGGTTTGTTTGCGTACTCTCACTTATTACAAGCATCCGTGGAATTTGCCCACTTTTTATGAATTTATTGCTCAAAATCATTTTGCCGGTGCTGGTTCTCATTGGCTGCATATTTGTCTCTAAAAAGATGGTGGAAACTGAGCCTGAGGCTCGCCGCCGCGGGGCGCCGCCCTCCATTCAGTCCGTGGAAGCTGAAACGCTTAAACTAAGCAGTTTTCCCATCTCTCTAGATAGCCAAGGCACGGTGGAACCTGCTCAGGCCACAACGCTTGTCCCTGAGGTTGCAGGTTCTGTGGTTACTGTGTCGAAAAATCTTGTCCCAGGTGGCCGATTTGCCGAAGGCGATATTCTGGTAGAGCTCGATAAGCGTGATTTTGAGATCGCACTCACTCAGGCGAATGCAAATTTAGCCCAAGCTCAAGCAGCTTTACAGCAAGAGCAAGCCCAAGCCGAGGTGTCCAAACGCGAGTGGGAATCTCTACGAGGCAATCAACAAGCCTCCGCTCTGACTTTACGAAAACCTCAAGTGGCTGCGGCTCGAGCGAATGTGCGATCAGCATCGGCACAAGTGGAACGAGCGCAATTGGATTTGGATCGAGCGGTTATGGTTGCCCCTTATGATGGAATTGTGTTGGAGGCAAACGTGGATCAAGGCCAGTTCGTTAACCGAGGTACAGCGATTGGCCGCATCTATTCATTAGCGGCTGTGGATGTTCGTTTGCCGTTGTCCAGTCGGCAAGTCAGTTGGTTAAATATCGATAGCGCAGATAAAACCGAGGTAACACTACGCGCCACGATCGGTATTACCGAGCATGAGTGGGATGGGCGAATAGAACGCATCGAAGGGTTTGATGCTGGCAGTCAGCAATTGAATGTCATCGCCCGCATCAATAACCCTGAAACGGTATCAACCAGCCCATTGCGAGTGGGTCAATACGTTAATGCGCGAATCGCTGCAACTACGTTAAATGATGTGTTTGTTATCCCCAGAGCGGCATTGCGTGCTGAAAACGAAGTGGTGTTAGTGACTGAAGAATCAAAAATTGTTCGTCAACCAGTGGATGTAGCTTGGGGCGACTCAAGCGTTGTGGCGGTAACCGGGGGCTTAGAGCCTGGTGCTGTTTTAGTTACCACACCATTGGGTACGGTTGTAAACGATACGCCGGTGCGCGCGATTATTGATGGCGTTGCCCCACCACCTGCAAAACGTGGGCAAGGTAATGGGCAAGGGCAAGGCAAAGGCCAACGCGGTGAAAATACTGGCCAAGGCCCAAATGGTAAACAAGATGGAGAGCGGCGTGGTGAAGGTGGTAAGCAACCCAAACAAGACCGTACCTAAGCAGCACTTCAAACTCGGATACCGAACATGCACTCATTAGTCAGTTGGTTTACGCGCAATCCAGTTGCTGCAAACCTTATGATGGTTTTCATTGTTGTGGCAGGGGCGGTGACTTTGGCATCACGGCTGCCGTTGGAAGTTTTCCCGTCTTTTGAACTGGATCGAATCACCATTCAGGTGCCGTATCGCGGTGCAACGCCTGTTGAAGTTGAAAACGGTGTCACGGTTAAGGTCGAAGAAGCCATTCAAGACTTACAAGGTATTAAACAAATAACCTCAACGGCTGTTGAAGGACTGGGTTCAATTTTTGTGTCCACGCAATCCGATGCCGACATAGATAAATTATTAGATGAGGTGCGACAACGGGTTGATCAAATAGGGGATTTCCCAGCTGATGCTGATACCCCGAGCGTGTACGTGCCTTCTCGCAGTCGAGAGGTTATTAGCGTGATAATTTCAGGCGCATTGCCTGAGGCTGAACTGGTGCAAATAGCCAATCGCGTGCGAGATGATATTGAATCCTTACCCTCGGTGTCTTCTGTGCAAGTATCGGGTGCTAGAGATTTTGAACTAGCGATTGAAGTCTCTGAAAAAACGTTATCGCAATATCAGCTTACGCTTGCCGATGTATCGCGCGCTATCTCTGATAGTTCGTTAGAACTTTCCACAGGCGCTATTCGCACCGCCGGTGGTGAGGTTTTGTTAAGAACTGCAGGCCAAGCTTACAGCGTTGAAGATTTTGAAAAAGTGGTGGTTCGTACTGGTGCTGATGGAACCCGTATTACCTTAGCCGATGTGGCCTCCATAACCGATGGGTTCGATGAAACCTCTTTAAAGCAAACCTTCAACGGGCAAAGTAGTGTCGAAGTCGATGTGTTTCGCACCGGTTTACAAAGTGCCATACAGGTGTCGAATGCGGTTAAAGAGTATTTAGTAGAAGCGACAGAGACGATGCCTTTTGGGGTGACGCTAGGTTATTGGCGTGATTCATCTCGTGTGGTCAAGGCTCGTTTAAACACGCTGTTAGAAAGCGCGTTATTCGGCGGATTTCTAATCATTTGCTTACTCACCTTATTTCTTCGGTTCTGGGTGGCTGTGTGGGTGTTTGTGGGGGTGCCGGTGTCCATATTGGGCGGCATTGCCATGATGCCGTTTCTGGGTGTCACCATAAACCTTATCAGTTTGTTTGCGTTCATCCTGGTGCTGGGCATTGTGGTGGATGATGCGATTGTGACCGGTGAAAATATTTACACCCACATGAAGCGCAATCCAAATCGGGTTCAGGCCGCCATTGAAGGCACCAATGAAGTGGCGGTTCCGGTAACGTTTGGCGTATTAACCACGGTAGCGGCATTCATTCCGCTATTACTGATAGAAGGCGCACGTGGGCAAATATTTGCTCAAATTTCATTGATAGTGATTCCTGTGCTGTTGTTCTCCATTGTTGAATCTAAATTTATTTTGCCATCGCATCTCAGCCATTTAGATTTTCATACTAAAAAACGGCCCAATATATTCGCTCGCATGCAGCACAAAGTGGCCGACGGTTTTGAATGGTGCATTCATAAACTGTATCGACCGGCTTTAGCGTTTTGCTTAGGTTATCGTTACACCGTGCTGGCAGGTTTTATCGGTGTTGCGTTAATAGTTTTCAGTATGGTTAGCGCAGGTCATGTGCGTTTTATCTTCTTTCCTAGAGTACAAAGTGAGGTGGCGCGAGCCTCGCTAGAAATGCCAGAGGGTACGCCGTTTGAAGTAACCCAGCGTCACATTGATCGCATGACTCAAGTGGTGGTTGATTTACAAAGTGAATACATAGATCCGGAAACAAACCGTAGTGTGATTGAAAGCGTTCTGTCTACGGCGGGTAGTGCCGGTGGCGGATCACGTGGCAGTCATCGTGGCCGTGTGATGTTTGAAATCATGCCACCTGAAGAGCGCACGTTAGATGTTACAAGCTCAGAGCTAGTGCGCGAACTTCGTCAACGCATAGGATCGATACCCGGTGCGAAAAATTTAACCTACCGTGCAGAAATTGGTCGAGGTGGTAGCCCTATCGATGTACAGATTTCAGGTTTTGATTTTGATGAACTAAGAGAGGCAGCTGGCTTAATGAAAGCTCAGTTGTACACCTTTGATGGCATCACCGATGTCAGTGATACGTTTGAAGGTGGGAAGCAGGAAATTCAATTGTCGTTAAACCCCAATGGCGAGCAATTAGGTCTAACGTTAAGCAATGTGGCAAGCCAAGTAAGAAACGCTTTTTTAGGCACCGAAGTGCAAAGTTTTCAACGCGGTCGAGACGATGTGCAAGTGGTGGTTCGATACCCAACTGAGGACAGGGTGTCGATAACGAACGTCGAGCGCATGTTACTGGTAACACCAAGTGGTGAACGCGTGCGATTGGCCAGTGTGGCCGATGTGTCTCGCGGCCGAGGGTTTTCCGTGATAAAGCGTGTGGATCGGCGCCGAACGGTTAACGTGCAGGCTGATGTTAATAAAGAAGTGGCTAACATTGAAGGCATTAAAGCCGGCTTAACTGAGTATGCCGCCGAGCTTTCTGAAAGTTTCCCGAATTTACGATTCAGCTTAGAAGGCGAGGCTCGTGAACAAGCCGATTCGTTTGGTAGTTTGAAGTTTGGAATAATGTTTGTGTTACTGGTCATTTATACCTTGCTGGCTATTCCGTTTCGAAGTTATGTACAACCCATTATGGTGATGTTAGTTATTCCATTTGGCATTGTCGGAGGCATATTAGGCCATGTGGTAATGGGTATGAATCTAAGCATCATGAGTTATATGGGCATGCTGGCCTTATGCGGTGTGGTGGTAAACGATTCCCTGGTTTTGGTCGACTACGTTAATAAACGTAGGGCCGAAGGTGTGCATCTATTCGATGCGGTTCGTAACGCAGGGGTTGCCCGATTCAGGGCGGTAATTCTTACCTCCTTAACCACCTTCTTTGGTTTAGTCCCCTTGATTTTTGAAAGTAGTACCCAAGCGCAATTTCTTATTCCTATGGCCGTATCTTTAGGGTTTGGGATTTTGTTTGCAACGGTTGTTACTTTGCTGTTCATCCCGGTTATGTATCTTGTATTTTCTGATATCGGTTCGGCCTTACGAAAAGCTGATAGCTGGGTAGGCGGGCTGGGTAAAGTAGCCAGAGAAGGGTAAACCTAACGTGCTTGAATTTCGGGCGCGAGTTGCGCTGGTTGTGGTGCTGGTTCTTTTGTTTATTGGGCTTTTTCGGGTATCTATCAATGGCGATCCATCGCAATTGGTTGCCTCAACGTCCGATCGTTATCAAGCTTATGTAAGTCGTTTAGAACAGTTTCCATCAGAGCAGCTGCAGCTATTGGTTTTCACTCAAGCCGATGTATTAGATGCAGAACATTTACGACGTTACCAGTCGGTGCTAAAACCGTTGGGTACTTTGCCGCAAGTGTCGTTTGTTGGGTCGTTATTTTCCCCACCTTTATTATCCAATGCTTTGCGCCGCATAATAAGTGATGCTGATACCGGCAGCGATTCTGGAATCGTTGAAGATGTTAAGGCGTTGTTGCAACAAGATGATTATTTGCCAGGGCGCATGGTATCGCCTTCCTTAACTGCTGCGCAAATGAGCATCACATTGGTTAGCACAGAAGCTGTAAAAGACACCATCAAAGAGATTGAATCGATTCTAAGTAACGCCTACCCTGAAGATAGTGGCATCCGTTGGTCGTTGGCAGGCAATCCAATGGTTGAGCAAGCGATAAAACGCGATGTTGTGCAGGAATTGTTGCATGTCACCCTCGTTGCTTTATTGTTTGGCGCGGTTGTGGCTGCATGGGCCGTTAGAAACCTGAAGTCTGTAATGATTTTATTGTGTGTGCCCACAATGGCCGTGATTGGCACCGTGGGGTTGATGGGCTGGATGGGTGTGTCGTTAACGCTACTGTCACAAGCGGTTTTGTTGGTTGTTTTTCTCGTGGTTTTTACCGACACATTGCATGCAATAAGAGGCGGGCGTGGCCGAAAATCATTGATCGTAGCCTGCAGTTTAACCAGCGTAACGACCGGCGCCGCAGCGATTGCCTTATGGTTTGCAAGTTCTGTGGTCATTCAACAATTCGCTATCGCGTTGTTGGCAGGTATTGCGGTTGGGTTTTGCGTTTGGGTGTTATGGTTGGTTGGGTTCTCTCATAACGAAAACAGTGCACAGCTAGCCCACTGGAAAGGGGTTAAACCTTGGTCATTAACACTGAAAGAGACCTCTTTCACTCACGCTAAACTGGTTTGCGGCATCATCAGTTTTGGCGTGCTGTTATTTTTCGCAAGCCAGCTTAAAACCGGTTTTTCAATCACTGAGAATTTACCCAAATCAAATGAAGTCGCATCCACGCTATCGCTAGCTGAAGAGCAATTTTCAGGGTATTTACCGCTTCAACTGTTGCTGTCACCTAGTGACGCGAGCTTAACGACTGAGCATTTTATCGAACAGCTTGCGCAGTTTCAGCAAGCGCTGAATGAGTCAATGATTTCTGAAGCAACCGCAACCGCAATAGATACAAATACAAATACAGTTAATACCACCGCTAAAGAAACGGTGGCCAGTGCGGGTGATAGGCCATTGCGTTGGTTTTCATTGGTGGATGTTTTGGGTTTAACACCAGGCGAGGCCTATGAGCAACGCTTATCCTACTTACCACCCCCTTTGTTAAGTACCTTGTGGCGAGAGGGTAATCAAGTTGTGCTATTTGCACCGGAGTCTGTCACGCAGTGGTTACAAAATTCAGACGATGCGGTGGTTCAATTAGATGAAAAAGTACAACAATTTGCGGATGAATTTCAATTGCAAGCAGGCCCTGTAACAGGAATGCCGGTATTGGTAAGTGAAGCTTCTGATTCTCTTTTTGGTGATGCTTGGCGAAGTGTGTTGTTAACTTTATTGGTGTTAGGTTTTGCTGTTGGCGCCGTATTAAAATCCTATCGATTAAGCGGGTTGGCAGCTTTGCCTGTGGTTTTTAGCATGGCTGGTTTTTTTGCTGTTTTGGTTATTCTTGGCGAACCATTAAGGCATGCGGGTGTGGTCATGATGACCTTGGTTATCGGCTTAAGTGTGGATAATGCACTTCACTTACTCGTATCGTCGCAACATGAAAAAAACAAGAAATTGTTCGCTATTGAAGACTGTTTAACCGTTTTGCACCTAGCCACATTATCAAGTATTGCAGGCTTTATCGCGCTGGCATTTAGCGACATTCCCAGTGTGGCTGTGTTGGGCTTTGCCACTTCAGCAGCGCTTGGAATTGGGTTTGTCGCAACAGCCCTGTTGTTGCCTCCCACGCTCCTAAAACCAGACTAATTTAGCCTTAAATAGGCTGTAAAGCGGCGCTATGAGGGCGTTGGGGCCGAAACTTGCATGCGTTTCGTTAAAATAGACCTTTAGCGAATCTAGTCATGGCATTTCAACCCCGTTTGGCAATGATTGCAATCTCAACCGCGGCGATACTGTCGGCCTGTGGTGATGGCAGTGGCCCGATAACGGGTGAAAATAGCGTCATAACCAGCACATCGATTCCTGTCATTGGACCCGACGGCAGTAATATCACAGCGGTTAATCAACAAAATTTCCCTTTGGCCGGTGCATTACCCTTACCCGGTAACAACCCCATTCTGGGCGCCGCTTTGCCTGAAGATACTGGTGCAGAAAACGCCACCGGGGCGCCATCAACCAGTGCTGCGGCTCAAACCGATTTTTTCCACCCCTTAAATGCATTAAGCCAAACCGATATCAATGGGAGTTTACTTATTTCATTGATCGCCTCAATCAGTGATGTGGTGGCCAATGAGTATGCCGCTGTAACCACAGTGAACACCGCATCAACCAATGACACGCTGCAGATATCCAATCGCATGGCTAACAAGGTGAGCTGCGATGAGGGTTCGGTGGAATCGTCGTTTGATATGAACGGCACCGCCATCAATGCAGGTTCTGTGGTGTTCAGTGGGTGTGGCAGTTTGGGCTATGTGCTCAATGGAGATATTGTTCTAGCTTCAGACAATAGCGGTAATGCTGAAAATGTTCGTGTGGGCTTACGCTCAGTTACGGCTTGGTTTAACGATTCAACCTTTGTGTTTAATGGAACCGTTGACATTGAATTTAGGGGTGAAGAATTCACCGTTACTAGTGATAATGTTGAATTGGCTGTTAATGGCGATATCGATGCGTTTTCAATGGTGAATGTCACAGGGCAAATGAGCACAAACGGGGCGCGTACATTAACCGGTTCAACCCGGTTTAATGATCAAGACAGCGATGAGTATGTTGATTACAGTTTTACTGATGTGTCTGTGTTCAACAATGCCAACATTCCAAGTTCTGGCACCACAACGTTAATGCATTCGGACCGTTCTCGAATTGATTTTAATTTTGAAACCGGTGACCCTGCAACCTTCACCTATTCGGTTACACAATCTGATGGCTCCATCATGACCCTGTTAGAGTCGTGGGAAAATGTAGACTTTAGAGTGCCAACGCAATAAGGCATCTGCGCAGAAAGTTAACGTTAAGAGCGATAACATCCCAAGGTAGTGTTGGGAGGGTCAAGCAGGCCCGGCCCCTTAAGCAGGCCCCTTAAGCGGGACCAAGCGCACCAAATCGAATCCATTGAGCTTGCCCTTTGTCTGGAACCACCAAGGCGCGTTCTGAAATGTAATCGGCTTCTTTTACGACCGCCACTTGATGCATTAAAGGGCCTCGTAAAACACTGACTTTGACTCCGGGGGCAAGGCTTGGCAGCCTGCGCCGCATAACCGAATCGTAGCGGGCTAAAGAGCTTTCCAGCATGTTTTTCAAGGACGCGCGGCGCTGCTCTAGGCTGTGTGGGTCCAATTCGGTCAATGCACCGCGAATCTCCACCACATCTTCGGCGGGGAGCTCGGTGCGCAATAGCGGATTGTTGGAATGAGAAGCGCTCATGAGGATAAGGGATGTGCAGTTTTCGGACCGCTCGGCACGCTTTGGTTAAACCTAGGTTCGCTATTAAACCGCATCTGTGCAAGATTGCGTGCTTTTGCAGATTAATATCCTGCAAACGAAGTCTAAAAACTTCGATTACGTCATGGAAAAAGGCTGGCTGCTCAGAGGTGTTCGCCATGCGACATCCAGTACTGTGAAATAGACACCTGCTGGTGCTTATAAAGCTGATTCTCTGGTGCTCTTGAAGGGCCATAAGCCATCGCTCATAGTGCGTTATTAGAGCTATACTCAGCCTCATACAACCTAGCGGTATTACCATGAATCGTTACTCTGGCTTTGGTCTGCTCAAGCAGGCATTTGAGCACCAGGAAAACTGGCAGCGCATGTGGCGCAATCCGAAACCGAAACCCCATTACGACATCATCGTTGTGGGTGGCGGAGGCCACGGATTAGCCACCGCGTTTTACTTGGCCAAACTGCACGATAAAGTCAACATCGCCGTGCTTGAAAAGGGCTGGATTGGCGGCGGTAACACAGGTCGTAACACCACCATTGTTCGCTCTAACTATTTGTGGGACGAAGCCGCTGCTTTATATGAACACGCCATGAAGTTATGGGAAGGGTTGTCGCAAGAATTAAATTACAACGTCATGTTCAGTCAGCGCGGCGTGTTGAATTTAGGCCATAACTTACAAGACATGCGTGATATCGAACGCCGCGTGCACGCCAATCGATTAAATGGGATTGACGGTGAAGTGCTGGATGCTAAAGGCGTAAAACACATTGTGCCTATGATGGACTGCTCCGAGAACACACGTTACCCGGTTATGGGTGCATCGTGGCAACCAAGAGCAGGTGTTGCTCGTCACGATGCAGTTGCTTGGGGTTTTGCACGCGGTGCAGATTCATACGGTGTGGATATCATCCAGCAATGCGAAGTCACCGATTTTATTATCGAAGATGGAGCGGCCGTTGGGGTTAGCACTAAGCAGCACGGCGATATAAAGGCCGATCGCATTGGCTGCGTAACGGCGGGTAATTCCAGCGTAGTTGCTGCCATGGCTGGGTTTCAGATGCCACTAGAATCGCATCCACTTCAAGCGTTTGTATCCGAACCCTTAAAGCCTGTACTCGATACGGTGGTTATGTCTAACGCGGTGCACGGATACATCTCGCAATCGGATAAAGGGGATTTGGTTATCGGTGCAGGCATTGATGGCTATGTGGGTTACGGTCAGCGCGGTTCTTATCCTGTTATTGAACATACAGCCCAAGCCATACTAGAGCTGTTCCCAGCATTCAGCCGAGTGCCTATGAATCGTCAGTGGGGCGGCATAGTGGACACAACCCCCGATGCGTGTCCCATTATCTCAGCCACACCGGTTGAGAATTTATTTTTTAATTGCGGTTGGGGTACTGGAGGGTTTAAAGCGACGCCAGGATCAGGGCATGTGTTTGCCGATCTATTGGCTAACGGATATCCAAACGATATTGCCAAAGCATTCACTATGAATCGATTTATCAGTGGCGCATTAATTGATGAACACGGCGCAGCCGGGGTGGCTCACTAATATGTTTTTAATTCACTGTCCTTATTGCGATGAACATCGTGAAGAAGAAGAATTCCACGCCTCAGGCCAAGCTCATCTACCACGCCCGCTCGACCCAGATGGTATGAGTGATGAGCAATGGGGTGAGTACATAAACTATCGCATCAGTGCGCGCGGTGCTCACCGTGAGCTGTGGCATCACAGTGCTGGGTGTGGCAAATTTTTTAATGTGCTGCGCGATACGGTGAGTTATGAAATTTATGGCACCTACAAAGCCGGTGAGTGGTTGGAGTTACCTGCAGGTGTTAGCGAGCCGCGCATTGCCAAAGGCGCCAAACGTGCGCACGAACCCAGCGGTGGAGAAGGCGCATGATTACCGATCGTGAGTTACGTATCCAACAGGTTCGACGTTTAAGCACAGGTGGCGATATTGATCGTGCTAAACCACTGCGCTTTACTTACAACGGATCCCCTTTACAAGGGTATGAGGGCGATACGGTTGCATCGGCTTTGTTGGCTAACGGCATTGATATCGTGGGACGAAGTTTTAAGTATTCGCGTCCGCGCGGCATCATGACAGCAGGCATTGATGAGCCGAATGCCATTTTACAGTTGGGTAAAAAAGGCGGCACACAAACGCCCAACGTTCGAGCCACAGAACAACCCTTGTTTGAAGGTTTGGCCTGCTCCAGTGTGAAGGGTTGGCCTAGCGTTAATTCTGATTTCATGGGGCTTGTGGGTAAAGTTGGTGGCAGCGTGATGGGCCCTGGTTTTTACTACAAAACGTTTATGTTCCCTGCCTCGTTTTGGATGACTTATGAAGCGGTTATCCGAAAAGCAGCCGGTCTTGGCCGTAGCCCGAAAGAGCCAGATACCGAAACCTATGATCATATGAACCATCACACCGATGTCATGGTGGTGGGTGCGGGGCCTTCAGGACTATGCGCAGCAATGGCTGCTGCAAAAACCGGTGTAGATGTGATGCTGGTCGATAATCATTCCAAAGCCGGTGGTGAAATCACCGCCCGTGCGACGGCCCAACTCATTGATGGTGTGCCAGCGACTCAGTGGGTCGAGTCAGCAATGGCAGAACTTAAGCGCATGCCGAATGTGAAGGTGTTGTTGAACACCCTAGTAAACGGTTGTCATGATCATAATTTTTTAACAGCTGTTGAATTGCGTCAAGACCATCTTGCACCGAAAGATCGAATCGATGCGGTACGTCAACGAATGCATAAAGTAAGAGCCAGCGAATTAGTATTGGCAACGGGTGCTCATGAGCGCCCCATCGTGTTTGCGAATAACGATGTGCCTGGTTGCCTAACTGCGGGTGCGATTGTGACTTACGTTAAGCAGTTTGCGGTAGCCCCTGGCAAGGTGCTTGTGGTTGGCACCAACAACGACAGTGGCTACGAAGCGGCTATGGCTTGGCATGAAGCAGGCTTAAAAGTTACGGCGATTGCTGATTCTCGGCAAAACGTATCCAGCGATGCACATCAAGCGGCGGTAGATGCAGGCTTAACCGTATTGACGGGCAGCGTGGTAACCGAAGCTACCGGCAGTAAACGCGTAAGTGGTGTGTACATCGCACGAATCAATGCCGATGGCTCCAAAGTAGAAGGTGAGCCAAGGTCGGTTGAATGCGATACGGTGGCAACTTCTGGCGGTTATAGCCCCGTGGTTCATTTATCCAGCCATACGGGTACGCGCCCTGTTTGGGATGAACAGGCGATTGGTTTTGTACCGGGAAAAACTTTCGAGGCGCGGCACTTCTGCGGTAGTGTTACTGGCCGCCATGCGCTCTCCGAGTGTTTAGCAGGAGGCGTTGATGCAGGCGCAAAAGCTGCCAGCGCGTTCATTGCTGCAAACCAAATGGATGCACCAAGTTCAGCCTCTTTTGCGGTGCCAACAACCACAGATCCTAAAGTGGCTGCCACGCAAGCGCTTTATTTAGCGCCTCATACTCATAAACCTTCGCGTGCTCCAAAGCAATTTGTTGATATGCAAAACGATGTTACTGCAGCCGCTATTCATATGGCCACGCAAGAAGGTTTTGAGAACATTGAGCACGTTAAGCGTTACACCGCATTAGGGTTTGGAACCGATCAAGGTAAAACTGGCAACATCAACGGGCTTGCTATTGCTGCCCAGCAATTAGGTAAAGCCATTGAAGAAACCGGGACCACCACGTTTCGTCCGAACTATGCACCGGTAAGTTTTGGCGCGGTATCGGGTGCACACGTTGGGCCCTTATTCGATCCGAAACGTTTTACCGCCATGCAGCAATCTCATCTTGATAATGGGGCTGAATTTGAAGATGTAGGGCAGTGGAAACGACCTTGGTATTTCCCTGTTGGGAATGAAACCATGGATGAGGCGGTGCGACGTGAAGGCAGGGCCACTCGAACCAGCGTGGGCTTATTAGATGCCTCCACTTTGGGAAAAATCGATATACAAGGACCCGACGCGCGAGAATTTCTGGGTCGTGTTTACACCAACGCTTGGGCAAAGCTTGCTCCAGGTCGTTGCCGCTATGGTTTGATGTGTGGTGAAGACGGTATGGTGATGGACGACGGGGTAACCGCGTGTTTAAGTGATCATCATTTTCATATGACCACCACCTCTGGTGGCGCGGCAACCGTTTTAAATTGGTTAGAGATTTATCATCAAACCGATTGGCCAGAGCTGGATGTGTTCTTTACCAGCGTTACTGATCATTGGTCAACCATGACGATTTCAGGCCCTAATTCACGCAAGTTATTGGCAAAGTTGTGTCAAGACATAGACTTGTCAGCTGAGTCCTTCGGCTTTATGGACTGGAAGCCGGGTACCGTTGCAGGCGTTCCAGCTCGTGTATTCCGAATTTCTTTCACCGGTGAATTAAGCTTTGAAATAAACGTACCGGCTCACTACGGCGCACACGTTTGGGATTGTTTATTAGAGGCTGGGAAAGAATTTGATTTAACCCCTTATGGAACGGAAACCATGCACGTATTGCGTGCCGAGAAGGGATTTATCATTGTTGGCCAGGATACCGATGGTTCGGTAACACCGATGGATCTTGATCACGGATGGGCTGTGAATAACAACAAGCCGTTTAGCTTCATTGGTAAGCGTGGTATGGCGCGTGAAGATTGCGTGCGCGATAACCGTAAGCAATTGGTTGGTTTGAAAACGAAGAAACCAGAGGTTGTGTTACCTGAAGGTGCGCAAGCGGTAGAACTCGATACTGATCCTGATGATACTCCGGTGCCGATGCTTGGCCACGTAACCTCAAGCTATTACAGTATGGCGCTTGATAGAAGTATTGCGATGGCTTTGATAAAAGGTGGTATTGATCGCTATGGGGATACCATCGCGTTTCCATTGTTAGACGGTCGCATCGTGCATGCAGAAATTTGCTCGCCTAATTTCTACGATCCGAACAACGACGCGCAGAAAGGGTGAAGCGGATGAATACGAATGAAGTCACTGTGGTTGCCAACCAGTATGCAAACGATGCATCCTTGGCTCAAACACCACTGCATCATGCCCAGCTCGATGGCAATTCCAGCTCGGGCACAGCAACGCAAAATGCAGGCGTGCGCTTAACCGAGCGCGAATTAACTGGCCAGTTGGTGTTACGTATTCGCGGCGACTTAAGTGCGGCCTCGAAAGCTATCGAACCCGTGTTAGGTATTGGCTTGCCAAGCACGTTAAAATCAACAGGAAACCCTGCCAGCTCATCAGGGCCCAGTTTGGCTTGGGTTTCACCCGATGAATGGCGTCTGCTATGCCCGATTGAACAGGCGTTTGAAAACGAACAAAATATTCGCAACGCCTTATCAGCTGTTGGTGAATTAAGCCATGCCGTTGTCAATGTGTCCGGCGGTTATACGCTTTTAGATATCTCCGGGGCGGATGCAATTAACGTATTAAAGAAAAGTACCGGTTACGATTTACGCGATAAAAACTTTCCCTTAGGTAAAGTGGTTGGAACAGCGTTTGGTAAAACATCCGTACATCTGTTGCGTACTGGTGAGGAAAAATGGCACATTATCGCTCGTCGTAGTTTTGCAGATTACACTTGGCTGTGGTTGCAAAATGCTGCAAGGGAATACGGATTGAAAATATAGGAACAACATCACTATGCCCGATTTTCATGTGAGTGCCAATATACGTATCAACAGCCCATTGGAAGAGGTGCGCAAAGTCATAACCGACTTTAACTCGTGGCCTATTTGGTCTCCGTGGTTAAGGATGGAGCCCGGTGCTCAACTTGAATACGAAGGGTTGCCAGACCAATTGGGGCATGGTTATCGCTGGCAAGGTGAAAAGGTGGGTTCAGGTGAAATGGTTTGGACTGACCTATCGCCGACTCAATTAGATGCAAAGTTAACCTTTTTAAAACCGTTTAAATCAAAAGCCGATGTGGGTTTTACATTAACCGATGCAGGCGGTGCCACCGATGTGGAATGGGTGATGGACAGCGGGTTACCGTTTTTCATGTTCTTCATGGTTAAGACCATGAAGGGAATGATTACCATGGATTACACACGGGGCTTGACCTTGTTAAAAGATTTTATTGAACAAGGTGAAATCGTTTGTGACATCGACCCTGTTGGTGTGGTTGATAGCCCTGCTTATTCCTACTTGGGCATAACTGAAGAGGTGCCGATGAGCGAAATCGGTGAGGCCATGGGACGTTCCTTCAGTCAATTAAAAGAGCGCTTTGCCAAAGAGGATGTATCATCCGACGGTTTACCGTTTTCGGTTTATCAAACTATGGACGTGGCCAATAGCCGATGTCGTTACACCGCTGCTATGCCTGTCAATATTGAAGATGCGGAGAATACTGGCGCACTAGAGGTAGGGGAGATTCTGATGGGCACCGCTTTCAAAGTGGTGTACACCGGCCCGTATCGGCACATTGGAAACGCTTGGGCTTTGGCTATGTCTGATATGCGTCATCAAAAGCTCAAAGCCTCCAAGCGTTGCAAGCCTTACGAGCGCTACGTGAACGATCCTACCACCACACCAGAAAACAACCTCGTCACAGAAATTTTCATCCCATTACGATAATCAGCCCGTTTGTATCTTGCTGGCGGCGCATTCGAGGAAAATTCATGGTTTACGGCTCTGCGTAAAGGGTGACTTCAGGTATTATTGGGCCACACACTTAGGAGAGTCCATTAATGAACAACCCATTCAACCGCACAGTGCTAGGTGCAAGCCTCGTTGCTGCAATGGCCGTTAGCCCCGCTGCTTTCAGTCAAGATTCTGTCAAAGTCGGCATTTTGCTTGGCTTCACAGGCCCCATTGAATCACTGACGCCCAGCATGGCAGGTGGTGCAGAGGCTGCACTAAAAGAAGCCAGCGACAGTGGCAAATTATTGGGTGGTACAACAGTTGAGCCAGTACGTGCTGATAGCACCTGTGTTGATTCATCGGCTGCTACTGCCGCTGCTGAACGATTGGTTACATCAGATAACATCGTTGCACTTGTGGGCGCTGATTGTTCCGGTGTCACCATCGCAGTAACGAATAACGTCGCTGTTCCAAACGGCTTACCGTTAATCTCACCTTCAGCCACATCTCCTGCATTAACCACTATTGAAGATAACGGTTTGTTTTTTAGAACAGCGCCTTCAGATGCACGTCAAGGTGAAGTATTGGCTGACGTATTATCCGATCGCGGCATTGAAGATGTTGCGGTTACCTACACCAACAACGACTACGGCAAAGGCTTAGCCGACTCATTCGCTGCAGCCTATAAAGCGTCTGGCGGTAAAGTGCTGATCACAGCAGCGCACGAAGATGGCAAAGCGGATTACTCTGCTGAAGTAGCAGCGCTTGCCGCGGGTGGCAGTGATACGCTGGTTGTACTTGGCTACGTTGACCAAGGCGGTAAAGGCATCATTCAAGGTTCGATCGATACCGATGCGTTCTCTAACTTTGTTGGCGGCGATGGCATGGTTGGCGATTCATTGATTGAAGCCATTGGTGAAGATCTTGAAGGTGCTGTATTCACTCTGCCAGGTGTTGATTCTGCTGGTGCAGATGCATTGCCTGGTGTACTTGCTGCTAGCGGTGTAGAGAATGGACCTTTTGTTCCTGAATCATACGATGCAGCTGCGTTAATCGTTCTTGCTATGCAAAAAGGTGGCAAAGCGGATCGTGAAACTATCGCGGCTAACATTATGGCTGTTGCGAATGGTCCAGGTGAAGAGATTTTGCCAGGTGAATTAGCTAAAGGCTTAGAAATTCTAGCCAACGGCGGCGAAATTGATTATGTCGGTGCAACTAACGTTGAACTGACCGATGTAGGTGAAACTAACGGCTCTTATAAAGAGCAGGAAGTGAAAGGCGGTAAGTTCGACGTCGTTAATTTCCGCTAAGTTTCAGTTTAATCTTACAGCTGTTCAGGCGGTGCTGCGTTCGTAGCACCGCCTTTTTTGTGAATACATTCACAAACCTTCCTCAGTATAGTGAAAACCCCGTGAATCCCCGAGCGTCTTGGTCGTTAGTTAGATAACGACTCATTGATTCGCTTCATCACGGAAAGTCTCACAGTGGCATTACTTACCTATAAAACCCAACGTGTGCTTGCGTTGAGCCTGCCTATTCTTATTGCTATTGGTTGCTCAAAATCAGATGATAGTAGTAATGAACAGCTGCTTATTGGGGCGGCTTCTGAAGAGATATCTGAATTTCTAAATGGCCCTACCAGAAGCTACGGCCCGTTTGATGATGCTGCACAAGCGGTTTTTGACAGTTATACCGGTAATAATGAACGCGCAGAATTCTCCGATGCTAATGCTGATAGCATTTTAGATATGGTGTTGTTTGGGCCGTTGAGTGCTGGCGACAACAAGCTGTTTTCATCTGGCTATTTATCTTCAACCTTGATGCGCCATTCACCGGGTGGTTTAGTTGGGCTAGTCAATAGCACAGAACCAGATTATCAATTATGTGCTAACAGCGATGGCTCTGGTTTAATGAACTGGGGCGTAAGCGAAATAACACCCCGCGATGAAACACTTAGAATCGTTAACTTGACGTACACCAACTGTTTAATGGAAGGCAAATTCATTGATGGTGCCGTAGTATTCGCTAGCGGTTCTGCCGCATTAAACAACGGCGTGCCAGCGCATTATTTTGAGTACGATAATGTATCCGTTTCTCATGCTGACAGTTCGACTTGGGTATTTAACGGTGTTGAAGCCTTTCCTGCTGGTGCATCTTGTGATGCTGCTGGTGCTGCACTTGGGTATTTCAGTGCAGAAAATACCGATAGTGGAACTACTTGGTTGTTTGAAAATTTAGAGACTACTTTATACAGCGACGATGCAGGCACTCGTTGTGCTGCTTTGTTCAGTGATGATGCAGATGAAACTGTTTACTCAACAATCCTTGCGCATTCAGAATATGGAGTTGTTAATGTGTCGCAAGATAGGTTGGCGAGTAATCCTGGCCATGCTGTGCAAATTGCCGGCGCAGAAGGTAATGCGTTAGAATTTAAGAAAGAGTTTCAAACTCTTCCAAGTGATGTTGACAGCACAGATTTACAAGTACACATCGATGCCGTTGCTTTTGCTGAGGTCACAGGCTTACTCTCTGGTGTAGAACAAGATGTGGTTAGTCAAGCGTTAAGTGCTGTGCGTTTAGGTGGCCTATTACCCATGAGTGATTCAGATGCTGATGGCTTAACTGATGGCTATGAATTGGCTTATGTCTTAGAAGAATCTGATGCTAATGATGATTTAGATCAAGATGGATTAACGACCTTAGAAGAATTAGCCGCTGGATCTAACCCCACCGATGTTAGGGACAACGGTTGGTTGGTGGATCGTCAAATCACTGTTCTTAGCTCACAATCGGGAGCAGGTTCTACGGTGCAAGAATTTTACGTATCAATCGGTAATCAGGGAAGCCGGTTAAGCTCAGGCGATTTTGATTTTACAGTGAGCTTAAGTGGCGGTGCCACCTTTGCATCAACTGAGGCAACAAGCACCCCCACATTTGATTTCTTTGGTAATACCACTACGTTTGCCGACGTTGCTTGCGAATACACCAACGATGCGTTGAATGAACTTCAATGTCGTTCTGGTAGTGATGAAGTGTGCACAAGCTTTGGTGGGGCAGGGCAGAGTGCTATAGAATGTGAAAACAATTTATTGCTGCAAAGAAAATTTGCAATCAACGCAGTAGCGGGCGAAAGCGTCACTATTACAGCCGATTTACTTCCTCATGCGCAAGAGCGTAATGTGGCTAATAACATCACTGTCTCGGATTGATGATTTTAGCTGTTGATTTGGCCGAGTAAGTCAGATCGGCTAAATAGTTTTGGTGGTAGTTTTATTTGGTAGTACTGACGGGGAGAATACGATTACTGCCCCTAAAGTGGCTAACCCTACGCCAATTCCTGCACTAACCGACCATTGGTAGCCTTCCATTGCCGTGGATACGGCTAATGCGATAATAGGAAATAAAATCGTTGCGTAACCTGCCTTTGCAGCACCTTGTTGCGCCACCAGCGTTAAATAAGCAACAAAACCAATTACGGATGCACCGATGGCTAAGTAAACAAGCGCGGTTAGGTAGATTAGGTTATTCGGTAATGCCAGTGATTGCCCTAACATCAGTGAGATAACCGCACTGGTTGCGGCCCCTATAAGCATTGAGACGGCAATGGTACTGGGCAAGTGAGTGGTTCTTGATAATGAGGCCGACACTAAGTTACCCACAGAAAAAAACCACGTGCCTAAAAACGAAAGTGCCAAACCTACAACCGTATAAATTTCGCCAGAATTTATGTTGTCAGCTATTGATGGTGCGAATAGTAATGCAATACCACTTATACCCAAAAGCGCACCAACGAACGTTTTTTTCTCTGGCACCATTCGACGCCAAATCCATTGGTTAAGTACGGTTATAAACACAGCGGCTGCAAAAACAACCGATACCAATCCTGATGTTACAAAGCTTGTAGCAAAGTAGAAACAAGTGAAGTTAAAACAAAACAGTAAAACGCTAAGCGCCAGCACCTTGGGTAAATGAATTCGGCTTGGTAAAACAAATTGATTTTTGGCTTTTAACCAAATCAACAGCACAATCCCTGCGATAAGAAAGCGCCAGCTGATAGATACCATGGGATGAACCACGCCCAGCTGCAAGGTAATTGCGAACCAAGAAAACCCCCAAACCAGAACAACAATAAGAAGTAAAAACATGCAGTGGGCTTCTTTTGAAAGGCGTTTGTCCGATTGGCCAGTATATCGCTCAGATTGTTGCACGCTGTGGATAACTGCTACTTGGATATAGGTTCAAAAAAGCTGGTGCCTGGTGCCTGGTGCCTGATAAAACGAATTTACTTTGCAAATACGTGAGTAATCATGTATCTTGAACCTATTATGAATGAACAATCTGAACTGATATTTTCTTTGTTAGCCGCCGCGAACAGCGTAGAGGGTAGGCTCAGCCGTGTGGTGTCTAACGTTAAAGGCGTAAGTTTCACTGAATATTGCTTATTAAAGCATTTGGGTGAATGCCATAATGCTTCGGCAACACGGGTTGAACTTGCAAGCGCTGTTCATTTAACGCCGTCAGCGATCACTCGTGCGCTGAAACCATTAGAAAAAATTGGCTATGTCATAACGGAAAAAGGCGAACGCGATGCTAGGCAAAGTATTGCTTCGTTAACCGATGCCGGTAAAGCGCTAGTGAGTGATGCAGATCAATTGGTGCATGATGAAATTTCAGGGTTCGATATTACCGACCCTCCGCCATCAGATTGGGTAAACATGTTAAACGAACTTGCGTTAGTAAGACGATAAATGAGTAAAACGATAAATGCCATATTCGCGCTTAGTGTAATTTCAACCTTTGGATAATTCCTGATGACATCGATTCCACTTCAATGTCGCTGCGGCCAGGTAAAAGGCACGGCTCACGATATTAATCCTCGTAAAGGCCTACGCGTGGTGTGCTGCTGCGACAGTTGCCAAGAATTTGCGAATCATTTAGGGCAGGAATCCATCACGTTAGATCAATTTGGCGGAACAGAGGTTTTTCAAGCTACCCAATCTCAAATAACCGTAGAAGAAGGACAGGACAAATTGCACTGTTTGCGGTTGTCTAAAAAAGGCCCGCTTCGGTGGTATACGAGTTGTTGCAATACGCCTGTAGCCAATACGATTAGTGCGAAAATGGCCTTTGCTGGTATTATTCATACCTTTATGAACGTTGATAATCGCGATGAGGTATTGGGCCCGGTGAAGGCTTATGTTCAAACACAACACGCCATCGGCACACCCGATTACCCTACATCATCTCCCAAGTTTCCATTAGGTCTTATCGCAAAAATTATAAAAAATCAGTTAATAGAAAATATAAAGGGAAGGCAAACACCATCGGTATTCTTTGGCAATGACAAACGGCCGCGTGTTAAACCGATTATTGTCAATTTGTAAACGAGCTTTTAAAGAGGTTCTACGTGACTATTGATGCATCAGAGCTGATTAACTTAGATCGATACCCGATACATCTGGCAGGCCCAGAGCGAGAAAAATTAATTAGCAGCACAAGAGCTAAGTTAGCAAGCGATGGTTGTGCTGTGTTAAAAGGCTTTTTATCAGCGAAAGGTATTGCTGATTTGCAAGTGGAAGCCGATAGCGTATCTTCAAAAGGCCATCGTTCATATAATCGCACCAATCCTTATTTTACAAAAGATGATCCATCGCTCTCAACGGATGATCCGCGCCGTGCTTTTTTTGAACGCTCTAATAATTTTATTGCAGCGGATAATTTCAAAAAGACGGGCCCGCTTCGTTCGGTGCACAATTTCCATGCTTTTGACCCGTTCATACAAGATTGTTTAGAACAAGAAAAATTTTATCGATATGCAGATCCGTTAGCTGATGTGATTATAAATATGGCGGATGAAGGTAACGGGTTTCCTTGGCATTTTGATACTAACAATTTCACCGTAACCTTGGCTATTCAAAACGCTGATACAGGCGGTACGTTTGAATATGCGCCTAACATTCGTATCAATGGTGAGAATTTTTCCGAGGTACGAAAAGTTTTGGATGGAACATCAGAAAACGTTGTGAAGCTTGAATTAGAACCTGGTGATCTTCAATTGTTTAAAGGGCGCTATTCCTTACATAGAGTAGCGCCGCTTCAAGGGAATACACCAAGGTATGTGGCCATATTTTCTTATGTGGATAAAGCCAATATGGTGGCCACCCCTGAGCGGTGTAAACAGCTGTATGGGCGTGCCTTGCCCATTCATTACGAACGCGTTGGCCTTCGTTCTGATAATTACATTGATTAATTTCTAGTGCAATTTCTTAAGCTGTAAGCTTTACCAATAAATCCTTTGCATCAATTTGATCGCCAGGGCTTACCAGTAAATCGTCCACTACGCCATCGGCATCAGCGTATATGGCGGTTTCCATTTTCATTGCTTCAATCGATAACAACACGTCACCTGCAGAGACGGTTTGCCCTTTAGATACATTTACCGTTGAAATAACACCTGGCATGGGGGCGCCAACTTGCAATGGATCATCGGCATCGGCTTTGGGTCTGGCTTGTATGCCTTCTGCTCCGTGAATTCGATCGGGTACCTGAATGGATCGAGGTTGGCCGTTTAATTCAAAGAAGACTCTTACCAAGCCTTTTTCATTGGTTTCGCCGCGCGCTACGCATCGTATAACCAGGGTTTTACCATGTTCAATTTCAACTAAAATTTCATCACCGACATTAACACCGTAGTAGTAAACCCCTGTGGGTAACACGCTAGTAGGGCCGTAGTTTTCTTGGGCGTTTTGAAATTCTGTAAACACCTTGGGGTACATCAAATAGGCTGCTAAATCTTGATCGGATACTTCGCGTCCGATCTCCTCAGCTACTTCTTTGCGCGTTGCTTCTAGATCCGCTGGTGGCATCTCAGCGCTGGCACGACCTTCAAATGCTTTTTCATCTTTTAGCACTTTGGCCTGTAATTCTTCTGGCCAACCATTAGGCACCTGGCTGAGTTCGTTTTTCATTAGCGACACCACCGAATCGGGGAAAGCGATGTCTTTGTCAGGATCGGCCACATCGTCAATGGTTAAGTCTTGACTTACCATCATCAGCGCCATATCACCCACCACTTTGGATGACGGGGTTACTTTTACAATGTCTCCAAATAAATCATTCACTTCACGATAGGCTTTTGCCACTTCGTGCCAGCGCGGGGCTAATCCTAACGAACGTGCTTGTTCTTTTAAGTTCGTAAATTGACCACCGGGCATTTCATGTAAGTACACTTCAGAAGCAGGGCTTTTTAAGTCACTTTCAAAGGCGGCATATTGCTCACGTACCGCTTCCCAATACAGTGAAATGCGTTGTACCGCGTCTAAGTCTAAATTCGGATCGCGCTCATGGCCTTGTAACGCGGCAATCAAAGAACCTAGCGCGGGTTGTGAGGTGGTGCCTGAGAATGCATCCATTGCTGCATCAACTGCATCAACACCTGAATCGATTGCGGCTAAGACGGTGGCAGCACTGATGCCAGAGGTGTCGTGCGTGTGGTAATGAATAGGCAGGTCGGTGGCTTCACGAAGTGCGGGGAACAACTGACGGGCAGCGTTCGGTTTCATTAAACCAGCCATGTCTTTTATGGCGATGATGTGCGCACCAGCTGCGGTGAGTTGTTCAGCTAACTTCAGGTAGTAATCGATGGTGTACTGCTTTTGTTTTGGATCCATCATGTCGCCGGTGTAACAGATGGCGGCTTCGCACAGTTTGTCTTCTGCTAACACGGCATCCATCGACACGCGCATGTTATCTACCCAGTTAAAGCAATCAAAGATTCGGAATAAATCCATACCGCCTGCAGCGGCCTCTTTAACGAAGTACTTAACGACGTTGTCAGGGTAATTGGTATAGCCCACCCCATTTGCTCCGCGAATTAAACACTGAAGCAATAGGTTCGGGGTGCGTTCGCGAATCATCGCGAGTCGTTCCCATGGGTCTTCGGTTAAGAATCGCATACTGACATCAAAGGTGGCGCCGCCCCAACATTCTAAGGACAGAAGATTAGGTAAAGATCGCGAATAACTTTCGGCAACGTGGGCGATGTCATAGGTTCGCATACGGGTTGCCAGAAGTGATTGCGGCGCATCGCGCATGGTGGTGTCAGTAAACAGAATTTGTTTTTGATCACGTAACCATTGAGACAACGCTTTTGGGCCTTGGTTGTCCAAAATTTGTTTGGTGCCATCAACTATCGGCGTGCCGAAATAGGGCGCACGCGGCCTGCCACTGCCTGCTCTGGGTTTGGCTCTGTCGCGTACATCAGGGTGGCCATTAACCGATACATCAGCAATATAGGTTAAGAGTTTGGTGGCTCGATCTTGTCGCTTAACTTGATCGAATAATTCGGGTGTTGAATCGATGAATTTGGTGGTGTAACTGTTATCAAGAAATTTAGGGTGCCCAATCACGTTTTCTAAAAACGTTAAATTGGTCGCCACACCACGAATTCGAAATTCACGTAGCGCACGATCCATGCGTTTAATGGTTTCATCGGGTGTAGGTGCCCAAGCGGTTACTTTTTCAAGTAAGGGATCATAAAAGCGATTGATTATTGCTCCTGAATACGCGGTACCGCCGTCAAGACGAATGCCGAAGCCTGCAGCGCCTCGGTAGGCTGTGATGCGGCCGTAATCGGGCACAAAATTTTGCTCAGGATCTTCAGTGGTTATTCGGCACTGCATAGCGTGGCCGTTTAATTTGATGTTCTCTTGCGCAGGAACTCCAGATTCTTTAGAGCCAATCGGGTGGCCTTCCACTAAATGAATTTGCGCTTTAATAATATCGATGCCGGTGACTTCTTCTGTGACCGTGTGTTCCACTTGCACGCGAGGGTTCACTTCAATGAAGTAGAAATCCTCGGTTTCCATGTTCATTAAAAATTCAACGGTTCCCGCGCCGACATAGCTGGTGGTTTTACCAATGCGTAAAGCGTATTCGGCAATCTCGGCTCGTTTAGCATCTGATAAATAGGGCGCAGGCGCACGCTCAACTATCTTTTGATTGCGCCTTTGTACGGTGCAATCACGTTCAAACAAATGCACCACGTTGCCATGGGTGTCACCCAAAATTTGAGCTTCAACGTGACGCGCCCGTTCTACTAATTTTTCTAGGTAGATTTCGTCCTTACCAAACGCTGCTCGCGCTTCGCGGCGTGCTTCTTCCACTTCGGTGTCCAAATCGCTTTCGCTGCGGATCACACGCATGCCGCGACCACCGCCGCCCCACGAGGCTTTAAGCATGATGGGGTAGCCCACTTCTGCCGCCATTTTTTTAATGGTAGGCATGTCTTCAGGTAAGGGCTCTGTTGCGGGTACCACAGGCACATCGGCACTCATGGCTAAGTTTCTTGCAGCCACTTTATTGCCTAAGGAGCGCATCGTATCAGCCCTGGGGCCAATGAAGGTGACGCCCGCTTCATCGCAAGCATCAACGAATTCTGGGCTTTCAGAGAGTAGGCCGTAGCCTGGGTGAATGGCGTCTGCGCCTGATTGTTTTGCCACACGCAGAATCTCATCAATAGAGAGATAGGATTCTATAGGCCCTAAATTTTCTTCAAGGTGCAGTCCTGTGCCGATTTGATACGCCTCGTCTGCTTTAAACCGGTGCAAAGCCAGCTTATCTTCTGCAGCCCAAACCGCGACGGTTTTTAGCCCCAGTTCATTTGCAGCGCGAAAAATGCGAATGGCGATTTCAGATCGATTTGCAACCAGAATCTTGGTGATCGGCACCGAGGTGCTCCTTATATAGTGCGGGTCAATCCTTTATTTTAGCAACTGAAACTCTACCCGTTGTTGCCTAGCTGGAATCTGACCTGAATAGTCACTATTGCCCCGACGGAGTCCTCGTTAGGTTGAGATTTAAGCCCTATCTGATAATCGAATCGGTTGATGGGCAAATCGATTCTGGCGCTAGATTCACCGGTTTGCTCATCGGTGGTCATAATTAAGGTGAAATCAACCGAACGGGTGGTCTCTTTGATCGTTAAATCGCCGGTGACTTCTAAACTGTTCGGTTCTTGACCAGATGTAAAGCTCGTTGACTGGAAAGTAGCCTGCGGAAAATTGTCTACATCGAACCAATCTGAATTAGGCAATGAGCCTTGCACCTGCAAATTGGTGCTGGTTGCGGTGGCCGTATCGACAGTGACCATTAACGAGCTGTTGGCTGGATTGTTAGCGTCAATCTGAGCGCTTATCGAACTGTTGGAAAAAACGATGGCCGTTTCGGAGCCAGTCACATCGGCTTGCAAGGTAACCGAGCTGTCGCTAGCCACCAAAGTGCTGGCGCTGGATTTACTGATTTGCGTTACCGCAAAATAGCCTGCGCCAATGCAAACCGCTGCGAAGGCTAGCACACCTAAAAAACCGGGCTCGGTGATGCGCGGTTTCATTCGGCGAAGCACATCGTCTTTATCGATAAAGTGATGCTTAAGGGCGGCACCAACATGAACCAGCACTAATACGGCAAGGACATTGCCAGCAATGTGGTGTGCGCTGTGAAAATGATGTTCCCAGCTTGCCTTAGCTTCGGTGCTTGCAAGGTTAAGCCATTCGGCGATAGGTAGGTGAGGCCACTCAATGGTGTTGAACAACAAGGTATCGATGTCAAGAACCGATATCGATACCATCGCCCAGCCACTTAGTGGTAGTAGCAAAATCAATACATAAAACGCAAAGTGCGACAGCGAGGCTGCGAATTTTTCCCAAGCCGGCGCTTGTGCAGGATGAGGCGGGGCCTTGTGGGTAAGTCGCCACAGAATACGTAAACCGGATAACAGTAAAACCAGGATGCCAATGGTTTTGTGGGTTTGAGTAAGCGAGAAGCGAAGCGGGTCGGCATCGTCTAGCCCCGTCATGAACTTACCCACGGCGAGTAGGCCGATGATCAAGATAGCGGTGACCCAGTGGATAAATACGGCGACGTGTGTGTACGTCATAAGGCTGATAACTTTAGAACTTGAAAGTGGGTATCCTAAACGAAACCTCGGGCGGAATGCACGATGGCATCGCCCGAGGCTTTTTCGCATGTAAAACTACACAAACTTTTTCATGCGTGTTGGTAAGTTTGTGCATTCAGTGAACGCAACAGAACTTAGCCTTTTTGCGCAACTTCTACCGAAATGAGTAAATCCACTTCATCACTGACAGCGGGTGATGATTTGCCTAAACCGAACGCTGAACGAAGTAATTGACCCTTAGCAGAGAATCCAATGACAGGAAATCCTTGAAAAGGGTGTGGCATGGCTGCATGCAAAGTCACTTCTAGTTCCACTGGTGCTGTGGTGCCTTTAACGGTTAAGTCACCCATGACTTTCAATGTGTCTTCACTCATTTTTTCAATTGATGTGGATGCGAAGGTGATTTCAGGATGTGATCCCACATCGAACCAGTCACCACCGGTGAGGTGTGATTTCCAGATATCCGAACCGGCTTGAATGCTTTTTGGATCGATCGTTACTGCGATGCTAGATTTAGTGACATCGGCATTGTCCAGATTAAGATCGACGGTGAAGTCATCAAAACCAAGCATGGGGCGAGATAAGCCAAGGTGTGTGTACTGAAAATTTACGTAGGCATGAGTTGGGTCAACCGCGTAAGCACCTGATGGAACTTGTGTGAGATCGACGGCTTGTGCAGTGAAGCTTGCCCCAAGTAAGGCTGCTGCGAAAGAGAGTTGGCGAGCGAAACGCATACTAAGATTCCTTTTGTTGAGTTGTTATGTTGAAACAGACGGGTATAAAATGGTACGAATCTGACCGGAAAAAGTTCACCCGATTTTAGGCCGATTCTCGGTCACTGTCACAAAAATATTTCAGTAACATCTAATGACATTTACAGTTTTTTGGGCTGGGTAATCAGAGGGAACTGAACTAGGGCGGGGTGGTCAAAGCAGCGCCTATCGAGTAGTCGCAAAATAACGTCCGTTTCTTTGCTTGTGACTATGTCACGTTAATTGGACTATCGAAAACGTAAAATTAAGCATCCTACAATTCTTAAAGGACCATTTTGAGCATGAATAGACGAGATCTTTTAAAAGCTGGGCTTGGGATTGCAGCACTTAGCGCAGGCCAACGAGTATTCGCAAACTATAATCCGATTGAATATTCTGCCGAGGCCTATCAGGCCGCCATTGACAGTGGTGAGCCGCTGTTGGTCGGTTTTCACGCCGATTGGTGTGGCACCTGCCGACGTCAAGAGAGAGCTGTCAGTGAATTAATGAAAGCCAATGAAGCTTACGCCAACGTTAAAGTCATCAACGTAGATTGGGATCAGTATGGCCGGGCTGACTTTGTCAAACAATTGCGCATTCCGCGTCGCTCCACGTTAGTCATGTTTAATGAAGGTAAAGAGGTTGGGCGAGTGGTTGCACAAACCTCCACTGAAGCCATCGAAGCGTTGTTCAAAGCCTTAACCTAATTTCGAGCGTTAATCGATGTTTTTATTTTGGGCCTATCTGGCAGGTTTACTCACACTGATAAATCCCTGTGTGTTGCCACTGTTGCCCATTATCATCGCTTCTGCGTTGCAGAGCTCTAGGTTGGGTCCTGTAGCATTGGCTGCAGGCTTGGTTGTATCGTTTACGGTGTTCGGCGTATTTGTTACAGCGTTCGGTCACTTAATTGGCCTTGATGAATTTGTCTTAAACCGCATCGCCTCCATCATGATGATTTTGTTTGGATTGGCTTTACTTATCCCGAAAGCTGGCATGGTGTTAAGCAATGCCGCAACGCCCTTAGCGAACAGCGCCAGCGGTCGATTGGATAAATTGCAAGACAGTGGGCTTGCGGGCCAAGCGGCTATTGGTGTTTTGTTAGGTGCAGTTTGGTCACCGTGCATTGGCCCAACGCTGGGTGGTGCCATTGGATTGGCTGCCAGTGGTGAAGGGTTATTGCAAGCCGCAGCCACCATGCTGTTTTTTGGGTTCGGTGTTGCAACGATTTTATTGGCCTTAGCCTATGGCTCAAGAGAGGTATTAACCTCGCGCCATGCGAATTTAAGTAAAGCCATGCCTTGGGCTAAACCCATTATGGGGGTGGTGCTACTGCTGGTCGGTATCACCTTGTTCTTCCATTGGCAGCGATACATTGAAGTTTGGTTGTTGGATGTAATGCCGCTTTGGTTGCAGGATTTATCGGTTAAATACTAAGCGTAGTAATCGCAAACCTCTTGCATCATACCTGGCATTTTCTAGGAGATGATCCGTGAATGTTCGATGCACAACAATCAGTTTCTTTAATGGATTGATCGCTTTAACTTGGTTATTCCCGGCAACAAGCACCGCCGCCGACGTAGAACTAGGCCAAAGGCCCGTGCAGCTAATTGAGTTGATGGATGAAGGTGCGCTTAAGAATCAATTGCAAGGTTGTTTGCATCTTGAGCCCACATCAACTGCGTTTTCCATCGGCCATCGCGGCGCACCCTTACGGTATCCAGAGCACACCAAGGAATCTTATGTTGCGGCAGCTAACATGGGGGCAGGCATCGTTGAATGCGATGTTACGTTTACCAAAGATCGAGCGCTGGTTTGTCGTCATTCGCAATGTGATTTACATAGCACCACGAATATTTTGGAAATCCCAGAGCTTGCAAAGAAATGTTCGATTCCGTTTAGCCCTGCTGAATACCATAAAAAAACAGGAGAGTTAGTCACCCCAGCCAGCGCTCAATGTTGCACGAGCGATATCACTGTGGATGAATTTCTAACGCTAGAAGGACGACGAGATTCTATTGATAAATCAGCGGATACCATTGAAGCATACTTAGCACCGCAAGCGGATACCGGTGAAAAGGCTTTGGTTACGAAAGGTACATTGGTAACGCATGCGCAAAGTATCGAGCTGTTTAAAAGCTTAGGGGTGGCGATGTCACCGGAATTAAAATCTGCCGCTGTCAACATGCCCTATGAGGGAGATTACACTCAAGAAGATTATGCGCAGCAATTGGTGAATGAGTACATCGATGCGGAAGTGCCAGGCCGCAATGTACGAATGCAATCGTTTAATTTAACCGATATTGAATACTGGTTAACCCATGCGCAAGAGTACGGGCAGCGTGCAGTATATTTAGACGGTCGATACGCGCAATTTCGATTTAATCCACAAAAGATACGCAGCTGGACACCTTCGATGCAGCGTTTAAAAGCTATGGGCGTTAACACAATTGCACCTCCTTTATGGGTGCTGTTAACCTCAACGAATTCAGAAGATATAGTCCCTTCTCAGTATGCACAAGAGGCGACAAAAGCAGGTCTTCAGATCATCACGTGGACGCTTGAGCGATCTGGGTCATTAGAATCTGGTGGCGGGTGGTATTACCAAACGGTATCGGATGTGATCAACAATGACGGTGATGTTTATAAGGTGCTAGACGCACTAGCTAATGATGTGGGTGTGATAGGGGTGTTCTCTGATTGGCCAGCAACGGTTACGTATTTCGCCAATTGCAATGGTCTTTAGAATGCTAAGAGAGTCCATCTCAACCGGTGAATTTATTTATTTAATTCAGCAGCGGCTTTTTCTACGGCTTGCTCTGTCCATTCAAAATCAGCCTCAGTTAATGCTAGGCAAGGGTACACTTTACTCGGTGACTTCAATATACCGTGGGTACGAAGTGTGTGATTGAATCGCTTGCTTTTATCTTGATTGGCTTGATTCGCACTGCGGTAATCAATTACCGGATTACTAGTAAATAACACATCAAACAATTCTGGCTCACCTACAACTTGATGGGGGTGGCCGTGATGGGTTAAATGCTTAGTAAACAGTTTTTGCAAACGAACACCATGAGCTTTCAATGTGTCGTAATTACCGGGCCGTTTCAGAATTTCCATTGTTTTTAAGCCCGCTTTAGCCGCTACTGGGTTACCCGATAAAGTGCCAAGCTGCATTAAAAATTTATCACGCCCAACAACCGATGCATCAAAATGCGCCATGATGGACTGTTTACCCGCAATAGCCGCTAATGGGAATCCACCACCAATAATTTTTCCTAAGGTGCAAAGGTCTGGTACAACACCGTAAGCTTCTTGGGCACCGCCATAGGCTAAGCGGAATCCTGTAACGATTTCATCGAAAATTAGAACGATGCCGCGTTGCGTGCACTCTTCTCGAAGAAATGAAAGAAACCCCGGTAGGGCAGGAATGATGCGTTGTAGTGGTTCAACAATAATAGCGGCTATCTCTGTACCGTATTCATCGAGTAGGGCTTTTACCGTCTCTTTATCATTATATGGTGCGATCACCATATCATCTTGTACGCTGGCTGGAATGCCTGCGCTATCAGGCACGGCGTTGGGAAAATTTGCTTGTATGCTGGGCGCTAAACTCATCTGCGCTTCTGCGCTCATGCCATGATAGCCGCCTTCAAATTTCATGATTTTATTTCTATTGGTATAAGCACGCGCTAACCTGAGGGCGTACATATCCGCCTCTCCCCCCGAGGTGACAAAACGCACTTGTTCTGCACACGCAACGGCATCAACTATTTGCTCTGCTAATTCGATTCCGGCTGTGTTGTTGGCAAAGAAGGTCATGCCTTTGGAGATTTGCTCTTGTACAACGTCAATCACTTCTTCGTTGCCATGGCCCAGTAACATGGGGCCTGAACCAATTAAGTAATCGATGTACTCGTTGTCTTGTTCATCCCAAACACGCGAACCGCTACCTTTTTTGATAAACACACTGTGATCAAAGTTACCGAACCCACCGGCAGGTAAAACGGACTGTGCGCGCATGGCCCAATTAGCGTTGTTCATTTGGATATCTTCATGATTGATAAACAGCAACAGGGTCACCAAGCAAAGACTCATCTGGTGTTACTGCTAATCCGGGTGTGTCATCTATGGTGATGAATCCATCAACACAACGAGGGCCGCTGCCAGGAGCGATGTCAATGGTGAGCATGTCTTGGCAAGACCAACAGGCGCGTATGAATTCTTCGGGTATGGACTGCGCCAGATGAGCAGCTTCGGTATCGGCCATAACCGATCCGCCTGTTGCCATGATAAACAGTTGTATGCCGTGAGCCATAGCAACATCACGCATACGTCTGGCTTTGGTTAACCCACCAACGCGATTCAGCTTAATGCCAAACACATCGGCTATGCCATCACGAGCAATGCGCGTTGCATCTTGCAAGGTCACTAACGATTCATCCACACTGATTGGTGAGGTTGTTACCCTGCGAATTTGTGCGATATCATCCAGGGTTTCACTGGGTTGTTCGAAGGTAACTCCAAATTCTGCAACCGCGTTCATCACAATGCTAGCTTCACGTCGTGTCCATGCACGATTCACATCGTACAAAATGATTTCCCCATCACGGCGTTGTGATTCAAGGTGGCGTATGCGTTCAATATCTTTATCGGTATCGCTGCCACCTACTTTGGCAGAGTGTGCCACGTAACCCATGCTTCGATAGCGATTGATGATGTCCATCATATACTCTGGCTCACCACTGGATACAGACGATGCGGCAGGTGTTCCGCTGTTGCGCATACCTCCGAGAAGGTCTGCAATGGGCAACTCGGCTGCTTTGCCTAAAATATCCCAGCAGGCAAGATCAACTGGTTGTTTTGCGTATAGGTGCCCGGGTAAACAGGTATCCATTGCACGCTCAACCAGTTCGATTTTTCTTGGATCAAGCCCCAACAGGGAAGAGGCCATCGTTTCTATTCCAGCTCGAATGCCAGGACCGTGAGCGGGTACATAGGTATGCCCCCACGGAGTGCCTTCTCCCCAGCCTACAATTTCACTATCGGTTTCAATTTTGATAAAGGTTGCGTCCAATACTTCGAACTTTAAACGGCCACCGGATAGCCAATAGGGATCTTTTAAGGGTAAATTTTTCTGGAAAACACTGATGCGGGTTATTTTCATAGCACGTTTACGGCAAGGGCTTTTAATGGTTTGGTTACTTGGTTACTTGGCTGCTTAGCTGCTTAGCAACTAGGGTGTGACAACAATGTTTCCGGTGTGCTTTTTTTCAATGAACGCAGCTTGCGCCTCATGAAATTTCTCCAACGGGTAGGTTGCTGACAACACCGGTTTGATTTCACCGCGTTCTATGTAACTGATAATGTCTTTAAAGATTGACGGTGGTAACACGGTAGAGCCTGTAAATGTTAAATCTCTGAGATACAACGTGCGTAAATCAAGATCAACGATTGGGCCTGCGATAGCGCCTGAACAGGTATAGCGACCGCCGCGAGAAAGCACATCAATGATGGCAGAAAAGGCCTTGCCGCCAACGATGTCAGCTACGACCGTTACGGTGCTTTGTCCGATACATTGTTTTAGTGCAGAGCTTAAATTGTTAGGTGATCTGGGCAGCATGGCATCCGCACCCAAAGCCAGCACACTTTCGTGCTTTTCATCCGATGCCATTCCCACAACTTTTGCTCCGCGGCGTTTAGCCAATTGCACAAGGGCAGAGCCCACGCCTCCAGATGCACCCGTTACGAGTACCACATCGTCTGCATTAACGTTCGCCCTTGCTAACATGCCTTCAGCTGTTGTGTACGAGCATGAAAAAGTGGCAAGCTCTGCATCAGTTAATTCACTATGAATAATGCCTGCGTTCCGATAATCGGTAACGGTGTATTGCGCATAGCCGCCATCGCGTTCAGAACCAAAGTAACCGGTTTTATCCTTGTTCATCGGATCATTCCAGTCGCGTAACCAACCATCGGTAATGACGCGTTCGCCGATTAATGAGCTATCAACATCGCTACCTACTGCCACGATTTCACCGCAGACATCAGCCCCTTGAATGCGTGGGAAACTTATAGGTGCGCCGCCCCAGCTTGGGTCGTCAGAATCTACCGTGTCGTAACCATCACCGGTAGTAGCTTCAGTAACGCCCTTTGAATACCAACCCGAACGAGTATTAACGTCGGTGTTGTTCATGCCACACGCGCCTACCTTGATGAGTACATCGGTATCACCGGGTGTTGGCACAGGGTAGTTAGTTCGGTATTCCAATTTATCCATTCCACCGTGGCCAGTAAGCACGATAGCGTTCATAATAGTGGCTAGAGTCATGATAATTTTGTACCGTAAATTTATAGGTGTAATTTATACGCTGTCGGTGCGAGGTAAGGCACTGTCTGGATCATAAGCCGCTTCATTAAGTACGGTGGCCTTGCGTGGTTTGCCTGCGATAATGACGGTTAATTCAGTGCCTGATGCGGTGGCCATAGGCTTTAAATAAGCAAACGCCAGAATAAAACCCACAGTGTGGCCATAGGTTACTGATGCTGTTGAACCCACTACTTGCCCATTAAGTAATACCGCTTCCCCGCCGTGGCCGTCTTCAATACCGTTATCCTCAATACGCAAATAGGCACAAATCCAGGGAAGATCTTTGCTGGCGCTTTGTTCTGTGGCGGCTTTACCGATGAACATTTTGTCAAGTTTTACAAATCTCATGACATCTGCTTCAGGCAAGGTGACCTCGTTAGTTAATTCACCAGCGCCTTTAAACATTTTTTCCATTCTCATGGTGTTCATTGCGAAAGAGCCGTAATTTTTTATATCGTATTCTTGCCCTGCATGCCAAAGAGCTTCGTATACCGTTTTCAGGTTGTCACGTTCGGTGTGAATTTCCCAGCCAAGTTCACCAGCATAAGACAACCGCATCGCCCAACAGGCAACGCCTGCTATTTGGATATGCTGCGCTTTTAGCCAAGGAAAGTTTTGGTTATCCAATGGTGCGGGTGTGCATACCGCTAACACGTCTCTTGACTTAGGCCCGTTTAGCGTCAGCGCACCCCAATCGTAAGATAAATTATCCACTTGGAATGAAGCATCGGCGGGTTGATGCTGATTCAAATGATCCAATAAGCGTTGTTCGAAAAAGGCGGCACACACGATGTAATATCGATGTTCTTCAAAACGAATCACAGTAGCTTCTAATTCAATTCGCCCCGCATCGTTTAGAAAATGAGTTAACACGATGC
The DNA here is from genome assembly GCA_938035125.1 of uncultured Granulosicoccaceae bacterium. Lineage (GTDB taxonomy): Bacteria > Pseudomonadota > Gammaproteobacteria > Granulosicoccales > Granulosicoccaceae > Granulosicoccus. Next base: position 26,161 of record CALHNS010000035.1, on the reverse strand, counting down.
CACCGTCTTTTTGAGGGAGACGGTTGGTTACTAACGACTCTAACCAATCGTTAACCCCAACGCCAGATACTTCCACTTTGGTAAACGCGCAGATATCCATTATGCCAACACTTTTTCGCACCGCTGCCACTTCACCTGCAACCACATCGTGCACCACGTTTCGCTTAAACGAGTAGTGGTCATGTTGAGGAACGGTGGAGGTTGCGAACCAGCGCGCGCGCTCATGTCCATACACTTCTTCAAACACTGCGCCTTGTTTTTTTAAGGATGCGTATAACGGCGAGGCCTTTATTGGACGACCAGCTAACCGGTTAAAATGGGGAAAGGGAATTTCATGGCGCAAACAATAGTCTTCTTTGGCTTTGATGATTTGCCAATCTTTGGTGGCGTAATCACCAAAGCGACGAGGATCGTATTCACGCATGGAAATGTCGGCCGCTCCGTGCACCATCCAGCGGGCAAGTTCGCGTGTTAGCCCTGGCCCCCAACCGATACCGATTTGCGTACCGCAGCAGCACCAGTAGTTACGCACACCAGGCGCAGGACCTATTAACGGGTTGCCGTCGGGTGGGTGTGAAATGGCTCCATGTACGTCGCGCTTAATGCCAAGCTCTGCAAAAATCGGCATACGTTCTAATGCATTTTCAAGCCATGGCATCACGCGTTCGTAGTCAGGCTCAAACAGCTCGTTTTCAGCCTCCCATGGGCAATGGTCTTCCCATACGGTGTTGGGGTTATGCTTTTCGTAAATGCCAATTAATCCAGATTTTTGCTCCATGCGAATGTAACCAGATACTTCTCGATCATCCCGGATAACAGGAAGTTCGGTATCGATGGTTTCAAATTCAGGCACCGTTTCGGTAACAAAATAGTGGTGAGTCATGGACGTCATGGGTAATTGCAAACCAGACCATTCACCCATTTGCCGAGCGTAAGTGCCCCCAGCATTAACCACATGTTCACAGCGAACAATACCGCGCTCAGTTGACACCAACCATTCGCCGTTAGTGTCTTGTTTGATGTCGGTGGCGCGGCATCGTCGAATGATTTTTACGCCCAATTGTCGCGCACCGGTTGCCATGGCTTGCGTAACACCTGAAGGATCTACATGACCATCATCGGGTGTATAGAGCGCGCCTAACACACCCTCTAAGTTATAAAAGGGGTGTTTTTGTCGAATGAAATTAGGATCCACTAAGTCGATGTTGAAGCCTAACGATCGGCCCACGCTTAATGTATGACGAAGCCAATCCATTTCATCTTCTTCGTAGGCTAATCGAAAAGAGCCGCAGCCATGCCAGGTAACGTCTTGTCCGGTTTCCTTTTGTAAGGCGCCTGCATACAAACCAATGTTGTAATCCACGCATTTACCTAATCCGAAGCTGGAAGTGGAATGTGTGATTTGCCCTGCGGCGTGCCAAGTGGACCCTGAAGTGAGCTCCGCTTTCTCTAATAACAGTACGTCTGACCATCCCTCGTGCGCTAAGTGATAGGCCAACCCACACCCCATTACACCGCCGCCGACGATAACCACTTTTGCTTGAGACGGAATGGGGGATGAATTCATATCAATAGGAGGGTGGGTTTATGGGATATCAGTAGTTGCGATTCTATTGATACAAATGTACCCTTGTCAACCATGAATAGTATATCTGTACCATCATCGTCTGCCTGGCAAAGCACGCAAGTATTGATTTCCCTATCAGAAGTAATTGATACGCTGTCACCTGAAGTGCGAAAAGCTGCCTCGTATGTGCTGACAAATCCAAACGATGTAAGCGTATCCTCCATTCGTGAAATTGCACACGCGGCCGATGTGAAACCGAACACCTTAGTCAGGATGGCTCAGTCCATTGGGTTTGATGGTTACGAGGATTTTCGCGAACCATTTAGGGAAGAGGTGAAGCAAGGTGTTACCCATTTTCCAGATCGCGCCGAATGGTTACAGTCATTAGGACAACGCGGGCAGTTGGGTGAGCACTATCGAAGCATGGTCAGTGCGGCTATTGGAAATATTGAAGACACCTTTGCAGGAATTGACAGTAAAAAAATGCAGGCCGCTGCTCGCGCCGTGGTCGCATCACGAAATACGTACACATTGGGTGTAGGTGTGAATCATTTTAATGCACAGAACTTTGCCTACCTTGCAAGCACTGGAATGAAACAGGTAACCGCCATACCGCGTAGCGGTAGCACCGCCAGTGATGATTTAGCGTGGGCTGATCAACGTGATTTGCTTATTGCAGTAACTTGTAAACCGTATCGCCAAGAAGTGGTAGAGACGGTGAGAATCGCTCGTGAACAAGGATTAACCATTATCGGTATTTCCGATAGTTTAGCGTCTCCTATTATTCGCGGCTCTGAATTTGGATTTGTGGTGGCGGTTGATACTCCTCAATTTTTCCCTTCATCGGTTTCAACCATTGCACTGCTTGAGACTTTACTGTCCTTCGTTGTGGGTGTTGGTAAGCCTAAGGTGGTGGATAGAGTAAGAACGTTCCATGATCGCCGGCACAAGCTTGGCCTGTATTCGGAAGATGCCTAATGAGTAAACATACACTGCCCATAAGATCACTAGAAGCACGCTATTACACCGACCCTGCCATTTATAAGGCTGAACAATTTGGAGTGTTTGCGAACACCTGGCAATACGCTGGACATGTTTCGAAGCTAAAAAAAGCAGGTGATTATTTTTGCTTTGAGTTAGCTGGTGAATCCCTTTTTTGTATAAGAACTCAGGAAGGTGAAATAAAGGGGTATTACAACGTTTGCCAACATCGAGCCCATCAGCTTCTTAAAGGGGCTGGCAATACAAAAATACTCGTTTGTCCCTATCATGCTTGGTCATATGAATTAACTGGGCAATTGCGATCTGGGCCCAATATAAATACCGTGCCAGGGTTTGATAAAACAGCGATTTGTTTAAGTGAGATACGCATTGAGAATTTTTGCGGATTTATATTTGCAAATCTAGATGCTTTAGCGAAGCCGATGAGTGAATGGTTTCCGAATGTAGCCGAAGAATTATCAGCGTTTGTGCCTGATATTGATCGCTTGGAAGCCGTAGAATGGGTGCAAGCTAGCGAAAAATGCAACTGGAAGGTATCAGTTGAAAATTATTCAGAATGCTATCACTGCCAGTTAAACCACCCAACGTTTGCAAACGGTATTGTCAAAGCCAGTACCTACGATATTCAGCCACAAGGGTATTGTTTACGGCACACTACCGAATGCCAGAATTTGGATAAGATGACGTACCCTATCGATGTGAACGCTAACGAGTTCGCTGGGCATTATTCATCTTGGTTTCTTTGGCCGATGATGTCATTTCAGGTATACCCTGGCAACGTGTTGAATACCTATCACTGGCGCCCCGTCGATCATGAAAACGTTGAGATTCATCGCGGCTGGTTCGGCACGGAAGATTCTGATCATGATGTGCTGCGTCAGTTAGCGGTACAAGATCGAGACACTACAGTAGAAGAAGATATTCACTTAGTGGAATCGGTGCAACGGGGATTAAACAGTCGTGGTTATGTACCAGGGCCATTAGTGCTTGACCCAAACGGTGGGGTAAAATCAGAACATTCGATTGCTGCGCTGCAGTCCTGGATGAGAGAATCTGTAGTAGACCTATAAGAACGCGTTAAACAATAGATGTTTTATAAATTGATAATTTATAACGTGTTTGATCAATACACCAATTATTCACAAGGCCCACGGTATGTCTAATGACGCATTTGATGAAGATCTTTTTAAAAAAGGTTTAGAGAAACGAAAAGCTACATTAGGAGCTGAATACGTTGAAAAAAATTTAGCGGCTGCAGATGATTTCACGCGGCCGTTTCAACAAGCGATGACGGCATGGGCCTGGGGATTTGGCTGGGGCGATGAGGTCATTGATGTAAAAACCCGCTCCATGATGAATTTGGCCATGATCGGTGCGTTAGGGCGAATGCACGAATGGGAAACCCATTGCCGTGGAGCCATTAACAATGGCGTATCCAAAGAGGAGATTCGAGCAATCATCCATGTCATTGGAATATATTGTGGCGCACCCATGGCGTTAGAATGTTTTCGTGTGGCGAGAAAGGTTCTAGAGGACACCGGCCATTTATAAGTTTACTTACTTGTGTTGGCGTTCTTTACCGTGTCAAACCAGAAATTCTGTGCCTATACCTAAGTTGAATTTATATGAATGTGTTGACGTGCGTAATGACGATATATTGACGCAACGGTGTCGTTGTATTCTCAATGGGTAGCGCGGTTCCCATCTGTCGCAAGGATTAGTAAATATTCCTATGTGAGCGTAATTTTATTACCTATCAATAAGTATAGTAAAAGGTGTACGATAAGTTATAGATCATCGAAAAAGATTGTTATACACCTAACACATTGTCGATTAACCGTACTCTTATTCTCAGTTGCTATACCAATGTGGGTACGGCTGATTCTTTGCAATTCGATCATAATTTTAAAAAAATACGAACACGCTTAAACTGGCGCGTTGCTTGAAATAACCCCATCACAATGAAATGTAGCGTAGGCGATTCGTCGTTTACTTAAAATGTGATGCGTATTGATTTTGTTCTGCATAGTTTGCAGTTCTTACACAAAAACTCAATTGCCCTGATAAAAATGGCCTTGTTGGTGTGCCTGTGTGCATTTACCAATCAAGCTCGCGCGTTGACATTAACCCCGTATTTTGAGGCAGTCCTAGTTTCGGGTGTAAGCACGTCGTGGACAACGGTTTCACTAGAGAATACATACGCTAATGCCATCCCGGTTTGCTCACATGTTTTAGGTACCTTCGCAGGCACGGCCGGTAACTATGTTGATCCACCTGCCGCCACTAGAATTCGAAACATAACAGCTAATTCGTTTCAGGTTAGGGTGCAAGGATGGGAAGATGGCCCTACGTCAACTACAGATGTGCACTGCATTGTTGTGGACGAAGGTGCGCATACCTTTCCAGATGGGCGATTGGTGGAAGCGCACAGTGTGTTATCAGATCAAACCAGTGGTCAGAACGCAACCGATGGGGCTTGGGATCCATCGCTGGTTGAAGATGTTACCTCTAGCCTTGTGCACAGTTACACCGATCCTGTCGTACTGGGTCAAGTCATCAGTTATAACGATAATCGTGCTAGCACGATATACGTTAATGATTGCACAAGTAGGTTAAGACAACCTTTCTTTAACGGCCCCACAGACAGTGTTTGTGTTGGTAAACAAATAGGGATGATTGCGGATTCAAGAAATCCTGAAACCATTGGTTATATCGTTGCCGATGCAGGCAGCGGCACTGTTAATAATGTGTTTTATGAGCTTGCGCTCGGTGCCGATCGCATTACTGGTAACAATGCGGCGAATACAGGGCGCAGCTATTCTTTGAATGCTGATCACAACATCGCTGTTGTCACTCAGGCACGTATGGATGGAGTAAATGGCTCATGGGCTGTCTTATATGGCGCTGATCCTTTACCACCCAATTTGATTGTTTTGGCGGTAGATGAAGAAGAAGTTGCCGGTGATAGAACGCGAAACCATACAACAGAACCTCTTTATTACTGGGCGTTTTCGGGCGCAGAAATTACGCTTGAAAAAGAATTAATTAACGATCATGGCGGTACCGCTACGCTGCTCGATTTTCCATTAACTGCTGCAGGTCCGGTTACGGTAAGTGGTGTTAGTGGCACGCCTGATGTGACCAATGCGCCTGTTTCACCAGGTATTTATGTGTTGTCTGAACCATCCGTATTTGGGTATACCGCGGGCAGCTGGAGCTGCACCGGGGCAACCAATTTTGCAGGTTCCAGAGTTGAGATTAGTGTTGGCGATGATGTTACCTGCACTATCGTAAATGATGATGATTTAGTTGCAACGCTTACCCTTGTTAAGCAAGTAACGAATAATTCTGGTGGTAGCGCAGTTGCTACAGATTTCACCTTAAAATATTCTGGGCCTAGTGGGTCAAACAGTGGCGTAACTGGCGATGCATCTATTACCTCGGTTCCTGTATTTCCAGGAGTATATGATCTTGGTGAGAGCGATGTGCCAGGCTATACGCTACAGGGAATTAAATGTGATGGCATTGATAGCGATGGTTCTGATGGTGTAAAAATCAGTGCTGGTGAGAACGTCACTTGTTTTTTTCTAAATGATGACCTTGGAATAGATTTACGTATTAATAAGACGGTTGATAATACCGCACCCAATGTTGGCGATGCGCTGACATATACATTAACTGTAAACAACATCGGCCCCGATACGGCCACTGATGTTCAAGTATTCGATCCAATCCCTGCTGGTTTTTCCTACATCGCAGCCTCAATGGCAGGGGGCGATGTGCGAGATGACAGTGATCCCACGGGTACAGGTTTGATTTGGACCATTAATTCGCTCGCTTCCGGTGCCTCAACGTCGTTGACGTTTCAGGCAACTGTGTTGGCACCTTAAGGAAAGGTTTTAATATGAAACTACGACTGTACGAAAAATTTAAGAGAATCAAAAAGCGAACTTCGCTGAAAGCAAAGTTAGCTTTATTGTTTGTGGGCATAACGGTGCCGCTCACCGCTTGGTCTTTAACGCTTTCAGATTATTTAAATCAGTCGACCGTGGTGGCGTCAAGCTCTCAATTTGAAACCAACACAATAAATAATGTCGATACGGTTCAAATTATACCGAACGCAGAAATTATTATTGTCAAGCAAGTGGTGAATGACGATGGTGGGGTAGGCGTATTAGGTGACTTTGGTGTAGCAACGAGCGCGGGTGCCTTAACATTCGATGCCGGTGTGGTTACCGGTGATGCCACTACCTATACCTCTGAAACGATCTATGTGCCTCCCGGTGTATACACATTATCAGAAATAGATTTCGACGGGTATACCGAGGGCGATTGGAATTGTTCTGTTGGAACCATGGGAAGCACTCTGTTTGATTCTGGTTCGGTGACACTGGCCTTTGGTGAGCAAACGGTTTGTCGTATTCGTAATGACGATATTGCGCCTACATTAACGCTTGCGAAAAATGTGGTTAACGACGATGGTGGTTTACTGACCGATGCCGATTTTTCTCTGTCAGTGGATGGCAGTGTTGTAGCTAGCGGAACACCTACAACCGTTGCCTCAAATACTCCCATTACTATTAGTGAGCTGTTGGTTGATGGTTATACCGAAGGTACATGGGAATGTTCTGATGCCAATGGTTTAACCGCCGGGTTACCCACAGCAGGTTTAGCCACTGGGGAAGTGATAACGCTTGCCTCTGGTGCTGATGTTACCTGTGAAATAAGCAACGATGATATAGCTCCAATATTAACGCTTGCGAAAACAGTTATTAATGATGACGGTGGTTTGAAATCAACGGTTGATTTCGATCTTTCTATAGATGGTACCGTCGTGGCAGCGGGTTCTCCGAATACCGTATTAGCCAATTCAGCTATCACTATCTCGGAACTGGATCTACCAGGTTATGTTGAAGGTACATGGTCTTGTGTAGATGCCAATGGGCTTACAACCACATTGCCAACAGCGGGCTTAGCTACGGGTGAAGTTATTACGTTAAGCGTAGGTAGTGATGTAAATTGTGCCATTTCTAATGATGATATTGCACCCACATTAACACTTGCTAAAAATCTAGTTAGCGATGATGGTGGTGACCTAACGGTAGCTGATTTTGAACTCTCTATCGACGGTACCATTGTTAATAATGGCATAGCGAATACCGTGCTCGCTAATTCAACAATCCTTATCAGTGAATTGGATTTGCCAGGTTACACAGAAGGTGAATGGTCTTGTGTGGATTCCAATGGTTTAACGCAAGGCTTACCGGCGGCAGGTGTTGCAACGGGTGAGAATATATCGCTTGCGCCTGGTGCAGAAGTTATTTGTAGAATTACCAATGATGATATCGCGCCCACTCTAACGCTTGCAAAAGTGGTTGTTAATGATGATGGTGGTGACAAATTAGTCAGTGATTTTAATATATCCATTGATGGTGTTGTGGTACCCAATGGCGGATCAAATATCGTAGCAGCGAATGCAGATATTGAAATATCTGAGCTAGAATTACCTGGTTACACCGCAGGCGTTTGGGAATGTTCAGACGCAACAGGGCTTACTACAGGCTTACCCACAGCTGGTGCGGCAGCGGGTGAAATATTCCAGCTAAAACAAGGTTCGCAAGTAACTTGTAATATCAGCAATGACGATATTGCGCCTGTTCTTACGTTGGTTAAGAACGTAATTAATGACAATGGTGGTGATCAAGTTGTTGATGATTTTGATATCTCTATTGATGGAGTTGAAGTTATTAGTGGGGCTGCCAATACTGTTTTGGCAAACACGGTTATCAATATCAGTGAGCTGGATTTAGCGGCTTATTCTGAAGGCACTTGGGCCTGTACTGATGCCAATGGATTAACAACCAACTTGCCAAGTGCAGGGGTTGCCACTGGAACAGATATTACGCTACTACCAGGTGCTGATGTGACCTGTGCCATTGATAATAATGACTTAGGCATTGATCTATCGATTGCCAAAACCGTTAATGATGGTACGCCGAATATTGGAGACACCATAACTTTTAATTTAGAAGTCACTAATGCTGGGCCAGATTTAGCAACCGATGTAACGGTTCTCGATCCGGTTCCTGCAGGATTTACTTACGTTCCAGGCTCTATTGGTGGCGGTGACGTGACCGACGATAGTGATCCTACCGGTGCTGGCTTGACATGGACGATTAATGCGGTGCCTGTGGGTGCTCCTGTCGTGCTGACTTTCCAAGCTGTTGTCCTAGCCCCGTAAAACGTAAATGAATCGTTTTCTGGTTAAATTTATTAGTGCAACGTCAGCTCTGTTCTTCGGAACAGGGCTGGCTTCTGTGTACGCATTAACCGAAACCGATTTTACCAATACTGGAATTGTACTTTCGGCCCCCGCTCAGTTTGAAAATAATGGCAGTAACAACACGGGTACCGTGTTGGTTCAGCCTAAAGGATTATCTATTGAGAAGGTGGCCGATGGTTCGCAGTTATCAACCCCGACTAAAGCCGGGGAGGTTATTAATTACACGATTACCTTAGATAATTTAGGCCTTCTGCCTTTAACCGGTGTGACGCTTAATGATTCGATTATTCCTGCCGCTGATTTATCACTCAGCAGTGGAGATACGAATAATGACAATATTTTAGATGGTAATGAAGTGTGGGTATTCACAGGTTCCTATGCGATCACTCAAGCCGATATAGATAATTTTGGTGGCGGTGATGGCGATATTGATAACCTGGTTACTGTCACAACCAACGAACTAGACCCACTGAGCGATACCGCTTTCGTCGCCATTACTCAAGGGCCTGATTTTACTGTGAGTAAGCAGGTGGATAAGGCCGTTGTAAATACCCCCTCGTTATTGACCTACACCATTGACATTAAAAATACAGGGAATCAAACATTAACCGGTGTTGCGTTAGTTGATAATTTGCCGGATGGCTCGTTAGGCACGTTAACGGGTCCTGCAACCGATGCAGGAATTGCCAATGCCTTGGATGTGGGAGAAATATGGACATACACTGGAACTTATTCGGCTACTCAATCTGATATTGATACTGGGGCTTTGTTAACAAATGAAGTGTCAGTTACAGCGGTTGAAATGCCAGGCGTTACTCGACAAGATGATGCGACCACGAGCATTGAGCTTGCACCGCAGTTGCTAGTAACAAAAACCGTGGATACGCAAGAGATTGCACAACCAACAACACTAACGTATTCGATTTCAATAGAAAACACCGGTAATGCCACATTAACCAATGTAACCCCGATCGACACCTTACCTGATGGCAGTAATGCGGTATTGGTGGGCCCAATCTCCGATACAGGCATTATCGGATCTCTCGATGTGGGTGAGGTATGGGAATACACCACAACCTACGACGCTAGCCAAGCTGATATTGATGCAAGTGTAGCGTTGGTTAATACGATTGCTGTTTCTACTGATGAAACATTGACAGAGATATTCACCGACACAGCCACAACGAATATTGCAACAGCTCCTGCTTTTACAGTAGCGAAAGCGGTAGATACGAGTACCTTGAGTGCTCCTGGATTATTGAATTACGTTATTACTATAGAGAATAGCGGAAACGTCAGTTTATCGAATGTTCTACCAATTGATACGTTACCTGATGGTTCTAACGCAACCCTATTAGGGCCTACGAATGATTCTGGCTTAGTCGGGCAGTTGGATGTAGGTGAGTCATGGGAATTCACAGCCGTTTATAACGTATCACAGGCTGAGATTGATCAAGGGTTAAGTTTGATTAATCGAGTAGATGTAACCTCAGATGAAACAGCTGATGCTGTTGTCAGTGATACGGCACAAACCACAGTCTCTAGAAGCCCTTCATTTACGGTTGAAAAAACCGTAGACACTATAACGATCGCAGAACCTAGTGATCTGAATTATGAAATCAGTGTAGTTAACACCGGTAACACCTCATTAACCAATATTGTGGTTAACGATACGTTGCCTGATGGAAGCAGCGCAATTGTCTCAGGCCCGGTGGTAGATACCGGTGTGAATGGGGTGCTTGATGTGGGCGAAACATGGGTGTTTACCGCGCAATATGGGGCGAATCAAATAGATATTGATGCCGGTTTAACGCTTATAAATTCGGTTGATGTGGCAACTGCTGAGGCTGGGTCGCAACGTGATACGGCTTCAACCGCTATCAATCAAGCACCTGCCATAACATTGGTTAAATCGACCAACGACACTGGTTTTACCACCATAGGTGATACGTTAACCTACACCTTACAGGTAGTGAATTCAGGTAATGTTGTGCTCAGTAATATCAGTGTTACTGACCTAACAGCCGATGTTGGGTCATTAACGTGCGCCTTACCCATACCATTTACATTACAACCTACTGAGCAACTTAATTGTACTGTCACACGAACGGCCACAATTGATGATATCGGTACTACCAGTATCACTAATCAAGCTTCTGTAAGTGCAACAGATCCGTTAGGAAATGAAATATCAGATGACAGTGATATGGTGGTGGTTCCATTAACACGTATTCCACCCGTTGCGATCGATGATGCGTTTGAATCGCCTGTCAGCGCGGTAGCTGTAACCTTAGAAGGTGCTCAGAATGATACCGATGCCAACGGTGATTTGGATCCAACCAGCGTACATTTAGTTTCAGTTAATGCAAGTGATTTGGACGGCGATGGCGATAACGACCAATTGGTGGTGCCTAATGAGGGCACTTGGTTGGTTAATGATGTTAACGGTGAGGTGACGTTCACACCTGAAGCTGGGTTCACAGCCGATCCAACACCCATCGTCTATACCGTCAATGATGCAACAGAGCTGGTATCGAATGAGGCAACGCTCAGTATCGATTATCCGCAATCTGCACCGATTGCAGAAGATGATTTTCAGCAAAACCTCATCGTTGCAAGCCCTACGAACCCAACGTTAGTGAATGTGCTGGCTGATAACGGAAGCGGTGTTGATAGAGATCCTGAGAACGATATCGATGTTACTCGAACGAATTTTGTGCACCCAGATGCGATTGACACAGACGGCGATGGTGATAACGATTCGTTAACGGTGGCAGGTGAAGGCGAGTGGATACTAGACAATGCCACAGGCGTTGTAACCTTTACCCCAATCGCTGGATTTCTATTAGACCCCACACCGATTTTTTATACTATCGAAGATTTTAATGGATTGTTGTCGAATGAGGCGAAAATCACTATTGATTATCCTCAAACCGCTCCCATTGCCATTGATGATGAAAAGCTGAATCAACCTTTAGCGCAACCGGTAACACTTGCGTTGTTGGCTAATGATTCTGATCCTGAAAATAATATCGATAGCACCAGCGTGCGATTGATTGACCCAGCCTCAGGTAATTCTGTGCTTGAGCTTACGGTGATAGGTGAAGGTGCCTGGGTAGTGGATGTTCTTACTGGTGATGTCACCTTCTTTCCAGAGCCTGGGTTTATAGAAAACCCAACTCCTGTGATGTACACCGTTAAGGATTCTACTGATCTGGAATCGAACGTTGCCCTAGTAACCGTCACCTATGAGTTACCTGCCACCATAGAAGGTATCGTTTGGTTAGACAGTGATCGTGACGGGTTAGTGGGCGCCAATGAGGAACTAAAAGTTAATTGGACGCTACGCATACTGGATGCTCAAGGAAATGAAGTTGCCACGACCACTACTGATGCTAACGGCTACTACCGGGTAGAAGGGCTAGTGCCTGGGGAATACACCGTTGAATTTTATAACGAATCGGGTGTGTTTATGGATAGCCAAACCACCAACGGACCCATTGGGTCTGGTGATCTGGTGAATCTTCCATTGCGAGTGGATCCTGGCGGTGTCATATATGACAGTGTATCTAGGCAAGCTGTGGCTGGTGTTACTCTAAATTTAATCAATGGCAGCGGCCAACCAGTTGATGAGCTTTGCTTACGCGAGAATCAGCAATCTCAAATCACTGAAGCTGATGGCCTTTACTCATTTAATGTCAATTTGGGTGCGCACCCAACGTGCTTGAATGGCGAAATCTATCGCATTGTAATTGCTGACGTACCAGAGAGTTACCGCGCCGGGTATTCAAACATTATTCGCCAAGCGGGCGCTGAAGGCTGCGGTGATGCCACCTTAGGTTGTGCGGTATCAGAAACCTTTGATGCAGCCCTAGTTGAATCTAATTGTACAGTGGATACAATTCCAAATTCGGATGCTTGTGAAGTACAAGTACAACCCGATGCACCGCAGTTGATCGAGAATACACAGTACTTTGTAGAATTCTTTTTAGAATTTGGTGATCAGAATATTGTATTCAATCATATTCCGATTGATTCTAGAGCGAACGATGCACAGATATTATTAAGTAAAACGGTTGATCAACGCACGGTATCCCGTGGGTCCATTGCCGGTTACACCATCAATGCAGAGAACACAAACGAGGTTCCTGCGTTAGATATCGTTATTGTCGATAATCCGCCACCTAATTTTGCGTTAGTTGAAGAATCGGTCCGTTTGATTCGAGCGGGAGCTGATGAGGTGCTTGGTACCGATGATGACACGGTCACTAACATCGCCTTAGTCGGCTCCAATCCTATGCAGCTTGGTGCCATAGATCTTGATCCGCTTGAAACGGTTCAGATTACCTACTTAATGCGAGTGGGTGTTGGCGTCGTTGCCGGAGACTATACAAACACGGCAAGTGCTAGTGGCCCTAATGGCGTTGCCAGTAACTCAGTATCAGCAAGTGTGACGGTTGTGCCCGATCCTGTCTTGGAACAAGCCACTTTAGTAGGTAAGGTGTTTAACGATCGAGATGAAGATGGTAGCCAAGATCCTGCTGATGCAACGGGTGTAGTGTTACGAAGTGACTTCTACGGTTGGAACAGTCTGCTGTTGCCGGCTTTACCTGGTCGTGACAGCGTCAGTGCTAACCCATCTGATCGTGCGCTGGTAGTGAACATGCCAGTCTCTAATAACAACGCCTTTTCGGTGTCCACCCAAGAAGGGACGAAAATCAGTGTCGATCATCAAGGCACCATATCTGAAGCTCACATCGGTGAAAAGGCGCAAGGCTTAACGGGGCAAGACATTCGTGTGTGCACCCAATACACCGTGGATGTTCCAACCCCACGTAGTGGGTATGGCAGTGCTGGCGGCGAACCAACGGATGTTCTTCAAATAGTCATTCAAAACTACGGTGTGAATGAACTTGGAATACCAGGAGCCCGACTAGCAACCGTTACCGGATTATTGATAGAAACCGATGCCTACGGTCGTTATAGCATCCCAGATGTTGATGCAGGTACGACTGGTATTGGGCAAAACTTCGTTCTTAAAGTGGACCCAGCAACCTTGCCACAAGGTGCATCGTTTACCACAGAAAACCCGTATGTGCTTCGCATCGTAAATTCGTCGCTGAACAAAATCAATTTCGGTGTAAAACTGCCTGGTGCCGATCCGTATGTTAACCAAACCAGCCCACTGTGCCAGACAGAGGCGAATGATGTTGCAACTCACAGTGTGGAAGTGCTTTTAGGTAGCGTCTTTTTTAATACCGATCGTTATGACGTTCGCGCCGATCAACAAGGCATCGTTGCCGATATTGTTAAAAAGCTGCGTGAATACGGAGGCGGAACCATATTAATAGAGGCGCATACGGATTCTATCGGTGATTATCAATACAACCTAGATCTTGCCGAGCGTCGCGCTGAAACCATCCGACGTGTGCTGGAAGAAAAGCTTGGCAAACACGCCATGGAGTCGGTAACAGTGGATGTTAATCCTGAAGCTTATCAGGAGCAAGAGCGATGAAAATGCGTACCTTGACTCTGGCCCTGTGCATAATCTGTGGATTGGCCTTTATGCCACGGTTCACAGCGGCTAACGACGAGCCGTGCCAATCTGAGGATTGTGAAACCGTTGCCCCTTATGTTCTGCGTATTATAAAATCGGGTGAAGGGAACCCTCGTGCAACGAATCGTACCGAGGAAGGGCGAGCTGAGAATCGACGAGCCGACGTTACATTAACGCGTAAAGTACCGGTTGAGGAAATTGCCAATGAGGTTCGGCTTACGCAGTTGGATTCCAATGGTGCGGTGTGGATTTCACAAGATCCAACCTCATTGCAAAGAACGTTAAACGCCTCTACATCAAACCGTGTTTCGATCAATAACGGGCAGCTTGAAAAGCCTATCGTATTTGAAGTCAGCACGAATTATGATCATTTCATTCAATCCTTGGATTTATTGATCTATGATCAGCTTGCCTCCGATACGGCCAAGCCGCTAGTCATTAAACCATTGGATGCTTCGGCAAGTTGGCAGCAAATTGAATGGAATTTAGACGGTATTCAAAAAGAATTGAAGCCAGGCTTACAATTACATTATGCGCTAAGAGCAAGCGATGCGGACGGTCGCTCGGATCTAACTGAACGTCAAACGTTGTTTTTTGATGATATAGAAACCGGTGCCACTGATGAAATTGCTATTCCTGATATTTTAGTGAATCAGGAATTAGAAAAAGAAGTGGATGAATTGTCCGGATTAGTGCGTGAATCTATTTTAGTACGAGGTACGATGGTTCGAATTTTAGGTCAAGATTTAAAACCTGGCGCTAAACTTCTCATCAATCAGCACCCAATTATTGTTGGCAACGATGGCCGATTCGGTATTGAATTTATAAAACCCGATGGCGAACATACGTTTGATGTAGGCTTAAGTTCAGCGCAAGGTACCGCGCCCTTTAAATCCTTGCGAGTGGACGTTAACAGTGATTACCTATTCATGGTGGGATTGGCTGATGTTACTGTAGGTGAGAATAAAGTGAGCGGATCACTTGAACCTTTATCCGTTGATGATCAGCATTATGGCGGCGATATCTTTGTGGATGGCCGATTGGCGTTTTACTTAAAAGGTAAAGTGAAAGGGAAGTATTTAGTTACCGCTCAAATGGATACAGGAACCGATGATATCGAGAACCTATTTGATAATTTTCACCGAAAAGACCCAGATAGCATTTTTCGCCGCTTAGATCCTGATCAGTATTATCCGGTGTACGGTGATGATTCTCAATTGATAGACGATACCGATAGCCAAGGTAAGCTGTACGTTCGAGTCGATTGGGATCGTTCTCGCGCTATCTGGGGTAATTTCAATACCAATTTTACTGGTACTGAATTTTCATCGTTTAATCGCAGTTTGTACGGTGCACAGCTGCGTCATATCAGCACTGAAGATACGAGTTTAGGCGATGCTACGCACAGTCTTAGTGTGTTTGGTTCAAGAGCACAAAGTCTTTTTAGACACAACGAATTCTTAGGCACCGGTGGCAGCCTTTATTACTTGCGCGATACCGATATTGTTGCAGGCTCTGAGAAAGTATCGGTTGAAGTGCGTCAAAGTGATACTGAACGTGTGGTTGAACGCATTACCCTTGTGGAGGGCCGAGACTACACCATCGATAATTTTCAAGGGCGAATACTTTTACAACGACCGTTACTCAGTGTTGCGGCGCAATCCGGGCCGTCCATCATTCGTGATGAACCGCTTGCTGGCAACCAAACCTTTTTAATTGTAGATTATGAGTACGTACCGCCTAATCTTGACTTAAACGACACCAGCGCCGGTGCACGCGGCCAAAAATGGGTAAGCGATCATGTGGCGATCGGCGGTACCGCGGCGCTCGAAAGCCGTGAAGGTGGTGATTATTCATTACTGGGTGCCGATGTGGTGGTGAAGAAATCGGACCTAACGTTTATCAAAGCCGAATTGGCTGAAACTGAATCGGCCCAAACCTCGGGTAGTTTTGAATCTAGCGATGGTGGGCTCAGTTTTGATACCGTGACAAGATCGGGTGATTTTCTCAGTGGAAACGCTGTGGGCATTGAGGCAAGAGCATCGCTCACTGATTTTAAACCGCAAAGCCGTCAATTTGATATCGGTGTGTGGGCAAAGCGGCGTTCGGCAGGTTTTTCAACAGCGAATACCGATGTGGATGTTGATACCACGGATGCCGGATTCGAATTAGTGACAACACCAATCGATAGGATTGTTGTATCAGCTCGTGCCACGCAAATTGAACGACGTGATCAAAACGAAGAAACCAGTCTTTCAGCACAACTCGATTTTTTAGCCACGCAGCGTCTGACTTTATCGGGTGAGCTTCGAGATGTGCGTGATACAGATCTTGTGGCGAATACTACGGGTGCATCCTCGGTTGCGGGTGCAAAAGCCGATTTCGATGTAACCGATGATTTAAATGTTTACGCTGCACACCAGCAAACTTTGAGAAATTCAGGGTCTGAAACCTCTAATAACGGAAGCACCGTAGGGGCTGGGTACACTTTAAATAATCGATTGGGTATTAACGGAGAGCTCAGCTCATCTGAGCGCGGAAACAGCGCTATTTTAGGGGTCGATGTTGGGGTAAGCGATTCTTACAACCTATACTCTAACTATACCTATTCACTTAATCAGAACGAAAGCATAAGAAATACGATTGTATTGGGTCAGCGTAAAACCCTGTCTAGCCAATTGAAGGTGTATTCAGAGCATCAATTCTCTGATGAAGACGATCGAAATGGTTTTGCTCACACCGTTGGGCTTGATCAAAAGTTAACCCAATATACATCAGTGTCGTTATCGCTACAAAGAGCGGTTATAGATAACAATTCACCTGATGAAATTGAACGGGATACGGTTTCCACAGGAGTGGTTTATCAAAATGACAAAACCCGGGCCAGTTCAAAATTTGAATTTCGCTGGGATGAAGGCGCTGAAACGGATATTCGTCAATGGGTTACAACGAATCGCTTGGATTATCGAAGCTCACCAGATTTTCGTTGGCAGGGCCTTTTTAACGGTTCAGTATCCGATGACAGAAAACTCGACGAAGACGCACGATTTATTGAAGCAGGTGTTGGCTTTGCCTATCGCCCGGTAAAAAATGATCGGCTGAATATGCTTGGGCGCTTAACGTACTTAAATGATCTTCCGCCCTTGTCGCAAACGGATCGCACCGATCAACGCTCGACGATTGCAAGTGTTGAAGGTCTTTACGATTTAACTCGTGTTTGGAGCACCGGGGCGAAATTTGCCTATCGAAAAAGTGAGATTCGTTTGCAAAGAAACTCAGGGATTTGGATAGACAACGATGCCGCATTGGCATCGGCTCGATTACGTTACAAAGCGTTGCTAGGGGTTGATGCCACAGTGGCCTACCACTGGCTAGGCTCTGCCAGCACTGAAGGCGTCCGTCAAGGCGCATTGTTTACTATCGGTCGACGAGTTGGGAATAACTTAACGTTTTCGGTGGGGTATAACTTCACCTCCTTTGATGATGACTTAACCCGCAGTAGTTTTGATGCCAAGGGTTGGTTTTTCAATCTTATCGGAACCTACTAATTTTGCTATTTCTACTTTTGGAATGAGCGCTTGATTAAATATATGCTTGCCCGATTCAGTCAAAGAAAATTGATATCATGACGCTAATTTTCGGTATAGCCAGATAACATCATGCCTTTCGGACCTTTTGATAAACAGCCTGTCATCGAGCCAGCCGCATCCGAGTGGATTTTCGAAGGCTTCGGCTGGGCATTGCAGAATTTTGATGCGGAAGTTTTTTTTTCTGATACGGTTTTGGTGCGCCCAACAAACGAATTCTTTCCAGGTAAAGTCGATAGCGTTCATGGCATGGCCGAGATTATTTTTGATCGCGTCAAGAGCTATGCTGGGATCAGTCACTGGCCCACCGTGGTGCAAGATCAGAGACAGTGCCAGTCAGTTGAGTCTCAGCACATTACCATTCAAGGGGCGTTACGTGGGCCTCGCGGCATCGCTGATGATTCAGTTGCAGATAATCAACGATTGGTTATTCCGTATAACCCACAACAGATCAATAATCCTGAAGGCATGATTGCCACTTACGCTCATATTTTGTCGCATCACATGGGGCGGATTGCAAAAGCTCCACCACCTGGAGGTGTCGATAATTGGCCTCAGGCCACCGAGTTGTTAGCGATATTTCTAGGGTTTGGGTTTATGTTTGCCAACAGCGCTTACAATTTTCGAGGCGGTTGCGGTAGTTGCTATAACCCTTATGCACAACGTGATGCCTATCTATCAGAGGCCGAAGCCACTTATGCGTTGGCGTTGTTCTGTCAGTTGAAGGAGATTCCAAATTCTGATGTGACACCGTATTTGAAACGGCATCTTCGCGGTGTTTATCGTAAATCGGTTAAGGGAATTTCGAATGAGGCGCAAGCCGTTGATCAGCTTAAACAGATGCAAGGTAAGTTCGGAACCCATTAATTTTACAGGCGGCTTAAATTAATGGGCTACATAAAAAACTGGCTGCTGGATAATTAAAAGAGTATTGAAAATACTATTCAGTAAACCCAACGTCCTCCCAATGAATGCTACTCATACCAAATGCACCGTAGTTAGCAAGGTCTCGACGAGTAGCAATTAACTCAGGGCGTTGATACAAGGGCAAGGTGTGTACGTTCTCCCATAGAATTCGATCTGCTTCATTGGCAAGTTCAATTCGCTTTTCAGGATTGGTTTCAGCGCTAATCTGCTCTGCCAGTTCATCAACTTCTGGTAAGGACAACTGAGCGAAATTACTTTCCGAACCGGTGCCATAAATCTGCTTGATACCGCTGAACGGGTAGGGCGTGCCTATCCATGAAAAAGCGATTATTTCAAATTCTTTACCAGTCAACGTTGGTCCGAAGCGCGCTACTGGAACGGTAACAATATTTAGCTGAATGCCAATTTCCTTTAACATGCTTTGCGCTTGTAAGGCTTCATTCTCTGAGGCTTTAACGGTAGCTAGCTGAGAAAAACTGACGATGAGCTTCTGGTTATCTTTTTCTCGAATTCCATCCTCACCCACTATCCAACCGGCTTCATCCAATACAGCTTTTGCTTTTTCTGGATTGTATTCCAAGCCAGTTGCCTTAGCGGTATCAACAAAACCGGCTTGGCTTTGTAAAAACACATGATTATTCAATGGGGCTACCGGCCAATCAATACCGGCAAGATCACTGGCTGCGATGGCTTGTCTATCTAGGCCATAAACGATTGCCTGACGGATGGTTTTATCCTGTAACAGCCCCGCTTTTGAATTAAAGGTGAAGTGTCTGAAGTTGGGGCCACCGGCTTTACGTACCTCAGCGTTTTCAACACGTGTTGCTCTTTGAAACGCATCTGGATCAGAGCCAATATCGAAGGCATCAATTTCCTGATTCGCAAACGCCTGCGCGGTAGCGTCCGGTGCTATTGAACGCCAAACAATAGTATCGAGTAACGGTGTCGCTCCCCACCATCGATCATTGGGTACCAATGTCATAACTTTCTGAGTGGCATCAAAATTACCGACTTTGAAAGGCCCCGATAACCAATCATTATTCAGTTCACTCCAACCGTTGTTAAATATCTCGGGGTTCGTAACGCTTTCGGCTTTAACAACACCAGGAACGCTGAAGCCTTGGCTCCAATCGGGAAAAGTGCTCTTGTATGTGACAGTAACATCGTGCTTATCATCACCGAAGGTGATGGATTCTATGGGTTCCATAGAGCCTGTAGATGCACAGTTAAATTCTGTATCCTCGCCGTTACAAGCTTTCCACTTTGCGACCATATCGTCACCATCTACTGGGCTGCCATCTCCCCAGACAGCTTTCGGATTCAGCTTGTAGCGAACGGCTGTTGGATCTTCATTAACCACTTCCACCGATAGGATGTAATCTGGATTGGGTGTGGGCACACCGGCTGCGTCGAAATTGAAAAACGCGGGTAGCAGCGGGCTTCTGACGTCAGCGTAATCACGGTTATTGCCATCGACATGCATCGGGTTCCAGTTCTCGGCAAAGTTTGTCACGCTAAGCGTGATCTTTCCACCTTTAAGCGAATCGCGTGGGTGTGGATTGATATCTTGAGCGGTTGCAGAAACAGCGTTCGCACCTGCGCCTGCATCTGAATTTTCAGAGGTGGAAGAGGAGTCTTTTGATTTTCCACACGATGTAAGGGCCAGTGCGGTAACCACTATAAAAAGCTTGGCGATAGATTGCTTCAAGTTAATCTCCGATTACTGCTAAATAAATTGCACCACTTACTACGAGAACATACAACATAAAACCAGATAGTTAGGTTTAGTTCGTTAAACCTATTGACTATAATGGCAAGCTGCCGTATGCACTGGCGTGGTTTCTGTAGTTCTATCGTAGTGGGTTTCAGTACCCAAATGCTTATCATACACCGGTAACTCTTGGGTAGACTTTACTGGTAAAAACTGTACAGGCTTTAAATCTGGGGATACCTCAACACACAGTCGCTGCTGAGCGGATGTTAGTGTGGTTTTCTTAGGGCACCGGGTATGAAAATGACAGCCTTTGGGTGGGCTGGCTGGGCTGGGCAATTCCCCAATCGGGATTTGTCGAACCCGGCTTCGCTCAAGCTTAGGATCAGCAATGGGCATGGCAGACAACAAACATTGAGTGTAGGGATGACGCGGGTGTTCATACACCGCATCAACAGTGCCCGTTTCTACAATTTTGCCTAGATACATCACAGCAACTCGATCGGCAATGTGTTTGATCAAAGCCAAATCATGGGCAACGAATAGATAGGAAAGCCCAAGAGATAACTTTAGCTCGTGTAACAGATTGACAATGCCTGCGCGAATGGATACATCCAGTGCTGATACTGGCTCGTCGAGAATCAGTAACTGCGGCTCCAGTGCCAAAGCCCGCGCAATACAGACTCGCTGAGATTGACCACCGGATAATTGCTGAGCAAATCTTGCAACGTAACTCGCATCCAAGCCTACCAGCTGCAATAAGTCATTGACTCTGGCTGCCATGTCTTCAGCACTGTAGTTAAATACCCTTAAAGGTTCTGCGATAAGATCGAACACCGACATTCTAGGGTCTAGTGATGACATGGGGTCTTGGAAAACTATCTGTAACTTACGACGTAACGCTAATCGCCTCTGCTTCGAATCGAGTGTGCGGACTTCGTCGCCAAATAAGCTAATCGTTCCGTGTGTGGGTGGTTTAAGATCCAGTATTGATAGGGTCGTGGTGCTCTTACCACAACCAGATTCCCCAACCAGCCCAAGGGTTTCTCCTTGGTAAATCGTTAAATCGATACCATCAACCGCATAGACGGTACCCACTCGTCGTCTGAACACACCGCCTTTATACAGGGGGTAGTGTTTTTTAACACAAGACATTTCCAGCACCTTAACGTTTTTATCTGGCGAACTCGTTACCGGTGCTATGGTCCGCCCCTCTATAGTTTTGCTCTGGAAAAGATCGACATGCGTAATCGATTCACGCTTGATAATGTCATGGT
Source organism: uncultured Granulosicoccaceae bacterium (assembly GCA_938035125.1). Taxonomy (GTDB): domain Bacteria; phylum Pseudomonadota; class Gammaproteobacteria; order Granulosicoccales; family Granulosicoccaceae; genus Granulosicoccus. The sequence continues at coordinate 4,250 of CALHNS010000035.1, read as the reverse complement.
GAACACAGGCTGACCAATGTTCCGGTTCGCTCACTTTTATTAATGAAGGTTCATGCTCGAAGCACATTGAATCAGCCATCGGGCAGCGTGAGGAAAAAGCACAACCTGTTGGTGGTGTGAGTAGCGACGGTGGATTGCCTTTTATTGCGCTAAGGGTAGTGGTTCGAGCATTACCCATACGCGGCAAGGAACCGAGTAAACCCATGGTGTAAGGCATTTGCGAATTATAAAATAAGTCGTTAACGCGGCCTTGTTCAACAATCTTACCGGCGTACATAACCATCGCTCTATCGGCAACACGCGCCACAACACCTAAGTCATGGGTTATTAATAGTAGTGCTGCGTTCGTCTTTTCACACACGGTTTGCAACACATCAAGTACTTGTGCTTGAATGGTTACATCCAATGCGGTGGTTGGTTCGTCTGCAATGATTACATCTGGATTATTGGCAATCGCCATAGCGATTAACACGCGTTGGCGCATACCGCCTGAAAATTCATGTGGGTAGGCGTTAATGCGTTGATGCGGTTCAGGAATACCGACTAAGTCCAGTAGTTCTATAGCTTGCGCTCTGGTATCGTTAAGTGAACCACTTGCGTGAATCTGAATCGTTTCCATCAGCTGCTCGCCAACGGTATAAACCGGTGTCATCGCAGATAGCGGATCCTGAAACACCATCGCCATAGTTTTACCGCGCAATAAAGATAGAGTGGCATCATCGGCCCCGACAAGTTGTTCCCCGTGTAAGCGAATCGAACCCTCTACTCGGGCACTATCAGGTTGCAGACCCATGATAGCTGTGGCCGTTGCAGATTTTCCTGAACCAGATTCACCCACCAACGCCAGTGTTTCGCCAGCTTGCAATGAAAAACTTAGTCCTCGAACCGCATGCAGGCTGCCAGCCTCATTGGCGTAACGAACATTGAGATTGTGTACCTCGAGAAGGGGTGTCGGCATTATGCTTGGTTCATCCTTTGCCAGAAGCTTCAGAGCTAGGATCGAACGCATCGCGCAGCCCGTCGCCCACAGCATTAACCGAAAGAATCAGTAACACAATGATGGTTGCAGGACCTGCAAACAACCAAGGGAAACTACTCAGTTGTCTGGCACCGTCGCCTAATAGCGTTCCCAAGGAAGTATCAGGAGGTTGCACACCAAACCCGAAATAAGCAAGGCTCGTTTCTGCCAATATGGCGCCACTGACGTTTAAGGTAGCATCGATAATCAGTAAGGAGGCAATGTTTGGCAGTATGTGGCGAACGATTATTTTTGGGCCTGATAAACCCATATAGCGGGCAGCGGCGATGTATTCGTTTTGTCTTACCGATTGCGTTAAGCTTCTAACCACTCGGGCTGACAACATCCAACCAAACAATGTTAAAAGCAGCACCAACAAAAGCCACGACGAAGAACCACCAGAAGAATTACCGGCAATTAATGCGATAAGTAAGAACGAGGGAATAACCAGTAGCAAGTCGATAATCCATAACGAAAATCGCTCAAGCCAGCCACCGTAGTAGGCTGCAAAAGAGCCAACAACCGCTGCAATGGCGGTAGAGAGTAACGCAACAACCAATCCGATAACCAACGATTTACGCAACCCATGAAGTGTAAGCGCCCACATGTCACGACCCGATTGAGTGGTTCCCATAGGGTGCTGGAAGCTCGGTGGCTTTAAGTACGCTTGCCTGTCAACATCATCGTAGGAAAATGGCGATAACCAGGGGCCGATAAGCGCTAATACTATAAGCGCCATAATGATGATTAAACCCACTACAGCGGTTTTGTTACGCAAAAATCGTTTGAGCAACAAGCGCTTGGGTTTTATTGCTACATCATCCATAGTTGCTAGGCCCGCTACTACTGGCTGATCGAACGCGAGGGTCGAGCCACGCAACCATAAAATCGGCTAACAGCGCACCTGATAAAACACACACACCACCAAATGCAGCCGTGGCTACAGCCCCGTGAACATCGTGCCCTTGAATGGTTTGAACCGCGTACTCACCCATGCCGTGAAACGAGAATATGATTTCCATAAACGCAGCACCTACAAACAACGTGGCAACGCTAAAAGCGAAATAGGTGCTAGTGGGTATGAGCGATACGCGTAAAGCATGCCGGTTTATTGCCTGTGAACGTGTTAGGCCTTTTGCTCTTGCCGTTCGCACAAATCCTGAATTTAATGAATCGAGCATGACATTGCGTTGAATTCTACTAAAGAAGGCTGCGCCCAGAATCGTTAATGCGATGGTGGGTAATAACAAATGTTGTAGGCGATCCAACAACTGCGCACCGAACCAGTTACCGTGCGAGCCTGTTTCTCCCACAAACTCGAAAAATCGTGTGTTCGTTATGTCGTTAAATTGAGTGGCGAGAACTTGCAAAAGGTTTGCAATAACAAACGATGGAATCGATAAGCCTAGAAGAGCTAGAAATGTGAACACTCGATCGGATAAACCGTATTGCCGTCGGGCGTTCCAGGTGCCAATTAATACGCCTAAGCCTGCTCCGAGTAAAGAGCCTAAGGTAATTAATCTTACGCTAACCCAGATGCGTCGCCCAATCTCTTCCCCAACATTACCACCTCGTGGAGACTGCCCCCAGTTCCATTCCAGATAGATCGAGCTGGACCAAATTACCCAACGCTCACCTAGGGGCACAGCGTCGCTCAAGTTTCGTGAAAGGAGATTATTTTCTATGGAAACAGGATCGATAGGAGGATTGGACACTTCATACAATGATCTTGGATTAAGCTGAGTAACCGCCAAAAGCCAACTCAGGTTGGTGGCAACCACCAATAAAATGGCGTAATTCAAAAAACGTTTTAAGAGGTAATAACCCACTGTTAGTTGTGATTGTCGCTGCGCTATGTTGAATGCAAGTATGCACAATTGGGATGGTGTTTACTTGTTCTTTTTGGGTTGGGAGTGTGGGGAGGTAGTGCTTGAACCATATTTTGCAAATTTAGAGCTTATAACCTGAGCGGGAAATATTTTAGCTAGACTCTAATGCCGTGGTATTTCATTGGCGCTCTGCTTGTAAAACTGTGTGACCAACGGCAATAGTACCATCCTATCTACGGGCTACAAGATCAGTTTTTTGCTAGTCTGAATTCGATCAGCATGCCGCTACGTTCCGGCAATTTTATCATCACATTAAACGATAGCCAATCGATGAAAACCCAAAAACATTTACGAGTTAAATCGATGCAATTTCCTTCTCTAGTGGTTGTGATTGCTATGGCTGTTACAGGCTGTTCGGGGTCATCCGATTCTGGATCAAACCAAATAGGAGCTGACAGTCAAACTACGGAAAACATCGTTGAAAGCGGTAACGGTACGAACGAATCTTCCGATAGTAGCGACATGAACTCGGCTTTGATTGTGCCGGTAGACGGCACAGAGAGCGAATCAAGTGAATCCCTAATTCGTGTTGATTTTGACATCATGGTGCCTGCTTACATGTCGAACGAGCTGCAGGTGAGATTAGATTGGGGTGACATCAATACAACCGCTCCGTTTGTACGTGATGAAAGTTGGAGCGTCTCTGTTAATTTTCGATCCAATACGACAAACCTCTTGACGGTGACATTTGCCGATCGAAACGGAGGTATCACTTTGGGTACTTATGAAAATACCTTTAGAACGGGAACAGGTATTTCACAAATGGTTCAGATAACCGCTGATCAGTTCAACACCGATCGTTGGGATGACGACAACGATGGTGTGAGTAATTTGGATGAGTTAATTGCTGGCACGAATCCAGTTGGTGGTGGTGCTCCAATGCCGGTGCAAGCGTCTCTTGAGCTAGTGCCCGATAAAACATTTCGTATTACGTGGCAAGCTAGCTCTAATGCTGCTTTGTACAAGGTTATGGAAAACCCAGATGGTGTATCTGGCTTTAGTGACATCAGTGGACAGCTGAGCGCGAGTACGTCCAGTTTTGATCATCGCGTTGCACTCTATGAGCGAGTCAATGCTCAGTATTTGGTTCAGTCGTGTAACGCGTTAGGTTGTGTGGATTCAACGCCGGTATTTGTAACAGGTACTTTGGTTAACGCCATTGGTTATTTCAAAGCCAGTAATACAAACACAGCAGATGAATTTGGTATGGCTGTTAGCTTAAGCGCGGATGGTAATACGCTAGCGGTTGGTGCGCAAAGCGAGGACAGTGCTGCAATAGGCATTAACGGAGATGAAAACGATAATTCTGTTGAAGACTCAGGTGCTGTCTACCTCTTTGCCCG
>CALHNS010000034.1 GCA_938035125.1 uncultured Granulosicoccaceae bacterium | reverse complement strand
TTTACTCGTGAATCTTCGCAACAACACCCGCACCTACGGTACGGCCGCCCTCACGAATCGCAAAGCGCAGTCCTTCTTCCATCGCGATTGGGTTGATCAGCTCGACCTGGATCTTCACGTTATCGCCTGGCATTACCATCTCTGTGCCGCTCGGTAATTCAACCGCACCCGTCACATCTGTAGTCCGAAAATAGAATTGAGGCCGGTAGTTATTGAAAAATGGCGTGTGACGGCCACCCTCATCTTTACTCAGCACGTAGATCTCGGCTTCGAACTTCTTGTGAGGCTGGATCGTTCCTGTGTGACACAGAACCTGACCGCGCTCCACTTCGTCACGCTTGGTGCCACGAAGCAGCACACCCACGTTATCGCCTGCTTCACCTTGATCAAGCAATTTACGGAACATCTCAACACCGGTAACCGTAGTCTTCTCTGTGTCTTTGATGCCAACGATTTCGATCTCTTCGCCAACCTTTACGATGCCGCGCTCTACACGACCGGTTACTACCGTTCCACGACCTGAGATCGAGAACACATCTTCGATAGGCATTAGGAAGGGTTGATCGACCGGACGCTCTGGCAACGGAATGTAGGTATCCAGTGCTTCGATAAGCTTGGCAATGGCTGGACGGCCAATGTCAGATGTATCGCCTTCGATCGCTTTCAGCGCAGAACCTGTGATGATCGGCGTATCGTCGCCTGGGAATTCGTAGCTATCGAGTAGCTCGCGAACTTCCATCTCTACTAATTCTAGAAGCTCGGCATCATCAACCATATCGGCCTTGTTCAGGAAAACCACGATGTACGGAACACCTACCTGACGCGCCAGCAAGATGTGCTCGCGAGTTTGAGGCATCGGGCCATCCGCTGCTGAACACACCAGAATAGCGCCGTCCATTTGAGCCGCCCCTGTGATCATGTTCTTCACATAATCGGCGTGCCCTGGGCAATCAACGTGAGCGTAGTGACGAGAATCAGACTCGTACTCTACGTGGGCGGTGGCGATTGTTATTCCACGCGCCTTCTCTTCTGGAGCGTTATCGATTTGGTCGTAGGCTTTGGCCTCACCACCCATCGCTTCTGCCTGGCAAATCGTTAGTGCCGCAGTAAGAGTCGTCTTACCGTGGTCAACGTGGCCAATGGTTCCCACGTTTACATGGGGTTTGTTACGTTCGAATTTTTCCTTAGACACCTTCTAATACCTTTGTCGTTCGTGGCAGCAGGTGCCGCCGATGGGTTGCAGATTGTACAGCACCGCAAGGCGCACTGCTGCTTTCCTAGTTATGAATCCTGTGGCCAGTCGTCAACTGTTGAAGCCAGCTGGCCATTCACACAACCAATAACTTGGGCTGTTTAACGCCCAATTACCGGTAAAAACCTTTAATTACGGTTTAAAACCGCATCAACTACCGCCTTTGGAGGCAGTTCGTAGCTCTCAAATTCCATTGAGTAAACCGCTCGCCCCTGTGTGGCCGAACGAAGATCTGTGGAGTAACCGAACATTTCAGATAAAGGAACAGACGCTCGAATGACTTTTCCACCCGGCTGCTCATCCATGCCTTGCACCACACCGCGGCGTCGGTTTAAGTCACCCATTACATCGCCCATGTAATCTTCTGGGGTAACCACTTCTACCTTCATCACAGGCTCAAGCAACATCGGTGATGCTTCCATCGCCCCATTTCGGTAGCCCATGGTGCCAGCGATTTTGAACGCCATCTCGTTTGAATCTACATCGTGAAACGAGCCATCGTACAAAGTGACTTTTACATCCACTGTCGGGTAGCCGCCTAAAACACCATTGGCCAAAGCGTCTTCAATCCCTTTTTCAGCCGCCGGGATAAATTCCTTTGGAATGGCCCCACCCGTTATTTCATTAACGAATTCATACCCTTCACCGCGAGCTTTTGGTTCAAGCTTCAATTTAACGTGGCCATACTGCCCTGTTCCACCGGTTTGGCGAACAAATTTACCTTCAGCTTCCACCGATTTCGTGATGGTTTCGCGGTAACTTACCTGCGGTTTACCCACGTTGGCCGCCACACTGAATTCGCGCTTCATTCGATCAACAATAATATCGAGATGTAATTCCCCCATACCACTGATGATGGTTTGACCAGAATCTTCATCGGAACTGACTCGAAAAGACGGATCTTCCTTAGCAAGACGCCCTAAGGCGGTGGCCATTTTTTCCTGATCGGCTAGCGTTTTAGGCTCTACCGCGACCGAGATGACAGGCTCTGGGAATTCCATGCGTTCAAGCGCAATTTCTGCCTTTTGGGTGCACAACGTGTCACCCGTGGTGACCTCTTTTAACCCAACGGCTGCTGCAATATCGCCTGCCAATACTTCTTTAATCTCTTCTCGATTATTCGCATGCATTTGCAACAACCGACCGATTCGTTCTTTTTTACCGCGAATGGGGTTGTACACCATGTCGCCCGTTTTCACGACACCTGAATACACCCGAATAAATGCCAACGAACCGACGTAAGAATCGTTCGCGATTTTAAACACTAGGGCTGCAAACGGTTCTTTATCATCGGCCTTTCGCTCGCCAACCGACTCATCTGGCAATACGCCCTGAATGGCTGCGATGTCGTCCGGCGCGGGCAGAAAATCTACGATGCCATCTAAAAGCGCTTGTACGCCCTTGTTTTTGAACGCTGAACCACAAAATGCAGGCACGATTTCACCCGAGATAGTGCGCTGACGAAGCCCTGCCTTGATCTGCTCATCGGATAAATCACCACCTTCCAAATACGCATCCATCAATTCTTCAGAAGCTTCTGCGGCCGACTCAACCATCTGCTCACGATAAGCCGCCGCATCGTCAACCAAGTTTGCAGGGATATCTTCTAACGTAAAGCTAACACCTAGGTCTTTTTCATCCCAAATAATGGCTTTCATTCGAATGAGATCAACCACGCCAGCGAAGTCTTCTTCTGAACCGATGGGCAATTGAACCGGAACTGGTGTACCGCCAAGGCGTTCTTTGATTTGGCCCATCACGCGTAAGAAATCTGAGCCCACCCGATCCATTTTATTAACGAACGCAAGGCGAGGCACGTTGTATTTATTGGCTTGGCGCCAAACCGTTTCAGATTGGGGCTCAACCCCGCCAACCGCGTCAAAAACCGCAACCGCGCCATCGAGCACACGCAAAGAGCGCTCAACTTCTATGGTGAAGTCAACGTGGCCGGGGGTATCGATGATATTGATGCGGTGCTCTTTGTAAGAGCCATCCATGCCACGCCAAAAACACGTGGTAGCCGCAGAGGTGATGGTAATTCCGCGCTCTTGCTCTTGGGCCATCCAGTCCATCGTGGCCGCGCCGTCGTGAACCTCACCTATTTTGTGAGAGACACCGGTGTAGTAGAGAATGCGTTCAGTGGTGGTCGTTTTACCAGCATCAATGTGCGCCATGATGCCAACGTTACGATACAACGATAGGGGTGTGGATCGTGCCACGTCAATCTGCCTGATTCACACCCAAACTTGGGCTTACCAACGGTAGTGAGAGAACGCCTTATTGGCTTCAGCCATACGGTGAACATCATCACGCTTCTTTACAGCCGCGCCGCGCTTTTCAGCCGCATCGCCTAGCTCGCCAGCAAGCTTTAACGTCATTGACTTCTCGCCACGCTTACGAGCCGCATCGATCAACCAACGCATCGCCAACGCGCTGCGACGAACCGGACGCACCTCAACAGGTACCTGGTAGGTTGCGCCACCCACACGGCGAGATTTAACCTCAACCGCAGGAGCAATATTCTCAAGCGCTAGCTCCAAAGTTTCCAATGGATCCGCCGCACCCTTCTCTTTTAGTTGGTCGAGTGCGCCGTACATAACGCGCTCTGCAACGGCTTTCTTGCCGTCAACCATCAAAATATTGATGAATTTTGCCAAACGTACATTGTGGTACTTAGGATCTGGCAGGATTTCGCGTTTGGGGGCTTCGTTTCTACGTGACATGCTTAAAAAATTCCAGTTATCAGTGACTTGCGCTTAGACAAATGCTTTGCAGCAGATGCTGTTAGCCCTTAGGCTTCTTAGCGCCGTACTTCGAACGGCCCTGACGACGTGATTCCACGCCTTGGGTATCCAGACTGCCACGCACAGTGTGATAGCGCACACCGGGCAAATCCTTTACACGACCGCCGCGGATAAGCACAACCGAGTGCTCTTGAAGGTTGTGACCCTCACCACCGATGTAGGAGGTTACTTCAAACCCGTTGGTTAAACGAACACGGGCAACCTTACGCATTGCTGAGTTCGGTTTTTTAGGTGTTGTAGTGTAAACACGAGTACAAACACCGCGACGCTGTGGACAAGCCTGTAAGGCCGGTACGTTCGACTTCTCAGCCTTGCGCTTGCGGGGCTTGCGAACCAACTGATTGATTGTAGCCATCTATTAAATTCAAAGGTTTGGACGGGCTTATCACCCTTCCGCAAATTAAGACAGGCCACCCGAGGG
>CALHNS010000033.1 GCA_938035125.1 uncultured Granulosicoccaceae bacterium | reverse complement strand
AATTTTGAATCGTCGGCGCGGTGATAAAAACCATCACGAACTAGGGATGATCGCGGCGCATCGCAGCGAGGGCAGTGTGTGGTCGCGTCCATGCGAACCTCTTTGTTTTGTTGATGAATTTACTTTAACAGAAAAATTCATCCCCAGTGTTATGGGGCAGTTCTAGCGGTTTTACGACCACAGAACCCTAAGCTAAACAAAACAAGAAAAAGCAACCCAACATCACCACTACTACCACTCAATCCCGCCGACACAGAACACCCACTACCAACAAGCACGTTACGGTTTACACCTAATTCGTTTATCGCAGAAGGTGTGCGAGCCTGTGCCACTCTATCCAACGTTCCATTAGTTGCGTTCACATTAGAATCAAGGGCTAGCAGTGCTGCGCCAAGGCCTTGCTCAAGCAATGAAGGCCCAAAGCTGTAATTAAGATAATTTATACCCACATTTTGCCTAGCATCGCCTGGCATAAAATCATCGGATTCTCCGCCTAAGGCTACATTATCAGCAGTAAATATAACCTTCATATTGATAACGTTATGAATTGCGGTTCGGCTTAACATCAGCTCGACACGATTGTTGCGCACCTCGCTTGAGCCAATCTCAATGAGCTGCCAATCCCACGAATGGCCGTTGCCAATGTATTGAAATAATTGCGCGCCTTGAATTAAGAAATCAGCGCCCATTGACGAATTAAATCGATATCCAGAATTCACAACACGATCTGTGTCTAGGAAGGCATTGATTCCTTCAACTGGAAGTGGCGCAGAAGAGTCTGCGTTTTCAAACGATAAATAGAGATTATCGTCATCATGTGCCATCCACGCCGATTGCAAATCAATCGGGTTATTGGAACCTCTTAATTCACCTATTTCATCTTGAGTGAAAGATTCAACCTCAGCCCAGTCGGAGAACTCACCATTTATAGATAAATTTTCTACCGGGTTAGATAGGTAGCTTCCCAAAACATTGATATTCACAACCGCTTCTGCGCTTTGTTGTGTGCCGTCACTAACAACGAAACTAAAAGAATCACGGCCTTCATAGTTCTCAGCGGTATAAGTCACCTCAGGCGCAACACCTTCTAATCGTCCAAATTCAGGTTGTCTTGTTATAGTAAATTCCAGCGGGTTGTTATCGACATCTGATCCTTGCAGTAAGATGTTGGTGGGTAACGCCTCAAGCGTTGTTACCTGGGAAGATACAACATCAGGTGCTGTATTTTCCTCACCCGTATTCACACTGTAAGTGAAAAATCGCTCACTGGCGTTGGCATCATGAGCACCATTTGGATACAGATCAACTTCTGCACTAGAAGAATAGGGGTCATTAGACCCAAGAAAGTAAAAGCGTAAGTGTGCTGTGTTGCCTAGCAACTCACGTGGTATTGCCATTTCAAAAAAGCGATCACTTTCGCCCACATTCAAAGTAGCAACATGTGCCCATTGCCATTCTGAATTCTCACCAATGTGCGCGTAAAGCTCATTGGCCTGAATCAAAAAGTCGGCTCCAATTGCTGAGCTTTGATTAAAACCGGTGTCTGAATCGTAGTCTGAATCAATTAAAACACTTTGCCCCCAGCTTCGTACGATTGAAGACTGATTGCTATATGCAAGATAGAAATGCTGTGCATCGTGCGCCATCCATGCTTGGTCCCAATCCAATGGATTTTCTGATGCTGCTAAGTTGTTTTCAGAATCTCGGGGAAAGGCGGTCAGTGATTCCCATTCGTTTATTTCACCATCTAGTGATACCACCCCAACTGCGTTAGTGATGCCAGCTTCAACACCTTCAGGTAAACCGATAGGCAAAGCAGCGCCGAACGATGGTGCACTAGGATCTGGCAACTCAACCATAAGCGCTTGAACGTTTCCATTACCAAAGGTATTGATACAGGAATCAACTGAACAGCCGTCCCATTGCAGGTTATTGTTCGAATCTAGAAACCATGTGTTCTGACTGGGCCTATAAACACCGATGACGCCTGTAACAGGATTCACCACAGGCTTATCTCCGACTTCGCCAAAACCTACCACACAGTGATCGATATGACATCCATCAAACCCTATGTTCCCATTAGCATCGAAAAACCACTCTTTAGTACTAGCGCGAAAAACCCCTACATTGCCATTTCTAATTAATGGAATATCGTTTAGGCCACCAAAATGACCGCACTCATCAATTCTACAGCGCTCAATTCTATGGTTGCCGTTTTTATCGAAAAACCAACGCCCATTCTTGGGTCTGAACACACCAATCTTCCCATCTTTTATGACAGGTAAATCGCCCTCTCGACCAACGGTGTCAATGCACAAGTCTACTGTGCAACCATCCCAACTTAAGTTGTTATTTAGATCGAAAAAGAATCGTCGACGTTTGGGTCGGTACACACCCACTGTAGCTCCTTCTATACCCGGAACAGCCACATCTGTAGGCGAACCGAATTGGCCACAATCGTCTAACACACATTCATTTCCATTCCATCGTGTGTCTCTGTTGCTGTCGATTCTCCAATTACCACGATTCAATACAGCCATTGCGCCCAAGTCACGATCGGGTAAATTAACCTCAGGCGTTGCAGTGGCTGATCCAATTTGTATGTTCCTAGAAATACTTGGAGTGCCATTAGCATCCATTGCAAAAAGCATGTACAACCCAGGCGGTGCAATGCCGCGGTCGGTGGGTATGGACAGCTGAAAATTGCCATTACCGGTATTTCTGGTGGCTAATGGTACGCGGCGTTGATCCGTATTAATGCTGTGGGTAACACTGGACAACCTCATCAATACATAATGATCGACGTTACCATTGCTGCTAACAGAAATAGTTTGGCCATAATCGGCTTTTGCTGGTGCGTTGGTAATCGTGGGTCGCTGCCTGGGCTGACCATTCGCTGTGAATAAATACTCTGGTGAATAAATTTGAGTATCGAAATGGTTCGTATCGCAATCCCCACATTGACCGCCACCTGCTGCCATCACACGTCCATCAGGCAATAATAGGGCGGTGCTATGGTAGTTACGAGGTACTTGTATGCTTGCTGCATCGCGCCACGTTTGAGTATCAGGGTTAAATATTTCTGGAATCATTACAGAAAATTGATCGGAGAATGGGGTAGCTATTGGAATGCCACCAATTACCATCACTTCTCCGTTGGGTAAAACAACACTATTGCCCAGTGTGCGGGGGTACTTCATGTTGGCAACGCGTTGCACCGAAGGCTGTGCGCCGTTCACATCAATAATGTATGAATTTGCATTCGCTGTTCTTTCATAGGCATAAGCAGGCGCACCACCAGCTTTTAATATTTTTCCTATGTCGTACATCGCAACAGATCCGTTCATGCTGTACTCATCATCGGCTCGTGTGCCAGCTGAGGTGTATGAACCATTCCCATTCAAATCAAGCCAATGCATAGCGGTGCCAGGCCCTGCGTGAAACATGCGTTCGCCAGGTGCTGCAAAAATCCATGCATGATTATCTTCTCGGTATACGCCTTCAGGATCATTTGTTCCTTCTTGCAATAGGCTGCCGGGTAATCCACTTAATGGAAACCAACCTCTGCCTTCGTGCCAGATTTCGCCCATCTTTCCGCCGATACCACCACTCCACGAGCCCCCGATGGTGAACACAGCGCCGCTGGGTGTTATGGCGCTAGAGTGATAGCCACGAGGAATGTTTAAATCTTCCGCGCGTTGCCAAACGGAACTGTTATCAGTTTCAGCGCTGTAAATACTTGTGCTACCTGCTGAATTACCACCAGAAATCAACAAGCGCCCGTCATCTAACAAACTGATGCCAGGACAGAACATATCGTGCTGCGACTCTCGAACGATGCGCTGTGTGCTGGTGCGAGTAATCGGATCGAATATGGCCGTGTAGGTTTCTGCAGGGCCAGCGCCAAAGGTGGTCTGCATATTGGAGGACCACATAAGCACTTTACCGGTGGGCAAATTGGCTGCGGCTACAGCGATAACCGGGGTATCAATTTTTTCGCTCCAAACCCCGCCACTGGTGGCTGATTGCGCCAATGCATTGGAGAAAGCGCATAATGTTATTGCACAGCATAGCGAAAAGCATACTGCTCGATTCTGTATCGATTTCATTGGCACGTTCGATTATCGTAAGATTTAATACCTCAAGCACCTAAAATGCCAATCGATTAAGCCTTACAACTCAAACAATGCCTGAAAGGTTTCAGATTAAATACGTTTATCAATCATGCTAGCTGCATCACAATTTTTACTGTGATCACAACGCATTCGAAATGGGTAGAGTGATGGTTTTGAGAGTAAGAGATAAACGTATTGGCAATAAACTTGCAGGCCGATGCAAAAACGCTGTTTGGCGTATTGTTTTTTTCCACACGTTTTACTGTGGAATCCGGTGGTTAGGTAACTGCCTTACGAACACTAAAGCGTTCTTCAGCCCATAATTTATTTTGCATAACGTTCACCAGCTTGTCAGCGGCGAGCCGCACATCATCCTTATCTAAATAAAGCGGAGTAAATCCGAAACGCATAACATTGGGTGCACGAAAATCTCCTACAACGCCATCAGTAATAAGCGCCTGAATAGCGGCATAACCTTCATCGAACGCAAAAGACACCTGACTGCCACGTTGTTGAGGATCTCTTGGGCTGATTAATGTAAGTTCAGAGCATCGGCTTTCGACTAACTGAATGAATAACTCACTAAGCTCAATGGATTGATCACGAACCTCATCGATAGACACATCGTCCCAAATGTCTAAGGCCGCTTCAAGTACAGACATTTGTAAAACAGATGGTGTTCCAACGCGCATGCGCTCAATAGCCTTACCTGGCTGATAATGTAGCGAAAAATCAAAAGGCGCTGTGTGCCCAAGCCATCCAGATAGCGCAGGCTCGATGGTATCAACGATATCGGGGCGAACGTATATGAACGCTGGTGCACCAGGGCCTGCATTTAAATATTTATACGTACAACCGGCAGCAAACTCTGGCTTACAGCCTTGAAGATCGATAGGCAATGCCCCGGCTGAATGAGCAAGATCCCAAATTACAACAGCGCCTGCTGCTTGTGCCTTTTCTGTTAATGCCTGCATATCGTGCAGTCGACCCGTTCGGTAATCTACTTGTGTTAACAGCAACACCGCAACCGATTCGTCTATGGCATCGGTAACCGACTCAGCTGGCACCACCTTAAGTTCATGCCCTTTGTCTAATGAATTGATTAACCCTTCAGCCATGTATAAATCGGTGGGAAAATTCCCAGTGTCAGATACGATTATTCGTCGGTCAGGACGCATGGCGAGTGCTGCAGCCAGAGCCTGATAAATTTTTATTGACAGCGTATCACCTACCATAACCGTGCCAGCAGGTGCCCCAATTAGGCGCCCAATTCGCTCACCAATGGCTGTAGGCTGATGCATCCAGCCCGCATCATTCCATCCTTTAATTAAAAGCTGACCCCATTCATCTTGAACCGTTTTTTGTAAACGCGCAGACGCAGCTTTTGGCAATGGCCCCAACGAATTGCCGTCGAGATAGATCATACCTTCGGGTAATACAAATTCGCTCTTGCGCATAATTCTCTATACCTACAGCCATTTTCAATCGATGTATCGTAACGCTTGTAGTTTACGAAAAACTTAAAGCGACACCGCGTTTAGCCAAATCAACCAAGGGTAGTTCTTTGGAATCGGTATAGGTATGCCACGCACATAAATCGGTTGATCCGTCATGCTCATATTGCAATTCCCCCGATACATAACTTACCGTGTAAATAATTCTAATACTGTGCATAGCAGGCCAATTGGGCATACTGTCGCAAAGAGAATCTACGCCGATTAGTTTTTCCACCTTTACATTTAATCCAGTTTCTTCACGAAACTCTCGTACCACGGCATCTTCTGGGTCTTCACCAAAATCTATTCCGCCGCCTGGTAATGTCCAGCGGCCAGGGTTCATTCCTACATTTTTTGATAAACGACACAACAGTATTTTACTATCGCGTTGAAGAAGCCCATAGGCAGCGACTCTGGTTTGGCCTGTTTTACTCATAACGCCGTATATCCAAGATTTTTTTGTAGAGTGAGTGCGCAATAGGAATGCAGCTTGAGTGTGCAATACAAAAACGGCGCGTTATAGGTTGGGTTATTCTATAAGTTATTAACTTATTGGTAAGCTTTTAAAAAAGCAAAGCCTTTACTGACTCTAATCTGACTAATCCAGAGTAGTCGATGTTTTAATTTTGAGAGCCCCAGCGAGATGACTGCGCATTTTATAAGATGCTTCAACTATATCTCCAGATTCTAGTAAATCAATAATTTCTAGATGTTCAGTACATTGTTCAGCCGTTCGAATGGGGTCAACCTTAACCTTGTATTCCATTAGCCTACGCATACGATTGACTTGCGTTAAAGCCTGTAAGAAAAATTGATTACCAGAGAGTTTTATAATCTCTTCATGAAACAGCGAACCGTTGGATAGCTGCAATTCTTCCGCCACAGTGTCAGCGCCTTTTTCTAACATGCCAGATTGAATTCGTCGTTGTTCATCTAGCACTTTACGATCTAATTGAAAGGTAGGCTCTAATAAAGCAGCCGGTTCAATAGCAAGCCGCAGTCGATATATTTGTTCAAACGCTTGCGATGTTTTAGCCACTGGCAAAAATCGCCAACCATATCCATCTTTACGCTCAGCCCAACCTTCTCGGGTAGCGCGAGCTAGCAACTCAACAACTTTACTTTTAGACCACCCGTAATTTTGCCGCAAATGTTGCTCGGTGACTTCTCCTGGCAATCGGTTGGCCACCCAATCATTGGCAAGTTGCTGATAAGGATCTGCAGGAGATTGGCGATATTCTTCAATTAGTTCGTTTAAACCATTCGGAATTTCAGCAGGGACGAAATACCCACGGTTGGTCTTACGCTTAAGAACACCACATTTTTCTAGCGAGCTTAGCGCCTCTCTTACCGGTGTTCTGGATACCCGGTAACGATCAGCCACTTGCTGAGCGCTGACATGCTGACCAGCCTCCATTGTGCCAACAGCAATTTCTTGCAATATTCGATGAGATATTCGCTCGGGCAATTCATTCGAGCGGATACGTTGGTTCATTACAAAACTCTCTTGGTTGAAAGTTAATTCATCCTGTAGTCCTTTGAGAGCAGCTTAAATTCGCTGTTCAGCGGATGGAATGTGGAAATTAGCATAAAAAGTACACTAAATCCTATCTTCTTGTCGCAGCATTAAATATTTTGACACCGTAAATCTGTGCTTCGGATATTTTCAGAATAATTCAACGAAACGCTAATTTAACAGCGTCGTGAAGGAGATTCAAACCAAAATATCCAAACTTTTGGTTAGTGAATCAGCAGCTAATCGGAAATTAAAGATAAAAAAAGTAAAAAATATATTGGTTTTTTATTTATAAAAGTGCAATATGCGATTTGGCACTGTGTTGCCAAATCGCACAAAGTATCTATAAATCGGAGGAGTCACCAAAGTGATCAAACAGATCGTACAAACCAGTACATTGAGCATTGCACTGATGCTCAGCGTATCAAATGCGCACGCACAAGATTTCAAGGCCGAAAATCCTGCATGTATCGCACCGTCTAACCCTGGCGGCGGCTGGGATTTCATCTGCCGAACAACCGCTAAATTCCTCTTCGATTTAAAAATAATCGAAGATTCCATGCAAGTCACCAATATGTCTGGTGGTGGCGGCGGTGTAGCCTTTGCTCATGTTACTAAAGAACGTAACGAAGATAACAATCTTATCGTTGCAGCATCGATGAGTACCAGCGCGCGAATTGCTCAAGGAATTTATGAAGGCGCTACGCAAGACGACGTTCATTTCCTAGCAACATTCGGTGCTGAATACGGGGCTATCGCAGTAAAGTCAGATTCAAAATACGAAACACTGACTCAAATGATGGATGACATCCTTGAAGATCCACGCTCAGTGGGTATCGCAGGTGGTTCTTCTATCGGTAGTTTTGATCACATCAAACCTATGCTTGTTGCTCAAAAAGCTGGTTTAGAAGATGTTACTACGATGAAGTATGTCTCCTTCGACGGTGGTGGTGAGGCGATGACAGGTCTTCTTTCAGGTGCTACCGAAGCATTGTCGGGTGATTTCTCAGAAATGTTAGGTTTTCTAGAATCAGGCGACATTCGCATCATCGCCATCATGGCGCCAGAGCGTTTAGCAAATTTCCCTGACATTCCAACAGCTAAAGAGCAGGGCTATGATGTGGTCGGTGCTAACTGGCGCGGTCTGTACATGCCTGCTGGCGCATCTGATGAAGCAAAAGAGTTTTGGAGCAACGCGATCCAAACCATGGTTGAAGATGAAGGCTTCCAACAAACTCTTGAAGATGCAGCGATTGCGCCTTTCAATAACTTCGGCGATGACATGTACAAATTCGTTGCGGGAAGCATTGAAGACGTGACGAAGCTGTCGAAAGAAATCGGCATTATTCAGTAAGCATTTTAGGTAGTTATCTAAAGATAGGCGGATGAATCTGCATAGTGCAGATTCATCCGTTAATTGCATTGGGGGATTTTCATGAGTGATCGCGTGTTTGGCGGGTTTGGGTTATTACTCGCTATCTTTTACATTTGGGCTGCAACCATCATAAAAGACAGCTTTATGGTCGATGTGGTAGGCCCCAGAGCCTTCCCATATATTGTTGGTACGGTGCTTGGCCTTTGCTCCATCTATTTCATCATTCGACCTGATACCGAGCCAGCATGGCCTGGTATATACAAGCTGACCGAGATACTGGCCGCAACAGTAGTCATGCTGTTATACGGTTGGTCACTTCCTAAGGTTGGTTTTTTAATCGCCACCGTATTTGCCACCGCCTATTTAACCTGGCGCTTAGGCACACACCCTTTTTGGTCTCTCGTAACTGGCGTGCTTACCTCAGTCGGTATTTATGTTGTCTTTCATCTGATCCTTGGCTTGTCGCTTGCCAAAGGGCCATTTGGTTTTTAGGAGCACCGATACCATGGAAACTTTAGCGTTACTCGGCAACGGCTTTGCGGTTGCTCTCACACCAGAAAACCTGTTACTAGCTTTTCTTGGATGCTTTCTAGGCACTCTAATGGGCGCATTGCCAGGCCTTGGCCCTGCCAATGGTGTTGCCATTCTTATTCCGATTGCGTTCTCTCTAGGTTTAGGGCCAACGCCTTCGTTAATTTTACTTACCAGTGTTTACTACGGAGCCATGTACGGCGGCCGTATCAGTTCCATCTTATTGAACATCCCAGGTGATGAACCTGCAATGATGACGTGTCTGGATGGGTATCCCATGGCACAACAAGGCAGAGCCGGAGAAGCCTTAACATTGTCTGGCGTTGCATCTTTTGTGGGTGCCTTTGTTGCTACTTGTGGGTTGGTACTACTCGCACCGCAATTGGTAAAAATCGCGTTATTGTTTGGGCCAGCTGAATATTTTGTGTTGTTTACGGTAGCGTTTGCAACGCTGGGCGGAATATCCTCAACCAATCAAGCAAAATCGGCATTTGCTGCTGCCTTAGGCCTCGGCATCGCTATGATTGGAAGTGATTCGCAAACCGGTTCGCAGCGCTTCACTTTTGATCACATCCACCTTTATGACGGTATTGATTTTCTCATTGCGATTGTGGGGCTATTTGCACTGAGTGAAGTTTTTATCTTCCTCGAACGACATCAATCCGGTAAACACAATGAGATCAAAGCGCCAAAAATTGGCCGGATTCTTCCCAATTTTAAAATGATAAAGCAGTGCATTCCTACCATGGCAAGAGGCACTGGGCTGGGATTTTTTGCAGGCGTTCTACCCGGCGCAGGCGCATCATTAGGTTCGTTTTTAGCCTATTCATTAGAAAAACAAACCGTTGATCGCGACGGTGAGACGTTTGGTAAGGGTGACCCAAGAGGCGTGGCTGCACCAGAAGCGGGTAACAATGCAGCATCAGGTGGAGCTTTAGTGCCGATGCTTGCGCTCGGTGTTCCTGGTTCAGGCACCACAGCTGTTTTGTTGGCGGTATTACTTCAACTCAACATAACCCCAGGGCCTTTGTTGTTCTCCAAAAATCCAGATGTGGTTTGGGGGCTTATTGCGGCTCTATTCATCGCCAACTTTATTCTACTGGCCATGAATATCCCATTAGTAGGCTTGTTCACTCGCGTGTTAATGGTGCCTACGCGCATCCTGATGCCAGTGGTGGCCATGATTTCATTCGTCGGCATCTATAGCATCACAGGCTCAACGTTTGATGTCATGTTAATGGTAGGTTTTGGCGTTGCTGGTTGGTTATTACGTAAGATAGAAGTACCTCTGGTGCCCGTTATTTTGGGCATATTGCTGGGAAATCAAATGGAGGTAAATTTACGTCGCGCGATGACTATTTCAGATGGTGATTGGTCAACGCTTGTGGGCAGTCCTTTGGCCATTATTCTCTGGGTTATTGCAATCACCGGTTTCGTTCTTCCAATGATGTTTGGCCGCCGAGTGAATGCGCGAATGAAAGCTGGCAGTAAAAATTCATAGCGCATTAATCATTTCATTGAAGTGATGCAATTAAAAATCAAGATCCAACAAGTGCAATAAAACTGGAGTTAAAAAAAGATGCGAATTATGACAGTTCCCTGTGACGGTATCGGCCCAGAAATAGTTTCTGCGACGATGGATGTCATGGCAGCTGCAGACAAACGCTTCGACCTCAAGCTCTCTTTTCATGAAGAGGAAGCAGGTTTTGTAAGCCTAGAGAAATACGGAATTACGTTACGTGAGGAAGTGCTGGACAGAGCCCGCACTGAATTTGATGGCGTATTGCTAGGAACACAATCGCATATGGATTATCCACCCTTAAACGAAGGTGGGCGAAATGTATCGGCAGGTTTTCGATTGGGATTGGATCTTTACGCTAACGTGCGCCCTGCAAGAAGCAGAGATTTTATTGTCAATAAAGCCCCAGGTATGGATTTAGTCATCATGCGCGAGGCAACTGAAGGCTTTTATCCCGATCGAAATATGCATCAAGGGGTTGGGGAGATGATGCCGGACCCGAATATGGCCTTATCAGTTCGTAAAATAACTCGCCACGCCTGCGATCGAATTTGTCGAGAAGCATTCAAGCTAGCCATGCAAAGAAGAAAAAAAGTGGCCGCTATTCATAAAGCCAACTCATTTTTAATGACGGATGGCTTATTTTTAGAGTGTTTTCGAAACGTAGCTAAAGAGTATCCTGAAGTTGAAACCGAAGAATTGATTGTGGATGCGTTCGCTGCGTTATTAGTACGTCAACCAGAAATTTATGATGTGGTGGTTGCAACTAACTTTTACGGCGATATTCTCTCCGATTTAGCTTCTGAATTATCGGGTTCAATCGGCTTAGCCGGTTCAATCAATGCAAACGCTGAAACCGGCTTATGCTGCGCCCAAGCGCAACACGGCTCAGCACCCGATATTGCCACTAAAAATATCGCTAACCCAACGTCACTGATATTATCTGCTGCCATGATGTTGTCTTGGCTGGGCGAGCAGCGAGAAAACAATAAATTACTGGATGCTGGAAGCGCCATTGCAAATGCCGTTGATACCGTTCTTGCTGATCCTGCTAAGCGAACACGTGATCTGGGTGGGCAGGTTAATACGGATGATTTTGGTAAAATGGTGGCAAGCTCCATCGCCCAGTAATGGCTCACTTTGACTATTCAAATAGGCTTGCCAGAATTGAAATCCTCGATAATGCCTGTTTGGAGATGAACGTCTATGCATGAGGTGCCAAGAGTTGCACTTATTCATGCAACGCGTGTTGCCATAGATCCTGTTATGGGCGCTTTCCAAGATCACTGGCCTGAAGCTGAAGCCGTATCATTGTTAGATGATGCGTTATCTGTTGATAGACGCAAGCATGAAAAACTAGAAGCACCCATGTTTAATCGCATTAGCGCGTTAGCGCACTATGCGAACACCATTGGCTCTGACGGAATACTGTACACCTGCTCGGCTTTTGGCGAGGCGATAGAGAAGGTTGCCGATAGCCAATCCATACCGGTGTTAAAACCCAATGAGGCGATGTTCGACAATGCGTTGGCATTGGGTGAGAATTTGGTGTTAATTTATACCTTTGAACCCGCTGTTGCAGGTATGCAATCAGAATTTAAAATCAATGCGGCCGAAAAAGAATCGAAGGCAACATTAGAGGTGTTATTTGCTCAAGGCGCTTTAGAGGCTTTGCACCAAGGCGATGAAGCGATGCATAACGAGTTGATCGCTCAGAAAGTTTCAGAAGTAAAGCAAGCCGATGCCATATTGCTAGCGCATTTTTCAATGGCTCGGGCAAGTTCTGCGTGCAGAGCCCTTACCGACCAACCCATTCTCAACAGCCCTGAAGCTGCGGTGAAAAAAATGCGCTCAAAGATTCTAGAAATACCCTCAAACCTTTCATGAAAGTTGATTAACCTATGCTTATTGGAGTCATAGCCGATGATTTTACCGGCGCAAGTGATATCGCAAATACCCTAGCAAAAGGCGTATCCCCTGAGGGTGGTTTAACCACAGCGCAATTTTCAGGTATTCCAACAAAAGATGTATCGTCCGATATAGAAGCAGGCGTCGTATCATTAAAAAGCCGATCCGCGCCAGTGGATGAAGCCGTTAAAGAATCACTGGCAGCACTTACATGGCTTCTCGCTCAGGGTTGTGAGCAAATCATTTTTAAGTATTGTTCAACGTTTGATTCTACTCCACAGGGAAATATTGGCCCGGTAGCTGAAGCTTTGGCAAAAGCACTCGATGTCAATGGTGTTGTGGTGTGCCCAGCATTTCCTGCAGCAGGCCGCACGGTATACCAAGGGAATTTATTTGTTTGGGATAAGCCATTAAATGAAAGCGGTATGCAACTGCATCCAGTAACCCCCATGATCGATTCTGATATACGCCGTTGGCTCTCATTGCAGTGTGAAGGTTCGGTTGGCCATGTTGGTTTGCCAACCGTGAGCGAGGGGCCTGCTGAATTAACCGAGGCAATACAACTCAACAAAGAACAGGGCCATGTCTTTTGTGTGGTAGACGCTGTAAGTGAAGAGAATCTATTAACTATCGCTAAAGCTCTTGCCAGTACAAAATTATTAACTGGTGGCTCAGGCGTTGCGATGGGGCTGCCTGGTAACTTTGTTAATCGTACCCAATCAACAGTGCAGCGAGAACCTTGGTCCATCACGGAAGGCCCTTCGGCCATTCTAGTGGGTTCGTGTTCGGGGGCAACGCGCGAGCAAGTGCGTGTTTACGCTGAAAATAAGCCGAATTATGTAATCGATGTGAATAAAGTCATGCAAGGCAAGGTGAACGATGAAACCTTGTTCGAATTTTTTAACGATCATCCTAATTCAGCTCCTTTGGTGTATTCATTTTCTAGCCAAGAAGACATAAACGCTTTGCAAGCTCAGTACGGGCAGGAGGAAGTTTCAGCGGCTTTAGATGGCTTATTCAGTAAAACCGCGTGCCGATTAATTGAAGCCGGTTACACCAACATGGTTGTGGCTGGCGGAGAAACTTCTGGCGCGGTTGCGCAAGCGGTTACCTCACTAACCCAGGTTGAAGCCATGTTAATCGGTCCTGAAATCGACCCTGGCATACCGATGCTTCGTATTAATGGCAAACAAAAAGTAACCTTGGCACTTAAATCAGGCAATTTTGGAGCAGATAATTTTTTCTCTAAAGCGATTGCTCAAATGAGTGGATTAACATGAATAAGCCAGCCGAACACGCAAGCAGTACAAATGCACCTACAGTTACTGTCACGTTGCACCGCTGGTAATTTTTATTAAACAGCCAGCTTAAAATGGCCAAGACAAATTTTCACCCCGCCGAAGTGTCTTTAAACACGGCTGCCGGTCAAAAAACATTTATTGACCTCCCCTTACTTCTTGGCGAACGTTTGCCAAAGCTGCCTCATGTATTAAGGCTACTGATTGAGAATCATGTTCGCACCAGCTCTGACACAACCGATGTGTTAGTGGCCGTAGATGCTTGGCTGGAACACAAACCATCAAGTTTCGAATTCTTATTTACACCAAACCGTATATTGATGCATGACACCACGTGTACACCCGCACTGGCAGATTTAGCGGCTATGCGAGACGTTGTTGCAGACGCGAAGAGAGATCCGCATAGTTTGGCCCCAAAAATACCGGTGGATGTTTGTATCGATCATTCAGTAGCGGTGGATAAATACGCAACAAACAATGCCATAGTGATTAATCAACGCATGGAGCTCGATCGAAACACTGAGCGATACGCGTTTATGAAATGGGCTGCGTTATCGATGGATAACTTAACGGTATACCCACCGGGTTCTGGCATTATGCACACCATAAATCTTGAACAATTAGCGTCTATCGTGGTGTTCCAACCCGATGGTTTTACCCATCCCGATATGATGCTGGGTACCGATAGCCATACCCCTATGATCAACGGTATTGGTGTTTTGGGTTGGGGCGTTGGAGGGTTGGAAGCAGAAAGCGTCATGCTTGGGCAAGCTGTGTCCATTGCGTTTCCAAGTATTGTTGGGGTTGAACTAACCGGTGCGCTTAATCCAGGTACATTAGCCACCGATCTTGCGCTTGAGATAACCAATCAACTGCGTAAACTTGATGTAACCGGATGCTTTGTCGAATTCTTCGGGCCAGGTTTATCTACATTGAGTGCGGATGAGCGCTCCGTCATTGCAAATATGGCGCCAGAATACGGCGCATCAACTGGTTTTTTTCCAGTGGATAATGAATCAGTATCGTATCTATCGCGCACAGCAAGAGATGCATCACTTACTGATTGCATCGAACCGATATTTCGTGCACAGGGGTTATGGTTTGACCCCAAGCAAACACCTAAATTTGATCGCCGTATCAAAATTCAGCTTGATCTAGTAAACGCCTGTGTAGCAGGCCCAACCAGACCCCAAGACACACACCCAATATCACAGGTGATGCAAGCGTTAGAAGAGAACATAAAGCGCAAGCTTAACCCGGATTCAACTGAAACAGTACCCGATGGTGCCGTTGGCGTTGCAGCTATCACCAGCTGTACCAATACCAGCGCTCCAAGCTTACTCATCGCAGCAGGTCTTTTTGCTCGCAATGCCAGAGCCAAAGGATTAAAGCCGCCAGTTTGGGTGAAAACCTCATTAGCTCCGGGCTCAACATCGGCAGGGGTTTACTTAAAACGGGCTGGGCTGCTTGATGATCTTGCCGCTATTGGTTTTGATATTGTTGGCTATGGCTGCACAACATGCATTGGTAATTCAGGATCATTGCCTGAATTAATTGAAGAAGCCTTGGAGCAAGGCAAAGCCGTATCCGCTGTTATATCAGGCAATCGTAATTTTCCAGGTCGTGTTCACCCAAAACTTGATTTATGTTTTCTTGCATCGCCGCCATTAGTCATCGCTTATGCGCTCAAAGGGCAGTTAGCTGGTGATATAACAGCAGACCCTATCGGGTATGAACCGAATGGAAACCCGGTTTATTTACGCGATTTGTGGCCTAGTGAAACACAGATACAACAAACATTATCTGAGTGTTACCGTAATGCCGATGTTCCTAGTGCATTTACTCGTGCTAACGACTCGGCAGAATGGCATGCCATCGAAGCCTCTGACAAACCTTGTTTTCCTTGGAACGCAAACTCTATACAACTGCGGCCACCGAAGTTTGTCTCCGCTGAGGAACCCTGTCGATTAGGTCGATATTCAGCCAGCCCTTTACTGGTACTCGGTGATGATATGACCACAGATCATATATCACCTGCTGGTGCAATAAACCCAAACAGTGAGGCTGGACAATGGCTGTTACAAAGAGGGGCTAAGAAAAATAATCTAAATGTGTACGCCTCTTATCGTGGAAACTGGGAGGTGATGTTGCGGGGTTTATTCACAAATACACAAGCCATAAACTGTATGGGAGCATCCATTCCTCCTGCCTATACAAAACTTGAAAACGGGTCTGAATTACCGATCTACAAAGCCGCTTGGCACTATGAAAAACAATCTCAATCGTGCGTTATTTTAGCTGGCGAACGTTATGGGATGGGATCAAGTCGAGATTGGGCTGCAAAAGGTGTTGCGTTACTGGGTGTAAGAGCCGTTATAGCGAGAAGCTTTGAACGAATTCATCGCACGAATCTTATCGGCATGGGCATCTTGCCTATTCAAATTATCGATGCGTATTCCCCAAAAGATGCGCAGATAACCGCAGCGGATCGTTTCGAAATTGATGTACCTGAGATGGCCTTGAAACCCCAGCTCAAACTATCAGTTGATATAGTAAAACCTGATGGCATGCGTAAGTCAATCGCTTGCTGTGCCGACGTACATACACACCAAGAAGTTGCTACTTTGCGCATGGGTGGAATACTTCCCTCCTTATTAAAAAACATGTTGTAATTAAATCACTCTATTTAATTAAGTTAAAAGTGGACGTAAGACCGCGTTTCCCTTTTTCAAACATCAAGAGAATTGCTATAATGCCAGCACCTCACAATCCGTTTAAAGCAGCCATTAACAAAGGCAAATTGCAGTTAGGTTGCTGGTTAGGTTTAGCCTCTCCCTATGTTGCTGAAATCAGCGCCAACGCAGGTTTTGATTGGGTTTTGGTCGATGCAGAACACGCGCCGAACGATTTACGCTCAATTACCGCTCAGCTGCAAGTCATTGAAGCCTCCAGCAGCCATGCCATCGTTCGTCCGCCTATTGGCGAAGTGTGGATAATAAAACAGCTGCTGGATGCAGGCGCTCAAACTCTTTTGATACCCATGGTGGAAAGCGCTGAACAAGCGCAACAGCTTGTGAACGCGGTAACCTATCCGCCGCATGGAATTCGCGGGGTGGGTTCTGCGTTAGCACGAGCTTCGCAATTTTCTGGTATCGATGATTATCTCACCACAGCACGCGATGAAATATGTTTATTAGTGCAAGTGGAAAACCTTAAAGGCATTGCTGCATTAGATGAAATTTTGGCTGTTGAAGGTATTGACGGTGTATTCATCGGGCCGGCCGATCTTGCCGCCGATATGGGTTACCTTGATCAAGCCGGAGCAGATGAAGTGTACGACGCGGTACGCGATACCATGAAGAAAATCATTGCCTCTGGCAAAGCAGGCGGCATCTTAACGTTAGATGAACAACTGCAAACTCAGTGCCGTGATATCGGCGCCAGTTTTATTGCCACTGAAATCGATGTTACGTTATTCGCAAGAAACATGCGGGAAGCTGCTAATCGTGCAGCTGAACATTTATCAAACGCTGATTAATACAGCGTTTTTGATTGTCGAACTTCGAGGTCAGCATCGTAAGAGTCAGCATCAAAATCTTCAATCTTTCGAACCCGCCGCCCCATCCAATGCTTGCATTAACGTGGTGTAGAACTTCTCATATTCTTTCAATCGACGGCGTATCTCTTTTTTATCCGCTGGAACCGATTGCCGTGTTTGTTGAATGGATTGATGTGCTTTTTCAGCACGCTTCAAAGCGCGATTAAAAAATGTGGTGTACGGATCATCACTGAGCTTAAAGTAGTCTTGCCGATCACCAGGTTTAGACGTTCTTTCAATTACCCCCATCGCCGTTAACAAAGACACGCTAGAGCTAACGCTGCCACGGCTAATGTCCAATTCTTCGGCAATCTCGCTAAAAGAATAGTCTTTGCCATCGAATATCAACATACCCATCACACGTCCTGCGATTTTGGGTAAGGCTTCCGCTTGCGCTATGAGCCCAACTTGTTCGATAAATTCTTTGCGAACGGTGGTGATTGAACGACCCAAACTGCTAATCCAAGAAGCTGATGCAGCGCCTATTAGATCAAAATTCTGTAAAACAATGGCAAAAAAACGCCTGCAACTAATGTCCAACCGTATTGACATATATAGCTGAGCCACATAGTATCAGTGTTCAGTTTAAACTGAACACAGCCGATAACCGTGTAATGGCTGTCTAATTGCGAACCGGAGATCACCACCATGGCCGACTTTAAAGCCCCTTTAAGAGATATGCGTTTCAGCCTCAAAGAGGTGTTGAATTACACAACGCATTGTTCCGAGCTAGGCGGTTTTGAAGAAGTAGGGGATCAATTACTGGACGCCATATTAGATGAGGCGGCAAAGTTCGTTGAGCAAGAGTTGGCGCCCATTAACCAATCCGGTGATCAACAGGGCTGTCAGTGGAATGACACCGTGGTCACAACACCCGATGGTTTTAAAGAGGCTTACGCAAAATACGTTGATGCAGGATGGGCAGGGCTGTCCGCTGATCCTGAATTCGGTGGCCAAGGCCTACCCCCTTCCATGGCCACCTTATTAAGTGAAATGGCAGGCACGGCTAATTGGTCTTGGGCTATGTACCCAGGTTTAAGTCACGGCGCGCACGCCACTATTACAGCTCACGGTAGCGATGAGCAAAAACAACAATATTTAGGCAAACTCACCTCAGGCGAATGGACGGGCACCATGTGCTTAACCGAATCGCATTGCGGAACCGATTTAGGCATGCTTCGCACCCGCGCAGAACCTAATGATGATGGCAGTTATGCGCTTCACGGCACCAAGATTTTTATCTCTGCCGGTGAACACGACATGACCGATAACATCGTGCACATCGTATTAGCTCGTTTGCCCGACGCCCCCCAAGGCACACGCGGCATATCATTATTTATTGTTCCTAAGATGATTCCCGATGCCAATGGTGAAGCAGGCGAGCGCAATGGCGTAAGCTGTGGCTCCATTGAGCATAAAATGGGCATACACGGTAACGCAACGGCGTTGTTAAATTTTGACGGGGCCAAAGGTTGGCTAATCGGGCCACCAAACCGTGGGCTAAATTGCATGTTTACCTTCATGAACGCCGCCCGCTTAGGTACCGCACTACAAGGTCTTGCCCATTCTGAATTCGGTTTTCAAAAATCACTTGATTACGCGCGTGAACGATTACAAATGCGTTCGCTATCAGGTAAGAAAAGTCCTGATAAAGCAGCTGACCCCATCATCGTTCACCCCGATGTGCGCCGCATGCTACTGACGCAAAAAGCCTTATCTGAAGGCGGGCGGTTGTTTGTGCATTCCTTGGCGATGGATGTGGACACCACCGAATCAGATGCATCGGTTGAAGCCAAAGGGGTTGCCGACGCCCGCTTAGCTCTTTTAACACCCATAGCCAAAGCGTTTCTTACTGAAACCGGGTTTGAATCAGCCAATCTAGGGTTACAGATTTTCGGTGGCCATGGCTTCATTCAAGAATGGGGCATGGAACAAAACGTTCGCGATTGCCGTATCTCTATGTTGTATGAGGGCACCACAGGCATTCAAGCCTTAGATCTTTTGGGCCGAAAAGTTGTTGGCTCGCAAGGTGGCCTGTTACGACCGTTCTTGGCAGAGATTCAGCAATTTTGCGCACAGCACGCTGATAACCGCCACATGGCAAATACCGTTGCTGCACTAAAAACGCATTGCGAGGAGTGGGAGCAAATCACCACCGATATCACCATGCGAGCCATGTCTAACGCCGATGAGGTAGGGGCTGCATCTGTAGACTATCTTATGTACTCAGGTTACATCGTGCTAGCGTACTTCTGGGCACGCGCACAAGCGACTGCGTTAAACGCATTAGCTGATGAAACGTGTACAGAGCCTGATTTTTATCAAGCTAAAATCACCACAGCTCAATTTTATTTTGAAAAATTACTGCCAAGAACCCGATCACTGGTTGCTACTATGGAAGCTGGCGCTGACCCATTAATGGCGCTTGATGCCGATCACTTCCACTTCTAAAGGACACCCAATTCATGTTATTCGACGGAAAGTCACTGACGGTTGCTGAAGTAGAAAATGGCATTTATGAAATGCGTTTTGACCTACAAGGCTCAAGCGTTAATAAATTCAATCAAGCAACGGTTGAAGAACTCAAAGAGGCAGTTAAGGCGTTGCAACGCCAAGACGGTGTAAAAGGACTCCTGCTAGCCAGCGCAAAGAAAAGCTTTTTTGTTGGTGCGGATATCTCTGAATTCGGTGAATTGTTTAAAAGCCCAGAACCTCAAATCATTGAAGCCTTATTAGAGATCGATGCCTTATTCTCAAGCATAGAAGATTTACCTTACCCAACCGTTGTGGCTATTAACGGTGAAGCCTTGGGTGGGGGCTTAGAAATCTGCTTAACCTGTGACTATCGAGTGATGGCCAGCACCGCTAAAATCGGCTTACCAGAAGTAAAACTTGGCATTTTGCCAGGCTGGGGTGGCACCGTTCGCCTACCTCGAATGATCGGTGTAGATAACGCCATTGAATGGATCGCCACAGGTTCCAACAAACGCGCCGAGGCGGCATTAAAAGATGGTGCTGTGGATGCGGTAGTATCGGATGAACACTTGCGCGATGCCGCCATGCAGCTACTGCAAGATTGTATCGACGGTAAATTCGATTACGAAGAACGGCGCATTGAAAAACGTGCCCCGCTGCCGTTATCCACCATTGAACGCACCATGGCATTTGAAAGTGCTCGCGGCGTGGTTGGCGCGAAAGCAGGCCCACATTATCCCTCACCCATGGCCATCATCAAAGTGATTGAGCAGCATGCAAGTCTTGATCGCGACAATGCGTTCAAAGTAGAAGCCGCTGCGTTTGCCAAACTCACTAAATCACCAGTTACCGCGTCTCTTATTGGCATCTTCATGAAAGACCAATATTTGAAGAAGCAAAGTAAGACATTGTCAGAAGGTGCGGCGGCGGTGAATAAAGCAGCCGTACTGGGCGCAGGCATTATGGGTGGCGGCATTGCCTACCAATCTGCATCCTCTGGTGTCCCTATCGTGATGAAAGACATCAATCAAAACGCCATTAACGATGGCTTAGCCGAAGCCGACAAGCAGTTTTTTAAACAAATTAAACGCGGCCGATTAACGCAAGAAAAAGCCACAGCCGCATTGCATCGAATAGTGCCCAGCTTAAGCTATGGTGAATTTGGCGATGTGGACTTAGTGGTTGAAGCGGTTGTTGAGAACCCCAAAATAAAGCAATCCGTGTTGGCCGAAGTGGAAGGGCTAATCTCTGAAGAGGCAGTTTTAACCTCTAACACCTCAACAATCTCTATTGATTTATTAGCCAGTAATCTAAAACGTCCTGAAAAATTTTGCGGTATGCACTTTTTTAACCCGGTACCACTGATGCCGCTGGTGGAAGTGATACGAGGCGCTAAAAGTAGTGAACAAACCATCGCAACAACAGTCGCCTATGCTCGAACGCTGCGTAAAACACCCATTGTGGTAAACGATTGCCCTGGGTTCTACGTTAACCGCGTGTTGTTTCCATACTTCGGTGGCTTCTCGTTGTTGTTATCACACGGGGCCGATTTCACTCGCATCGATAAATTAATGGAGCGCTGGGGTTGGCCCATGGGCCCTGCCTACTTATTAGATGTGGTGGGCATCGATACCGGTCATCATGGCACCGAAGTTATGGCTGAAGGTTTCCCTGATCGTATGGACTACCGCTTCACCAATGCCATGAACTTACTGTATGAAGCGGAACGCTATGGGCAGAAAAACGGCGTTGGGTTTTACCGTTATGAAATGGATAAACGCGGTAAGCCTAAAAAACTTCCCGACCCAGATGTTATGAGTGTTATTGCACCGGCTGTTGTTGAAACGCGTGAATTCACCGACGATGAAATCGTAGAACGCATGCTAGTGCCTATGTTAATTGAAACCATTCGCTGTATTGAAGAGGGCATCGTCAGCGGGCCTGCCGATGCGGATATGGGCTTGGTGTACGGCCTAGGGTTCCCCCCATTTCGAGGCGGTGCTTTGCACTACATCGATACTATCGGAATGCCAGCGTTTGTGGCTATGTGCGATAAATATGCTGACTTACATCCTATGTATCAAGCCACCGATGGTATGAGAAAAATGGCCGCTGAGAACCAATCGTTTTTCCCTCAAGGAGCATAACCCATGAACTTCAATTCAAATGATGTGGTCGTTGTTGATTGCGTTCGCTCGCCCATGGGCCGTTCAAAAAACGGAGGGTTTGTAAACGTTCGTGCCGAGGATCTTTCAGCTAACTTAGTGACCGCCTTGTTCGAACGTCATCCCGAGGTAGATCAAAACGATGTAGAGGATTTAATTTGGGGTTGTGTGAATCAAACCCTTGAACAAGGCTTTAACGTGGCACGGACCATCGCCTTACGGGCTAATTTACCCGAAACCGTCGGTGGTCAAACCGTCAGCCGCTTATGCGGAAGTTCTATGTCGGCGCTGCACACAGCGGCTCAAGGCATCATGACAGGCTATGGCGATGTGTTCATTGCCGGTGGTGTGGAACACATGCAACACGTTCCCATGCTACACGGCTTAGATTTACATCCTGCCATGAGTAAGCACGCTGCAAAGGCTTCCATGATGATGGGGGTTACCGCTGAGATGCTTGCGAAAATGCACGGCATTGATCGACAGCAACAAGATGAATTCGCCGCCCGTTCTCATCAACGCGCCCACGCAGCCACTTTAAATGGTGGGTTTGCCAACGAAATCATCCCCATTGAAGGCCACGATACTAATGGCTTTAAAAAACTGATTGAAGTAGATGAAGTCATCCGTGAAAACGTAACCGCAGAATCTTTATCAGAATTGCGCCCAGCGTTTGTGCCCAAGGTGGGCACCGTAACCGCAGGCAGCTCTTCAGCAATTTCTGATGGTGCCAGTGCCATGTTGGTCATGTCGGGTGAGAAGGCGCGCGAGATTGGCGCACAGCCTATCGCGCGAATTCGTAGCATGGCCGTGTCGGGGTGCCCAGCTGCCATCATGGGTTATGGCCCAGTGCCTGCCACCCAAAAGGCGTTAAAGCGAGCAGGGCTTAGCATAGAGGATATAAGCCATGTGGAATTGAACGAAGCGTTTGCCGCGCAAGCCATTCCGGTATTAAAAGATTTAAATTTACTCGATAACATGGACGATAAAGTCAATCTTCACGGTGGCGCGATTGCACTGGGCCACCCCTTTGGTTGCTCTGGCACACGCATCAGCACAACGCTTTTAAATGTCATGCAGCAAAACGATGGCGAATTTGGGTTAGCCACCATGTGTATTGGCATGGGCCAAGGCATCAGTACGGTGTTTGAACGCCTAAACTAAGCTCATGGCTGCACACTCGGGTAGGGCATCAGATCAGGTCGGTAACTTTAAAGGCAACAAGACTGCGGCTTAGAGCACATAAAGCGTTAAATGACTGAAGACAAGCCGGCCTTTGATCGCTACCTTTAGTAACGAGGTAAATTGTTGAGAGTTCGATCTGTGAGTAATTGGATAAATGTGCTCGATGTTTTTTTGGAAAGAACCCTTCAATCCCTAAACGAAGGCCCGTTTCCTGAAACGGTGGAGATGAATTTAGAACAAGCGCTGCATACAGCACTAACTAAAATCAATCCAGAGTGCTCAGATGAATACCTTGCGGGTGTGCGGGACATGGCCTGCAGTTATATTGAAGCACGGCTTGTCGAGTCAGATTACCAATGTGAATGGGTGGACGGCGAAAGCCATACCGGTCACTTTGTTTTAAGCGTGCGAAAAGAGCTACAAGATGGAGATAAAGCTCATAGCAACGGATAGCTAGCGGTTAGACACCTGTTGTTGTACATCGGATAGAAAACTTTTTATCACCGCTGCCACCTCATCAAATTTTGGATTAAACGTTGATAAAGCTAACGGCTTAGAATTAGCGTTACGCGCTGAGCGTCGGCGTAAGTCTTGCCACAAGCCATAGTGAATATCATCAGCGTTTTCGCACGCCTGAACAATGGCTGCATGAGTAGGGCCTGTTCCACCACAGTTTCTATAAGCTCCGTTAACGCCATAGTGCGGGTTATCTGGGGAGTTATGCACAGCCAAATGCGTTAAGCCTTTAACACCAAGCTCATCATCGTAGCTGGGTATCCAAATTTCTCGCCCTGCGTTGTAGGTTCCCGCTTCAGGAGCGCTTTTGGAAAATTCACTTTTGGAAAACAAATTCACTCGTTTACTCAGCGGATGTTGCGCGTTCTTATCAAAAAACGCATTATTGTCGATTGCTCGAACCACCCAATCGTCCATGCTTTGAATCAGTAACCAAGGCTTTTCTACCCCATCCGCCTTGGCAATGGTTTTCTTCAACGCGCGCATCGCTTTTACCGTTTCTGCCACACCGCGTGTGGGCATGGCTTCGTATCGCATGGCATCATCGGCAATGCCGCGATCCACCCAACGATAAATTGGGTGCATCAAAGGCGCCCAGCGCGCAAGACGTTCAAGCCAAATGTGGTAGGCCGGGGAGAAAGCAATTACCGCATCTATATCACTGTTCTCTTGCAGTGCTTCATTTAGCGTTAACACAGCCCCTAACGAATACCCCACCGCCACAACGTGATCATGCTCTGCTGCGGCTTGCTTTACCGCGTATTGAAGCGTATTGCGCCAATGCGATAAACGCGTGGTAAGTAGATCGCCTGCACGCGTGCCGTGGCCGGGAAGTAACAGCGTTCTGGCTTGGTAGCAATGGTTTGACAATACAGTGGCGGCATCGCGCATTGCAAATGCGGTATCTGCTAGCCCGTGCACTAAAAGGGCGATGCCGTTAACGGCCCCCTCACAGCTTGCAACGGGTTGCAATTCAATCGGGGCAGCCCAATTGATTTCTTGTTCAGCGTTAGCTGAATTAAACGGGATTCTGAACCGGCTAACCTCTGCTTTTATAGTGGCAGCATAGTCAGTAAAAGAGCTTTCTTGCAAAGCATCATCAACCGATTGCCAGCCTGTGGGGGTGAGATACTCGGTGGGAGCTTCTGTGCCTCGGGTGGCTGTGCACGCCGGCAAGCATACAGATAACAGCACGAGGACGGCGCACCGTCGAATTAGCGTAACCATGGGTCGAAAGTTTGTGCCCGTCAAGGTATTATTAAATCCTTGGGTTAGAGCGTTGTTTCCGCCGAATGTTCAATGAAAAATGAACGTTAGGATTGGAATAAACTTACACGAAGGCAGAAAAAACGATAATGAGCACGAATGAAGAGGGCGCCTATCACAACATTTCTGTTGCACCCACAGTGAAACCTAGTGGTTGCCCAATTGATCACGACTTTACCACCTTCAATGCAGACTATTTAACCAATCCCTATGCGCAGTTGAAAAAGCTTCGCGAAGAGAACCCAATTTTCTATTCAGAAAAATTAGGTTTTTTGGTAATCACACGCATGGAAGATGTTGTAGACGTATTTCGTGATCACGATGTGTATTCATCCATCAACGTACAAGACCCGGTATTCCCCATTTGCAAAAGAGCAGCAGCGGTTTTAGCCAGCGATGATTTTAACCCAGTAGCCGTTATGTCTAACCGGCAGCAACCGGATCACACTCGCATTCGTAAGTACACCCGAGATGGGTTCTCGGGCAGGCGAATGAAACAGTTAGAGCCTTACATTCGACGACGCTGTGATGAGCTTATTGACGACATGATTGCACACGGTGGCCCGGTGGATTTTGTCAAAGCGTTTGGCCATCCATTACCTGGGCAAATCATTTTTCGATTTATCGGTTTTGATGAAGAAGACGATGATCAAATCATGGCCTGGACCGGTAATCGCCTAGCATTCACATGGGGTAACCCCAGTGAAGATGAACAGGTAGAAATTGCTGAGAAAATGGTGGGTTATTGGCGCTATTGTCAATCCCATGTGGCAAAACGATTTAAGAATCGTACCGATGATTTAACGTCTGAATTATTGAATGCTCATGAGGCTAATCCAACAGAGCTGAGTTATCGCGAAGTGGAATCCATCATTTACGGTCATTCATTTGCTGGCCATGAAATTGTCAGCAATTTTTTAAGTAACGCCTTATTGTGCTTGTTGCCGCGCCGCGATGATTGGGCCGCCTTAGGCAAAGACCCAAGCCTTATTCCCAATGCCTTAGAAGAGGTGCTGCGTTATGAATCCCCGCAAACCAGCTGGCGTCGAGTCACCAATGTGGATACTGATATTGAAGGGGTGAAAATTCCTGCCGGTACGCAAGTGTTTTTAAGCTTGGCCGCAGCCAACCATCAACCCGAACTCTTTGAAAACCCCACCAACTTCGACATCAGTCGTAAAAATGCTAAAAAGCACATCGCCTTCGGCCACGGTATTCATTTCTGCCTCGGCGCTCGCTTAGCACGTCTTGAGGGCGAAATCGCCATCGAGGCGCTGAGTAAACGATTCCCCGATCTACGATTAGTGGAAGACCAAGCACTGGAATATTCTGCCAACATCACGTTTCGTGGGCCATCGAAACTGCATATAACCTGGGGTTGAAATTACGTCACGACAGCGGCGCAGCGGTTACCACCACCCCATCGGTATCAGCGTAGACATAATCACCTGGGTTAAATTCCGCTCCACCGAACGATAGCCCCACATCTCGTGTGCCTTTAGTCACTGGGATGTATTTTCTTGGGCATGTGCCTAAGGCATAGAGCGCAACGGGAATGTCTTTGATTTGCGCGGTATCACGGATGTACCCATTGACAACAATGCCTGCGAATCCGTTGCTATGGGCGAACTTCATCAGATTTTCACCCACGATGGCGTAGTAGGCTTGATCGGCATCCACCACCACCACTTTTCCGGCGCCGTTTTCCTCTTTCAGCAGGGTGATTAGATCGGCGTTATTGCGATCTAGCTTGATGGTAACCACCTCGCCTTGACACATGGCGGCCCCGCCGAAATTGGAGAAACCGGGCCCAAGGGCTGTCACTTTTTCGGGGTAGTTGTCGCAAAAATCTGCGGTGTAGTCTTCCGCCATGGTGTAGATCTCAAAATCAAGGTGTTTTGCCCCGCCAATGCAGGGCTCTTATCCTGAAGATACTACCATCTCGGCACCGCAGTCAGCAGGGGGCATTTGCTATCATAGGCAGGTTGTTTTAGAGCAAATTTAAGCCATGAAAATCGTAACTGGCGTGATCGGCAACGATATCCACGTCGTCGCCAATCGGCTGATGGATCTGTCGTTAAATGCCCGAGGCTATGAGGTGTTCAATCTGGGCGTGAATACCTACCTTGAGGAATTCTTCGACGCCTCTGTAGAAACCGGAGCCGACGTGCTGTTAATTTCATCATTAAACGGTGAAGCCGAAGGGTGGGCGCGCGATGTAAAGCCGTTGATGTCCCGCTACAACAGTTTAGATAATTTAGTGATGATGATTGGTGGCAACTTAACGGTGGGCAGCGGTAGTGCAACAGATATCATCCCGCGTTATCAAAAATACGGCTTTGATTTGGTGTGTCACCAAGTGGATTTGAACACCGGGCTGGATATGTTGGAAGATTACTTGAAGGAACACAAAACATCATGAGCCAGTTGCAGGAAGAACGCGACATCATCCTCGGTAATGAGAATGTTGATTCGTTCGATTTTGATGAAGTGCGAGAATTTGTTCGCGGCGCCGATAAGAATTTATTTATTTCTCATGCGTTTGCCAATAGAGACAAAATGTTGGTGCAGCCGCGTGGCGGATTTCCCACTTATGAAAAGCAATACGCGTTGTATGAGTTTTTTGTTGATGCCAATGTGGACGTGCTACCACTTACCATCGATTCAAACACGCGCTTAAACGATTACGCCACTGCGAAAAAAATGCTTCGATTAAGTGAGGCCAATGAAGTGGATATGCTAAATGGCTATCCGTTGGTGAATCACGGTTATCGCACCACGCGTAAAATGATGACGCACTTTAATCATCCGGTAAGCCTTCGCCATGGAACACCCGATGCACGCCTTCTGATTGAAATTGCGATTGCCTCAGGCATCTTTGAGATTGAAGGTGGGCCAATAACCTATCTTCTGCCGTATTCAAAGAATTTTCCGCTTGATAAGGCGTTTCTTTATTGGAAGTACGTTGAGCGCGTCTGCGCTGACTATTCCACATTAAATTTACCGATTAACCGCGAATCGTTTGGGCCATTAACCGCCACTTTGGTGCCGCCGTCCATCACCATCGTTATACAGCTTTTAGAAATGCTGTTGTCATTAGAAGAGGGGGTGAAATCCTTCTCTGTGTCTTTCTCACAGCAAGGCTCAATGATTCAAGACATTGTTACAGGCAAAGTCACCCGAGCGCTTGCCAAGCACTACGCCAAAGAAATTGGCTGTGAAGATGCGGATATCCACTTGGTGTACCACCAATGGATGGGGGCGTTTCCCACCAATCGAGATTCAGCCGATCAGCTTATCAATATGTCAACCGTTATTGCCTCTATGGTGGGTGCGGATAAGATCATTACCAAAACCCGAGAAGAGGCAGTAGGCATTCCCACCAAAGAAGCCAATGCCCAAACCGTTGCCAACACTCAGTACACACTGAATATATTAAGTGGCCTACCCGCCATAAGCGATGAACAAGAAGAGGAAATTCTTACCGCGGAAGTGCACGCCATAATGGAAGCGGTGTTTAACGACCCAGCAGATACCTTATGGCGAAAAGTATTTAACTCGATAAAGAACGGCGTAATAGATGTGCCGTTTTCGCCGCATATTATTAATCACAACAAGATGATCACCATTCGTGATTCGAATAAAAATATTCGCATCATTGAACGCGGCAACGTGCCTATCCCTGATCATTGCTATCAATACGAGCGATCGTGTTGTGATTTAGACAAAGATACTACCGACATTGTTAATGACATCATCCACGACATTGGAATCATGCAGTGAGTGCTGAATCGAACAAGCTGTTAATTGATATTGGCAGCACCTACTTTAAAGTTAGCACCTCAAATTCTATTGAGCAGCATTTTCGTGACTTTAACCGAACCATATTGGATGATTTAACGCAAAAATGTGGTGACACGGTGCAGCGTTACGATCAGAGTGATGTGCACATATGTTCATCGGCCAATGGCGGATTAAGTACCCTTATTATTGGGCTCACTCAATCGTATTCATTAAAATACGCCACCAATATTGCCTACAACTCAGGCATCAATATTATTGATTCCATCGTATTTCAGGATATCGAAACCTATTCGGTGCCCAGCGATTTAATCGATGTGGTGATTGTGGTTGGGGGCATCGATTCCAACAGCGGGTTATTTGATGAGCGACTGGATAACTACCTTGCCAAGCTGAACTATTCAAACTTTGTGTTTGTGGGTAACGAACCCGATGCTCAGGCCATAAAATCGCGCATAGATAACGTAACCTTGTTACCCAATATTATTGATAATCGGCTACATATCGTTGAAACACACTTAAAAGATTATCTTACCAATCTTTACCAGCAAGACATTGAAGGCAAAGAAGACATCAAACACCTGTATAAAATCACCAGCAATCAAATTTACTCAACCCCTTATGTGGTGAATAAATCGCTGCCGCTTATCAATGCCTCTTTTTCGGTAACGGATCCGTTTATATTATTAGACATTGGCGGTGCTACCACCGATGTTCATTACTCGAAAGACTTACTTACCGATAACATCGTTACCGAACAAGGCCACGATCGAATCGTTTTTAAGAAGCTTGGTGTGTACAAGTCTCGCCAGTCGCTTATTTTCACCGCAGAGAATAACGAATTTTCTTATGAGCTATTAATGCACTTAAAAGTGACTGAGAATATTTATAACGAGAACAGTGAGAAAGCCACCAAAATTCTGATGCAACTGGCCATCTTCTTAGTGCTGTGCAAAATGTCCCACTACCGCCCAGCCTACGTTACCTTAAAACTTTTGGCCATGAATTCGATTGTGTTCACAGGCGGCATCACCAAAGTACTTACCACTGAAGACATCGAAGATGTGGTGGCGTTTTTCTATCGAAAAATATTAAATTCAGAACACAAACCCGCCACCGTTTTAGACAACAACTACGATATTTGGACACTGGGCGCTAAGGAGCACGCAGCATGTCAATAAATTGCATTCGCATACTGCTTGAAAACGCTTCCAAAACACACCCAGATAAAATCGCGTTAATTGATAACGAGACAAAGCTTAGCTACCAAGAGCTGTTAATTAAGGTTGACCAGGTTGCTTTGTATTTGCAAGAGCTTGATTTACCCAAAGGCGCACGCGTGGGCATTTATGCCAATAAAAGCGCTTCGCAGGTTATTGCTATTTTGGCGATATTATCCACCGATTACATATTGGTGCCGCTTACTCGCCTATTAAAACCTGAGCAAGTGAATTACATGATTGATGATTGCAGCATTCAGTGCATCATTACCGACAAATTAAAGCTTGAAAGTATTGAAGAGATAAATTTTAGCGGGCATGTGGTGTCCATCGAAACGACTCATAAAGATATTCCATCGTTTGAAGAGATTTTCAAATACTACAACAAGCCTTTTAGCTGCGATATCAATGGCCATGAGAACGCCGTTATTACCTATTCCTTTGGTTCAACTGGCACCCCTAAAGGCATTGTGATATCGCACAGGAATTTAATCGATTCTGCGCGAGTGGTTACCCAGTATTTAAACTTAAACGAGAACGATGTTATTTCAGGGCTACTGATCTTTAATTTAGATTACGGTTTAAACCAAATTTTTTGTTCGTTAATGAACAAAGCCACCCTGGCATTGCACCGCTTTATTTTGCCAGATGACTTTTTCAATCACTTAATGAACGATGAAGTTACCGTATTACCGCTAATGCCTGTCAATATCTCACAAATGTTCGATGAGGATCTATTCAGTAACCCCAATGAAGAGCTGTTCGATAAGGTGCGCATCATTACCTCCTCTGGCGGAAACGTAACCGCTAAGATGATTAAAGATTGCGAAACCACATTCAGAAACGCCGCTTTTTATTCCATGCACGGGCTCACAGAGGCGTTTCGTTCCACCTATCTTGCCCCTGAACAAATCAAAATTCGCCCCGACTCCATTGGCAAACCCATCCCCGATGCCGAGCTGTACGTTATAAACGAAGAGGGCAATGAATGCGCCCCACGTGAAGTCGGTGAGTTGATTCATCGTGGCAGCTACATCTATCGCGGCTTTTGGAATGCCCCAAAAGAGACCAGTGAGCGTTTTAAATCGGTGCAAATCTTAAAAAACGTAGTGAACCTAGATGGGCAACTGGCTGATGAAACCGTTGTGGCCAGTGGTGATTACGTTTACAAAGATGAAGAAGGGTATTTCTACTTCGTAGATCGGCGCGACGATATGATCAAAACCAGTGGGTTTCGAGTATCCCCTTTTGAAATTGAATCGGTGGTGGAGAAGAACTTACCGAGCATCTCTCAGTGTGCAGTATTTGGTATGAGCAACCCACACATTGAAGAAGAGATTGTGATGGTGTATTCAGCACCTAGCGCGATTTCTGAAAAAGAGATTACATTCGAGCTTAAAAAGCATTTAGCAGCCTACATGGTGCCTGCCAAAATCGTTTACAGAAAATCATTGCCATTGGTACAAAGTGATCAGAACTTGATTAACAAAGATGCGCTAAAACGAGAGCTGTCTGGGAACTAGATACAAAAGAGCATTGTCTGACTTCATCATCTTTATAGACTAACCAATCATGACCGACGCACAAGCTGAACCGCTCAATATCGATATCGTCTCTGACGTAATGTGCCCTTGGTGCATTATTGGCTATAAGCAATTAGAAAAAGCCTTAAAAGCTACGGGTACGCAGGCGAGCATCACCTGGCACCCCTTTGAGCTGAACCCTCAAATGCCGGAAGAGGGTCAAGATTTTCGTGAGCATATTACGCAAAAATACGGCATCAGCGACGAAGACAGCGCTCGCAATCGTCAGCAGATGACCCAGATGGGAGCCGAGCTTGGTTTTACCTTTAAATTTGATGACAACATGCGCATGGCCAACACTTTTTTAGCGCATCAATTGCTTCATTGGGCTGAAGAACACGGCAAACAGCACGAATTAAAGATGGAGCTTTTTGAAACTCACTTTACCCATCAAAAGAATGTGGGTGATAAAAATACCTTGGCAAGTGCTGCAGAGCGTGTAGGGTTAGATAAAACAGAAGCGCTTGCGTTGTTAAACGATGAGCGCTATGCATCAGCTGTGCGAGAAAAACAGCAATTTTGGATGCAGCAGGGCATTCAAGGGGTTCCTGCCACCGTTGTTAACCGCAGGCATTTAATTAGCGGAGCGCAAGGAGAGGCAGGTTTTACTCAGTTGTTAAAACAATTAGCGCTTGATGAATCTCAGCAAGAACACACCGATTAACGCCATAGACGACACTGCACTGGCAACATAGGTTAGCGCCGCCGCAATCAGCATAGACTTTGCGCCGTCATAATCTTTTTCATCAACCAGTTTTAAACGCTGCAGTTCTTCCAATGCACGGTGGCTTGCGTCAAATTCAATGGGTAGCGTCAGCACTGGCATTAAGACGCCAATACCAATTAATAGAAAACCTAAATTTGCCAAAAATGGGCTGGCCATAAAACCCCCTGCAATGGCTAGAACCAAACCTAATTGATTGCCTAACGCTGCTAAAGGCATCATTGCAGCCTTTACCTTTAACATCGAATAATTTTCTTTGTCTTGCAACGCATGACCGCACTCGTGTGCTGCCACAGCAATCGATGCCACAGATGCTTCATTGTTTATTGCTTCAGACAACCGCATTTTATCTAAGCTGGGAATGTAATGATCGCTTAGTTGACCTTTGGATACTTCGAGTTCTACATGCTGCAAATTGTTGGTATCCAAAATGTGGCGAGCCACTTGGAAACCCGTAGCACCCACAGCGTTCGGTACCGCGCCCCATTTTTTATAGGTGCGCATCATCCATGTTTTAACCAACCAAGAGATAGCAAAGGTTCCGATAATGACGATTAAAAACATGATGCGTTTGAATCCTTCATAACAATGAATAACGGGATAAGAGTGATCAATCTGGCCTAGAATACCGCTACAAAAGGCTTAAAAATCATTCAAATGCTAATTCCCACACACATAATACTGAATATTCATTACCAATAGGTAATGAGATATCGGTAATGTAAAAGCGTTGCATTTTTTGATGTAAACCGCCGATACCCATAGTACCAATAACGAAACTAGGGTTAGTGCATCATGAAAAATGTATCCATTCTAAAATCTGCGGCTCTAATAACAGTTGCCGGTGTAATCAGTGCCTGTTCAAGTACACCTACAAAAATTGCTAAACCGCCTGCATTAGGAGCGGCCATTGCCACATCATCCGCACCTACAATTCCACAGATAGTGGAAACCACACGCGGCCCCAGTTTAACGCTTGACGATGTGTTGTTTGATTTTGAGCAATCCAGCTTACGTCCAGAAGCACACAACACAGTGGAAAAAGCCGCATCTTACTTACGCTCAAACCCAGAAAGAATAGCGCTTGTTGAAGGGCATACCGATCACACTGGGGATGCTGCGTTTAATCAAGGCTTATCTGAGAAACGATCAGAGTCAATCAAGACAGCGTTGATGTCGATGGGCATTAGTGAAAGCAGAATTCAGACTGAGGGTTTTGGCGAATCTAACCCAACTTCTGATAACAGCACATTAGAAGGGCGCCAGGCTAATCGTCGTGTTGAAGTGATCTTTATTGAAAATAACTGATACCGCATGGGTATTACGCAAAATAATTATTTCCGATATTAAGGTGTTATAGATATCGAATAAGCGACCTGCGGTAGCGAAGAAGCATTGAAATGATGTATCTTCGTACCGCAGGGCGTATATAAGTAACTAGACCAGCTAGTTCAATGCCATTGCTCCCAGAACGATTCGCAGTTGATCATCAACTTTTCTAATGTTTTTTGAGCAATACCTAATTGAACCAAGGCCAATCCAAGCTAGCTAACCCATCAGGCATTGCCTTAATGCTGTGTGCGATGTTTTTACTTAGCACCATGGATGCAATCGCTAAGTATTTATTAGAATACTCGGCCACCTCCGTACAAATCCTCGCCTTGCGAAGCGTTATTATTGTGCCTTGCTTAATTCTGTATTTTTTACTTGCAGGGAAAAAAGCAGAACTTCTCCCCACCCGGCCGATAGCACAAGGTGTTCGCGGCGTCTTAGGCTTTATTGCCCCATTTAGCTTTTTTGTTGGAATTCAGTACTTATCTCTTACCGCAGCGGTGGTTGTGTTCTTTTCATCCATATTCTTTACAACGCTGATGTCAATCGTTGTGCTCAAAGAAAAGGTCGGTGTTCACCGCTGGGCAGCTGTAGTGGTCGGTTATTGTGGCGTGGCGTTGGCAATGATGCCTTGGGGTGGAGGTGAGTTAAAAGGCTACCTTCTCGTTCTACTCTCAAGCATCACCTATTCGGGCCTATTTATTAGTGGCAAGCTACTTGCCAAAACCGAATCGGTTACCTCTTTGGTGTTGTCTTATAACTTAGGGGTTGGCCTTGTTGCATTAGTACTGTTGCCTTGGTTTTGGGGAAATATAGAATTACCCCTATATTTTGGTGTGCTACTGCTTTCAATGTTTGCGGTAGCAGGGCACTTTGCCATGACCAAAGCGTTTGCCGTTGCAGAAGCCTCTCAAATAACACCTTTTGAATATTCAGGTGTGTTATGGACTCTACTGTATGACATTTTAATCTGGCAT
Organism: uncultured Granulosicoccaceae bacterium; assembly: GCA_938035125.1. Lineage (GTDB taxonomy): Bacteria > Pseudomonadota > Gammaproteobacteria > Granulosicoccales > Granulosicoccaceae > Granulosicoccus. The sequence continues at coordinate 1,263 of CALHNS010000033.1, read as the reverse complement.
ATGTACCCAAGCCATTACACGTTAATGGGTGCGGTTCTTATTATTTCTGGCAGCTTGTATGTTATTAAGCGAGAGCAGATTCAAGAATTAAATAAACACTCCTTCAAAAACAGTTAACCAGTGCAGCTATTTTTTCAAAAAACTATGATAAAAATAGCCCCAACAGACGGAGCACGAAGCTCTGTTTAAAAAAATGAACCTGTAAAGACTCATAATGAAGCACGGATTGCTGCCACTACGACGTGAAAGCGATGCAATGAATGCATCAGTTCACACAAACACTTGGCCTAATGCCCTAGCGTTAGTGCTTACGCTTTGCGTAGCTATTTTCTCAAACACCGCGTTAGCTCAAGAAGGCTCAACCGCCGGTAACACCTCTACTGAAACGTCAACGCCTTCCTGTAATGGCAGCGAAGGCGGCGCTTGTGGCTCAGATGCCACAACCCCTCCCAGCTCAAATTTACCCAGAAGCTCTGTGGGTAACCCGATAAATTTACTCACCGGTAATAAGCATCAAAGTGAAATCGACTTTGATATTCCGGGCGCCAAGTTGACGTTAACGCGCAGCTATAACAGCGTGAACACCTCCAGTAATTACGGTTTTGGGCAGGGGTGGACGCACACGTTCGCAGTTTCGCTATTCGATTCTGGTGATGGCACCCGGCGAATCGTCGGAGGCGATGGCCGACGCATTGATTTCTTCGACGATGGCACAACCGACAACGGCCACCCACTCTATCGCGCAACGCAAAGTAGCAATGGTTACCTGACATTTGAAAACGATCATCACCTCTGGCATTTAAGCGATGGGCGTGTGTTGAGCTTTAAAGGCTCGTTCCTTGTGAACATCGATTGGCCCGACCAACGAATGCTGACACTGTTTTATCGTAACTGGCGATTGCACAGTGTGACCGATGAGACGAGTCGCGTATTGCAATTCAATTATACCGACGGCCATGCCAGCACACTTAAAGGTTATGACGATGCGCGATTTACGAGTGTGGGTGGCTACCTCTCTGGCGTTACCTTGCCAGATAGCAGTGAAATAGGCTACGACTACGATAGTAAACGCAACCTAACCCGAGTTAGATTTCCCGATGGCACAAGCCGCGAATATCACTACGAAGATGAGGTTTGGCCTAACCGCTTAACAGGTTTAACCGATAGAACTGGAGTACGTTTTGCCACATGGTCTTATGATGATCAAGGGCGTGCGATATCTTCTGAACATGCAAACGGTGTGGAGAAAGTAACACTGCAATA
>CALHNS010000032.1 GCA_938035125.1 uncultured Granulosicoccaceae bacterium | reverse complement strand
CCGCGGCTTACATCGGCTGGTCGTTTTTTTTCGTGTTTAGTTACTCGCCCTGAAACGCGGGCGCGCCACACTTTAAATGATCGATGTTTTATTTCGCGGCGCATAAGTTTGATTACCGCTTGTTCGTTTAAACCGAAGGTGGTTTGAATGGCTTCAAACGGGGTTCGGTCTTCCCATGCCATTTCGATAATTCGAGAAATATCTTCTTCAGTGTGTTCAGTGGCCATTGCGACAATCAGGGTTAAATGAAATCGTTATTTGCTTGTACGTGAAATTGCTTATATAGGTCTGTTGAAGTTCAAAAAAAAGTCCCCAAGTGGGGTGTTTTTTTATGTTTTAAAGAGCTTTATTGCTGGTGTTTTTTACCTATGTGAACTAACGCAAATCGCTATAAAACAAGTGCTTTTTAACCTTGAGTTCAAATTTATCGTCTCCAAAATGTTGTTGTGGCAGAGGTCTCTAGCAGAATCTTCCACATACCCTTTATTGCTTCCTTATTTGGAGAATGAAATGAAAATTGATTTAACCCCACTTTATGCTTCTACCGTTGGTTTTGATCGTTTCGGTTCTTTGTTAGATGCTGCATTAAGTGCAGATAGACAAGGCGCAGGTTATCCGCCTTACGACATTGAACGAGTAGAAGAAAACGAATACAACATCTCAATAGCGGTGGCAGGTTTTCGCGAAAGTGAAATCGATGTGCAAGTAGAAAATGGTGTGTTGACCATCAGCGGTAAGAAAGAGGCTGCGAAAAAAGATACGCAGTATTTGCACAAAGGCATTGCTACTCGATCGTTTGAGCGAAAATTTAATTTAGCCGATCACGTAGAGGTGCATGCCGCTAGATTAGATAACGGATTGCTGGAGGTATCGCTGGTAAGAGAAATTCCGGAAGCGATGAAGCCTCGGCGAATACCCGTAGGAACTTCACAGCCTGCCATTGAGCGAACGGCTGCTTAAGTAAATCGGTAAAAATCAGGGCACGGCACAACCTGCAGCATGAGTTCGCTGCAGGTTGTGTCGTGTCTGAATTCAAGCCTACATTGGTAAGGCGTTAATGCTTACCTTCGCGTTCAACGAATTTATCAGCAATACGAGCAGCATCTATTTTGTAGGTGCCCGCATCGATCTCAGCTTTTAGTCTGGCCACCTTCTCGTAATCGATTTTACGATTCGATGGGGCGCGCTTTTTCGTTTTCGCAGCGGTTGGTTCTTTTTTCGATTTCCGTGCTTCGGCAATATCGGTCACGTTGTCGAGCGTTGCTGCATCGCTTTCAAATGGGGCCATTGTTAGCTCCTCTTTCCTTCCCGTCTGGCGCCAACTTTAAGAGCTGATCAACCGTCAAGGTTTCTTATTATTGTTATAGGGCGCAGCTGTCATAAAGGCAACATCTGCAACCTATTGAGCGGCTTAATCTCAGATTCGTGGATGCTTATGGTTCACAGAAAGTCGTCAATTCTTTGTCTTTTCGAAATCCTTGTCTATGCTTTTGAGAACTGTGTACCAATATGGCCGGTGTGATAGGAGCCCATCACCCATGAGCAACAAGCGTGAAGCAAAGAAAGTACTGATTGTCGACCCTAATGCTGAGCAATCAGCGCGGCTGGCGCATCAGCTGCAATTCATTGATTTTGAAACAAAAGTGTTCAGTTCTTCGGAAATGGTGGAAGCCCTTCCCGAGGTCGCTGAGTTCCAAGCTGTACTAGTAGCGAACTTCCACGGCATCGTGGATTGGGTGGCTAGACTAAAAGCTAAGCATGAGGGTTGCCCGCCGTTTGTATTGCTTTTAGGCAATCAGCCAGCGGATATTGGCCAAAAAGACATTGAAGACAATTTCATCGGTTGTTTGAAAGATGAAATCCGCTACGCCAACCTATCCGACATTTTGCATCGCGCTGAGGTGCGTGGCAGCGCCAACACGGAAGTGCCGAAAGAGAGCACTCAAAACCCAGAGCTGTTCAGAAGCTTGGTGGGCAACAGCCGAGCGATTGTTCGGGTGCGCAAAATGATTGATCAGGTGGCACCGACCGAGGCCACGGTTCTTATCCTGGGTGAATCGGGCACCGGTAAAGAGGTGGTTGCGCGAAACATTCACTACTATTCCAATCGCCGAAACAAGCCTTTTGTGCCCATTAACTGCGGTGCAATTCCAGGTGAGCTGTTGGAAAGCGAGTTGTTTGGCCATGAAAAAGGATCATTCACCGGTGCTGTAGGTTCTCGTGAAGGACGATTTGAATTGGCAGAAGGTGGCACGATTTTCTTAGACGAAATCGGTGATATGCCTTTATCGATGCAGGTAAAGCTGCTTCGAGTCATTCAAGAACGTTCCTTTGAGCGTGTGGGCAGTAATAAGAGCATTAAGAGTGATGTGCGCATCGTGGCAGCAACGCATCGAAACTTAGAGCAGGCCATTGATGAGGGTAAGTTCCGAGAAGATCTGTTCTATCGCTTAAATGTATTCCCTGTTGAAATGCCGCCACTAAATAGCCGCGCAGAAGATTTGCCGCTGTTAGTGAACGAATTGATTACGCGTCTTGAGCATGAGAAGAAGTCCTCGGTGCGCCTAACACCAGCTGCGATGATGGCGTTATGCAACTACGATTGGCCAGGTAATGTTAGAGAGCTGGCTAATTTGATGGAACGAATGACCATACTGCACCCCTATGGTGTGGTGGATGCCGCTGATTTACCCTCAAAACTTGCACCGCACGGCCTGCAAGCTGCGCAAGCTGAAGATCAAGACGATGTCAGTTCATCTCCGTTGGTTCAAGGCATGCCGCAAGTGCCGTTGAACAATAAGCCTCGACTGCCGCGCGATGGTATCGATTTAAAGCAGCACTTAACTGACATAGAAATCACATTAATTGAGCAGGCTTTAGATGAATGCTCAGGCGTTGTGGCGCATGCGGCCAATCGCTTAAAGATACGTCGAACGACCTTGGTTGAGAAGATGCGTAAATACAGTATCCAACGTCCTGAAGAGGTCTCTTAAGTATTGCTTGATAAGTATTGCTCGATAAGTATGAGCATTGTTTAAATAAGTACAACTGATTCATTGGTCAAAAAACCTACGCGTTAACGAAGTGTTGACGCGTAGGTGCATCAACGGTACCCACAGGTATGTGATGCAGTGAACGTTTTCTAGGCAACTAGCGCGTGCCAACGTGGTCTATCACCTTCAAGTAATTCGCCTTTGGTTTTGAAACTGAGGCCCGTCTCCCATTTCCCCTAACCGTTGCCCTGACACGGTTCTCATAAGGCCATCCAGCGCCTTTTCGTGGTTCGAGACTTGCACCCACTGGTTCGTCTTTCAACTGGCCTGAGCCTAGCTCTTGTGCAGTTGTGTTTTGAAACCTACGGAAAAAACGAGTCGCAGTTGAGCGCAGCACTTAAACAATCCATTGGCGATGATTTCGATCATCGGGTAGTTGCGCCCAAGGCTTTGACCCCAGTTCAAACCATTGCTGTCATTGGCGGTAAGGGAGGCATCGGTACAACCAATGTGGCAGTGAATTTAGCTGTCGCGATGGGGGCATCGGATCACCAAGTTCTTTTGTTGGATGGGGACTTGGCTATGGGCAACGTGGATTGTTTGCTGAACTTACATGTGAAGCGAACATTAAGCGATGTCATGCAGGGTGAATGTGAGTTGGTCGATGTTGTTATTCCAGGGCCGTCTGGCGTTTCGGTGATACCGAGCCCAAATGGTGATATGGAAATGTCACGGCTTTCACAGTTCGACCATGCCCGCCTAGTTTCGCTCTTCAGTGAACTGGGGGTGCAGGCCGATACCTTGCTCATAGATGTTGGGTCGGGCCTGAATGATCGCTCGATTTTTTTTGCTCAGGCAGCTAGGGAAGTATTGATGGTGGTGTGTGATGAGCCAGCAGCAATCAAAGAGGCCTTAACAACGATACGAGTGTTGAGTGAGTCAGGCACAGTTCGGCGATTTCGAATTGTGGCTAATCAAACAGAGTCTGCTCAACATGGTTTGGATTTATACGCAAAGTTAATGAAACACACCGATAGGCATTTGGATGTGTTGCTGGATTTTTGCGGATCAATCCCGTTTGACCTACAGCTAAAGAAAGCCGTGAGCCAACGGTCTTCGGTAGTGAGTGCGACTCCTCGCAGTCCTGCCGCGTTGGCTTTCCAGAAGCTTGCAAGGCGTGTAGATCGATGGCCCAATCCGGCAACGCCGTCGGGCCGCATAGAATTTTTTGTTGAGCGGTTGGTACAGACCGCCAGCTACCATCGGTGAGAACGAACTAGATGAATGCACACGCAATGTATAACGAGGTTGATACGGTAGATCCCGAAGGGGTTGTTGCCGCTAATCGCGACCTTGTAAAACGTATCGCGTTTCATTTAATGAATCGATTGCCGCCCAGCGTGCAAGCCGAGGATTTAATTCAAGCAGGCATGATTGGGCTGTTAGAAGCTCGTCGCCATTACGATCCTGCACAAGGCGCAAGCTTTGAAACCTATGCAGGTATTCGAGTGCGTGGTGCCATGTTAGATGAAATTCGTCGTTCAGACTGGACGCCGCGTTCGGTGCATCGTAAGAACCGAGAAGCGGCTGAAACCTTGCGAAATATCGAACAAGCCACCGGTCGTGAAGCCAACGATTCTGTAGTTGCTGATAAGTTGGGTATTGAGTTATCGGCATATCACACGATTTTGACTGAAAGCTCGGCTGCTCATATTTTTAGTTTTGATCAACCCGATGAGCACACCGGTGAAACGATGTCGTTGCCGCAAAGTGATGAGGCAACGCCAGGTGAGCAAGTGGAGTATGTCTCTTTCAAAAGTGCGCTGGCTGAAGCTATAAAAAATCTACCAGAGCGTGAAAGTTTGGTGATGTCTTTATATTACGACGAAGATTTAAACCTACGAGAAATAGGCGAGATTCTCGGTGTCAGTGAATCGCGTGTATGTCAAATTCATGGTCAGGCGTTGGTGCGATTGAAAGCACGCTTGGCTGAGTGGACTCAAAAGTAGCTCGACTATCACGCTTATGCTAACCGACGACCCTCAATGGTATGTTCAAAAAGGTGCTCGAGTTCAGGGGCCTTATACAGCCGATGAAGTTGGCCAGTTTTTACTACTGGGCCGCGTGCGAAATTCTGATCGTGTCTCTCGAGACGGGGAATTATGGGAGCCGGTAACGCAGGTGCCTGAACTTGTTCCTGATGAATTGCTGAATCTGAATACGCAAGAAGGTTGGGATAACTTCATGACGGCTAGAACCAATGCCGATCAGCGAGATCCTCAACATCAATTAGGTGAATCGATTACTGGCGAGCATCGCCGTCAAACCGATACCGCTCGAAAACACTGGCTAAGACTTGCCGGTACGCGTCGTAACCTTGATGCGGGCTTGGATATTGATCTGGCTGAAACAGCCACACCTTATGCCGCTTACGACATTTTACCGCCACCAGAGACGCTGCGGCAGGCTGATTGGGTGCGAGACGACTGGAATAAAGGCTCAGAAGGCAATTCCAGTGCGCTGCCTTGGTCCTTGCTAGGGGTCACCCTAGTGGTTCTCGGTGTGGTGGTGTACCTCAATTCTGTGGGTGTCACTCCTCCAACTTAGAGGGGATTGGCAAGGCGTGGAACGTCCTTTGCACGCATAACTTACTATCAATTTAATTAGGTGGCCCCTCTATGGCTGCAAACTCGACAGCTTCTGTTACGTCATTTGCCGATGTGAAACGTCAGCAGTTGGATGTGCAGCTTAAGCAGCTTGAATTTCATGCGCTGCTGCACAGAAAATTAGACTTAACGCATCTATTTGAAAGCTTCCTAACAGGCGGCCAAGTATTTTTGCCTTTTGATGGTTTGGAATTCGCAGCCGCCGATCGCGGACGCGATCTTTTGGTGGGTGATCAACGTCAACATCGATTGCGTTTTGAATTGGAACTGGGTGAAGAAGACTTAGGTTCCATTTCCCTTTTAAGAGATAAAGCGTTCGACACTAAAGAAGCTCGTATCGCCTCTCGATTAATGGAAACGGTTCGCTATCCATTAGAGAATGCGCTGGAACATTACGATGCGTTGGTGCAGTCAATGACCGATAGCGATACCGGTTTATTGAATCAAAAAGCGTTGGATGTGGAATTGCCACGAGAGATGCGACTAGCCAGACGTGCTGAACAACCACTGGCGTTGATGGTGATTGGTGTGGATTATTTTGAATCCATAACTGAGCATCATGGAAGTGGGGTGGCAAGTGATGCGTGGCAGGCGGTAGCTGCTGCTTTGGTTGGCCAGCTGCGTCGATCGGATACCTTGTTTCGAAGTGAAAATGATGAATTCGTTGCTTTACTAACTGTCACTGATATAGATGATGCGCTGATCGTTGCTGATCGATTGCAAAAGACAGTGGCCTTATCGGTGGACGATGAAAATGTGAGCTGTGTACTAACGGCAAGCTGCGGAATCACCCGATTGGACATGAACGATGACCCTCAGCGTTTCTTAAAACGTGCCCATAAAGGCTTATCAAAAGCGCGTCGCCAAGGTCGAAATCAAGTCAAAGCGATTCCGGTGGAATTCCCAGTGGGCAATGATTTCGATCCCTCTGTGGCTTAATTCGAAAAAACCTTTCCGCACATACCCACACACAGAAAAAAACTGGTTATAATGGGTGGCTCGAAGGCGCCCAAATGGGCAACACAGCGTCCCCTTCGTCTAGTGGCCTAGGACTCCGCCCTTTCACGGCGGCAACAGGGGTTCGAGTCCCCTAGGGGACGCCACTTCGTTTTTTACAGCCTGCGGCTCTGCAGGCAAAGCTTTCAAGCTATAAAGAACCCCTGTGCACTATCTTCATTGAAGCTTTTCTGCGGTACATCAGATACCGCACTGGCTACATTTGCACAACAAATCAAAACACTTCCTATCTCTCATTACGTTGCTGATGCAGCGGTTGCTACCTGAGCTTGTTGTTTTTGTAGCCGCTTTTGCTGCCGTTTAATTTTTCGCACTTTACGAGAGGCTGAAACTTTTGCGCCTAACACCAATAAGCATGGGGTAAGAAATAGCGTTAGTAGGGTTGTGAATGCTAAGCCGCCAGCGATGGCACTGGCCATTTGGGTCCACCACTGAGTGGATGGTGCGCCGAAAGTGATGGTGCGCTCGATAAGGTTTATGTTCATGGATAGCACCATTGGCATTAAACCTAAGATGGTGGTGATAGCGGTTAACAACACCGGTCGTGCGCGCACGGCACCTGTTAGTAGGGCGGCATCAATGGCTGCTGCACCAGAGCGTCTAAATCGGTTGTAGGTATCGATTAAAACGATATTGTTGTTTACCACAATGCCTGCTAAAGCAATGATGCCAATGCCCACCATGACTAAGCCGAACGTTTGTTTGGCAAGCATTAACCCAATTAACACGCCCGATGTTGAAAACAAGATAGCGCTCAAAATAAGAAACGCATGGTAAAGACTATTAAACTGCGTCACCAATATGATGGTCATTAAGAAGATGGCGGTAACGAATGCGGTTACAAGAAAAATCGCTGCCTCTTGCTGTTCCTCTGCCTCACCTTTAAATGATATGGACACCTCTGGGTCTTGTTTGCCGTTAAGTAGCTCTTCTTGCAATAGCTTCAACTGCGTATCTGGAATGAAACCTTCTGCCATATTGGCTTGAACGGTAATGACACGTTGGGTATCCACTCGGGTAATGGTGCCGGTTTTTTGCACCGGTTGAATGGATACAAAGTTACTTAAAGGCACCATGCCTCGCGGTGTGCCGATTCGTAAGTTTCGAATTTGCTCTAAGTTACGATTCTCTGCCGGGTAGCGAACGCGGATGTCCAGCTCATCAGTGGCGTCATCTGGGCGATAACCTGCCACTCGGATACCGCTGGTAATCAATTGTATGGCGTTGCCGATCATGGCAATGTCAACCCCATTGCGGGCGGCTTGCTCACGATCCACTTCTAACTCCCATTCAATTCCGGGCAAAGCGCGGTTATCACTGACGTCGATGAAACCACCAACATCACTCATTAAATCGCGAAGGTAGGTGACCGCTTCGTCGCGTTTTTTATCGGTGTTGGCGCTAACTTGAATGTTGACAGGCTTTCCGCCACCGCCAGGTCCGCCTTCGTTGCGTGCGAATTCCAATTTGATGCCAGCGATATCAGAGGTTTTCTCGCGCAGCTCTTCAATAATGGTGGCAGCTTTTTTGCGCTGATTCCAAGGTTCAAGTTCTAACGTTATGCTGCCAATTTGATCTTCTGCTGAACTGGCTAATCCGCCACCGCCGCCAGTTTTTGCGTACACGGTTAGCACACCTTCTTGATCATAAAGGCGGGACTCGACATCTTTTACAATTTTATCGCGCTCAAATATGGATAAATCCCCTCGAGCGTATACCTGCACGGCCATGGATTCTGGTTCAATGTCGGGGAAGAATTCCACGCCTCGCCCCAATTTTCCGTATACAAAGTAGGTCACTACGGTGAACAGCAACACGCACACAAAGGTGATGAACGGACCTTTCAATAAGATGTGCAAAAATCGCAGATAACCACCTTTAAAACCCGATGTACCCTCATGGATATCTGTGGCTGTGATGTTGGCGGTACTGGCTGCCATGTCAGGGTTCTTTAAAAGGCGAATCAGTTCGTCGCGTGCACTGGGTTGCTTAGATTGCGCTGCGGTTTTCTTCGCAGGTGTTCTGCCAATTAACTTGCCCAACACGGGTAAGAAAATTAAAGCCATGGCAAGCGATGCAATTAAACACGTTATGACCGTGATGGGCATGTACCGCATAAATTGCCCAATAACACCCGGCCAAAACAATAGCGGTGTGAATACAGCGATAGTGGTAAAAGTGGATGCAATAACCGGCCATGCCATTCGCTTAGAAGCCGATCGATAAGCCTCTTGTTTGGACATGCCGTCATCGATATTACGATCGGCTAATTCGGTCACGATGATGGCACCGTCAACCAGCATACCCACAACAAGAATCAAGCTGAAAAGCACCACCACGTTCATGGTGTAGCCTAATAAATTAATGATAAAAATGCCTGCTAGAAAAGAGCCTGGTATGGCTAGCCCCACCAACAGTGAGGAGCGTATGCCTAGGGCGGCCATGATGACAATCATCACCAAAACAATGCCCGACACAACATTGTTCTGTAAATCGGTGAGCATGGTGCGCGTCTCTTTCGCTTTGTCTTGATGGAAACGAATTTTTAAACTCTCTGGTAATCGTTTCTGCTCTTCTGCAATAACCGCTCTAACATCTTCAATGGTGCTAATAACGTTTGCACCAAGACGCTTGGATATCTCTAACACCAACGTAGGAGATCCGTTAAGCCGAGCAAAGCTTTCAGGGTCTTTAAAGGTTCTTCGAATTTCTGCCACATCACCAAAAGTAACAACGCTTGATCCTTCAACTTTTACCGGTAACGACAACATATCTTCTATGTCTTCAATGACCCCAGGCACCTTTAGCACCATGCGGCCGACGCCAGTATCGATAGCGCCTGCAGCAACCAATAAGTTGTTGGAACTAATTAGTGAGAATAATTGGTTAAAGTCGATGTTGTAGGTTTCTAACACGACAGGGTCGATAACGACTTCAAGCACTTCTTCGCGCTCACCTGCAACGTTTGCTTCCAACACACCCGGTAAGGCTTCCAGCTTGTCTTTAAAGTTACGAGCAATACCCACTAATGTGCGCTCTGGTAAATTTCCCGATAGGCTCACACTAAGAACGGGAAATAGCGCCACGTTAACCTCGTTAACGCTAGGCTCATCAGCGGCAGCAGGTAAATTGGCTTTCGCTTTATCCACTTTTTCTCGAACATCTAACAGTGCCTCTTCGCCATCAAAGCCTGCATCGAACGTTAATAAAACAGATGCATGGCTTTCGGATGCGCTACTGGTCATCTCTTTTAAGCCATCGGTGCTTTGCAGCTCTTTTTCCATTGGCCGAACCAGCAAGCGTTCAGCATCGTTTGGCGAGATACCATCTAACGACATCGATACATAAATAATAGGAATTGGAACATCGGGTTCCATCTCTTTTGGGATGCTATTAAACGCAAGCACACCGGCAATGATTAAAAAAACAAGCACCATGTAAACCGTGCGGCTTCGATCAAACGCTGCATTGATTAATGCTTGCATGAATCAGCTCCCGCTGGAATTTGATGCATCGCTGTTTTCAGCACGGTTGCTGCCGTCATCGCCACTTTCTGCGGCAGCCATAATTGGATCAACGATTTCCCCTATGGCAACAAAAGCTTGGCCGAGGGTTATGATGCGGCTACCTGTGGTCACACCAGATACCCAAGCACCATCGATAGTTGTGCTCAGTAGCTCTACAGGCACAAATTGCACGGCATTATCGTCGTCAACAATTTTCACCCCCAGTTCGCCTCGATCACCCAGAGATAATGCAGAAGGGGTTAAGAAGACGGTTTCCAATGTTTCCACAGGAATTTTTAGCGATGCGCTAACTCCTGCTGAAACTGGCTCTTCGGGTCGTTTAACAGTGGCTTCTACGGTAAAACTGCGGGTTTGTGAATCGGCAACAGTGGCAACAAAGGACAGCGTGCCATCGAGCATTTGCCCAGTGATGAGCTCTACGTTGATTGCCTGACCCACTGATAATTCGCTCACTGCTTGCTGTGCAACTTGCGCGGTAACTTTATAACTTGAATCGTCTACCAACTGGGCAACCACTTGTGTAGCGGATACCAGTGCACCTAATTCCACAGGCAAAGCGTTCACAACGCCACTAAAGGGTGCAACGATACGGGTGTTGTCAATATCACGACGAATGCGATTGCGCTGAGCACGAGCTGAGGCCAAGGTGGCGTTAGCTCGTTGTGATTGAACCACCGATTGCAAGCCCTGTTGGCGTAACTGAGCAGCAGCTTTTTGTTCGCTAACGGCTGAAACAACTTGCGCATCGGCTTCAGCTAAATCCTCATCGCGCCCGTCCAAGGCTAATGTAGCAATCAAATCGTCTGCGTTGACTCGATCACCCTTCGATACGGCCAAGGATTCAATCGTGCTGGTAGTTTTAGCTCGAATTTGTAACACTCGGGCAGGTTCAAGTTGGCCTTGAAGCACTATTTCGCGTGGTCTGGAGACTAAATTTGCCTCGATGACCTGAACTTTCATTAAATCTGCGTCATCTTCAGAATTGGCAGAATCATTGCCCGTACTCTGAGACGATTCACCATTGGCATCGGCGGCTGTGTCCGATCCTTTGAATAGACCACTGACCATCCATAAGACTAAGGCTAAAACCAATACCCCAGCGGCAATGTATGAAGTTCTCATGATAATCCTGAAAATGAATGCTTCGGCGGAGCCCCTCTCTTGACTATATCCCACCGAGCATCGTCAACCCGTGAGCTGTGCGCTCAGGTGACTGGCCTGCAATACTCGCTGCCCTTTTTAGTAGCACAAGGCATGCTACTTCTACGATTTACTGGGCTTAACCGATTGATAAAAGGAATAATCGTTGGATTATTTGTGACGCAGCTTGCGGCGTGCGCCACACCCACCTCGAATCTGATCAATATTGCTGAAGCCGAGCACTTTGAACAAGTGCGAAAGCGATCGGAAGGGTATGAATTACTTGTTTTACATAATGCAAAGGCTGGGCGGAAAACCAATCAATTACACATCTACTTAGAGGGCGATGGAACCCCTTGGGTATATCGCGTGATTCGCACTCGTGATCCAACGCCCAGACAACCGTTAATGTTGCAACTGATGGCACAGGACTCGGCCGCTGCAGCCTATGTTGGCAGACCTTGCTACAACGGATCTTATGCCGATGACGGCTGTTCGAGTGAACTATGGACCTCGGCTCGATATTCAGAAAAAATCGTTGCCAGTATGTCAGGGGTTATTCGTCAACTGATTGAATCCACCGGTGCGCAATCTGTTCGTTTGTTTGGTCACAGTGGTGGTGGCACTCTTGCGATGTTAATCGCTGAACGAATTCAGCAGGTAAGCCATGTAGTGACTTTGGCAGGGAATTTAGATATCGAAGGTTGGGTAGCGCATCATCGTTACACACCTTTATTCGGATCATTAAACCCAGCAACGCAACCTCCGCTTCGATTAGGCGTAAAGCAGTGGCATTTCTTAGGCGGTGACGATTCGGTGATTCCGGTTAGTTTGGTTAAGCCTTTCGTCAATGCACAACCTAACTCGTTTGGTTTCGAGATTGGAAATTACACTCACGGATGCTGTTGGCGTCGCATGTGGTCTAAAGCACTTGCCGCATTAGATTCAGGCAACACGCAAGCATTGCCAGGCATTCGGTTTAAATTCCCGCGTTAAGAAGCATCTTTGGTTTATCCGTAAAGACGCCATCTACACCCATAGTTAATAAAGATTTCGCCATTTCCACATCATTAACCGTGTAGCAGTACAAGCCATATTCAGCAGCTTTTATGCTACTAGCGGAATCTTTATCAAGTAAGGGTGCAGCCATATGTAAGTTGGTGCATTGCAATTCTTGCAATTGCCTTTGCCAATCGGAAGGCACGGTGCATGTGATTAATGCGCGAGGGGCTTCTGGCCAAAATTCTAAAGCCGCTCGTAAAGCGTCTTTACTAAATGAAGACAGCACTAAAGGTAGTTCTTCGGGCCAAACGTTTTTTAGGCTGTTCACCACAGCTTCTGCAGTTTCTCTTTCAAGCCCTGGCGTGGGTTTTATTTCTAAGTTCAAACCCATCTTGTTGGCTGTTAGTAACGCTATGGCAGCATCTAAGCGGGGAAGAGGTTCGGGTTGAAATTGCGGATGTAGGGTTGATGCATCGAGTGAGTCAAGCTGTTCAGCCGAATAAGAGCAAAGATATCCTTCGCCGTTGGTGCATCGTTCAAGCCCATCGTCGTGGTGTAAGTAAGCGATGCCATCACGGGAGATCATGGCATCAATTTCTACGGACTTAGCGCCGTGATCAGCGGCAAGTGTTATCGCGGCAAGGGTATTTTCTGGCGCATCAGCAGATGCACCTCGATGCGCTATGACTCGGCTGAGCTGGCTGTTGAAAAATTCCAAGATGAGTTTGTTCCTGTAGTGGTGGAGGTTTTGCGAGTATCTCGCAATAGTTCATCACGGGTGCGTTCGTATTCTTGGTATTCACGATGATAGGAACGCGTGCAGAACACTTCAATTTCGTTGCGTTGGCAATCGTTGTGTCGAAGAGCTGAGTAGGCCGCTTCTTTGTAATTAATTGAATGACATCCGCTGAGTAACGTGGCGGCCGCTGTTGCCAGCATGCAAGCTTTCGAAAAAGACGGAAATGATGTGATTTTTTTTAAAATAATCATGTGGCGGCGGTGCGGTTGAACCCAGTCAATATTCGTGTTCGGGTGGTTGAGTATAGGAATGAAATCGTCACTTTCCAGCACTTCTTAATAAAAATAACGCACCGCTTTCAAGGGTTTACCAATGCTGAGAATTATCGCGCATTTAAGGTCGTTTTGTCTGCTATTCACTGCGCATAACAGCCGTCAAAACTAACTTATGGTGCCGAGTCTGTGGCGGGATTGTTACACTGGCGCTTATGACTCAACTATCTTCTGAAACTCTGAACGCCATTCGCCTAATCGTAGATACTGCATTGGATTTGGCGGCCGAGGTAACCTTACCTAAGTTTCGCCAGCCGATAGATATCGATAACAAGCTAAGTACAGGCTTTGATCCTGTCACACAGGCAGATCGTGAGGCAGAGCAAGTGTTGCGTGATTCGTTGATGTCGGCGTTGCCACACGCAGGATTTCTGGGCGAAGAGGATTCGATAGCCACAAATTTGGCTGAATCGGGTCCAGATATTGGGCTGGATGAAGCGCTACAAAAACAGCTGACGTGGGTGGTTGATCCGATCGATGGAACCAAAGCCTTTATTACGGGCTTACCTCTTTGGGGCACGTTAGTGGCATTAAATGATGGCGAGCAGGTGGTGTTTGGCGCCTTGGATCAACCGTGGCTAGAAGAGCGATTTGTGGGGCTAGAAGGGCGGGCCGAACGCCTATATAAGGGGCAGCGAAGCGTGCTAACAACGCGTGCGGCTAGGCCTCTAAAAGATGCCATTGTGCAGACCACTTCTCCTGATATGTTCAACGATGACACGCTAGATGCGTTTAACCGGGTTAGAAAATCTGTGTCGATGACCCGCTACGGCGGCGATTGTTATGCTTATGCGTTACTGGCGATGGGCGGCATTGATGCTGTCATTGAAAGTAGCTTGCAGCCCTATGATATCCAGGCGCTAATTCCTATTGTGGAAGGTGCAGGGGGCGTCATAACCAATTGGCAGGGTGAGCCTTGTTTAGCTGGTGGCAGCGTGGTGGCGGCAGCGAACCCAGAAGTTCATGAACGTTTACTAAGTGAACTAAACGCTTAAAACTTTAGTTATCAATAGTAAGCCGGAAGCGATCGCTTACTGTGCCGCCGCGATTATCGGACGCAGTAACGGTTATTAACCAGCGACCGTCGTTAGCATTGGTGGCAATCCCTGTTAACACACCTGCGTCAGATAAGGTAACGCCAGGCGGCAGGTTGCCAGCTGTGAACGTGAGTGAATCACCGTCAGGGTCATCAAAAAAGCCTGATACGTCATAAGCAAAGGTGCCTGAAACTTCTTCATTGCTGATGTCACCCACAGTAGGTGCGCGGTTAGGAGCTTGATTGTCTCGAACGGTTAAGCTGAAACGATCCTCTATTTGGCTTAACCCATCGCTAACTAATACGGTGATGAAAACCGTGCCGATATCGTCTGTTGAGAAGGTGCCGCTTAAAACGCCATTGTCGCTGATGCTTAAACGACCCGATTCTGTGAGTTCGTTGCTATCTAATCGATACTGCAGCGCATCATCATCGGCGTCATCGAAATACGCCGATAAGCTTTCTCTCAGTATTGCAGGAGTTCGCGCGGTCGGTGTTACTGCGAAATCGGGTATGCGTTGCCGCAAGGTAGGGCCAGCATTTGAACTAACAATATTCATGGTTATCGATGATTCAACATCGTGTGTTCCATCACTAACAATAATATCGATTCGATCTTCTAACGCCTCGCCATCAACGAGATTTAAATCGGCCATGGCTTTGTATTGGAAACTTCCGTCAGAATTCACAGCGATGTCTTCTGCATAAATAGGTGCGCGAGTCACTTCCTTAATAAACAACGGTGTATTTCGCACATGCACATCATCGGTGTCGTTAATGAACAACGCATCATCGGCATCAACGGTAACAATGCGCGTCTGTGTTATCACCGTTCGATAAACGTCAGGCACAATATCTGGTGCTTCATTGATAGCTGTGGCACATACCGTTTGTTCTTGCGTGTGCTGTTCACCATTGTCTAAATTCGTTTCAAGTGAAAAGCTCAGAGCAAGTGGCGCTTTCAATACAGGCAATGTCACATCAAATTCTGTGCGTCCATTGTTAATAAATTCTTGAACGAGGAAGTTGCAATCGTTGGTTGTTGTGCAGGCTTGATTTAGCTGCGTAAGTGCAACTTCGCCATCGAAGTTACCTTGAGCACTACACAGCGATACGGCACCGTCGCGGTTTACTGCTCGCCATGTCCAGCCTCGACTATTTTCTGGTGCATCGATTAAAATCAATCGTGTGGTGCTGGCTTCATTGACGGATACCGCGCCTTGGTCGAATAATGCATCTGAGGCTTGTGCAGCCACCGTAGTGGCGGCAACAGGTGAGCTGCCACTTTGATTACCAGTGGAATCCACCCAGCCGCAGCCGACCAGGGGCGATGCCCCTAAGGCAAGTAACAATGCAGTTTTTCTCATCTTCACACAGCATAAGAGCGGCGATCTGAGCCTAAGCCTTTATGGGTTGGCGTCGGAATGTGATGGATTGATCGTTCCAGTATGGGAACTGGGTAATAAACCCTTTGTTTCATTCACCGGAACTGAGACTCAGTGCGGAGTACATGCGCCGGTTACTTAGCCTTTCGCGGTATTATGTGCAACTAGAAAGAATCATTTGAAACCTGCACTTTATGCTAGCACCGGACACAGCAGCCTTGTCTGACGAACCCGCCCTGAGCGCTTGGTGGGTAGGCGTGTGCCTGTCGGTTGCAGGATTAGTATTACTGTTTGCAGCACTCTTTCAACAAGCCTCAAGGCTTAGCGAAACTTTGTTATCGCTTAACGGTGGCGATGCGTCAGCCGTTTCTCCTTCTCTGTCAAATCAAACAGCCGTTGAAACAGATATCGCATCAAACAATCAGTCAACTGATAATGAAAGTGCATTTGTTTCCGTTATTGAAAATAATGCAAGCGCTAGCGATGCAGATGAGTTAACAGCAAATGAACAAAGTTCAATAGAACAAGAATGGACAGCTGAGCAGGAATGGACGGCTGAGAAAGAGTGGGCAGCTGATGAAGATTCGGTGCCGCCGCCGCTACAATACGTTGATGCTGTTAGTGACATTTCCGCTGATGTTGTTGATGGAAACACAACATGGTCAGATACATCGACCGACGTTTTTTCTGAACCTGCATCTGATGATGCTGATGACAATGTTGTTGCAACAAATGATGCATCACAGTCAGCGCCAGCTGAAGATGTAAGTAACGCTTGGCAGTCTGATAATACTGATGCGCCGTTGATGAATTTTGCCGACTTGATCGCGCTAACATCAACCCAGGAAACTGAGTCCGATACCCCTTCAGACGCCATTGCCAATATCAGCAGTGACGTTGCTACCGATACATCAGCAGATTCAAGCGTAGCCATTGATAACGAGTCCGGTGTTGCCATTGATGTTGAAGTTGATGCGGCTGCACCTATTGCGCTTGATTCAACCGAAGAGGAATCCGTTAATGAGCCTATTATTGAGCTTAGTAACGAGCCTAATAATGAGCTTGTTGCCGAAGAAGATCAGCCTGTAGAGATTGAAACGGTGGACGATTCTGGAACGGCAGCGACCTTAACACTAGCGTCGTTACGCGAAGATGTTTTAACAAACATGACCCGCCGTTCTAATTTAATTGCCTTTGAGGCAGGAACAGCCGAGTTGACTGCTCCCAGTGAAGAATTGCTGACGCAAACGTTTGAGGATTTATTTCTGTACGCGGAGCAAGATATTATTATTGAAGTGGGCAGTCTTGACGGGGAGGATGAAATCTCCAATCGAACGTTATCCGGTGAGCGAGCGATAGCCATACAAGCTTTTCTTGCTGAACGCGGCATTGAGGAAGACAGGTTGGTTATTTTGTTGCCACCCAATGTCGTGCAATCTGGCCAACAGCAACACGTAAACATACAAGCAAACTTATGATGATGAGTGTATCCAACCTATTGAGCAATCTGGAAGCTCAGGTCGGCCCTACGGGCACGGTGGCAATTTTATTTGGCATTGCCGCCCTGTTGGGTTTTCTTCTTGGCATTTGCCTAATGGGGGTTGCTGCTGCATCGCGTCGCCGCCGTGTTCTGCGAGAGGCGGAAGAAGAACAAGAGTTATTGCAGAATTTATTGAACGATACTCGAATGCGCGCTGCTCATCTTCAGTCTGAAAACGAAGCGCTGAGTGCAAGAACTTCGAACATTGAAGAGCGAGAAGCGCAGCAGGCAGCCAGTGAGCTAAAACATGTAAAAGAATTACGCAGGCTGAATACAGAACTCAAAGCTGCACAGATGTCGTTGGATGCAAAAGAAGAGGCATTGGCATCGAAAGATAATCTGTTGCAGGAACAAGAACAAGCGCAGCTTGAAGCTGACGGTCAGTCGCATCAAGAAGCGGACGCACTGGCGTTGCAGCACGCCAGAGAGCAGGGCTTACGCCAAGGCCGAGAAACGGGCCTTAGAGAAGGAATTGAGCAGGGCAGAGTAGAAGGTCGAGAAGAAGGTCTTGCCCGAGGCAGAGAAGAAGGTCGAGAAGAAGGCCTTGCCCGAGGCCGCAAGGAAGCTATTCGACTGGGTACTGATCAGGGCCGACAACAAGGCCACTCTGCAAAGATAGCAGAGCCACCTACACTGATAAGGCGAGTTCGAAACATCGACGAAGGCTCGCTAAGTCCTGCTGAAGCTGGCATTATTCCAGATGATCAAATCATCCCCACTCTGCCTGAGGCGGAACTGACTGCTAATGTTGAAGCCTACGACTTGTCTGATCTTGAAGACTTGGTTAACGAGGACGTATAACCTACCCCACTATCGCTGCTTCAGGAACGGTTGATTATGTCCCGCACCCGTGAGCAACCGATGTGGCAGCAGCTCTTTCAGCTAGACCACAAAGATACTCAAAGCCTTCAAACACAGCTTCGTCAGTCGTTGGTGAACGCCATTTTAGATGGTCGCGTTGCGATTGATTTACCACTACCTTCGTCGCGTGAATTAGCCCGTCAATTGGGTGTTGCGAGGAATACTGTGGTTTTGGCATACCAGCATCTGGTAGATGAAAACTACTTGATTGCTAAGGAACGCCGCGGTTATTTTGTTAACCCTGACATTCTTGAAGGTCGAGTAGATTCCAGCAGGGCCGGTGTTGGGTTTCCTGAAGACAATGTTTCTGTCGACACGGTGCTCGATCTTCAATCGCAAAGAAATTTACAGCGCCCAGCCGATTGGAATCACTACCAGTACCCTTTTATATACGGTCAAGTCGATTCTTCATTGTTTCCGGTGAACGATTGGCGCGAAGCGTGCCGTTTATCGCTGCACGTGGGCGCCATCAACGAATGGACCCACGATCGCATCGCCCGAGACGATGAATTGCTGGTTGAGCAAATTCATAAACGAGTGCTGCCGCGGCGAGGTGTATGGGCTGATCCAGATCAGATCCTGATTACAACGGGTGCGCAAAACGCGTTATTCATAACCGCTCAATTATTGCTAGATAAGCAATCGACCGTGGGCATCGAAGATCCGTGTTACCCAGATGCCAGAAATATTTTTTCGCTGTTCTCCGGTAGGCAAATTGAATTCCCGGTAGGCAACGATGGCGTGCAAACCGATGAACGACTGGCTCAATGCCGGCTGATGTACGTGACACCCAGCCACCAGTGTCCGACCACCACAACCATGCCTTTGGCGGCAAGACGCGAGCTGTTGGCGCAAGCCTCAGAACACAACGTCATGATCGTAGAAGATGATTACGAAAGTGAATTGAATTTTGTGGGCAAACCTACACCGGCTTTAAAAAGCCTTGATGAATCGCATCAAGTGATTTACATCGGCAGCTTATCCAAAACGCTTGCCCCAGGCTTACGGGTTGGCTTTATGGTGGGGCCTAAATCTTTTATTGCCCAGGCTCGTGCGCTGCGACGCTTGATGTATCGTCACCCACCCAGTAACACTCAAAGAACCGTTGGGCACTTTTTGGCGTTGGGCCATCATGATGCGGCGGTGATGCGTTTGTCTCAGGCGTACAAGCAGCGTTGGGAATTGATGAATCAGGCGCTAGGGCAGCACATGAGTTTGTCTTCTGTTGCCCCAGCTTTTGGCGGCTCTTCTTATTGGGTAAAATTGCCTGATCACGTAAAAGCTGTTGATTTAGAGCAAAAGGCTGCCGCGCAGAGCTTGTACATCAACGCAGGCGACACCTACTTTGCAGAACCTTCGGATAACCATAATTTTTGCCGATTGGGATTTTCGTCCATCCCAGATGAACGTATTGAGCCAGGTATAGAACGATTAGCTAAAGTGATAGACAGTTTCAAAAATTAGCATTAAGTGCCAGCTGGCGCTCTGTTGTAAGAACCCTTGGACCTAACGAGCCTTGTTCGCTCTGGGTACAGTACCCTTAACATTCTCAGGAGTTAAATCACCATGCCACGTATGACCCCCAGTGAAGCGTTCGTCGAAACGCTAGTCGCCAACGGCGTCACAGATATCTTCGGCATCATGGGCTCGGCATTCATGGATGCCATGGATATTTTCGCCCCAGCCGGTATTCGTTTAATTCCTGTTGTACATGAACAGGGTGCTGCTCACATGGCCGACGGTTACTCTCGTGCAACCGGTCGCCACGGTGTGGTTATTGGTCAAAACGGCCCGGGTATTTCTAACTGTGTAACGGCAGTTGCCGCAGCCTACTGGGCACACAGCCCGGTGGTTATGATCACTCCAGAAACCGGCACCATGGGTATGGGGTTAGGTGGTTTCCAAGAAGCTCACCAGCTGCCCATGTTCCAAGAGTTTACGAAATATCAAGGCCATGTTAACAACCCCAATCGAATGGCTGAGTACACCGGTCGTTGCTTCGATCGCGCCATCTCTGAAATTGGCCCCACCCAGCTAAACATCCCGCGTGATTATTTCTACGGCGATATCAACGTAGAAATTCCAAAACCTATGCGATTAGATCGCGGTGCTGGTGGCGAAGGCGTTCAACAAGAAGCGGTGGAACTGCTGGCTAAAGCGAAATTCCCCGTCATTCTGTCTGGTGGTGGTGTGGTTATGGCTGACGCCGTGGCCGACTGTGTTGCGCTTGCAGAGCGATTAGGCTGCCCGGTTGTAAACAGCTACTTACACAACGATTCATTCCCAGCAAGCCATCCTCAATGGGCAGGTCCATTGGGCTATCAAGGCTCGAAAGCTGGCATGAAACTGATTGAAAAAGCGGACGTTGTCATCGCTTTGGGTTCACGTCTTGGGCCTTTTGGCACCTTGCCTCAGCACGGTATGGATTACTGGCCGAAAGATGCCAAAATTATCCAAATCGATGCTGACCACAAAATGCTGGGATTGGTTAAGCCAATTTCAGTCGGTATTTGTGGTGATGCGGGTGCAACAGCACGCGCATTGCTATCTCGCTTGAACGATAAGACTCTTGAGTGTGATGCTACACGTGACGAGCGATTAGCCACCACTAAGAAAGAAAAAGATGCTTGGGAAGCTGAGCTTGATGCATGGGTGCATGAAGTGGATGACTTCAGCCAAGACATGATCGCTGAAGCTGAGAAAGAAGACGGCAACTGGTTAGCACCGCGTCAGGTATTGCGTGAGCTGGAAAAAGCAATGCCTGCAGATGTGATGGTATCTACCGATATTGGTAACATTAATTCAGTTGCAAACAGCTACTTACGTTTTGAGCGTCCACGTAGCTTCTTCGCACCAATGAGCTTTGGTAACTGCGGTTACGCATTACCGACAATGATTGGTGCAAAGTGTGCGGCACCTGAGCGTCCAGCGGTAGCTTATGCCGGTGATGGTGCATGGGCTATGAGCATGACTGAAATCTTAACCGCTGTTCGCCATAACATTCCGGTAACGGCTGTGGTTTTCCACAACCGTCAATGGGGTGCTGAGAAGAAGAACCAGGTTGATTTCTATGGCCGTCGTTTTGTTGCCGGTGAATTGGAAAGCAACAGCTTTGCTGAAATGGCTCGTGCGATGGGCGCTGAAGGCATCACGGTTGATCAATACGGCGATG
Source organism: uncultured Granulosicoccaceae bacterium (assembly GCA_938035125.1). Classification (GTDB taxonomy): domain Bacteria; phylum Pseudomonadota; class Gammaproteobacteria; order Granulosicoccales; family Granulosicoccaceae; genus Granulosicoccus. The sequence continues at coordinate 76,169 of CALHNS010000032.1, read as the reverse complement.
TGGGCAAAGCTCTAAGCGGTGCCATCGATGCGCAGATGAACAACGGCAAAACCACGGTAATTGAAGTGATGTGTAATCGTGAACTGGGCGACCCCTTCCGTAAGGATGCGTTGTCTAAGCCGGTTCGTCACTTGGCGAAGTACAAAGACTACGTGTAAGCATTAAGCACATAGTTTGAACGGCTCAAAAGGGGCGATGTTATGATGACATCGCCCTTTTTTGTTTTCACTTTTCGTTTAGCCAACAAACACAAGTAACAGGTTTCGATCATGGCAACAGTCGCGTTTTTAGGTTTAGGTGTAATGGGGTATCCAATGGCAGGATACTTAGCTAAGAATGGTCACGAGGTGCGCGTATATAACCGCACTGCGTCGAAAGCCAATGATTGGGTGAAAGAATACGGAGGCACTGCGTGCGCAACACCGAAAGAGGCGGCAACAGGTGCTGAATTTGTTATGGCCTGCGTGGGCAACGATAATGATTTACGTTCGGTTGTTTTAGGTGATGATGGCGCTATCGAAGGCATGAGCGCCAACACCGTATTCGTCGATCACACCACCGCTTCTGCAACCGTTGCTCGTGAGCTTTACGCCTATGCATCCGATAAGAATGTTGCCTTTCTTGATGCGCCTATCTCTGGTGGTCAAGCCGGTGCGGAAAACGGTGCGCTTACTATTATGGTGGGCGGCGATATAGCCGCTTATAAAAGGGCTGAATCATTGATGCAGCACTACGGAAAATCCGTTCGCTTAATGGGCGATAGCGGTGCCGGCCAATTAACTAAAATGGTGAATCAAATTTGTATCGCTGGCCTTGTGCAAGGCCTGTCTGAAGGGTTGCACTTTGCCGAGTGTGCAGGTCTAGATGGTAAAGCGGTTATTGATGTCATTTCAAAAGGGGCGGCGCAATCATGGCAAATGGAGAATCGCTACGAAGGCATGCTAGATCGCCATTTCGACTACGGATTCGCTGTAGATTGGATGCGCAAAGACCTTGGTATTGTTTTAGAGGAAGCGAAAAACAATAAAGCCTCTTTGCCTGTCACCGCAATGGTCGACCAGTTCTATGCAGACGTGCAGGCCGCTGGAGGCTCTCGCTGGGACACAAGTAGCCTAATTGTGCGCTTGCCCACGCCCAAAACGGGAAGCTAGCCGCGTATTTAAGGCTTTCTTTTGGTTCAAACTGAAAACGGCTTGAGTGATGGCCGATTACCGCTGTGTCTGATGAAAGGGCGCTGCGATAGTGAAATGAGTCACATTGTGGTGCCCAAAAAAAATAATAAAGGATTGGGCACATCGTATGGAATTTCCATCAATCAAGTTACGTCTGGCGTTTGCGGTATCGATTGCGCTTTCAGCCGCATCGCAAGCCTCTTTTGCGGCGCAAGACGAGAACGCTCAATGGCAAACTGAAACCACAAGTGATGGTACAACCATAAGCCGTCGTCATGAGACAGGTTCAGTGGTCGTTGATGGTGACCTATACGTATTGGGCGGCAGACGTTCTCCACCGGTTGAGGTGTATCGATCTTCAACCGATGGTTGGGAAAACTTAGGTGCAGCCCCAACAGACTTACATCATTTTCAACCGGTTGCCATTGGTGCTGACATCTATGTGATTGGTGCCATGACGTGTTGTTATCCGAACGAGCCGTCGGTGGCTGAAATTCATGTGTTCAATACGGAAAACAACAACTGGACAATCGCAGGCCAAATGCCCGCTGATCGACTGCGCGGTGGTGGCGGTACGATTGTTTATCAAAATAAAATTTATGTTGTGGGTGGGAACACCCAAGGCCACAGCGGCGGTGCAGTGAATTGGTTCGATGAATACAATCCTGCAGATGGCACGTGGCGTACCTTACCTAACGCGCCAACAGCGCGAGATCATTTTCAAGCGGTGCTTGTTGGAAATGAATTAGTGGTTACAGGTGGTCGACAAACTGCACTACCTAATCCGTTTAAAAATACCGTAGCTGAAACGAATATCTACAATTTTTCTACCGGCCTTTGGCGTGTGGGTGCATCCATACCCACACAACGTGCAGGCTCGCCAACGGTGGGCGTGGGCAATGAAGTGATTGTGTTAGGTGGTGAGGCAGCAGGTCACAATACAGCGTTTGATACTGTGGAAGCCTACGATGTAAATTTGAATGAATGGCGCACGCTTCAGCCCATGATGGAAGGTCGCCACAGTGGCGCAAGTGGCATCTTAGGGAATCGTTTGCACATGATTTCAGGTAGCGCAGGTATTGGTGGTGCTCCTGAAATCACATCGCATGAAAGTTTACTGTTACAGGATGTGGCAGCGGTTGAACCGGAAACTCCTGTAGACGAAGAGTTGCCTGTAGAAGAACAATCTACAGAAGCCGTTGAAGAGCAGCCAGTTGAAGAGCAACCGGAGGTAGTCGTTGAAGCGATCGATGTGCCGGTTGAGGAAGAGTCTGAAGACAATACAACCAGCCAAGAGACAGAAGACAGTTCGGTTGAAGAAACCAGCCTTGAACAAAGCGGTCCTAGCACCGGACCTATTGAAATTGCAACGGATGAATTTGATGTGGTGATGGCCGTGGCGGTTGATACAGGTGAATCTGTTGATGTGCAGCCAATTGAGCAAGAAGCTATTGCAGGTGTTGACAGCGCGGACTTAAGTGAGGAAGTGGGTGATATCGTTCCTAGCAGTAGTAGCAGGGGAGGAAGCTCCTTTGGTGCCGCTTCTTGGCCGGTAATGTTCCTTATGGGTGGTTTATTGGCAATGCGAAGACGCTTTTATAAATAGTTGATAAAGTTATAAAAAAATGAAAAGAGTTGCTTTTCAACGCTAAACGTCGATGTGGTGGCGACGGTGATGTGTTTGTGGCTTAAGCGTCAAATAAACAACATCTATACCGATAAAAGGCGAAAGAAAGAAACATACAATTAACCTTTTTTAATGCGAAGTTGGCTCACGCGCGCTATCCTTACCGAGTTAAAAATCGAGTTTCGGTTAGAGGATTCTGCGAGTCATGTTCAAATACTCCATAACGGCTTTACTAGTGTCACTGTGTGTGACTTCCACTCCATTGTTTGCACAAACACTGGATCGTACTCAAACATTGCCGGATGCAAAGCCAGGTGAGTGTTACGCAAAAGTAGTAACGCCTGCAAAATTTGAAACTCGCACCGAAGAGATTGTGGTGCAGGAAGGTTCTGAACGCATTCAAACCAGTGCGGCAACCTTCGAAACGGTTGATCAGCGCGTTATGGTGAGAGAGGCAAGCCGTGTGCTTAATCCGGTGCCTGTCACTTATAAAGATGAATTCGAGAAAATCGAAACTCGTCCGGCTGAGGCCAATTGGCGTATGAGCATTGGAAATTCTACGCACCCTGCCAGCCCGGGCGCACTTGAGGGCATCGCTGAGTCTGGTGTCAACCTAGATACGGTTGCTGAAAACACGTGTTTTCGCGAATACTACACACCGGCTGAATACCGCACAGAAGATCGTCGAGTATTGAAGCGTGCTGGTGGTGAAACTATCACGGTAACCCCTGCTGAATACGAAACAGTGCAAGAGCGCATTCTTGTAAAAGACGCATCCACTCGTTTAACTAACGTTCCAGCTGTTTATCGAACAGAAACTGAATCGGTATTAGTTGAGCCTGCTCGTAGTGTGTGGAAACAAGGGCGTGGGCCACTAGAACGCATCGATGACACAACCGGTGAAATTCTATGTCTTGTAGAGATTCCCGCTCGATATGAAACGGTTACGCGCTCTGTATTGGAAACGGCTGCTACCACTCGAACGGTACAGATTCCTGCAGTATATGAAAACGTAACGGTTCGCCGATTAGTGCGCCCAGCTTCGGAAAGTCGCACAACCATTCCGCCTCAGTACGCAACCGTTGCCACTCGCGTTAAGGTTTCTGATGCAGGCTTTTTCTGGTTGAAAAAGGGTGAAACACCAGATAACGGCGCAACTTATTCTGGGCGAGAGGCCTGCTTAGTGCCGCGGCCTGCCGAAAGCACCACGATCAAAAAGCAAGTAATTGCTACGCCTGCATCGGTTACTGTCACAGAAACGCCTGCGCAATTCGAAACCGTTAAGGTCCAGCGTTTGATCACACCAGCAGGTGAGCAGCGTTCTGAAATTCCTCGTCAAGTGCGCACAGTAACTCGTCAAGTTCAAGTGGCTCCGCCAACCCTTGTATGGCGCCGAGTGCTTTGCGAAACTAACGTAACGACAGACATCATTCGCGACTTACAGCAAGCGTTGGCCGATGAAGGTTTTGATCCTGGTGCCATTGATGGTGTTCTGGGTAGCGATACCTTAACAGCGGTTCGTAATTACCAGGAAGACAACAGTTTAGACACAGGCGGTGTAACTCACGAAACACTGAATGCGTTAAAAGTTAAGCTGTAAAACCCAGTCTGTCCAATTAGGATCAACCGCCTGCAGAGCTTTGAATAAAGGCGCTGCAGGTGGTGCCTTCCACAGGCACACAATCGTTACCGCAATAACCGCTAGGCTGCCAGGCCAGCGAGCCGTATCGATCACTTTAAGCGCTGATCCAAACGATCGTTTGATGCGCACTCCTGAAAAATCCACGCTGTAAAGTTCATCCAACAGCAGATGAGTGATACACCCTATTAGCACACCAATACCTGCCAGCCAGCTCAGTGTAGGGGTTGTGCCAAAGCCGTAATGACATAGCACAACGGCGCCAAAGCCAAACATGGCGCAAGCGGCCAGTGAATGCAGTGAGCCACGGTGAACGGTAAATTGATGAAACAACGCCCACAGTAAGTAGCGCACGGCAACAAAAACAACGGAACCAATGATCAATAATTCCACCACGCTGAAATTTTGTGCGTGATGCATCATGAATAACAACGCGGCCAAGGTACCCAGCACTAAAAAGAGGGTTTTGCTGGGGGTTGAGTCTTTTAAATCTATGTCGGGCAGCACCCCACCAATCGCGGTCATTGCCGCTAACAGTAAAGCAGGCTCGGTAGATAGGTTAAGGCCTTTGGTGGCCACTGTGGCGTAAACCGCACCGGTGGCGGTGGCGGTAAAAAAGTGTGTGTTAAAGTCAGCCATACGAACAGTTTACGGCGCAAGACACATCAATATGCTGGTTACTTTTAAAACATCTGCACACGGCCACATCACCATGTTTGGTGATGTAGCGAAAGATTTATTAAAATTGATGGGTCAGAGCGGCAATGTGCCTGGTGCACTAATGGCTGAAGATGTGGCGCCAGCGCTTCAGGAGCTTCAACAAGGCCTAAACAATCAATCGACTGAAGAAGCACCACCACCGCCTTTAGATGATGACAATGACACGCCACCCCCTGTGGCTTTGGCGGTACGCGCAAAGCCTGTTATTGATTTATTGGAAGCTGCAATCGCTGCCAATGAATCGGTTCTGTGGGAATCAAATTAGGATCGCATAAATCCTAAATCGCTCGTGGCAAAGTTTTGCAAGTCGGGCAATGCTGCACTTAATTCAGCCTCGCTTACGCCCATCCAACGCGATAAAGTTGCACCGTACTGATTCACTGAAATTTGTGGTATCAACCGCCCTGCAAACGTGCCGTCACGTTCACTGGCTTCATCCGGGTTATTGGTGCTGGAGTAGTTAGGCATTTGGCCCACGATTCGGCCTCCATCAACCGCGCCTCCGAATACAAAATTATGGCCACCCCAACCGTGATCGGTTCCGTTCCCGTTACTGGTTAGGGTGCGTCCGAAATCACTGGCGGTGAATGAGGTTACTGAATTGGCTGCCCCGATGTCGTCAATGGTGTCTTGGAATGCAAGTACCGCATCGTTAAGTTCGCGCATCAGTACCGGTTCGCGTTCGCCTTGATCAGAGTGTGTGTCAAAGCCGCCCATTAAGACGAAAAATACTTGCCGCGACATACCTAATTCTTCTCTGGCAGAGATTAAACGTGCCACGAGATGCAGTTGTTTGGCCAATTTATTTTTGCTGTCAAACTGCATTTGCGGCAAGGTGTTTCGCAGAAGCGCAGAATGCAAAGCGGTTGTAGCGATGCTTGCTTGATCTAAGCCATCGGCGATAGTGCGCAGCATAGCTGGATTACCGCTGGCCTCCCCTTGCGCGATAAGATCTTCGATGGTTCGTCCCACGCGGCTTAAACGATTGGATGGAATCCAGTCGGATATATTGTCTAGTCCAAACATGCGTTCAACAGCGAAATCGGCGTTCAAGCTGATGTAACGAGAATTGGCTGATTCTAACCAAGCGCTGGTGCCTGCAATTGAGAAGGCAGGGGTAACGGCTGCTGGGCCGTTACAACTGGTTGCGTGTGAGGCAATAGCGCCACCCCAGCCGAAGCCTGATGCACCACTGACGATTCCGGCACCGGTTTGCCAAAGCTTTTGTTGCGTGTTGTGCGCAAAAAGTGATTCGGGTAAAGCTTGTTCGGCCAAATAATCCGACTGCGATGTGGGGCGAATAAGCGTTCCAACATTACTCACAACGGCTAAGCGATCTTGTTCGTACAGGCCTCTAAATGCAGGCAATAGCGAATTGAATCCGAATGCGCCTTGATCGGCATCACTGACGTTTAATAATCCTGATTCTGGAATGGCAATAGGGCCACGCGAATTGATGTAATCGGTGTATGCGCGATCGCTGCCGGGCACGAACATATTAAAAGAATCGGCACCGCCAGCAAGGAACAAGCACACAAGCGATTTGGAGTTACTGCAGTCCATCGCTAAGGCATCGTTACTACCTAGCATTGATACACCAGCTCCCAGAGGAAGAGCTGCCAATTGCTTTAACAAATTACGGCGATGTTTTTGAAAGTTAGGTTTTTTCATGATTAACGCTGCCATTGAATCTGAGGAGTGGTGAGGATTAAGAACAACGTATCCTGTACCAATGCGAAGCGATCGTCTGATGTGGTGCGATAAGCACTGGCGAATTGAGACAAGGTGTTTCTCATTTCTGAAGGCATGCCACCTGCAAATAAAACAAGGTTGTACCAGTCCAGCAAATCGTTACGGTTAGTCGCTAATCGAGTCAGAGGCTCTAAGTCGATGATAGTGACCCGAGGGTTATCACCACCTAGGTCTTCAGCTGATCGATTGTTGAATCGATATATTTGGTGATGCCAGTTGTTATGAGTGGTGGCTAAGTTCGCCTCTGACATAATTTGCATTTCAGGCGACTGTAGCTGCGAACCTGCGCTTAGCGGGTTATCGGGCTCAAAGAAATTAAACACCGACGGTGAACGCAGCACCGCTTGGCCTGTCATGTCATCTAAACGAGACATCGGAAAGTCTGCGGTTGAGTGCACGCCATTTGCCCGCTCGCCCGGCACGGCATCTAAGGCACGCCACAGTTGTGACCATCGAAGCACAGGTTCTTTTATTTTGCCAAAGTTGGTTAACGTTAAATGGCCGTTCCGGGCTTCGTCATCGTTCAACACAGCTCGTATAACGGCTTCTAAATCACCACGCTCTCCATTGCCATTGTTGGCGAACACATTGGCTACACGTTCAATGTATTCTGGTGTTGGGTTACTCGTTACAAAGCGCTGAATGAAATGTTTGGCGATAAAAGGCGGTACGTTTTGGTGTTGGAAAATATTATCAAGGGCTGCATTGAGGTCTTGCTGAGCGCTTAACCCTGCTGGTGCAACGGCGCCGTTTAATAAATTCTTAGCGCCTCTGTCGTGAAAATTTTCGTTGGGAACCATACGACCTTCAAACGCAGCAGGCACGATGTTGTTGTCTTCCCAAGATCGCACATTGGGGTAGTTCCAGCCGGTGAACACACGAGCGAATTCTTCAATGTCTGTTTGCGTATAAGCCGGACGTGGATTACCTGCCGGTATTGGTTCACCGCGCATGTTCATTTCGAACAGCCCAATGGTGAATAACTGCATGACTTCACGGGCGTAGTTTTCATCGGGTCGAATGTTGTTGGCCACATCCGCCTTTTCATTTCGCACCATGCTGAGGTATACGCCCATGGTGGGGTGCAAGGTGACGTCTTCTAGTAAGGTTCTAAAATTACCAAACGCGCCTTCGGCGAGCATGTCGTAATATTCGGTAATTGCATATTGTGCATTGCCTAATGCAAAGTCGATATCGGAGATAACAAACAGTTGGCTTAACGCAAACGCCATGCGTTGTCGAAGCTGGTCTTCGTTATCAACTACGTTGTTCCACCAGCCATCGTGTCGGGGGCCGCGTAAACTGCCGTTGCTATTTTCTAGCGTGTAATCACGCGTGGTGGACATGGGTAATGATACTTGTCGATCTATCCATGCATCGATGGAACCGAGCTGGCGAAACTCTGCAATAGTGTCCAAATTTGGGCCAAAAGTGGCTTGGGTTAAGAAACGGGCTGCGGCTACGTCAGCATCAGACAAGGAACCGGCGCTAAAATCAGCGGTATCGGGTGCTTGGGCTGGTGAACTTGGGCCTGCATCGGGGTTGCTTGGTGTGTTGGTTGGGTTATTGGGTGAGTTAACGGGCGTTACGCCAGTTACTGGGCCTGAGCCCCCGCCTGCGCTGCCACCATCAACCACAACACCTTCGCCACACGCACTGAGCGTGACGCTAAAGGCTAAGGGCAGAAACACCCGAAGAATGGATTGAAGTTTCATAAGAATGATCGCTTCCTAAACTTGACTGTAAACTAGCAGAACAGTCCTTATAAGACATGTTACCTAGCGCAAATTCAATGCATTAACAAAGGCTCATAAACAAACCGGCAATTGGCCTATTAATTTACCTAGGCTAATGTTCTGTACTGTGATGGGTTTCACGCCAGGCTACATAACTGCCCGACAGGATGATAATCAGAATGCCTAGCCAAGATAAGGCATCAGGCCAATCACCAAAAACCCACCAACCTAGTAATGTAGCGGCCACAATCTCAGAATATCCAAAGGGTGCTAAAACTGAGGCCGGTGCACGGCTCATTCCCATGACAACCAAGGTATGAGCGATGGATGCAATGAGGGCGATAGCAAACAGCCATCCCCACTGATTAAGCGTAGGTGATGCCCACCGCCAGTCAAAGTTTGCCCAATGTGAAGCCAGTAATAAAATGGATAGAAATATCGCGCCACCAACACCTGAGGCCATTTGCTGCACAGCAGGAGTATCAACCGTGGCGTGCGCTCGGGTAATCGCCATGTAGATGGCGTAGAAAAATGCGGCCGCAAGGGGTAGGGAGTAGTAAACACTGAACGAGGCTGTGCCAGGCCGGATAACAATTAAAGCTCCTATAAAGCCTGCGACAACGGCTAAGCGTCGATGCCAGCCGATAGTTTCACCTAAAAATAACGCCGACAACATCGTTAAAATAATGGGCTGAACGAAGAAGATCGCTATGGTTTCAGTTAAAGGTAGGTGTTTTAGCGCCCAGAAAAAACACAATGTGGCCGAGGCTAGCATCGCACCGCGTATCCAGTGAATAAACATGCGATTGGTTTTAAATGACTTCAGCCCACCACTAAGCAGTAGCACGGATGACATAATTAAAATCTGTAAGCTGAATCTACCCCAGGTTATGAGCAGTGGGGATAAGGCATCACTTAAATGTTTAGCGATAGCATCCATCCCGGGTGCAATCATGGTTCCTGCCACCATGAAAATAATGCCACTTTGGTGGGCGTTTCTAATCACAGCTTGTGAGTCACTCACGCGCGGTAACGCTTAATTGAATACTTGCTACGCTGACGCTGTATCATCTTTATCTAATCGTCTTGATCAAAGTTGGCTTGATGCAGTCGTATTAGTTTTTGTTGTACGTTTACTTTTTTGCTGTCTTTGCATGTGCGCCTGTTGTATTCCCCATTGGGTTGTAGTTCCCAACTGGAGCAGTTGTCGGCTAGAAACATATCCAAGCATTCTTTCTTGATTCGTTTCATGGCATCGCCGCGCACGGGAATGGCTATTTCAACGCGCTTAAATAAGTTTCTTGGCATCCAGTCGGCGCTACTGATGTAAAGAGATTCTTTGGCATCGCCATCTTTCTTTAGCCCATCTCCACCGAAATAAAACACTCTAGAATGTTCTAAAAAACGGCCCAACACCGATATCACGCGAATGTTATCGGATAGGCCAGCCACTTGGGGAATCAAAACACAAATGCCTCGAACAATGAGATCTATTTGAACCCCGGCTTGAGAGGCGTGATAAAGCGCGTGCACCACACTAGGGTCAACCAATGAATTCATGCGCGCAATGATTCTGCCCTTACCGCCAGATTTTGCTATTTTTGTTTCTTGCTTAATTTTCGATAAAATAAATTTGTGCAGCGTGAAGGGTGCTTGTAACAAACACTGCAGTTCTAATACTTGGCCGATACCGGTGAGTTGTTGAAACACACGATTCACATCTTCTGCAATGACAGGGTCATCGGTTAATAAGCTGATGTCGGTATAAGTTCTGGCGGTGGCGGTATGGTAATTTCCCGTGCCCACATGAACGTATCGGTTTAGCCCCGATTTTTCTCGTCGCACAACCAAGAGCATTTTGGCGTGGGTTTTAAAACCCACCACACCGTAAACCACTTGTATTCCTGCTTCTTGTAATTGATTGGCTAACGATACATTGGCTTCTTCATCAAACCGGGCCAACAATTCAACCACTACGGTTACGTCTTTTCCGCGGCGTGAAGCTTCCATAAGGTGGGCAACTATGATGCTTTCATTACCTGTGCGGTAAAGCGTTTGTTTAATCGCTAATACATCTGGGTCGATTGAGGCTTGTCGTAGTAGCTCAGTTACTGGTATATACGATTCATAGGGGTGGTGTACGACCAAGGGGGCATGTTGTGCGATAACATCGAAAATATTGATATCTTCATTGAGATAATTAGCAATAGCCGGTCTGAAGGCTTCGAATTTTAATTCGGGTTTATCAATTTGATCAGGAATGGTAATTAAGCGATTTAAATTTACCGGCCCATTCACACGATAAACTTCGTTGTCTTCTAATTTGTATTGCTTTTGAAGAAATTTCACCACACGAGGCGAGCAATCCTCGTGAATTTCTAAACGAACAGCTTCACCAAATGAGCGCTGCAGAAGTTCGTGTTCAACCGCACGTTTCAAATTAGCCACATCTTCTTCTGAAACATACAGATCGCTGTTTCTCGTCACTTTAAATTGGAACATACCAACGGGTTTCATACCCGCAAATAAAGCGTTCACATTGTCATGAATGACGGATGAAAGAAATACAAACCCATGTTCTGCACCTCCAATCGATTTAGGCACAGGTATAACTCGTGGTAATGAGCGTGGTACGCGCAGTAGTGCGTAGCCTGCTTCACGCCCAAACGCATCACTGCCTTCAAGCTCAATGATGAACGTTAAGCTTTTATTCATTAAGCGTGGAAACGGGTGTGATGGATCGAGCCCTAGCGGGCTAAGTACAGGCGCGATGTCTTGTTCAAACAACGTTTTAACCCATTCGCGCATCGCAGGTGACCATTTCGTTCGTCGATAAAACACAACGTCTTGCTTGGCAAGTTCTGGGAACAGTTCGTTATTAAGCAACTGATATTGTCGATCAACAAGCTTATGCGCACGCTGGGTTATCAATGCTAATTCTTGTGCAGGTGATAGGCCGTCCACACCGGCGCTTTCAACACCTGCTTTTACTTTTTGCCGGGTTCCTGCCACACGCACTTCAAAAAATTCATCCAGATTGCTGGCTGAGATGCACAGATAACGTAAGCGTTCAAGTAAAGGCACAGAAGAATCGGTGGCAAGATCCAGTACCCGTTCGTTAAATCGCAATAGGCCAAGTTCGCGATTAAGCATCCTATCGCGAGGGTTGGGGTGGCTGGCCGGTGCTGAGGTAAAGGAAACTTTTGCCATTAAGAGAACCGCGAAAGAGGTAGCGTGAGCTTGGTCACATTCTACGGGTAGGGTTGATGGTTGCCATTGTAGTCATTTCAAGTATCTACGGGCTGTTGCATGGTTCGATCCAGCTAAGCCATACGAGTTCTATTAATGGACCCAAAATGTCAAGATTTGGATGCACAAGGCCGATAGACCCTGTCGCAGGCGCAAGCCCCGCGTGGCAACCTAAGCTTTGGGAAAAGGGTATGAAGAAGTTTCGACTGGTAACTCGTAGTGATTTTGACGGACTGGTTTGCGCGGTATTGCTCAAACACCTCGACATCATCGATGACATAAAATTCGTCCATCCCAAAGATATGCAAGATGGTGTCATTGATATCACTGAACAAGACATCACCACAAACTTACCTTATGTGGCAAGCGCGCACATCGTTTTTGATCATCATGAATCTGAAGCGATGCGAAATGGTACGGGTCAAAAAAATTACGTTATCGATGCAGAAGCAGATTCTGCTGCCCGTATCGTTTGGAAGCACTACGGTGGGCACGAGGCATTCCCGAGCCGTTGGGATGAAATGATGACAGCGGTAGATAAGGCGGACTCTGCGCAGTTTTCAATGGACGAAGTGCTCAACCCTGAAAACTGGGAATTATTGAATATGTTGATGGACTCTCGAACTGGTTTAGGCCGTTTTCGAGATTTCCGGATTTCCAACTATGAACTGATGATGCAGCTCATCGACTTCTGCGCTAATCACAGTATTGAAGAAATTTTGTCTCTACCGGATGTGGTGGAACGAGTGGAGCTTTATGAACACCATAAGGCTGATTTTGAAGCGCAAATTAAGCGCTGCTCGACGGTGCATCAAAACTTAGTAGTTTTGGATTTGCGCGATGAAGACATTATTTATCCTGGCAGTCGTTTCGCCATTTACGCCATGTTCCCACAATGCAATATCTCCATTCATCAAATGTGGGGCCTGAAGCAACAGAACACGGTGTTTGCAACGGGTAAATCTATTTTTGATCGAAGCTGTACAACTAACGTAGGTGAATTGATGCTGGCCTATGGTGGTGGAGGTCATGCAGCCGCAGGCACCTGTCAGGTGGAAAACGATAAAGTGGATGAGGCCTTGGCGAATCTGATAAGCCAGATCAATGCTGATGAACAAGGTGGATTAAAAGCGGCCGTTTAATGGTAATGGCTTAACTTGGGTCTCTTCAATGAAAATGCCTCGCTGTGGCAGACTGAATGGTTTTGATTTGCTAAGGTTCGTATAGATGCAAATACCATAAGGACTTAACCATCGCCTCTCGCCCCCTCATTAACACAGTGCGTTCTGTGTGCCCGCACGATTGCCCCAGTGTCTGCGCGCTCGATGTAGAGGTGCTGGATGAGAACACCATTGGCCGAGTGTACGGTGCAAAAGATCACCCTTATACCGATGGGGTGATTTGTGCCAAAGTGTCGCGTTACCAAGAACGAGTGCATCACCCAGATCGTTTAAAACATCCGTTAAAACGGGTTAATGCTAAAAGCGAAGAAACACCGCGTTTTGAAAGGATCAGTTGGGACGAGGCGTTAGATGAAATTGTTAATAAATTTACAGCCATTGCAGCAGAATTTGGCGGTGAAGCCATTTGGCCTTATCACTATGCCGGCACCATGGGGTGGGTTCAGCGCGATGGTTTGAATCGTTTTCGCCACGCCTTTAAAACATCTCGTCAGCACTCCACGTTTTGTGTGGCTTTATCCGAAGCGGGTTACAAAGCAGGGGTGGGCGCGAATCAAGGCGCTAATTCTATGCGCATGGCGTTTGCCGATCTGATTGTTATGTGGGGCGGGAACCCCGTTAACACGCAAGTTAATGTAATGAACAGTGTGGCAAAAGCTCGACGAAATCAAAACGCACGGTTTGTTGTAATCGATCCTTATCATACGCGTACTGCACAAAAAGCCGATTTACACCTATGTTTAAAGCCAGGTACCGACGGCGCATTAGCTTGCGCTGTTATGCATATTTTGTTTCGAGATGGTTATGCCGATCGTGATTATTTACAAACTCATACAAAAGATTACGAAGCGCTAGAAGCGCATGTTAAAAGCCGAGACCCTCAATGGGCGTCAGCTATCACAGGCTTGCCGGTAAATCAGATCGAACAATTTGCACAATGGTATGGCGAAACCAATAACAGTTTCATTCGCTTGGGTTACGGATTTTCACGCTCCAGAAACGGGGCGGTGAACATGCACGCAGCAACGTGTTTACCCGCAATAACCGGTGCTTGGCAATATCCGAACGGCGGGGCTTTGTATGGCAATTCGGTTATTTATAACCTAGACACCACACAAATAGAAGGTAAAGATTTACTTGATGATTCCATTCGAGTTATCGATCAATCGCGTATTGGGCCTGCGCTGTTAGGTGATGAAAAAGATTTACAAGGCGGGCCTGAAATTAAGGCGTTGCTTATTCAAAATACCAACCCAGCCGTGGTGGCACCACAAAGTTTGGATGTAAGAAAAGGGCTTATGCGCAGTGACTTATTCACAGTAGTTCACGAGCAATTTCTAACCGATACGGCAAAGCTTGCCGACATTGTTTTGCCTGCCACTATGTTCCTTGAACACGATGATATCTATACAGCCACTGGGCACACTCATTTGCAAATTGGTAAAAAAATGATTAACCCACCTGGCGAATGCAGAAGTAATCATTGGTTATTGCAAGCCTTGGCTAAGCGTTTAGCGTTAGATCATCCCGGTTTTTTTAAAACAGAATGGGAATTAATTGATGAGCTGCTAGAAGCTTCGGGTTGGCCTGATGCTGAAACGGTTCACAAGAAAGGCGGGATCGATTGTGCAAAGTCATTTGACGATCAAAATCATTTAACCGGTTTTCAAACACCGGATAAGCGCTTTCATTTTGCTCCGAACTGGTCAGCCATCGGGCCAAACAGTGAGGGTATGCCAAGCTTGCCCGATCATTGGGAGGTGATCGATGCAGCCACAGCTGCGCATCCTTTGCGCCTTATCACAGCCCCTGCCAGACAGTTTCTAAACACCAGCTTTACAGAAACAGCCTCGTCTCAAAAAATGGAAAAAGAACCTGTTGCCTTAATGCATCCTGAAGACTTAACAACCTATGGATTGACTGACGGTGAATTCATTATCTTAAGTAATGCGTTAGCTGAAGTGGTTGTGCGGGCTAAACTATTTGACGGATTGCAGCGCGGTACAGTTGTCGTAGAAAGCTTATGGCCTAACGAGCATTTTGAAGGCAAGGTTGGCATCAACGCATTGGTATCCGCAGAACCAGGTAAGCCTAACGGTGGAGCGGTATTTCACGACACTGCCGTGCACGCGCGCGCCTATTCGTGAGATTCTTTGCACTGATGTGCTGGGTGCTGTTGTTGTCTTGGCTAACGCACTTTGCTGCTTCTCCAACTTGGCGAACTCCGGTTATAACCGAGCGGTTATTGATTGAAGCCGACGCTGCCAATCCTTTAGGTTGGCAGAGTAGCGGGCCTGCTTCCAAAATCAGTGTGAGTAATGAGGGTGTTATCGGAGTGCAGCGCGATATAAATAAGCGTGGAAGAATTTCTAGACACATAGCGTTGCCGATAAATGCCTCTCTTCTGCGGCTTCAAGCCACATTACAGACCGATACGTCCGCGGCCGATCGATTAACGTGGCACCCAGCGCCTGTTTTACTATTAAAGGATCCCACCAGATCTAATAAGTATCTGCTGGTTGAACGGCCGATGTTTTTTCAATCGTTGGTAACACTGGATGAAGTGATTGAATTGGAACAGCCCAACACATCTATTGAAGTATTGTTTTCATCGCCACCACAAACGGATTGGCAACTATCCAACTTAACGTTAAGCTCGGTAGATGAAGATGCAAGGTATAGGGTGAGTCAGTACCTCTTAGCGGGGCTTTGGTTAATCACATTATGTATTGGTATTTACAGGGCTTGGCGACGCGCGCGTATGCCTACTGTGGTGGTTGTGGGAATACTTGGCCCGCTGTTGGGCGCTGTATTGGCTTCTAGCGATGCGGTAAGTGCGTTTTTTACGATTTTTAAACGATCATTAAACCATTTGGGTGGCGGTATAACTAGCGGTCAATTCAGTTCACTGATGCAAAATGGGCACGTGATTCTGTTCGCCGTGTTAACGCTTGCGGTGTTAATTTTCCACAAGCACTGGGGGTTGTTGCATCGGCAAGTGCTCGTGGGGTTGGGTGTTCTTGCGGTGGCCACTGAAGCTTTGCAGCGCCATGCCGTGGGCCGAAGCCCAGATGTGCAAGATTTTTTATTTGATGTATTTGGCGTTTTGCTTGGTTTTCTGATTTTCGCCGTTTTCAAGGGCCTATTTAAGGCATCAAAACGCCTGTTGAGCGAACCAAGCTAGATTTTGCGAGTCAAAGTTGTTGGTATGATGCTGTTAAGACACTGCAGGGGAGCCAGCACTATGAACGCAACAGAACGTACACCCTTACAACAATTATCGTTACTATCCCAACGCCTTTTTATAATGATTGTGTTGAGCGTGTTCAGCGCCTCGGCTTTTGCGGCTGAACCTGTTTCGAAAAGTCGTTTCAAAGGCGTTGCCATTGGTGGAAAAGACACGGTCGCCTATCATGAATTGCAAAGAGCTCCGCAAGAGCCTTCAGTTACGGGTAAAAAGTCATTTACGGTGTCTTATAAAGGCGCGAAATGGCAGTTTTTTAGTCAAGAAAGTGCTGATTTATTTGCAGCCAACCCTGAAAAGTACGAGCCAGCTTATAACGGGCACTGCGCCAATGCGCTCAGTATCGGCAACGGATTGGTGAAAACCAATGGAAAACACTGGGAAATCTTGGGCGATAAGCTGTATTTATTTTATGCAGCTGCTGGGCGGGATCGCTGGACTGATGGCAATTGGGAAACCTATAAGCAGGCTTCAGATGCTGCATGGTCAGCGTTAAAATAACTGCGGTTTACCTGCCGTTTCAAGGGTCGTCTACCATCTAGGGCGTTTGCCAGCTGCGGATAAGCTTGCCCAAAAACTTGGGTATATGCCCTTCACGGAGCAAGCTATACTCTTTGTCTTCCGTAATTCACGTTCTGGTTTTCCCGCATGCAAGCGTTCTTAGCTCAGCACCGTATCGGTGTTTCCCGAGCCTTTTTCCTTATTACTATCGCTTTGATACTGCTCACCGTGTCGGCGTGGGATCCATCCAGTGGGTTTATGTACCTTATCCGTGCGCTTGGTTTTGCGATGGTGGTGGTGGCAGCACTAGGACGATTGTGGTGCTCAATTTATATTTGTGGTTATAAGAATCAACGGGTCATTCAAGATGGCCCTTATTCGATGGTTCGTAACCCGCTGTATTGTTTTAGTTTGATCGGTGGGGTAGGCATTGGGTTTCTGGTGGGTTCGTTCATCATCACCGGCTTAATTTTACTGTTCTTTGTTTGGATTTACCCCATCACCATCCGTGATGAAGAGGCCCATTTGGAAAAGATGCTGGGCGATGAGTACTTAGCGTACAAAGCGAAAACACCCAGATTGGTGCCTGCATTTTCTCAATTCACCAACATTGAGCAGTACACGATAAACATCAAACAAATGCAGAACGCGTTCTTTGATGCGGTGTGGTTCTTGTTGGCAGCACCCATTTTAATCGGCATTGATATTGCCCATCGTGCTGGGGTACTGCCAACATTGGCAGGGCTTTGGTAGGGTTTAGCCCTTAGCCCTTAGCCCTTAGCCCTTAGAAGCACCCAGTGTTAATCCAGCAATGAAGTGCTTTTGCATGGTGAAGAACATTAATACCGGTGGTACGGCAGCAAGTAATGATGCCGCAGAGACCAAGTGCCACTGAGATACGAACTGCCCGTTCAATGATCGAACCCCTGCGGTAATGGGCAGGCCATGATCACCTTGTATAAGAACGGTGGCCCAAAAGAAATCATTCCACACGAACGTGAAGATCAGTACTGAAAGGGCGGCAATCGCTGGGCGTACCAGTGGCAATACCAAGTAGAAAAATATTTTGAATTCCCCCACACCTTCAATCCGTGCAGATTCTATGAGTTCATGAGGCAAAGCTTTAATGAAGTTTCTCATGAACAGGGTACAAAACCCAGTTTGAAAGGCTGCATGGAAAAGTACCAAACCGGTGATGGTGTCGTATAGGCCGGTTTGCACTGAGAAGTCTCTAACCGGAACCATCAAGATTTGAAACGGCACGAAGTTACCGGCCACAAATAGGAAGAATAAGGGCAGAGCCGCTTTGAACCGGTAAACCGACAGGGCGTAACCAGCTAAGCAGGCCAAAGATACTGACAGAATGACGGTTGGGATAGTGATTTTAAAAGAATTCAGCAAGTACAACCAAGCTTTTGATTGAGTGAAAACCGCGGTGTAATTTTCTATAAATAGAAAATCTGAAGGCCAGCCAAATACATTACCGGCATTGATATCGGCGCCGGGGCGAATTGAAGTAAGAAAGATGGCGATTAGTGGAAGCAGCCAAATAACTAACGCAACCGGCAATATCAAGTGGTAACGAAGCAGTGCGCCTTTACCACGTTTTTCTATGGGTTTTGGAAACATGGCTCTAGTTCCCCTTCTCGTCTTGGTACATGCGGTATAAGAAGAAACTGATGTACACCAGCATGATTAAAAATAATACCGTGGCAATGGCTGAGCCGTAACCCATTCGAAAGCCGTATTCTGACAATGAGGTTTCGAACATAAAATAGGCCAGTACGTTCGACGACCCCCATGGCCCGCCTCCGGTCATGATGGCAATCATGTCGAATGATCGCAGGGCGCCGATAACGGTAACCACCACCGCAATGAATGTGGCTGGTTTCAATTGCGGCAGAATTACGTGCCACAGCATGCCAAAGCCTTTAGCGTTATCAAGCCTTGCCGCTTCTATCTGATCGGGGGATACATTGTTCAGCCCGGTTAAATACAGAATCATGCAATAAGCGATTTGAGGCCAAAGGCCTGCGAAGATAATGCCGAAAGTCACTAAGTCTTCATCAGCCAGAATGGCTGGTGGTGTTGCGCCAAAAAATTCCCAAATAATGGCCACGATGCCAAAGTTCGGATTATAAAACCAAGTGAATATTAAACCGACAACCACTTGGCTGATAACAAACGGAAAGAAGAACAGCGATTTGTACAAGCGAATGCCGGTAACGGTTTGGTTTAAAAATAGGGCAATAGCCAATCCGATGGGCACCGCCAGCATATACAGCACTAGCCACCAGAGATTGTTTTTAAGCGAGGTGTAAAACCTATCGTCATCCATTAATTCGACATAGTTGCCCATGCCCACCCATGTTTTCGCACCTAATCCATTCCATTCAAAAAATGAAATCCAGATAGATTGAAAAATAGGAGCAATGACGTAGAGGGTGAAAAATAGTATGGCAGGCGCTAAGAAGATCCACGGAGTAATCGCGAACCGGTTGCGTTGATACCAACTTCGATTTTTAGGGATGTCTGATCGGGTGGCTGTATTCACTTATGGGCAAACCTTTTCAGTGAGAGGGAAACAAAAAAGGCCATGACTAAGCATGGCCTTTTTGCTTACTAGCAAACAGTAATAAAACGTTTGCTTTGAGTCAAGCTTAAGTTAACTCTTACTTGTATACACGTTCCTGAACTTTGTCTAAACGCTTAAGGATGTCATCCATACGCTCAGGCTTAACCATGAACTCTTGGAAGCCTTCCATGCCCGCTTTGGCCATTTCAGCTGGCGCATCACGATCATAGAACTGCGCAAGGCCTGCAGCGGTGCTCACTGTTTCAAAACCTTTCTGGATAAACTTATCGTCACCCGGAGTTGCGTTCTTGTTGATAGGCAACTGGCCTAGTGTTGCATTCCATTCAGTTTGAACGTCAGCATCAACAACGAATTTCAAGAATTTCTTTGCATCTTCTTTATTCTTCGCATTCGCAGGGATGAAGAACGCATCGGTTGGTGCTTCTTCTGCACGAGCCACATCAGGGTTGATAGTTGGGAAGGGGATGTAATCGATTTGATCATCAGTTAAACCACCTTCACGCATAGCAGCAACAGAGAAGTTACCCATAACGTACATAGCCGCTTCGCCTTGAATGAAAGGTGCTAGTGCTTCCTGCCAAGACATAGTGGCGTGATTTTCTACAAAGTAACCAGGCTCAACCAATTCTTTCCACTTTTCGAATACATCAACGATGCGTGGATCGGTGTACTTGATCTTACCGGCGGTTAGGTCGTTGTGAACGTCGTAGCCGTTAGTACGAAGGTTTAGGTAGTCGAATACACCAGCTGCTGTCCATAAGAACTTAGTACCAATGGTGAAAGGAGTAACGCCAGCTTCTTTCAATGCAGCTGATGCTGAGAGTAACTCGTCCCAAGTGGTTGGAGGTGTGATGTTGTTGTCAGCGAAGATGTCAGAGCGGTAGTAGATGCCCCACTGGTAATAGGTGTACGGAACACCCCATTGCTTGCCGTCACGAGTCATTGATGGCTTAGTTGATGCCAATGCGTCTGACCAACCTTCAGATTCCCATAAATCGGAAATATCTTCGAACTGACCTGCATCGACGAAAGGTGCCATGCGGTTACCGGGGTACCAAGAAGTAACATCAGGTGCATCGGCACTTAAGAAGTTACGAATGGCTGTTTTGTGAGCTTCGCGGTCAGTGTTGTTAACAATAACGTTGATGTCAGGGTTAGCTTCTTGAAACTTAGCTACGGCTGTTTCAAACGCTTCTTTGGGTGCTGCGTTTAAATCGTCGTAGTTGATGACAAGATCAGCTGCCATAGCGGGAGCGCTAATGATGGCCGCTGTTAACACAGCCGTTGCTGTGCGAACTAGGGGTGTAAACATTGTGTGTTCTCTCCAAGATTGAATCTAAGTAGGCTCTATGCCGGTATCAGATTGGTATACGGGATAACCGTATCGTGTACATGATTAATTCGTACCCCTATATCATCTGATAACTGGTGATGCCAAGTCAATCGAATAAGCCGCAAAGTACCGCTCTTTTGCGATACTGAGGAACGATTTAGCGGCAAATGATGCTCAGTTAGCAAAAATGGAGTGAATTCGCCTGAAACGCACGACCCAACGAGTCATTATAAATCGTTGCTTTGCACGCTGAAGTGACCCGGGCGTAAGGCCGCTAACTCACCAGGTGGTAACCTCGACGAGCCGATAAAAATATTTTCGGTTTGAATATCAATTGAATCTGGTCCAAAGTTAAACACCCATGTTGCGCCCTGTGTTTTTTTGATGCGAACACCGCTCGGCAATCGAATGGTTTCAATCGTTCGTTGTTTGAAAAACGTTTCTAGCCAATCGACTAAGCTGGGTTCGTTAAGGCACGCGTTTACATAGTGCATGCGACCTTGTTGATAATAAAACCCCACCCCATCATCAAAGGTGGTTTGCGGGGTGATGGAAGATTCAATGGTTTCCCGCCAATGTTGTGCAACCCAGCCCATTGGGGTGCTCAACTGCACAAAATCGGGCAGAGATTCGCTGCGAATCACTTTCACAGGTAAGAGCGATTGAAATACACCTGGTGCCAGTTGCGATGGTATGCCGTTATTTGATGTTTTACTGCCTGTGCGCGGCATCAGCACCACGTGCGCCGAACACGCTTTCAATTTTTCACAAAACGATGCATCGCTGATGGTATTAGACGTCAATAAGACGACTTTGTAGTTTGATAAGTCGGCATCGGTTGGAATGATGTCTAGGTCTACGCCCAATTGGCGGCAGGCGCTATAAACCTGTTGGGCAAAACGAAACGGGTCGAATGTTTTTCCATCGGGTTGTTGAATGCGTTGAGCTTCTAACCCAACATAATCTAACACCAGCGCAACCGATGCCTGTGCGGGTTGGAACACCGTATCGTTTTCTTTTGCCGCTTGTAGCTTAAGTAATTCTTCCCCTAAAACGCTTACCTCAAGCCCGCCAGAGTCAAGCGTGCCATCGGGCCTGCAAAGCCCTGTATGCATTTGTTCTTGCGCGTAAGGCGCTTGCCGCCAGCGAAAATAACTCACCACTTCGGCACCGTGTGCGATGGCTTCCCAGCCCCAAAAACGCACCATGCCGTTTAACGGAGCGGGGTTGTAGGGTGCCCAATTCACGGGGCCAGGTTGTTGTTCCATAAGCCACCACCGACCGTGGTTACAACCCCGATATAAATCATGATGAAAGGCTGAGCTATCGGGATGACCCGTTCGTAAGTAGGTGGCCTGTTCTACTTCGGTGTAACCATCACGGGTGAGAAAACCTAATGGGTAGTTGTCCCAGCTGGCAACGGTTAAATCTTTGGCCACTGCGTGGTGATCAAATTGGGTGAAGTTGCCCATGTAGTTATGAACAAGATCTCGCCCTGGGGAAAGTTTTTTAAGAATGCGAGTTTGTACTTGATTAAACGCAACGACTTGATCGGATGAATAACGCCAAAACGCTAATCGATGGGCAGGGTTGGTTTCGGTAACAGCTGCCACCGGGAAGCCAATTTGATCGAACGCGTTGTATTCCATGCTCCAAAACACATTGCCCCATTCGGTGTTCAAATCATCAATGGAGCTGTACTGTTTCGCACACCATTGTTGAAACCCTTTTAACGCAGCATCTGAATAGCTTGGAATGGTGTCGTGGCAACCGTATTCGTTATCGGTTTGCCAGGCCACGATGCCTGGGTGTTCGCCGTAGGCCTTCGCCATGGCCGTAACAATGCGTTCGCACTCGGCCCAATAGGGCTGGTAAGAAAAGCAATAGTGTCGTCTGGAGCCAAAACCGCGTGCATGCCCGTGTTCATCAATGGCCAGCATATCAGGGTGTTTGTCCAGCATCCATCGCGGGGGGGTGGCGGTGGGTGTGCCAAGAATAATGGATAGGCCTGCGGTGTGTAAGGAATCTATTGCGCGGGTTAGCCAATCAAACGTTAGCACCCCAGGTGTGGCTTCTAATCGGCTCCACGCAAATTCACCGATGCGTACCGTTCGAATACCCATCGCAAACATTTGCTTAGCATCATTGGCCCAATTTTCTTCTGGCCAATGTTCTGGGTAATAACAAACGCCTAAACGCGGCACGCTGTGGAAGCTTTCAGTCATTGGGTGTTAAATGCCAAGTTCTCGGAGTCGACCTGCGGCCACTTCAGGTTGTACAGGGTTGGTGATGTTGCCAGCAGCGGATTCAAAACCGCCTAAGTATTTCAATTTATCGGGTTCACGTAGCGGCGGCTGAAACGCCATGTGAAAACACCAGTGCTGGTTGTTGGCATCGTCGTCGCACGGAGCATTATGAAAGTGAGTAATGTTAGGCGATTGACGCTGAAACAGTTCATCGTAACGTTGTGCTTGGCGGTGATACACCTCGCCCAATTCCAAAAGCGCATCATCGCTTAAGCCTGATAAATTGGTTACCGCTTGATGCGGCACAATCCAAGTTTCATAGGCGAAGCGTGCAGCAAATGGCACCAATACGCTCCAATGAGTGGCTTTTTCTACCACTAAAGCATTTTGTACCGAATCGTGTTCAAGCATGCTGATGAGTAAATTTTGTTTGTGTTGGTTGGCGTAACGAGCTTGAGCATCGCGCATTCGCTGTGCATGCGCTGATACAAACGGCAACCCATACGCTTGACCGTGCGGGTGCAAATTCGATACGCCAATTTCAACGCCTTTGTTTTCAAATAACAGCGCTTGTTTTACCGCAGGATTCGCTTGCAGAAGTTCAAATTCATCACGCCATAATTGAGTGATGCTTGCCATCGCCGATACCGGCAGATCGGCTAAGGTCATGTCGTGGCGTTCGCTCCAACACAAAACACGGCAGCGACCATCTGCAGGTGCAGTGGTTGCGAACAGTGATTGGGTGTCATTGGTTTGGGGTGCGTGGCTGGCAAAGGTTGCAAAATCATTGTCAAACGCGAATGGCCCGGTGTAGTCAGGGTTTTTCTCCCCACTGGCTCGGGTAACACCTGGGCAAAGAAAGCAGCTGGCGTCGTGTTTGGCAAGCGCTGTGGTTTTGGCGTTGGCTTTAGCGCCCGACCAAGGCCGAGAGGCCGATGATGAGGAAATAATGACCCACTCGTCCAATAACGGATGCCAGCGACGTTCCCAAGGACCGCTCATGATGTCATCTCTCCAACGCCATCGCTGGGTTTTATTATGTAGAAATCGGCCGTCAATCCAGTCGCTTGCTGATAATCGTTGGCAACGGCGTTTTCGAACGTAGCCAGCGCATCTTGATGCATTAGATTGACCGTGCAGCCGCCGAAACCAGCTCCAGTTAGGCGAGCTCCCAGCACACCAGGATGTTTTGACGCCAAATCGACCAGCGTATCCAGCGGTTTACTTGACACCTCGAAATCGTCCCTTAGCGATTGGTGTGATTGTTTCATCATGGCTCCAAAGGCGTTTAGGTCGTTATTTTCTAACGCATCAACCGCAGCGGTTACTCGGGTATTTTCAGAGCATACGTGTCGTGCGCGGCGGTAGGCGAGCGGGTCGTCAGTAAATAGATCTTCAGTGGTTTCAAAATCTTCCATGCGCAATTCACCAAGCGAATTTACATCTACTCGCTGCTGAACGATCGTTAAGGCTCGTTGACACTCGGCTACGCGATCGTTGTAAGCCGATTCGTTTAGCTCGCGGCGTTGATTGGTATTGATCAGTACGATGGCGTGATCGTCTAGATTTAATGGCACATGGCGATAATGTAGCGTTTGGCAGTTCAGCATAAGGGCATGGTTTTGTTTGCCCATCGCCACGGCGAATTGGTCCATGATTCCGCATTGCATGCCAACGAATTCGTTTTCAGCTGCTTGTGAGATTTTCACAAGTTCGATGTTATCTAAGCTTGCATTGAATAGCTCGTTTATGGCGAATGCGGTGACCACTTCAATAGATGCTGATGAGCTAAGCCCGGCACCATTCGGTACGTTGCCTGAATACAAACAATCCAACCCGTCAAGATTGATTCCGCGTTTTTTGAATTGATCGATAACACCCAGCGGGTAATTTACCCAGCTATCGCCTTGAGCTTTACTGATCTCGGCGGCAGGCAGTTCGGTTGAGAAATCAAAGTTAGTCGATGCAAAACGAAACTGATTCGTATTATTGCGACGAATCAGCAACAGTGTGCCTCGATCAATAGCGCAGGGGAACACCATGCCGCCGGTGTAATCGGTGTGCTCTCCAATGAGATTGACGCGCCCTGGTGCGTGAAAACTGACAGGACTGTTGTCGATTTGTTCGCCAAATTTTTCGTTAAATAGCCGCTCCAGTTGGGGCAGGTCAAAGGATGCAGATGAATGAGTCATGTTGATTGGTTTGCGCGACAATGAGTGAGTTGAGGTCAGGTGGTTTTGCGGCAGTATATCTTTTGTGTCAGTATAGAGTGCATGGATTAAGATACCCATAGCCTCTTAAATCATAAATTTTTCAGGAAGCTTTATCTGTGTCAAACGTTGAACTAAAGCAAGCGGTCAAAAGTTTTGGTGATGTCACTGTCATTCACGGCATTGATCTTCAGCTTAACAGTGGTGAATTCATTGTTTTTGTAGGCCCATCAGGTTGCGGTAAATCAACGTTACTTCGTTTGGTAGCAGGGCTTGAAACGCTTTCATCTGGCTCAATCCATATCGGTGATCAAGACGTTACGCACACAGAGGCGGTAGATCGCGGCATCGCCATGGTATTTCAATCCTACGCTCTATATCCCCACATGACGGTTGAGCAGAACATGGGGTTTGGTCTGAAAATGACGGGGGTAGATAAAGAGGAAGTAGCCGAGAAGGTGGCAAAGGCTGCTAAAACACTGCAACTCGATAAGCTCCTAGATCGTAAACCGAAGAATTTATCCGGTGGCCAGCGTCAACGTGTGGCTATTGGGCGGGCAATTGTGCGAGAACCTGAAGTGTTCTTGTTTGACGAGCCGTTATCAAATCTAGACGCCGAACTTCGTGTCGAAATGCGATTGCAAATTGCAAAGCTTCATGAGCAAATCGGCGCCACGATGATTTACGTCACCCACGACCAAGTGGAGGCCATGACCATGGCCGACAGAATCGTGGTGTTGCGACTGGGCCATGTTGAGCAAGTTGGAAGCCCGTTAGAGCTTTATCATCATCCGAAAAATTTATTCGTGGCAGGCTTTATTGGTTCGCCAAAAATGAATTTTATAAAGGCAACGCTGAAAGAAGGCTCGGCCACGTCCGCTGTTATAGATGTGGATGGGCAAACCATTACTTTGCCGGTGAATGCCGAGAACGCGGTAGCAGGTTCTGCGGTTACTTTAGGTATGCGCCCTGAAGATTTAGGTGACAACAGCGGTGATTTTGCGCTTTCGTTACAAGTGGAAGTGGCAGAGCGACTGGGCGGCTCTACGTACCTTTATGGGCAATGCTCTGGATTAGAAAATTTTGTTGTTCAGCGCGCTGGCCTAGACGATACCAAAGAAGGCAGCAGCATGAACGTCAACGTTCACGCTGCCAACTGTCATTTATTTGCTGAAGATGAATCGGCTTTTCCGAGGTTGTCTACGTCGGGATTGTCTACTTAGGGGTTGTCCGCTCCTGGGTTATCCACCTAGGTAAAATTGGATAGCTAACGGTTTTGCACAACCGATAAGGCATCGCTTACGGCATCAAACATCTCATCGATTTCATCGTCGCTGATGATCAGTGGGGGGCAAAATGCGATGCTGTCACCTGGTGTTGCACGAACCACCAAGCCTTTATCGCGCGCAGCAGCCACGACTTGTGCGTTCATTTTATCGCTTGCCGCATACTGCTCCTTGCTGTCTTTGTCTTTTACTAATTCGATAGCGCCAATTAAACCCACCCCACGAGCATTGCCCACTAACGGGTGATTTTGCAGCGCTTGCAGCCGCTCTAGAAAGTGTGGCGAACGTTCTTTTACAGCATTTACAATTTGGCGTTCTTCATAAATTTTTAATGTTTCTAAAGCAACGGCTGATGCCACTGGATGACCGCCGTAAGTGTTACCCGTACCGAACATACCCAATTCTGAACTGTAGGCTTCGAACGCATCGTACATCTCGTTTGACACCAACACAGCACCTATGGGCTGGTATGCACTTGAGAGTTGTTTTGCGCTGGTGATCATGTCAGGTTTTATGTTGTAGGTATCACAGCCCCACCATTCCCCAGTTCTACCAAAACCTGTAATGACTTCATCGGCAATGAACAGAATGTCGTGCTTTTTAAGAATGGCTTGCACACGATCGAAATAGTCTGCAGGCGGTATTAAAACACCACCAGCGCCCATTACAGGTTCTGCGATAAAGGCTGCGATGTTGTCAGCGCCTGCCTCTATTATTGTGGCCTCTAATTCATCTGCTAGTCGTTTGGCAAACGCTTCATCGGTTTCACCGTTTTTCGCTTCACGATAGGCGTGAGGTGTGTTCACGTGTATGACAGGAATGGCCGGTAAATCAAACCCATCTTGTGCGTAAGGTAGGCCTGTTAAGCTGCCTGAAGCAACGGTTACGCCGTGATACGCACGTTTACGCGCAATGAAAGTTTTCTTATTCTTTTTGCCTCGAGCGTTTTGGTAATACCAAGCGAACTTTATGGCGGCATCTACCGCTTCAGACCCACTGTTAACTAGAAATGCTTTGCCGATACCTTCGGGTGCGCTTTCAACTAATTTTTGTGACAGTTCGATAGCGGGCAACATAGAGCGGTGCGCAAACATATGCGAATAGGGCAAGGTTTGCAGTTGCTTAACCGCTGCATCAATTAGTCGTTGTTCACTGAAGCCAAGTGATGTACACCATAGCCCTGAAACACCTTCCAATAATCGATTGTTGTGATCATCGTAAACGTATACGCCATCGCCGCGAGTAACCACAAACGGTTCTTGCTTTTGATGATTCGCTAAGTGAGTATAAGGGTGCAAAGCAAATTGCTTGTCTGCGTCATGATGCGATTGGGTCATGGTCATCGTCCCGATTAAATTTGTGTGATGAGCTTTTTGTCTGCCTGGCAGTCTAAATGCGGTACGCAATTAAAGTCTAGTAAATGCGCTTTTTTTCCATCAAATTGTACGGTGCTCACCGATGAATTGCGGATGTACCAAATGTTATCGATGATTACATGGAATGGGTGATCTTGGACATTTCCCAATAAGGTTGCAACGATGCCGCCGGAGGTAAACATGAGCGCATGACCGTCGCCGTTAAGTGCATCATGCGCATGTTGTAAAGCGTTCATTCCGCGAGACATAAATTGATCCCAGCTCTCTACATTCTCAAGCTTTGATGCCGGGGCCTTGCGCCATCGGTCCATGATGTCGTGGTAGTCTTCTAGCGTTAAATCCATGCCGCTATCGCTTGAAAAGCCCTCACCAAATGCCGCATCGATATCGTTGTGATTGTATTCGTTTAAATCGGGCAGGGTGTCTACGCGAAGTTGTTTTAAATTCGCATGTTCTAAGGCAAGGCTTGCTGTGTGTTGTTGGCGTTCCAAGGTGCCTGCAAAGGCGGCATCGGGTTGCGTGCCCAGCTTTTTCCACCAATCGCCTAACAATTTCGATTGCTGTTGGCCAAGCGTTGACAGTCGATCGTAGTTGTCGGTTCCTGCCGAGGCTTGACCGTGCCGAACCAAAGTGATGATGCTCATAATAATTGGCGCTCAACCGAAGAGATCTGGCTGGTCAGTATCGCACCTATTTCATGAGTAGGGTGCGTATCTCATCATAGCGATGATCCAATAGCTCAGGGCCTTCGCCATGCGTTGCTGGGGTTATCGCTGGTGGCTTTTCAAAGCTTGGGGTAACGCGTGCACTCAGTGCGCCATCAGTGCCGTTAGCCAAAATTGAAAAATGCGTTGCGCATTCAGCCGTATCTAGGTGATGTAAAGCGGTGCGAAGTAAGTTCTCTGTGGGATTGCCAAGCGATTGAGCTAAGTCTTCTGCCATTGGGCAATCGGCCGGTAGCCCATCAAAATACCCACCCACATTGGCAGCATTCAATAATTCCACTTCCAATGCGTTCATGCTCTTGCCGCAGTATTCTTCACTGGTGGTGCCGTAGGGTTTGCCGCAGGTGGTATCACCGATGGTAACCACGTCTATATAGGGCCGTAGGCTATTGATCACCATTTCAGATGCAGAGCACGTATCGGCTGTGGTTAGCACGTACACGCGCGGTAAATTCAAAGCGCCATCGCGTGCAGAGAACGAGAATTCGGTATTGCGGCTGGCGTATTTATCATTGAAAGCAAAGCGGGTGAACGTGGTGTTATTAACTGCATTACCAGCGATTAAGCTACCGATTTGCTCGGCAACTGAAATTCTACCGCCTAGGTTGTGCCGTAAATCAAGCACCAGCTCATCGATGCCTTCTTCTTTAAAATCGACAAACGCCTCATCTATTTCCTGTTTAGAAGTTTCTAGAAAGGAGAGGAAATTTAAATAGCCGACGCGATGATTGTTATGGCTAAGCACGTCAACATTCAGAACTGTCTTAACATCGTATGTGGCTTTGGTTACCACCACATCGAATGGTTCTCTACTGTTAGGTTTTCGCAACGTGAATCGCACGTCCACAATGTCATTACCTTCGCCGAAAGCGTTAGCAATGAATTCTGAAGTGAACCCATTGGGAGGTACACCATTTATCGCCAGCAATTCATCTCCGCGCTCGGCCTGCGTTGCACCTAGAGGTGATAAGGGTTCAATCAAATTGAAATACAGACGCTGATCATCGGTGCGTTTAATTCGCATGCCGAATCCGAAGCGTTTGCCTTCTTCAAAAAAGGTGGTGTTGGTCGATTGATCAGTAACGTAGCTGTATCGATCATAAGGCGCAACTCGTAAGGCCCGCACGAAATCTTCAGGGCCATCGTATGCGCTGGCATCGACAATAGGCACCTCGTCATAGAAGAGGTAGTAGTCGTTCATGTTGCGCTGAACCCACGACTTTAGGTCATCGGCGGAGCATTCTTGGATTGCTGTGTTTCGAGTGGTATCAAAGGATGCCCCTGATCCACCGCAACCCAGTAATGTAAGGCACGCCAGTGCAGTTAGAGTTTGCTTCATTAAGCGCGTAACGGCGAGCGAGATATCGTACTGCACTATCGGTGGTCGATACGAGTGCTGGTTTGTAGTTCCACTGCGATCAGTTCACAACTGAAGGTGAAATTGAGCCGTGTTTCAAACAGCAAAATAGTCTCAAATTTCAAGCGATCAGCTACTCTATCCCATCTATGAATAAAACCCATATTGACAAAAACCCGTCTGTGCTTCGTGCCATGGGGCTTGCGTTAGCTGGCTTTGCCTTATTCGCAACGCACGATGCACTGATAAAAAGTGTGCAATCCATACCGGTTTTTCAAATCGTATTTTTCGTGGTACTCACCAGCTTCGTGCCGTTTTCCCTGTTTATCGGTGTGAGCAAGGAAAAGCGTTCGTTTCGGCCTAACTTGCCGTTCTTGGTGGCGCTACGTTGCTTGTTCACAGCGGGTTCATTGTTTTCAGCCTTTTACGCCTTTGGTCATTTGCCCTTGGCTGAGGTGTATTCCTTATTGTTCTCAGCCCCCGTCCTTATAACCCTTCTGGCCATCCCTATTTTGGGCGAGCGAGTGAAATTCGTTCGAGGTATTGCCATTGTGCTGGGTTTGGTTGGGGTAATCGTGGTGTTAAGACCAGGGCAAGCTGCCTTCTCGGCAGGGCATGGCGCTGCGCTGTTTGCCGCTTTTTGTATCGCCTGCACATCAGTGGTTACTCGAAAAATTGGCTCGCAAGAACACGGATCAACCTTAATTTTGTATCCCATGCTAACGAATATTCTGCTCAGCGGGGCTGTGATGTTTTTTGTTTATGTGCCTATGCCTCGCGATGCACTTTTAGCGTGTTGTGCTGCCGGCTGCATTGTTGTTTTGGCGCACAGTTGTGTTATTCAAGCCTATCGGTCGGCTGAGGCGCAATTTGTAGCGCCCATGCAGTACAGCCAAATGATTTGGGCTGTGCTGTTTGGGGCTTTATGGTTTGACGAATCCATTGATCGATGGGTGTTGGCGGGCTCAAGTATCATCGTATTATCTGGGTTGATGTTCATTTGGCGAGAATTGGTGGCATCCGTTAAGCAGCCCGTGCTGCGCACCAGAAACCTTCGAAGTGGGGGTGGCCCACAAATGACTCCATCAGAAGCTGATCGGGTAGAAGTTGATCGGGATGAACTATCGCAATGAACCACTGCTGTGAGCTATCGCTATGAGCGATGACGAAAGGCCTGAAGATGACGGGGCCAAAGACCATAGGCTCGAAAACGACAGGCTCAAAGACGAACCCAGCCTAGAAAAGCCATTGGCCAATGTGCCTGCCACCGCCGATTTATTAGAAGCTGTGGCGATGCGAATGCCGTTTGGACGATTTAAGGGCGAGCGGCTGATTGATTTGCCGGAACCGTATGTGGTGTGGTTTCGAGGCCAGGGATTCCCGGCTGGAATGTTGGGCCAGCGCATGGCGTTGGTGTACGAACTGAAAGTGAATGGCCTAGAAAAATTAATCCGGCCGATGCTGAATGAAAACGATTGATTATGTGAATTGCCCTTAAACGCTTGACCCCGCCTGCCAGTGGGGCTAATCTCGAAACATGATGCCTTTCGACGCACAACTCTCGCTTACTTGCCCGGCCTCGCTCTAGAGCGCCGGGCGTGTTACCCGTATCCGTCGAAAACCTAAGATCGGCTAATTCCCGATCCGCCACAGGCATAAACCACCCATGAAGAAACAGCGAAAATATCCGCTTACCGGCAGACTCCTTGGTCTCAGCTGCCTGGCTTAGCGCGACCAGGCGGTGCGATAAATAGCGCATCCTTGCCAATTCAATTCGACTTAGCAATTATTTAAAAATTTGAGTGCTGTCTACATTCACCGCTCAACAGCCGACAGGCACAGTAACCCATGAACAACCCGACCAATAAGCCACAGCCGTTCAGTAAATACAAACCTTACCCACCGGTATCATTAAAAAACCGTGAGTGGCCGGACAAAATAATTACTCAAGCACCCACATGGTGCAGTGTGGATTTACGCGATGGCAATCAAGCGTTAATTGAGCCAATGGGCAGTGATCGTAAGATGCGCTTCTTTAAACTGTTACTGGCCTGCGGCTTTAAGGAAATTGAGATCGGCTTCCCAGCGGCCTCGCAAACCGATTACGATTTTGTTCGTACCATTATTGATGAAAATTTAATTCCTGATGATGTCACCGTGCAGGTGTTAACTCAAGCGCGAGAAGAATTAATCGAGCGAACCTTTGAGTCATTAAAAGGGGCACGTCGTGCCATTGTTCATCTTTACAATTCAACCTCCACTTTACAGCGCGACGTTGTATTCCGCCAAGATAAGGCTGGCATCAAAGCGATTGCTACTAACGGTGCGGAGATGGTGGCAAACATTGCTGCAAAGAACCCCGATACGCAGTGGCAGTTTCAATACTCGCCAGAAAGTTTTACCGGCACTGAGCTAGATTACGCGGTTGAAGTGTGCGATGCGGTGAATGCCATTTGGCAGCCCACGCCCGATAATAAAGTCATTATTAATTTGCCTGCCACGGTGGAGATGTCCACCCCGAATATTCATGCCGATCAAATCGAATGGATGTCAAAGCATTTGGCAATGCGAGATTCCATTACGTTAAGTTTGCATCCGCATAACGATCGTGGTTGTGCCGTTGCGGCTACCGAGCTTGGCTTAATGGCAGGCGGTGATCGAGTGGAAGGCACTTTGTTTGGCAATGGGGAGCGCACCGGTAACGTTGATATCGTGACCTTAGCGTTAAATCTATTCACGCAAGGCGTAGATCCTAAGCTTGATTTTTCAGACATCTATGAAGTGCAGCGAACGGTTGAGCATTGTAATCAGTTGCCGGTTCATCCTAGGCATCCGTACACAGGTGAATTAGTGTTCACCGCATTTTCTGGCTCGCATCAAGATGCGATTAAAAAAGGTTTTGCTGCAATGAAGGCTGCAGAGTCTGAAGAATGGGCTGTACCTTATCTACCTATTGATCCTGAAGATTTAGGTCGCACCTATGAAGAAGTGATTCGCGTTAACAGCCAGTCGGGTAAAGGCGGGGTTGCTTTTGTATTGGAACAGGACCATGGGTTAGAGCTTCCCAGACGGTTGCAAATTGAATTCAGTAAAGTTGTGCAAGGCATTAGTGAGCGCACCGGAGGTGAAGTAAATTCAGCCTCTATTCGTAGCGCGTTCGATGATGAATTTATTGGCGCTACATCGCCGTTAAGTTTTAATAAGCACACCACCGTATCCGCCGATGAACAAGAAACGTTGCGCCAAATAGAAGCGCACGTAAGCTACCAAGGGCAGGAGCTTGTTATCAGTGGCACGGGTAACGGCCCTATTGATGCGTTTGTCAATGCGCTAACCACCCACTTTAAGGTGGATTTTCGTGTGGTGGATTATCACCAACACACAACCGGTACCGGCGCTGATGCACAGTCGGCGTGTTATATAGAAATCCAAGCCGGTAAAGGGGCTACCCGATACGGGGCCTCATTACACAGTAATATCGTGTCGGCATCTTTAATGGCTGTGTGCAGTGCGTTTAATCGAGCGGTTGCCGATAATTTATTGGAGCCATCCGCATGAGTGATAACTCATTTGACGATGCAGCGATTGAATACCACCGTAAAGGAACAGCTGGAAAACTTGCTATAACGGCCACCAAGCCCATGCTGAATCAACGCGATTTAGCGTTGGCGTATTCGCCTGGGGTTGCAGCACCTTGTCGTGCCATTGTCGAATCTCCTGCTGCCGCAGCAGAGCTTACGGCTCGGCAAAATTTAGTGGCGGTCATTACCAACGGCTCGGCTGTGTTAGGGCTTGGCAATATTGGGGCCTTAGCGGCAAAGCCTGTCATGGAAGGTAAGGCGGTTCTTTTTAAGAAATTTGCCAACATTGATTCGTTCGATTTAGAACTTGATACTGATAACGTTGATCGTTTTGTCGATGCCGTATCGATGATGGAACCAACGTTTGGTGGCATCAACTTAGAAGACATCAAAGCGCCTGAATGTTTTGTTATTGAAGAACGTTTGCGCGAGCGCATGAACATCCCTGTGTTTCACGATGATCAACACGGAACCGCCATTGTGGTGGCTGCGGCCATTCGAAACGGTTTGAGGGTGGCAAAGAAAGAACTTAAGGATGTGCGTTTAGTGGCATCGGGTGCGGGGGCTGCCTCATTAGCGTGTTTGAATTTATTAGTTACCTTGGGGCTTAAGAAAGAGAACATCACGGTCTGTGATTTAGATGGGGTGTTGTACAAAGGGCGAAATGAAAACATGAACCCGTATAACTCTGTATTTGCCAAAGACACCGATGCGCGCAGCCTAGATGATGTTATTGATGGAGCTGATATTTTCTTAGGTTTATCAGGGCCTAACGTATTAAACGCCGACCAAGTAAAACGTATGGGCGAACGGCCTTTCATATTGGCCTTAGCGAATCCAACCCCCGAAATTGATCCTGAGATTGTGCATTCAGTTCGAAGCGATGCCATGGTGGCCACGGGACGTTCGGATTTTCCTAACCAAGTGAACAACGTGCTGTGTTTTCCCTTTCTATTTCGTGGAGCTTTAGATGCAGGGGCCACCGAAATTAACCAAGCCATGCAAGCAGCTTGTGTTGAAGCCATTGCTGAAATCGCTACTAAAGAAGCAACCGCTGAAGTGTCGGCAGCTTATGGCGGTAAGCCGTTTATTTTTGGGCGTGATTATCTTATTCCTAAGCCATTCGATCCGCGCTTAATGATAGAAATTCCGTCCCGTGTGGCAAAAGCTGCCGAAGACAGCGGCGTTGCCACACGCCCCATACAAGATTACGATGCTTATAAGCGTAAGTTACGTGATTTTGTGTTCCGCTCTGGTTTAATTATGAAGCCGGTGTTTGAACGAGCCTGCGCTGAACCACAGCGTTTAGTGTTGGCAGAAGGTGAAAGCCCGCGTGTGTTAAGCGCACTACAAATTCTCGTAGACGATAACATCTGTCGCCCGGTCATCATTGGGCGCCCCGATGTCATTAAAGAACAAATAGCTGAAATGGGTTTACGGCTAACAATAAACCAAGGCTTTGAAGTATTAGATTTACTGAACAACCCAGACTACGATCGACACGTTGATGCCTACCATCGTTTGATGGGGCGTTCAGGTGTGTCACCAGAGTATGCAGCGTCGGTTGTCCGAACGCGAGGCACCGCATTGGCTGCATTACTTGTGCGTTTAGGGGAAGCTGATGCCATGGTTTGCGGCGTACAGGGCGCCTACTATCGGCACATCCGGTATGTGCGCGAGGTTATTGGCGTGCGAGACGATGTGCGCGATATTTCCGCTATGATTTTGATGATCTTGGATAAAGGGTCGGTGTTTATGACTGACACACACGTAACGGTCGACCCAGATGCGGAACATTTAGCCGAAACCGCTGCTATGGGTGCTGAAGTGGTTGAGCGATTCGGGTTAAAACCGAAGATCGGTTTGTTGTCGCACTCTAACTTTGGCAGCCGAACCAATGAAAGTGCCTTAAAAATGCGCAAGGCTCGCGAAATTATTAGCCAACGTTACCCAGATTTGCCGGTGGAAGGCGAGATGCACGCCGATGCGGCCTTATCGGAAAAGGTACGCAGTCGCATTTTTCCTCACGCCTCATATTCAGGCAGTGCTAATCTTTTAGTGATGCCTAATTTAGATGCGGCCAATATCACCTACAATATGGTGAAAGTGATGGGTGATGGCGTGCCGGTAGGGCCGATGTTAATGGGGCTGAACAATCCTGCACACGTGGTAACCGAATCGATTTCGGTACAAGGGATCGTGAACCTGTGCGCAATTGCCTGCGTGGATGCCATCGATCATAAGCAACGAACTGAAGCTACGTAAAATACCGTGTTAACACTAGAACTGTTTTTAAATCGACTGCGTTCAGAACCCAATTTAATTGAGTTCCCCGATACTGTTGCGCTCATAAACGAGTTATACACTTACGTACCCACAGGTTTTCGCAATCACGAATTGATGAGCGAGCCCGGTCAGAATGTGGGTTCGTGTAAATTGTTCGCATTTGCTCGGTTACACGATTTAACTGAAAACGAAACCTTATCGTTGTTTGGTGCTTACTATCGGGCGGATGTGCTTCGTGATGAGGATGGCACCAGCCATCCGAACATTCGTCAATTTATGGAAACCGGTTGGGAAGGGATTGAATTTTTTGGTGTGCCGCTTCGCGCTAAAGCAAGTTGAAAAAAAAGTTTAGGTTAGTAGCGGTATAACACCAGCCAGTAATCCGATAAGCCCGCCGAACACACCGCCCCAAACCACCAACCAACCCAGATGTTTGTGAATGATTCGATGCATAATATCGCGCACCATCTCGGGGGTGAGTTCATCTAAGCGTGCTTGTAGAATCTTATCGAGCTTAACCATAAAAGTATCGCTGTTTGTAAACTGTGCGATTTGCTCGTTTACTGCTTGTTGGAAACGAGGCGACTTAGCCGCATCGGTTAAAAAATTCCCCATACGCTTTTTAAAGGGTTCGCGCATGGGTTCCAGAGCATCGACACCGCCCACCATGCCAAGCATGCTGCCAAAGGTTGAATCCATAATGGTGGCGACCAGTTGATCGTAAGCGGCATCTAAATCGAGTTTTGAAAACATTGGCGCAAGATCAATATCACTTAATGATGCGCTGCCGCTTAAAGCCCCATCCACGCGTTCACGTGTGAAAAGGTGTTCGTGCACTAAGGTGATCAGGCTTTGTTTAAATTCTTCAAAGCGTAAAACAATAACGCCAGAACCGTACAGCCCCGGCACGCGATGAAACAGCATGTGTATAGCAAGCCAATTGGTTAAAGCACCCGATAACGCAAACAGCCCAACGCTTAGCAGTACGGCACTGAATGGTTCAGGGCTGATGAATGCCATCGCGATAATGCATAGCGCGATGATATTCGGTAAAACGTGCTTATTAATCACTGGAGCTTTTGCGCCGACGTTTTGAAACTCGGCTACCTCGTCCGCTGGCAGAACCTCCGGCCACCGATAAATCTCCTGCCAATTGAGCCTTTGCGCCAGTGGAGACTTCACCAAGAACGGATTCAATATCGGTAAGTTCAGGAGCTTGGGCTTTATTGTGTTCATCGATGGCTTTTCGCATCGCCTTCAAATGCTCAGGTGATGTACCACAGCAACCGCCAATGATATTGGCACCAGCATCAATGGATAACTGTGCGTATTTGGCCATTAGTTCAGGGGTGCCGTTGTAAACCACTTTGCCGTCGATGTATTCAGGGATACCGCAATTGGCTTTAGCCACAAGCGCAGGCTTTACCCCTAAGGTATCGCTTGCTGCCGCTAAATTTAAAACTGCTGCTACCACTTCTGATGCACCCACGCCGCAATTTGTGCCCACCGCTGAGATATGGGTGTTTAAGCTGGTGCTGATTCGTACCGTATCGGCGGCGGTTAACCCCATCATGGTGCGCCCATTGGTGTCGATACTAACGGTGTATACGATTGGTAAGCCCACATCGGCGCAACCTAGAACGGCTGCTTCTATCTCTTCAGCTGAAGAGATGGTTTCAATCCAAAGGATATCCACGCCGCCTTCTTTCAAGGCCTCTGCTTGTTCTTTGAACGCAAGGCGTGCCTGATCAATTGAGACGGGGCCGTTGGGTTCCAAAATTTCCCCGGTTGGGCCCATAGAGCCTGCCACCAAGACCTTCTTGCCCGCCTTTTCTGCGCACTGTTTCGCAATTTGAGCTGCGGCAACATTCAATTCCTTCACTCGATGACCAGCATTGTGGAGGTTCAGCCGATAACTGGTACCTCCGAAGGTGTTTGTCAGGATGATATCTGAGCCTGCATCGATGAAGCTTTGATGCAGCGTGGTAATGCGATCTGGGTGATCGATATTCCACAGTTCAGGCGCATCACCGGTTTGAAGACCTGCGGCGAAAAGATTAGTGCCCGTAGCGCCGTCGGCCATTAGGACACCGCGTTCGGCTAACAAATTTTGTAATGGATTGATCATAACTTTGAGCGTAGCACGACAAATAGATGGTGACTCCGAAAAGCACTTGTTCGATGGAGCGACTGAGAGCCAAATGATTGGAAATAGCGCTGATAAGACTCAGTTCGACATTTCGTGCGTGTCAGATTTGGCTGGCTTTGCTGGGCTGCGACTTGAATGGGATCTGTTGCACAATGAGTGTGAAAACGCTTCCGTGTTTATGACCTGGGCATGGCACCACACTTGGTGGTCCGTATTCAAAGATGAGAACGAGCTGTCTATTTTGTGCGTCCGTGCTAACGGCAAGCTAGTGGCGTTGATGCCACTGTACAGACGAAAACTTCAATGGCCCAGAGTTGATTCAGTGATGTTCATTGGCACTGGAGAAGGGGAGGCTGATGAGGTGGCATCCGAGTATCTTGATGTGCTTGTAACGCCTGAACATGCGCAAAACGCTGTGCCGATGCTGTTCAATTGGTTGGATGAACAATGCGGTGACTTAAGCTTCGAATTTCAGCAGTTGTTGCAAGATTCGATTTTGTTTAAAGCGCTAGAGCAAAACCGTAACGATTGGATATTAGAGCAAAAAAATACAGGCTTTCGCTATCGTTTGGATTTAGAAAAAGAAACCGATGATATTCCCATGGTGCAAAGCCGAATAAAACGCGTGAAGCGAAGTTTGCGTGCGGTGGAGCGCGATGGGGGAATGCAACAAACGTCGGTATTTGATATCCCACATATAAATAATGTGCTGGAAGATGTCTCTGAACTCAGTGATCAACGGCAACAACATGCAGGTCGTGCCAACAGTGCGTTTGCTTCTGCACGTTTTAACCAGTTTCATCATCGGGTGCTACCGTTACTGTTTCAGCTTGAAGGCGCCGATGTACGCCACTTTTTTTTGAACGATGAGCTGTGCGCAGCCTTGTATTGTTTTTACGATAAAAGTTCTTGTCATTATTACCAAAGTGGTTTTGTGCAATCGATGGCTAATCGTTATATGCCGCTTACCGTTGCGCACTTAATGGAAATAGAGCGTAACCGTGCAGCAGGGCGTCGATATTATGATTTCATGCGCGGTGATGCACAGAGCTATAAAAGCGAATTTAACTGTGAAACAACCCCAATGGTGAATATTGTGCGTTTTCCTTCGCAAGGTTACCGGCGTATTCATGAAACGTTTACAATCGGGCGCCAGCGTGTGGTTAAAGAACTTAGACGCGTAGGCGTAGCACGGCGTCGTTAGCCTTAAGAAGTTATGCGCCAAATAAACAGTCAAGCTAAGCCGTTAAGTCATCTAACAATAAGAAAAGGTAAGTAATCCCATGGTGTTTGGACGTCGTACTCACGAACCCAATTTAATTGACACCGTTCAAGTACCTGGTTACACAGGTTGCATGGGGCTAGTGGGCTGTCCGGGCACACGGGTTATGGAACCCGATCTTGCGTCAAAAAAATTACTGCCTATTGATTTAGAAGGTGTAGCGGATTGGGGGGCGAATGGATTAATTTGCTTGCTTGAACATCATGAATTGGCCATGCATAAAATTGAGCATTTAGGCCAAGAAGTGGAAGCGCTTGGGATGTGGTATAAGCATTTGCCCATTGTTGATATGGGTGTTCCTACCCAAGAATTTGAAGACAATTGGGCGGTTGAGGGCGAGCGAATTCGCCATTCTTTGCGCATCGGTGAGCGTGTGATATTCCACTGTTATGCTGGATTGGGCCGTACCGGCATGATGGCAGCCAGAATATTGGTTGAAATGGGCATGGAGCACGAAGAGGCTATCCGTGAGGTTCGACGAACCAATAAACGCAGAATACAAACCAAAGGCCAATCGGCCTACGTCAGACGCTGTTTTTCGTTAACAAATCTATAACACGCTGAATTTACTGCCCTAATTGTTAAGTAGGCGGCCTAGCTGTCGTGTAAAGGAACTTCGAAGTCGCCTATTCCAACCCTTGTAAAAGGGGGGTTAAGCAACATAAAGTTCTTTTTGTAAATAGTCTTTAAACATTGGGAAAGCACCATGGATCCAAGCTCACCAGAAGATAGCCAAAACGACGCTACACCTGCGCCGCGTCGTGGTCGCCGAGGTGGTGGGCGAGCCGCTAAGCGTGCCCAGCGCGCCAGTGCCGGTGTGGCTCGCGCCCCGTACATCACGCGAAAAATTGATCCATTGTCCATGCTGGATGACGAAGGCTTATCCGTCATTGAGCAAAACGCTGACACCATCTTAGAAGAGATTGGAATCGAATTTCGTGATGATGCTGAAGCCTTGCAAATGTGGCGAGACGCAGGCGCTGATGTGCAAGGGGAGCTGGTTAAGTTTCCGCGTGGGCTGTGCCGAAAATTAATCACCGATAGCGCTCCAGAAGAATTTACCCAACACGCCCGAAATCCTGCCAACAATGTCCAAATTGGCGGTAAGCATTTGGTTACCGTGCCAGCCTATGGCCCTCCGTTCGTGCGCGACCTAGATGGCGGTCGTCGCTATGCCACCATTGCCGATTTCCAAAATTTCGTTAAATTGGCGTACATGAGCCCGCATATCCATCATTCGGGCGGTACCGTTTGCGAGCCTGTAGATTTACCCGTAAACAAACGTCATTTCGACATGATTTATTCGCACATGCGTTACAGCGATAAAGCCTTCATGGGGTCGGTCACTGCGCCTGAAAGAGCTCAAGATACTGTGGACATGGCGAAAATCCTTTTTGGTGATGATTTTATTGACCCAGCCACGGGCCTTGAAAAAACCGTGATCATTAATTTGATCAATGCCAATTCTCCAATGACTTTCGACGACACCATGCTCGGTGCGGCCAAGGTCTATGCAAAGAACAATCAAGCTTGTGTGGTATCCCCATTTATCCTTGCAGGGGCTATGTCACCGGTTACTGTTGCTGGCACAGCCGCGCAGATCTTGGCTGAAGCTTTAGCCGGTATGGCGTTTGTCCAGCTGGTTCGGCCCGGTGCCCCGGTGGTGTTTGGCACCTTTGCAAGTTCTGTGTCTATGCAATCGGGTGCGCCCACTTTCGGCACACCTGAACCCACCTTGGTAATGAGCGTATGCGCTGCATTGGCCAGGCGCTTGAAAGTGCCGTTCCGAAGTGGTGGAGGTTTGTGTGGCTCTAAAATTCCCGATGCGCAAGCGGCCTATGAGGCGGCTAACACTATGAGTATGGCGGCTTTAGTGGGTGTAAATTTCATGCTCCATACGGCCGGTTGGTTAGAAGGCGGGCTCTCCATGGGGTATGAAAAATTTGTGCTCGATGCGGATCAAGCAGGCATGTTGCCAGCCCTTTTGGGTGGGGTGGATCTGTCAGAGAACGGTCAAGCGCTCAGTGCTCTGCGAGAGGTGGGTCCGGGCAAGCACTTTTTAGGTTGTCAGCACACTCAAGATAACTTTGAAACGGCCTTTTATCGTTCGGAAATTGCCGATAACAACTCGTTTGAGCAGTGGGAGTCGGAAGGTTCTAAGGATGCTTGGCAACGGGCTGATGTGCGCTGCAAAGCGATGCTAGAGTCTTACGAGGCACCAACATTAGATCCTGCAATCGACGAAGCTTTGCAGGCATTCATGACTACACGTAAAGAATCGTTTCCCGACGCGAACTATTAGGCATTAGGTAAACTTTTTTACAGGTTTTTTGTCCGATCATGCACCGAGGCGGGTATTTTTAGTTGATACTCCGCCCGTAACGATCAGTGTGCGTGAAATTTTATGATTGGCGACAATACTCGACCGACTCGTATCGGTTTTTACTTGGTGCCCCAGTTCTCTATGATTGCGTTCTCAAGCGCTATTGAGACGCTGCGTATGGCGAATCAGGTAGCCGGTGAAGCACTCTATGAATGGGCTTTGGTGTCTAGTGATGGCGGCCCGGTGCAATGCAGTAATGGAATATCGGTTGCGGCCGATTACGGCACCCACCAAACCCTTAACAATTACCACGCTATATTTGTGTGCG
This sequence comes from uncultured Granulosicoccaceae bacterium, assembly GCA_938035125.1. Lineage (GTDB taxonomy): Bacteria > Pseudomonadota > Gammaproteobacteria > Granulosicoccales > Granulosicoccaceae > Granulosicoccus. The sequence continues at coordinate 34,270 of CALHNS010000032.1, read as the reverse complement.
GCGGCTTGAACATCCATCAATTGGACGATGAGCAGGGCATAAATTGGCTGCGCAAGTACGATCGAGCTGAGGTTGTGCTAGGGGCTGTTTGCACGGGCAGTTACCTCTTAGCCAAAGCTGAATTGTTGAACGGATATCGGTGCACGATTCACTGGGAAAATTTAGCTGCAGCGCGAGAACAATTCCCGCAGTTGGTTATATCTCCTGAGCTGTTTGAAATTGATCGTAATCGTTACACCTGCGCAGGGGGCACGGCGCCAATCGATATGTTCATGTGTGAAGTACGTGATGCTCACGGAGCAGAACTTGCCAAACGCATATCGGAACAATTTATTTGCGAGCGCATTCGCGATCAGAACGATCGCCAACGCGTGCCATTAACACAGCGCATTGGTGCCAGCCAACCAAAATTGGCAGAAGCCGTATCCTTAATGGAAGCTAATATCGAAGAGCCCATGACACTGGATGAGCTGTCTTATCATGTGGGGTTGTCACGCCGCCAGTTAGAGCGATTGTTTCAACGGTATTTAACGTGCGTACCAACACGCTACTATTTAGAATTGCGTTTAGAACGAGCTAGACAATTACTTTTACAAACCAGCATGCCAATCGTTGATATTGCGTTGGCTTGTGGGTTTATATCGGCGCCGCATTTTTCAAAGTGTTATCGCGATACCTATTCCATTCCTCCACGCGATGAACGTCGCCGAGCGGCAGGATTATTAAAAGGCAACGGTAGAAATGTTGGAGCTGCGGCTTCAAACGGGTGATGGCTTAGCCCTATCCGTACTCGCCTTATTGCAAGAACATCCCAGTTGGCATATCGGTATCTTTGAATTCATCGATAGGTGCTTTTAGAACCACTGAGCGAAGTTCAAACGAGTCAGTGGCGTCTATGGTTGGGTTAGGGCAGGCATTGGTACGTAAATAAGTTAGTGCGCTACCGAATAAAGCATCCTCTGTGCTGAACATTGGATAACGAAACTCATCGGTAACATCACAAGTGGGGGTAAGCCCACCCAACACAGTTTCATCATTGTTGTTACTGGTAATACGATCCATGGCATTCAATGCTAAATCGCAATTTCTATTAGACACAGAAGCAAAGGGTTTGCCCGCGGTTTGAGAGCCGATCACAACCACGTCTAAGTAGGGGCGTAAGTTGTTAGCGATTGCTTCAGAAGCTGATGCGGTACTGCCTGTGGTAAGCACAATGACCCTGGGTAGATTTAAATTTAAATCTTGAGCTTCAAGTTCTGAGAAGGTATTGAAGCGTGAATATCGTTCATTGAATGTGGTGCGTTGAAACACCTGCCCGGTGAAATTAGTACCTGCTAGTTGCGCTGCTAATTTTTGCGCAACAAAGACAAAGCCACCGCCGTTATAACGAAAATCTAAAATGACATCGGTTGGGTTTGCTTCAACTAAATTTTCAATCGCTGCATCCAATTCGGCTTCGCTGGTGCGAAGAAACACGGATGATTCGATGTAGCCCACGGTGGCACCATTAAATACAAAGCTTTCCACCCGAGGCACGGTGTTAATTGTGTAAACACTGGATGTGGCTTCAATGACTCTTATTTCGCCATCGTTTTCAAGAGTAAAGGTAACGGTTGTGGGTTCGTTTTGTTCGCCAAAGATTTCTGCAAACATGTTGTCGGTAATGTTCAGTTCAGGTATGCCATTAAGTGCTAAAACCCTATCGCCACGCACACCACCTGCCGCTTCTAATGGAGAGCCACTGGTAACTGATAAAAATCGCAACGCACCTGCTTGATCTCGGCGCCATCGAAATCCAAAGCCAAAGGTTTCACCGGCTTCGAACAGGGCCGTTCTTGCAGCCGATGGGGTAATGCTTGAAAACACATCTGGCGCAACGCGTAAGTCACTGAGTAGTAAATTGGCGTTAGCGTATTCGCTTGGATCAACCACTGGCACTTGATCGGCGTAGATGTAGTAGTCGCGCATTTGCGCATCTACCCAAGCGTTGATGCCTTCTGTGGTGCAAAGACCTGCATCGCCCAATTGCAACCCACTGTTACTTTCTTCTAAAAACGATTGCACACTGCCATTGGAGGACCCTGGCGTGGTGGTTGTGTTTGTTGTTGCAGGGGCAACGCCTGCGTTAAAAGGATTATTAGTACTGGAATCGCCTGAGCCACCGCCATTGCATGCCGTAAGCAGCAAGATGCTGCAAAGGCTAACGGTGACTGAATTGATTCGTGATGACATAAATTAGGCTCTATTGTTCTTGTTCATCTCGCTACCCAAAGTAACGAACAGGAAAAGACTCTTTCCTAAGCCTTCATCGATTCAGACTAGCGATAACAGCGCAAGTTCGTAAACAATTAAACCTGCGTACAAACCCACCGCTGTGGCTAGCACCGATCGTGGGCGAACTATACCAAATACTTTTAGATTGGCGGTGGCAACCAGCAGCACAGCGGGCACTGCGGTAAGAAACATCTTAGTTGCCATGAACGCCCACAAGTTAATTTGTAACATGGCATTCATGAAAGGATTCACTTCTGAACCGCCATGAGCGATCAGCGTCAAGGTAAACATTGAGTCAAGAATTGATAGGCACAATAAGCACATTGCTAGTGTGAATAAGCCCGTTTCAAATCGATCCAGTACAGGAAATTTGCGGTCTTCACTGCGCCTGCCCGCATTACGGCGTGGCGAGAAGACTTGGTGCTTGAACGTTGTCAATGAATAGACGCGGCGATCAGATTCTGCCATTCGTCGATTAACGCCATCCCAATCGGCTGAACTTAATGTGTATTCGGCTGCTGACATCGGTTGAGTTGTTTGCATTGGTTTACTCCTTAAGCTGGGGCCAGTGTAGCCATAGCCAGAAAACCCCGATGTGCCGTATCGCACAGCAAAGTATAAAGAATCGAGGCTTAAATGAGCTTCAAGTCACAACTATGCTAGGCCCGCCCGGCCAAGTGCTCTTTTAATAAGTAGTACTTCATGCCTAAAGCCACCATGGCACTGCCTGCGGCTGCAGGTACGGGCACTCGCCAGCGCCAAAACGACTCAAACGTGTTCAAGTCCTCATTTTCCCCAGCCACAGCGGTTGCCATGATTTCAGCCAATATGTGAGAGGTGGCCATGCCATGGCCTGAATACCCTTGAGCATAATAGATGCGCTCTTTAACTTTACCCAGCATGGGTATTCGATTGATCACGATGCCTGCTGTGCCTGTCCATGAAAAATCAATGGCAACACCTTTTAATGCAGGAAATGTGGCTTCTAAGGATGGCCTTAGGATTTTGGCCACATCGCTGATGTCTCGGCCCGAATAATTAGTGCCGCCACCAAACATTAAACGCCCATCTTGGGTTATGCGGTAATAGTCCAACACCATGCGGCTGTCGTACACCGCGTTGTCATCTCGATTGATTTGTTGGCACAACGCATCGCCTAAGGGTTTGGTAACTAAGTTGCCTAGTTTGGCTGGAAATAAATACCCGGCTAATTCTTGCCGTAGTAGGCGGTGATACGCATTGCCTGCCAAGACAACGTGCTTTGCCCGAACCGTACCCGTTGGAGTTTCCACCTCAACGAGTTGCTGGTTTGTGGTTTTTATATTCGTAACTTTGGTGTTCTCATGAAAAATACACCCTAACGATTCGGCAGCCATGGCTTCACCCACACACAGTTTCAATGAATGCAGGTGTAGGTTTTTCGTATTTAACACAGCGCCTTCGTATAAAGGAGTTTGCAAACGTTCATGCAATTCATCCTTAGTTAAATAGCTAACGTTGGCTTCCATGCCCCGTTGGTGCGCATCATCTACCATGGATTGAAATTCTGGTAAATCTTTTTCTGTCCAGGCGGTAAACAAGTGGCCAGTTTTTAAATCACAGTCAATTGCATAACGTTCAATGCGATTTTTTATGATGTCGTGCCCACGCCAACGTAAGTTCCAAACAAAATCTTCTGCATCAGCACCGTGAGTTTTTCGAAGTTGCTTAAGCATGGCTTGATCGCCTGATAAGCTGCCCGTTACTTGCCCACCGTTGCGCCCCGTTGCACCCCAGCCAACGGTATTAGCTTCTAAAACGATGACATTGAAACCGCGTTCGCATAATTCAACCGCGGTTGCACAGCCTGTTATACCCGCACCAACAATAACCACATCAGTTTGCGCATCACCGTCTAAGGCTTGCCATGATTTTTTTTGGCCTAAGCTATGGGTGTAATATGTTTTCACTGATGAGGCAAGTAGGTTTGCCAATCAATATTGGATACGCTTGCCATTAAACGCGCAGCCTCGTGGCGTTTAATTTTTGCGTACAGCTGTTGGTATTCTTCACCAAACGCTACTTGCGTGAAGCTAGATGCAGCAAAGGCATCAATTGCTGTTACCCAATCGTGCGTAAAGTGCGTGGCGCTTTGTGGCTCACCCGGTGCGAGAGCAGGATGCGTTGGCTTAACCCCTTTATCTAATCCGCTCATAACCGCTGCCAGTAGCAGCGTAAGAACATGATAGGGATTGGCATCAGCGCCTGCCACACGTTGTTCTAGTCGTGCACCCTTGCCGTTGGTTTCGGGTATACGAATGGCAACACCGCGATGATCGTAGCCCCAATCCAATCGAGTGGGCGCGAATGATTCTGGTTGTAAACGCCGCCATGAATTTAAATGCGGTGCAAACATGGCAAGCATGTCGGGCAAATGATGTAAAACGCCTGCACAGCCGTGCAGTAAAGAATCTGTTCCATCAAACACCGATTGCCCGTGTTCGTTAACTAAACTGATATGGCTGTGCATGCCGCAACCAGCGTCGTTGGTATAAGGTTTGGCCATGAATGTTGCGAAGAAACCTTCATCGTATGCGGCTCTGTCTACCAAGCGTTTAAATAAAATGGCATCGTCTGCAGCTTGTAGTGCAGTTTCTCGATGCGCTAAGTTAATTTCAACTTGTGCGGGCCCGAATTCCAATAGTGATGTGGTTACGGGTATGTTTAAGCTTTTCGCGTAACGTTCGATGCGATCAATCAGCGGCTCTAGTCGGTCACGAACGCGTAAATCGTATAGCTGCAATTCTTTTACATCGCCTGCAATGTTCAATTGCGCAGGCGGTGTTGGAATACCGGTTTTGTGTGTGCTGGCATCCATTACGTAAAATTCAAGCTCTACCGCAACCACGGCGGTTAGGCCGCGTTGCTTTAGTTTTTCATCCATGGCCTGCAATTGAGCTCTGGGGTCGTAAGGGCTCGGTGTTCCATCGTCGTTATATAAAGAGGCCAGCACTTGTTGCTCGCCTTCACGCCAAGGCACCTCTTTTGCGGTGCTAAGTAGCGGCACGCAAGCACCATCTGGGTCACCTTGTGATAGGGCTTTTTGCGTGATGTGATCGCAGTCGTCTCCCCAGATATCCAGCAATTGTGTAGATAGTGGCATACGCGTGCCACCATCCAATCCTTTGGCCACCAGTTCGGCTGGCAATCGCTTGCCGCGAAGGTTACCTTGTAAATCAACAACCAAAACGTCTAACGCGTCAATCGATGATTGAGACGATGCACTCATGAGATTTCCTATTGTGCAGGCAGCAGCATCAAATCGCTAAGCGCGCAGCGAGCAACAATGGGGGTGCCGATGGGTTGGGTTTGCAGTGCAGACAACGAACTGTGATCGACAATGGCGCTTACGCTGGGTTTATCACCACGGGTAATTTCCACAATCGAATGTTGCCCTTGAAAAGCAATGTCGCCTAAAAAACCTGGCAATTGAATTTCGTTCGCCTGGTTAGTTTCAGTGCTTGCGGTACTCGCGGTAGGTTCATTTGCAAGATTGACCTTAAGCGCTTCGGGCCTGAAAGCGAGAACTGAGGATGCGTTTACCTGTGCTCCGGTGCTGATGCGCTCAGGTAGTTTGTTCAGGGGTAAAGTAAGTTCACCTAGTTCATCTGATGTTACGCGCACATGGTTATCTTGCCTTTCAATGTGTTGAACATCAAAGGTGTGCACCTTGCCAATAAAATCAGCCACAAACGCATCCACTGGATGGTTATAAAGCGCTGTGGGAGTATCTACTTGGCGAAGTTTTCCAGCTTCAAGAACCGCCACCCGATCCGCCATGGCTAAGGCTTCAGATTGATCGTGTGTGACGATGATAAAGGTAACCCCCACGGTTTCTTGCAGTTTTACCAGCTCTAATCGCATGGCATCACGGAGCTTCGCATCTAACGCCGATAGGGGTTCATCGAGTAACAAAACTCGCGGTTGTTTTACCAAGGCTCTTGCCAGCGCCACTCGTTGTTTCTGCCCACCAGATAACTGATCTGGCATACGATGTTTAAACTGATCTAAATGCACTTGCGCAAGTGCTGTATCAACCCGTGTGGTTATTTCGTCAACAAGCAGCTTATCCATCTTTAAGCCATAGCCAACATTGTCAGCCACGCTCATGTGTGGGAATACCGCATAAGATTGAAACACCATGTTCACCGGGCGTTTGTTTGGCGCGGTGCGAGTCATGTCTTTGCCGTCTAGCAACAATTCGCCTTCAGTTGGGTTCTCAAACCCTGAAATAATTCTGAGTAGGGTGCTTTTGCCACAACCTGATGGGCCAAGCAGTGCAAATATTTCACCTTCTTTGATGTCAATGCTGACATTGTCAAGTGCTTTGACTTTGCCAAAGTGTTTGCCGATGTTGTTTAACGAAACAATTGTGTTGGCATCAGAATCAGCCATCATTCGATATATCCGTTATGCGTTGATATCGCAGGGCAGCGAATGTAAGCAGTAAGGTAAGCACGATAAGAATCGTGGAGGCAGCGTTTATTTCAGGGGTTATTGAAAAACGCACCATGGAATAAATTTTCACAGGGAAGGTGACCGTGTTCGGCCCTGATGTGAAAAAGGTTATGACAAAGTCATCTAACGATAACGTAAAGGTCAAAAGTGCGGCTGCAATTAACCCTGGGCGCATATGCGGTAACAGAATGTCGCGGAACACCCGATACTCACTGGCCCCAAGATCCTTCGCTGCTTCTTCCATTTCACGGTTAAAATTCTGCAACCGGGTTCTTATCACCATGGCAGCAAAGGGAAAGCTAAAGGTGATGTGCGCCAAGATGATGTTGCTCAGATTAAACGGCCAAGGCGTATCGCCTGATGTCCATAAATCTAATGATGAGAAAAACATCGCCAGCGATACGCCCATACAAATCTCAGGAATAATAATGGGCAGCGATACAAGACCTTCTGCTAATGGCTTAAACGGAAAGCGAAAACGCCATAGAAAAATCGCTGTCATGGCACCGAGAAAGACACTAATAATGGTGGACGTTACCGCGATGGTCATAGAGTTAGCAAAAGCAAGCATCAGCTCTTCATTGGCAAAGGCTTTGCCATAGTACTTCGTGGTGAAGCCTTTCCAAATCACGTTGCCACCGCGCCTGGAATTATTGAACGAAAACACAACCAGCACGATGATGGGCGCGTACAGAAACACCATGGTGGTTAAGAAAACCAATCGCAGTGACCACTTGCGACTGTATTCAAACGGCTTCTTAGTGTTGGCTTTCATGAGCGGTGCGCCTTTCTAGCGTCATAAAACGAGCGTACAGCCAACAACACAAAGGTGATGTAAAGTAAAAACAGCGATAAAGCGGATCCAAAAGGCCAATCATTGGCGCGTTTAAATTGCCGCTCTATTACATTGGCAATCATATCGACTTGCCCGCGGCCTAATAAATCGGGTGTTAAAAATTGCCCTAACGCAGGGATAAACGTAATGATGCCAGCGGTAACCACGCCAGCTGCTGTTAGTGGCAACAACACGTGATAAAAGGTTCGCCACTGGCCAGCACCTAAATCAAGGCTTGCTTCAAGGTAGGATTTATCCAGCCGTTCAAGCGAGGAATAAATAGGCAAGATGGCAAAGGGTAGGGATACGTAAACAATGCCAAAGATGACACCCCCTGGCGTGCCTAAAAATTTTAACGGCGTAAAACTTTCGCCAATTAACTGAAATTCGCCCAAACCGAATTTAGTGAGTAACGTATTGGTGGTTTCCCATAGCCAGCCAAGTACATCGTTAAGCCTGCCACGTGTGCCAAGTATGTTTAACAAGGCGTAGGTTCTAATGAGTAGATTCGTCCAGAATGGCAGCATGATCAGTAGCAGCAGCCATGGCTTTTTATCAGGATGCGCGGTGGCGATCACTAAGGCCACAGGATAGGCGATAACCAAACACACCAAAGTGGATATGCCAGCTATCCACAACGATCGCCATAAAAGCACCAACACTTCGGGTTGGAAGATGCGTGCGTAGTTATCCAGAGTCCATGTGGTTTCGATGTCAACGAGTGAGACGTTCTCGCCAAAACTGTATAGCCAAATGATACCCAGCGGTGCTATGAAGAAGAGTAACAACCAAATGAGAGTGGGTGCGGCGAATGCAGCAAACACGGCCGGTTGCTGGCGATAATTTTCAAGGCTCATAAAGGTATAGGCCTCACGGCCGGCCTAAAAGAGCAAGGCCAGCCGTGATGGTGTAAAGCGATACTTCCGATCAAAACATTAACCCGCTTTGATACGCGTCCAAGCATCCTCGATTTTACGAGTGATTTCTGCGCCAGGGAACACTGAAATTTCACTCGATTCGGTGGTCGATTCTGGCGGGAAAATGGCTGGGTTACTTAGGTAATCATCACTCATTAGATCTTTCGCCGCTTTGTTTGGTGTTGCGTAGTAAACAAAGTCTGCGATGTCGGCGCCGACTTGCGCATCTAGCAAGTAGTTGATCAGTGCATGAGCGTTCTCGATGTTTTCAGCACCCTTTGGCACACACAATGTGTCTTCCCACAGTAAGCCGCCTTCTTTAGGGACCACGTAGCCGATGTCATCATCTTCGTCCATGGCTTGCAGGATGTCACCGTTCCATTCCATGGCTAAATCGACTTCACCAGCAAGCAATAGATCTTGGCCGTTGTCACCAGCGAAAGCGGCAACATTAGGCTTTTGTTTTAAGATCATGGCTTCAGCAGCGGCAATGTTTTCATCCGACCAATCATTTAATGATTTGCCCATATGTTTTAACGCCATCTGCATAACCGTTGTGGCATCGCTCATCATGGCGATTTTGCCTGCGTACTTATCGGATGTGTACAGGTGTGACCAAGAATCGGGCACGCCGTCTACTGCAGATTTGCGATAGCCAATACCGATGGTTCCCCACATGTACGGCAAGCTGTAAGCGCGGCCTGGATCAAAGTTACGATCCATGAATAAGGGGTCGATGTTGGCAATGTTCGGAATTTTGCTGTGATCTAACGGCAGTAGCATGTCAGCATCAAGCATGCGTTCCACGAAATCGTTTGTGGGAACGATGAGGTCGTATCCTGGGTTGCCGCCTTTGAGTTTGGCGAACAGCTCGTCGTTGTCAGCAAAAAGATCGTATTGCACTTTGATGCCAGATTCTTTTTGGAAATTGGCAATGGTGTTCTCGCCAATGTAGGTATCCCAGTTGTAAAAATTCACTTTGCCATCAGCAGCGAATGCTTTTGGAAGGGTGAGTGAGACGCCAACAGCGGCTGAGCCAGCTAAGAATCCGCGGCGCGAGATCGGTGTGCGAGGACGGTTTGTCATGAATGCTCCAAGTAGTTCTGTCAAATTTATGCCTGCGTTCTTCTTATTCGAACGCTTAGGTCCATCTTACCCCACGCATCGGCTATCCTTAAAGCCCTAAAACGGCTGTTTTAACTTACGGATCTTTAAACCATGCTTCAGGCATTAAAATCATCCTCTCCGGGCGTGCTCATTACGCGTTTTTTGGTGGCTGCAGTGATTGTTTTGGGCACCTACAACCCCACTGGCCCCTCAGTTTTTCACTGGATTAAGGACCAGAACGACTACACCAACGCGTGGGTGATTTTGGTGGGTATTGTTGCGCTGCTGCTAAATTTTGCGTTGCTGGTGGCCGCATGGAAGGCACTGGGCAAATTAGGCACTATTGTGCTGCTTATTTTATTTGCAGCCATCGTCTATTTAGCGCTTCAGGAAGGTTGGGCTGATGCGGAAAGCCCGGTAACTCTGCAGTGGTTGGCGCTTATTCTGTACACAGGATTTTTGGGTATTGGGTTAGCCGGTGCCATTATCTGGCGCAGAGCCACAGGCCAGGTGGTTACTGAGGATGCCAACGATCTGAACGACTGACTACGGGCTATTTCAGGTGCTTTATGCAGTATATTGGCGCGAAGACACTTGATAAATCGTGATTCAGTTCGCAATATTGCGGTCTCAAAATGTTTCATTGAAGAAAACATGTGCGTTCGCTCGGCCGCTAACAATGCTGATTTGCGATAATTCGCCTTTGCGCGGTCCGCGCTTGTGCCGTTCCTTTTGCATTAATTCAAGAGAATTGAAACTGTGAATATTCCTGACAACCCCATTCAGTGGACTGAAGAACAGTACTCAAGTTTTGGCCTCATACCGCAAGTGTCGCCGCACAGCTATCACTTATCGGATATGTTCGATGAGCCCGCGCTAATCCAGCAGCTTGATGCGCATCCGCGTCAACGTTTGCAGGCGTTCACAATGGGCGAAGACCCCACCAATCGAGATGAGTGGAGCTGCGTTGATATCCCTGACGATATGGACGGGGCCACCATGCTGCAAGCGGTGAAAAACGGACGGCTTTGGTTGAACGTAACCCACGTTGATTCGGTAAACCCAGATTATGAAAAACTCATAACACACATGTACGACCATCTAGGTGAGCATTGCCCGCACCTTCGAAATCCTAAATCGGCTTACAGCACATTGCTGATTAGTTCACCCGGTGCTCAGGTGTATTACCACCTAGATGCTGAACCTAATATGTTGTGGCATTTACGCGGTCAAAAACGTGTGTGGCTATATCCTGCTATGGATACGCGTTTTACGCCACAACATTATTTAGAAGACATTTTTGCAGGCGAAGTGGATGAGAACTTGCCGTTTGATTTGTCGTTCGACGAACACGCATCTGAGCATTTGTTATCTCCTGGTGATGTGGCCTCTTGGGCGCATAACGCACCGCACCGAATTCAAAACTTAGACATGAACGTATCCTTAGCCACCAGTTACAGTACACCGGCTATCTATCGACGGGAATACACGCAGCTGGCGAATCGTTTTTTACTGCGTAATTTAGGCATAAAAAACCGATCGGTGAATGAAGATGGGCCAGTGCCTGCTGCAAAGCGAATCGCCTTTCGACTGATCAATAAAGTTCGCCCGTTCAAGCGAAAAGATCGTTCAGCTACCTACATTACCGACTTACAAATTGATCCTTCAGAGCCTTTGGGATATCGAAAGCTGGATAAGAAAATCCCAGCCTCTTTTTCCCAAAGTAGGTATGCGGCGTAGGTATGCAGCCTAGGTATGCAGCCTAGGTATGCGTCCTAGGAATACCGCGTAGATATAACGCGTAGGTATGCCGTGCGGGTATGTCACTTTGTTTTAATTAAGAATATCGCGCTTTATGCGTGCCAGTTTTTCTCGCCATGCCAGCGTCGTTTTTTCAAGGCCGCTTAAATAAGGTAATAAGCTAACTGGCGGTGCGGGAATGGAGTAGCGCGAGTCTACGCCCTGTAGGTGACACACCTGATAACCTTCTGCGTTATAAAATGCTGCAGCTCGGTCTACGTGCAAAGCCGATGTCACTAAATGAATAATGGGTGATTCATCGGCGGGTAAAAATTCACCAAGAAACTGTGCGTTCTCTTTGGTTGATTGGCTGTTCCGCTCTCGCTTAATGCTGGCATCATTCACACCGTTACTGATTAATATCTCGGCCATATCATCGGCTAAGGTGTATCCGTTCGCGCCAGCACCTTGGGTGTACCACACGGTGTTAGTGCCAGTGAAGGTTGATGCGGCTATCGCTCGTTCTATGCTGTCTTGGTTAAGGCGTTGCCGTGGGTTGCTGTCGGGTATCCAAGGGTTCATTCCACCGCCCAACACCACAATATGCTGCGCAGGGGCATCGGTGCAAATGGATGGATTGTTTCGCGTGGATTCTAATCGCTGGATCCACCGATTCGCAAACTCAGGAGTTGATAGTGTCCACAATAGGGTGAAACTGACTAAATTTAGAAAACCTAGGAAAAATCCGCCGCGAATGAAGGCGCACAAAGTGCATAAAGCCAACAGTAAACACACTAAACTCAGCGGCTGTAACAGCCATTCAATAATCGTATTCAAAGGACACCATTAATTCTGTGATTGTTCGAACCCTCCAATCGGTTGAAGAGTTTAAGGCATTAGAGCCTGCTTGGAGGCGCCTGCATGACAGCAGCCCGGAAGGATCCCTGTATACCAGCTTTGATTATACGTGGGTGTGGTGGGCTACTTACCCATCTTTGGGTAAGCTGTGTATTTATGTGGTGGAGGATCAAGATCAGAACGTGTTGGCCATTGCGCCAATGTACAAAACCCAAAGCCATTTAACGCGCTTTTTTACTCTTTCCACTTTGCGGTTCATCGGGCGAGGCAGTGAGGTAACGCCTGTGGATTTGAACGTTATTTTTTGTTCAGATAATGAGTTGGCAAACGCTGCGGGCGCGTTGTTGTTATCGGCGTGGAAAACTGAGGCGAATGTGCAACGCGTGTTGCTTGAAGAATTGCCAGAGCGCTCACGTCTTTTTGCGATGCTGCAACAGCAGTTGCCGCATAGTGTTGAAGGTAGCCAAATTCGTTGGGTAGCGGATTTACCTGAATCATGGGAGAAATTCACCGCATCCTTATCGCGCAACACCCGTAAACGAATAAAAAATCGCAGAAATCGTTTGCTCAGTGAAAATTCTCTCACCCTTCAGTTGTGCTCAGATAAGGCTTCTATGGAAGAGGCTTTGGATGCTTTAGTAAGGTTGCACCAAGATCGTCGGCACAGTAAAGGCGATACCGCAGCATTTACCACTACAGATTATTTGCAGTTTCATCAAACGTTATTAGCCGAAAGCGCATCGCAAAAATTAATGCAGTTTGTCACCCTTAAAGACGGTGATAACATCATCGGTGTGGAGTATATGTACAGAAACAAAGGGGTACTGCTGTTCAATCAAACTGGCTTTAACCCCGACTATGAGCCGGTAAGCCCTGGTCATAACATGATGGTGTTTGCAATTGAACAAGCCATTGAAGAAGGGCTGCACTCAATTGATTTACTGCACGGCAACTATGATTATAAAAAGAGCTATGCATCTGAATCGGTAACTACCTTGGTGGTATCTAGTTATACATCTCCGGTTTTACGAGCAGTTGCTCGATTGGTGCAAGCGGCTAAGGCCTTGCGTTTTTAAAAGCCAGCTCTCTTAAGAATTTATTTGCGCTTGAATCAGCTCTTTATAAAGCGTGCGAATTTTCATGGTTAGTGCTCCTGCTTTCCCCGAGCCAATGGTTTTCCCATCAATGGATGCCACGGGTGTTTGCGCACCAAATGTGCCTGTTAAAAACGCCTCGTCGGCGCTGTAAGCTTCGTATAGGGAATAGTTTTTCTCTTTCATCGGAATGCCATTCGCATGGCACAGATCTATCACTTTTTGGCGAGTTACCCCGTTCATGCAATAGTCTCCCGTGCTGGTCCACACTTCATTATTTCTAACGATGAAAAAATTGCACGCGTTCGTGGTATTAACGAATCCGTGAGGGTCAAGCATCAGTGCTTCATCGGCACCAGCAGCTTCAGCCTGCAAGCAAGCAATGACGCAATTTAGTTTTGAATGCGAATTAAATTTTGCATCTTGCGAGTGCGGCAAACCCCGCACTTGCGGCACGCTGGCTAAACGAATGCCGTTCTCTTGTACGTTTTCTGAAGGTTTAGAGTGTTCAACAATGATAACGATGGTGGGCCCAGATTGAGATAAGCTGGGGTGCTGAAAGGGCTTTACTTTCACACCACGAGTAATCATCATGCGGGCGTGGGCATCGGTGGTCATGTTGTTAGCCGCAGCCGTCTCTTTTAAGGCGTTAAGTAATTCAGCCCGGCTCATGCCGATATCTAACGACACTGCTTTACAGCTATTGAATAAACGATCCATGTGCTCTTCTGCGAATGTCCAGGTGCCATCGTACAAACGCAGCCCTTCCCACATGCCATCGCCCAGCATAAAGCCTGAGTCATAAACCGATACAACCGCTTGCTCGCGCGGCACTATCTGACCATTCACATAAATCAATATGTTCTGGTTACGTTGGTCTGCTTCGGCGTCGTGTGTTGTCGTCATGCTGTAGAGCATACGATACCCATCGCGATTCAGCTACCATAGAGTGATGGATAAGAACGCAAAACCGATTCGAGCAGCCGATCATCTTGTGGATCAGCTGGTGGCTCAGCAGGTAAGCCATGTGTACGGGGTGCCAGGTGAGAGTTTTTTGCCGGTACTAGATGCCCTGTATCAGCGCGAATCTGAGATTAACTTCATCACCTGTCGACAAGAAGGTGGGGCGGCTATGGCAGCCGATGCCCATGCGCGGCTAACCGGTCGGCCGGGTGTTTGTTTTGTTACTCGCGGCCCAGGTGCTACCAACGCAAGCGCCGGTGTGCACATCGCGTATCAAGATTCCACACCATTGATTTTATTTATCGGCCAAGTGGCGCGCAATATGATGGAGCGCGAAGCGTTTCAAGAGATGGATTATCGGCGTTTATTTGGCCCAATGACGAAATGGGTGGCACAAATTGATGATGCCTCGCGCATTCAAGAGTATGTAACGCGTGCGTTTCATGTTGCGCTGTCGGGTCGGCAAGGGCCGGTGGTGTTGGCATTACCTGAAGATATGTTGTACGACGAATTTAATAAGCCCGCTGCACCAACATTAGTCACTGCACCAACCATGTTGCCAGCGCCCAACGCTATGGTTGAATTGAATGTATTAATTAATAAGGCTGAAAATCCGTTTGTTATTGTGGGTGGTAGCGGTTGGAATGCTGAAGGTTTAACTGCGTTACAGCAGTGGGCGGAAAATCAGCATTTACCGGTTGCAGCCTCTTTTCGATGCCAGCGGTTATTCAATAATGATCATCCAAATTACATTGGTCATTTTAGTGTTGGTCGCACCGCCTACCTTGATGAGGCTGCAAAATCATCTGACTTAGTGATTAGTGTGGGAGCGCGCTTAGGTGAAATTACAACCGCGGGTTATACCTTGTTTTCACCGCCTGTTCCTTCACAACCTTTGGTGCATGTTTATCCAAGCGGGGAAGAGCTAGGCCGTGTTTATCAACCGCAGCTGGGTATTGTTAGTGATGTGAACAGCTTTTGTGTTCAAGCCGCTACTTGGAAGCCCTGTGGTAACAATAAAAAACTGAACACCTTGCGCTCACATTATCAGCGCAATAACTCGGTTGAATCGGCAGGTGAAGATGAAGTTGCCGCGATGTTTTCGCACATGGCCGATGTGCTGCCTCACGATGCAATTTTATGTAATGGGGCGGGCAACTACGCAGGCTGGTTGCATCGTTTTTATCGATTTCGTCACCCTGAATCCCAGCTTGCGCCCACCTCCGGGTCTATGGGTTTTGGTTTGCCCGCCGCCATCGGGGCAGCCGTTGCACGGCCAAACCGTGAGGTATACGCCATTGCCGGTGATGGGTGTTTTTTAATGAATTCGCAAGAGCTGGCAACAGCTATGCATCATCAGCTGTCGCTTACTGTGATTATTTTAAATAACGCGCGTTATGGCACCATTCAAGCTCATCAACAACGTGAGTTCCCGGGCCGAGCATCGGGAACAGAACTTACCAATCCAGACTTTTTGCTATACGGACAAGCTTATGGCGCAGGCACTGCAAAGGTATCTACCGCTGCTGAATTTAAAGAAGCACTAGCCAAAGCCAGAAGCGAGGGCGGCATTCAGGTAATAGAAGTTATGCAGGGGCGAGAGCTTATTGCACCGGCAACTGTCTAGCCACTGTTGTAATCGTATCAAAGGCGATGTCGATGTCTTTTTCTTCCATATCGAATTGGCCTGTCATGAAACGAATTACCACTTCGTTGTCGTGTAACGATTGCGTAAGGTAAATTCTACCGTCATCGTTAAGGGCCACAACCAATGCTTTATTTAATTCATCGAGCTTAGTAGGCTCTGTTATTGCGTTTGGCGTAAAGCGAAACGTAAACAGCGATAAGATAGGCTGAGTGGATATTGTGAAGTCGGTTTCGGCATCGAGTTGTTCGGCTAATTTAACCGACCAGCTTACGTGGTTACGAATCATGGTGCGAAGCCCATTAAGACCGTAGGCGCGCAGTAAAAACCATACTTTTAAGGCGCGAAAACGCCTGCCTAATTGCACACCCCATTCACTAAAATTTACGATGCCATCTTGGCCATAGGTTTTTAAGTATTCAGGTTGTATGGCCATCGTGCGAACTAAGCTCGCAGGGTCTTTAATGAAGTGTGCAGAACATTCCATAGAAGCACCCAGCCATTTATGAGGGTTTAACACCACGCTATCGGCCAATTCAATGCCTTCCCACAGGTGTCGATACTCTGGGCAAATCATGGCGCTGCCTGCCCAAGCGGCATCAACATGTGTGAATAAATCATAGCGCTGAGCCACTTCGCACACTTTACGCACGTTATCAGTTGCGCCCATACTGGTGCCACCCACACATATCACGATGCCTGCAGGTAAACGCCCCGCAGCAAGATCTTCTTCAATCGCTTCCACTAAGGCATCGGTGTTCAACGCAAAATCATTATCGGTATCAATTTTTACTAAATTGTTTTGGCCTAAGCCTGCAATCCACATGGCTTTGTCAATTGAGCTGTGGGTTCTGGATGATGCGTATACGCGAAGCTGGGGCTGCCCACTTAAGCCTTGTTCATTGCCTTGCCAATTGAGTTTGCGCTCACGCATGGTAAGAATGGCGCACAAAGTTGCGCTGGATGCTGTGTCTTGGAATACGCCATCAAACGTATCGGGTAAGCCAACGGCATCGCGTAGCCATTGCACCATGCGTTGTTCAAGTTCTGTGGCAGAAGGGGAGGTTTGCCACAACATGCACTGGGCCGCCATGCTGGTTGCCAGCTGTTCAGCAATCATCGCTGCAGGCGCTGCGTTACTGGGGAAATAGGCGAAAAAACGCGGGTGTTGCCAGTGAGTCATACCGGCAGGAATGATGTGTTCGAAGTCTGCCATGATAGTTTCCATGGATTCAGCCTCATCCGGTGCCGATGTGGGGATTTGCGCAGCAATATCCCCTGGTTGGGTTTGCGCCCGCACGGGAAATTGGTCGATGTTCTTCAAATACTCAGCCGACCAACGGGTTGCCTCCTGCGACCAGCGTTCAAATTCCTCTTTTTTCATCGTCTGCCTTCGTGCCATTGTTTTTATGAACACCATCCTATCAATCTTTGAACGTTTGGGTGTTGTGGGTGAAACGATTGTGATGCATGCTTACGGCATCACTTTAATTAAGAATATGGCCCATGTCTGTGTTATCCGATAACGCCTTAAATGCAGTGCGAGATCGATTTGCGTTGGTTGATCAATGCCCGGTGCAGGGCAAACGCGTATTTTTTGAAAATGCTGGTGGTGCCTTAACGCTTAAATCGGTGGTGGAAACATCGAACCGGTACGCAGCCATTCCAGATAATCAAGGCCGTGACAATGCGGGCTCACATAAACTGGTTCGGGTTATAAACCAAGCCAAAAGCGATATGAGTGAATTCATGAACGCACCCGGTGGTCAATTCTTTGTGGGGGAAAGTGGCACCGAGTTGTTGTTCAGAACCATTATGAACGCGTGCCTAGGCACAAGCCCCGTTGATAACGAATCATTTAAAGATAAAGGCACTGGCATTGTACTGGGTTCCACCTTAGAACACCCTGCCACACGAAGCGCATGCGCACGATGGGCACGCATTGCTGGCCATGAGCATCGATTAGTTGAACACGATAATGCAACCGGTTCTATCGATGCTGCAGCTTATGCATCTGCAGTAACTGAAGACACCCGTGTTGCCACCATTTTGCATACATCACCGGTTACTGGCATGGGTGTGGATGTGGAAGCTGTCGTTAAGGCCATACGGGCAGTGGCACCAGAATGTTTTATCGTGGTTGATGGCATTCAGCATGCCGCGCACGGTGGCATCGATTTAACAGCGTATAACGTCGATGCTTATGTGGTGTCACCTTATAAAGTGTTTTCTCGCCATGGTTATGGCATTGCATGGGTTTCTGATCGGTTTAGTGAGTTACCGCATGATTCATTACTTAACGGGCCAGAAAAAAATTGGGAATTAGGCACGCGCGATACAGGAAGTTATGCAACGTTTTCTGATGTAGTG
This sequence comes from uncultured Granulosicoccaceae bacterium, assembly GCA_938035125.1. Taxonomy (GTDB): domain Bacteria; phylum Pseudomonadota; class Gammaproteobacteria; order Granulosicoccales; family Granulosicoccaceae; genus Granulosicoccus. The sequence goes on along the minus strand of CALHNS010000032.1, from coordinate 15,970 downwards.
AATTACTTTGAATGGTTGGGCGAGCAAGTCAGTGATAGTGATAACCGCCAAGATAAATTTAAAGCCGCCGCAGATGCCATTCACCACCAAGAGAAAGTATTAACCGATGCCATGTTAAATGGCATTGATAATATAAAAGGGTTAACCGCCATTGCAAACGTGCAAATTATTGGCGGTGTGGATAACCCACGACGCGAAGGCCTAGTGGCTTTTTGGATTGACGGAGCTGATTCTGCCAACATTGTTAAGCATTTAAATGAACACGGCGTTCGTACCCATTTAAGAAAAGCTGATCATTACTCTGGAAATATATTAGACCCATTGAATCAACCAAGCTGCGTGCGCGTATCCACCTGCCATTACAACACTGTGGATGAAGTGAAAGAATTTTTAATAGCGATGGAAAGTTTTGAAGCGTAAGTAGAATTTTGATTTAATATTTTTAGAAGGGTTAGCCTGAGAAAAAACGATAAACCATCCAAAGAATATTTAAGCAAGCCAATGCAATTGTTGCGTAAATAGTTAATTGCATTCCCAATACACGTTGTTTAAACGCATCAGTTTCTAAACTGGTTAACCCTTTAGGATGCAGCGCGCGGCCTGCAACAAAAGCAATGGCAGGCAGCGCCACAAGCCAATAGGGTGCACCGTTCATTTCCAGCACCGCAATAAGCAGCAAACCAATCGGTGCCCATTCCGTTAAATTCGCATGAGCGCGGCAAGTGCGTTCTAATATTTCATTGCCATTGCTCCCTAAGCCAATTTTCTCACGCTTTCTAATGGCTATTACATCAAGTGCTAGGCGAACGTAGAGAATGGTTAGTGCTGCGGCGGTTAGTGGGGTTACGATTAAGATCATGAACAAGCGTTTATTGTTGGGAATTGATGTTGCGATTGTACTCTTGATTTAAGACGTTGAAGGCTTGCCGTTTAAATCTTTTGGGTTGTTGATGTGATGTTCTTTAGTTGTTGATTTTGTTGGTGTATATTGGATTTATGAGATCGCGGAAACTCGGACATAAACGGAAAATTAACCGAAAAGATATAACCGGGGTGTTTTCCGGTTATGTTGAATTTTATGCAAAAAATAGAGCGACCTAAACAGATTTGAAAAACATATACATTGAAGATATTACATCGCAAGATACGCTGGATATCCGTCGTAGGGTGCTGTGGCCAAACAAGATTAAAGAACATTGTATTGTTGAAGGAGACGAGAACGCTAATCATTACGGTCCATTCTTGAGCAACGTGTTAGTGGGTGTAGCATCATCTGAAAATGTCTATTAAACTGTAGGTTCGGAGAATGTGCATAACAAGGCAGTGCAAATCGACAATCGACAATTTACAAGCTAGCCAAATTGGCGTTCCGCTGCGCTCCACTTTACGCCAATTCGGCTAGCTTATAAATTGCGATTAACTGCGGCGTTAGCGCCAGAATAGTGAAAAATAGGAGTGTTGTTTATGAGTCCAAATATTAGTCTATTATATTCCCCTCTTATCTTAGGAGCAGGCGGTATGGTAGCTTGGATTAGCATAAGAAACGATAGTATTTCTGGAAGAATTCGTGAACTCAACAAAGAACACTGGAGCAAAACAAATCTAGACCCAGAAAGAGCTAGCTCTATCGTTTGCCAGGTCAAAATCCTTAGAAAAGATTATGCTAGAAATAAAGTATCGCTTGTGTTTGGAATATTCGCACTAGCATTCTTCTATGCTCAGATGATAGCTAGAGAGTTCAAAGACGATATAATACTTGCAAAATGGTCCCTTCATGCAGGCTTATTCTGTGTGTTATTTTGCCTAATACTGATGATTATAGAAATAAGTAAATCTGGTAGGGCTTTAGATAAAGACATTAAGCGAGAATAATCGGCGCTAACAAAGCAAAGTTTCCGACAAAGTAAAAAGTAGTGCTTCGTTCCTCGCGCTACTTTTTACTTCGCGGCAGTTTGCGGCGTTATATTCGAAAATACATTGGTGGATAAATAAATATGAGAATTGGGCTTCTAGTAATTCTGCTCTTTCCTCTATCAGCCTATGCGGATATTTTCTCTGATATTCTGAATATTCAGAATAAAGCTATAAAAGATGTAATAAGGGCTGAAGGAAACATCGCTAAATCAGCTATAAAAATAGAAGATATAGTTGGTAATGAAGTTGAGGTGGGTTTGCTTAAGAGTCAACTTGAGGAAAGCCAGAATGAACTCAAAGAAATTCAGAGTGACATTGAAGAGACTAATAGACTAGCGGAATTGTTAGAAGCAGAGCGTGTAAAAATTGAAAAACAAAAAATGGAGTTGGAAGGGGATAAAAAGAGATTAGAAGAAGAAAAACAAACGCTTCAAAAAGATAAAGAAAAATTGGAAGGGCAAAAGGAGCTCTTTTCAATGGGATTTTATGCTTCGCTCTTAGCAGCTGTTTTAGCTGTGATTGGTTTGGTTACTAGACTGCCAAATATGAAGCTTGAAAGAGAAATGATGAAACTAGAAATGTTAGAGAAGGAGAAGTCTATCCGGAACTTGGACCTAGAATATAACAATGCCATGCAGGCGGACAGTGCACGCGGTGTCTGATTTGCCATTTCGCTTCGCTGCATTCTATGGCAAAAAAAGCCACCGCATGCACTTCCGCTGATGGCGGCGTTATGTGTGAAGGAGCGACGTGAAAAGCAAATTCGAGTGGGCCCAGGGATGAGTATTCTTAGTAACTAAATGTGGCTGTAGTATGGATAAAACCAAATTCTCAATTCTATGCGCCTCGGGCTTCGGATTTGTTTTCGGTCTGATTTCCCTAATGGCTTACTTCGGTGATTGGAAGAGGCTAACATTGGTCACGTTTATAGGAATATTCGTGGGTCTGTTAGCAGCGCCAGAGTTCAAGCCAAGCCTGTATAAAAATATAGCGCTTTACCAAGTTGTATGTGGTGCACTTGCTGGTATGTCTGCAGCGGCTGCGTTTTTTCCAAATGCAGAAGCTGTTATTCTTGGTCTTCTTTTGGGCGGCTTACTTGGCTGGTTGGCTCCTTATTGGCTTAAACATATGCCTTTGCCGTAATTTGAGTGCGGCTTCTTGTTGGCATAATGTCACATAACAAGTCCATCCACGCCGACAATTTACCGTTATTAGGTAGCAAAGTTCCAAAAATACATTTTGCTTTTTATTTGCTTGCTTCGAGCACGCTCTGCAGAACCTTGTAGACTGTAGTTCCCAGTTCCTTTGGCCATTGCTCATTTTTATCCTGATCTATGCTCGATGAGCGGTCGATAGCGCGGTGAACATTTCGCCAAAGATATTCAAAGTCTAAATTGGCATGATTGTAGGATCCGAAGACGCTTCTAATCTTGGCTGAGCATCCTTTTTTTCCATCTTGATTTATCAGTTCAATTTCTGAGTCTGAAATTTCAGCAATACTTACATAGTGCATTAACAGCCAGAACTCGAAGCACGGGTTGGAGACTGCTAACTTCAGTTTTTTTTGTCTAACTAATCGTGCTGCCTCAGCAAGTTTTCTGGCATGAGGTCCGTCTGCATCAACCACTACCCAAAACATGTCATCTTTATTTGTGCTGATAGATTTTTTATAATCAGACAAATACTGCACAACTCTAACAGGGCAACTGTCTCCTGAGCTGCTACGATCCACAAATTCTAGTTTTACTCTTGAACTATGAATTTTATTCACTACCCCTTCGAAATATTGCTTTTCAGTAACTGCACCTTCCGCAGCCACGTATATAAGCGATGACTTGCGTGACCGTGGCGCTCTTGAATAGCGGCTAGCCATCTAATTCGAACCAAGAATATCTTTCTTAGAAAAATTAGTGATTATAGGAACCCCGCCGTATCGACCTTGCTTGTAACCTCTTGCAATATCTGTATCGTTTCTAATGTCTTCAAATTCATCTAACGAATAGAGCGACGATTCCCCATAATTGTTCTTTTGTGCAAACCAGACTTCATCTTTCCTAACCAAATCCTGAACGAGAAGTCCTCTATCATGAGTGGTAACAATCAGTTGACTCCTTGGGTCTGAGTCACTTTTTAAAAATCCTGAAATAAAACTGTAGGTTATATCTGGATGCAAACTACGATCAATTTCATCTACAACCAAAACCTTGTCAGAGGACAGCAAAGAGAGCATCCCAGGCGCAATATCCAGAAGCCTCCTAGTTCCATCAGACTCATCACTTATATCAAATTGTATTTCCTGCCCATCTTCTGTTAAGTGGACTGTCGTTAACTTAGATGTCGTTAAGTTCTTATTTTCATCAGCACTAAAGAGCAATCTTGTATCAACCGGACCAGAAAGAAGCAATGTTCCATTGGGCTCAAGGTTCTCAGCGATGTCTTCAATTACCTTTTCAGGCACATCCGGCAAACCTTTTTCATGGTTGACTTTGGTTAACTTCAGAGAGTCAATTCCTGTGTCAAACAACTTGAGCATATTGGTTATTGGTTTTGCAATCTCTACATCTTTGTCCATTTGAAATTCCAAACCGCCGAGCACGGTATTCGGAAATATAACCATCAACTTGTCATCGAACCACTCAACAGCATCAGATATTGGCGTTAAAGTGTCAATTTCATTAGCAACATTTCTATCATCAAATTCAGATATAAACAGTTTTTTACTTGACGTTCCTTTCTGAGTAAAAATATAAAACTGTTCTTCATCTGAAGTTAAATTTAGCTTGCCGTTTTCGAAACTAGATTTCCCGTCGATTACGTCTCGCTCGTATATAGTTTTTACGGATTCCCTCTTTACACTGTACAACCACTCCTTTACGACCTCTCCTGCAAGCACATGAAATCCAAATTCATAGTTGCGTCCATTAATCTTGAACTCGACAGTTAGTTCTGTCGGCAGGGTGTGACAATCTTTGCAAGGTCGAAAATACGCTGGCCTTTGAATTCCACTGCGCTTTTCGCCTCGAACGAATTTCTGCATCGAATCAAGAGCCTTGACGACATTGGACTTTCCTGACGCATTAGCCCCATATATAAATGCCGCTCTTAAAGCGGGAATTTCCCCCCGATCATTAGATTCTTTGAAAATATGATTGCTGTGAGATCGAACGCGACTAGGCACGAGGCTCAGACATGCCTCCTCCTTGTAAGACAGGTAGTTTTTCATGCGGAATCGGATCAGCACACACAGCCCCTTTTGTTTGAAACGAGATTTTATCACGTTTCACGCACACAAAATGCCAAAAACATGTTAACTTAGCGCTTGTAATGAGGATAATAGTGAATTTGAGGGGTAAATACCAGTTTGATTTGCGCGGCCAAAGGACTGGCAAATCCAGCGTGATAAGGAGGTGGTAACGATGGCTAAATCACGGAAAAGTTGCGGTTGCAAGACACCGCCGCCAAAGAGCAAGCCCAAGACGGTTCAGGTCAAAGGCTACTCTCGGCGGAAGCCACGCAGCTGCGGTAAGTAGCGTGTGATGCCATAAGCGGGGTGTATGAGCCCCACCGATTAACGCTGTACAACATAGGAACCAAAACGATGCTGTCATTGCGATTACCAGCATACGAGATGGGTACAGTCAGAAAAATGCAGTATCTGACTGAATACGCCACGCTTATCTTATGAGTTACGCGGGGCTAGAAATGGCTTCGTGGCGGAGTGGTCTAACGCACCGTGACTTGCAACCCCGGGTACGTCGGTTCGAATCCGACCGAAGCCTTATTTCTTAAGATATCTTACAAGCATGGTACGTACCATGTCAATTTGCAAGTTGGATTTATCTATCCAATTGCGAAGCCTTGCGCTTCTCTTTTTTATATAGATCCACTATCGCGCATCCATCATCATACGTTGGTTGTGCGTGTGCGCCAGAGCGTAATTTGGCGAACTTAGTACGTGGTACTCCCGTGATCTCAGCCAATTCAGTATCACCCAATCCCCAGTCTTTTAAATCCTGAGTAATTTTTCTGAAATCAGTTTGCTCTCTCGCCATATGACAATGCTCAATTTATCAACCAAGAGATTCTACATAAAAATGTGCCAAAAGGCACAAACAACCCTTGACAGTGTGCCAATTGGCACATATAATAAATCACATGAAATCAACGAAAGGCCAACATTATCTACTATCAGCGGAGGCACGAAGCCTCTCGTTGATGCAGATAATGCGCCTTTCAGACGGCCAAGCTTTCGAGATGTTCAAGGAAGCTCGCTGGGGTAAAGAGTCTGTTTCATGCCCTTGCTGTGGCGGCACCGAGCACTACTGGCTAAAGAATCGCAGCATGTGGCGCTGCAAAAATAAGGAATGCGGTAAGCAATTCTCAATTACAAGCGGCACCATATTCCACTCTGCCAAAATGCCATTGCGTGTTTACTTGGCGGCAATCGCTCTTTATTCAAACTGCGCAAAGGGCATGAGTGCATTGCAAATGTCTCGCGATCTTGATGTTCAATACAAAACGGCTTTCGTGCTTTGCCACAAGCTTCGCGAATCTTTGGACGACACCCCTACAGAAAAACTAACCGGTACTGTTGAAATGGACGGAGCCTACGTCAACAAGCACGTTCGTAAAGCTAACCTGCGCTCACAACGTGTCGACCGACGTTTGGCTAAGAACCAGAATCCTAAGAAACGCGCAGTAATCGTAATGCGTCAACGAGGCGAGAATGGCAAGGGCGCTGTAAAGACTCGCACGTTCCTCGCCAAATCTGAAAACCAATTGTCTACGTTGCGATTGGCACTGGAGAATATCGACACTACCGCAACAATCCACGCTGACGAACACCACGCCTATGACATTCTTCATAGCGCTTTACCCATGCAACGTGTGATACACGCCGAACACTACTACGGGCCACAAGGCCAATGCACCAATCAAGCGGAATCATTCTTCTCTCGTTTTCGTCGGATGCAACACGGTCAAAACCATAGCTTCGATAATCGCTATGTTGACCGATACGCTAACGAGGCAGCGTATCGAGAAGATACACGCCGCAAACCTAACGGCGCGATCTTCGCTGACATTCTCACTCGTTGCGCTCATCACCAGCCATCTAGAGACTTTTGTGGCTATTGGCAGGGCAATCATCGCCAGACTGAAAACCTAGTCGCTTAATTACGATAAAAGCCGCCAGATAATGACAGGGCCGTCCCGCTCTACCTCTTGGATGATTCGATTTTCTTGAAGGCGCTTCAATGTAGTGTGAAGCGTCATTTTGAAATACCTCACTTGGTTCGACTCCATTGATTCCAAATCAAGCCCTTTCTTCTTGGCTACGTTCGCGTACAAATCGCTTGAGCCAATATCTCGCTGTGCGTCTCGAAAGCATTCGAGCAGCAGCTTATTGGCTTCACGCGGCTCAAAGTAACGGTTTTGCGGTTTCTTGAACTTTGACTTGATAGCACGCAAGTTAAAATCCGGCTCAATGATTTTAATTGCCGCGCCAATCTTATCCAGATCACCTTTAAGCTCTACAATGCGTTGTTGGTGTTCTTGTATCTCACCCGCTAGCTCACTATGCTTAGTGACAAGGCCAGATATTACGTGTGACTCTGCCATGTGTAATACTCCTGTGAAAGAAGCAGTGATTTTACTGGCGAGTAGCTATAAATGCTTTGGAACTTTGCTACCTAATAACGCAAAGAAGGAGCATGGAAAAGTCGTACCTACGTGGAACTATAAAGTCGTACATGTTCACGGAAAGCTAAAATTAAAACAAGATCAGGCATGGGTGAAGCAGCAGCTAAATGATCTGACTAACCAAAATGAGTCGCCAAGACCCGAGAAATGGGCCATTTCAGATGCACCGAATAATTTTATGGATAAGCAATTATCAGTGTTGGTAGGATTAGAGGTGATAATTACCAGGCTAAACAGTAAACTTAAGGCCAGTCAGAATCAGCCTGCAAAGAATCGAGAATCGGTATTGGATGCACTGGAATTTGAACAGCCAGGCTCGGAATTTCATAAGATGATGAAGGATGCATTAGATGACGCCAGTTAGCAAAACCCGGCTGTCTAGCTGCCGCTGTGCTAAGCGTTAGGTCAAAAATATGGAACACATATGAAAATTAAGTCTGGATTTACTTTGGTTGCTATTTCATTAGCTGTTTTTTGTGGCAAGTTTGCTGTTGCTGACGATAGCGAAAACTTAGGAGTATTACCCCCTGCATACCTGAAGCATCAGTCTGATTTTGTGCAACAGGTCTATTCTAAAGTTCTTATTGGTTTTGCGTTTGACCGTAAATGTAGTTTTCTAGAAAAGTCTGATCAGAAGGTGTATGAAAATAAATTGAACGTTACATCACATGTATTTCAAGGGTATCTGCTAGGAAATGAGTTTGTTTCTAGTGCCAATGAAGCATTGAAATACACTAAAGATATGGCTTCTGGCGCTATAAGGTATGCAAGTGTTTCAAGTTGTGATTCTGTAGCACGAGATAGGGTTAATTCGGGTTTTAAAACAGCACAAGATTTTATGTCCCTGATTGATGGTGAACTAGAGAAGGGCGTCCAATGAATCCAGGGAAGAATATTATATGCCTAACAAACGAATGCATGTAAAACATTAACACGCCCTTCTTACACTGTCGCTCCGCTCGGTTTTCATCAAGTTCACATGAATTGAGTTTTATGCTCCACATCTTGATAAGAGAATATAATGATTGGAAAATGTAATTGCGAAGCAATAGCGTTCGAAATAACTGGTAGTGTCCCATCTGTATATCATTGTTATTGTACGCTTTGCCAGAAACAGGGTGGCACAGCTTCTAATGCGGGAACAATTACGTACGCTGATAAGTTTCGGTGGTTGTCTGGTGAGTCATCAATTCAAAAATGGAAAAAAGAGACGGGGTTCAGTTCAAATTTCTGCAAGTTATGTGGGTCTCCTGTGCCGAATATATTTAAATCTAAATACGTATGGGTTCCAGTTGGGTTAATAACTGGCCTTAACACGAATGCAGTTGCTAATATTTGGTTAAGTTCTAAACCTACGTGGTCAGAGCCTGCGCAGCTTGAGTTAAACTGCGACACTGCTCCAGATGATTTGGAAAAGTTCGTTCAATTTCTAAATACAGGAATATAAGCATATCCTTTCTATAAGTTGGTGTTATGCCGATTCGCTACAATCATTTTTATAGCAGTTAGAACGCCGCGAACTTCGTAGCCGTTGTGAGCGTTAACCAAAAGGAAAAACAATGAAGCTTTATGGTCATCCTGACTCTGGCCACGCCCTTAAAGTTAAATTTTGTCTTAATTCAGCAAGTATCGAACACGAGTACGAGGTTATAGATATTTTCTCAGATAAAAAATCTCGGAATCCGGATTTTTTGAGCAGATCGAAACATGGCGAAGTTCCGCTGCTTGTGGATGATGGTAAAAATCTAACTCAATCAAATGCGATACTTGTTTATATTGCAAAAAAATATGGGCTATATGGAGCAGATTCAGAACTTCAAGCTTGTTTAGAATGGCTTATGTGGGAGTCTAATAAAATTGGTATGTGCCTTCCGCAGTTACGAGCAGATAAGAAGTTGAAAGGCTGTGAATTAAGTAAAGGTGCTAGGGAATGGCTTCTAGCTCGGTATGTTCATGACGTTAGTGTCATAAATAATGAGCTTGAAGATGGGCGATCTTTTATTGTTGGGGATAATCTTACTATCGCAGATTTTTCTTTGTGTGGTTATTTGATGTATGCAGAAGAGGCCGAAGTAGATATTCCAAAAAATGTCGATGTTTGGAGGGATCGTTTGAAAAGTTTAGATGGTTGGTCGAATCCGTATGAAATGCTTGGTACAAATGAAAACGGCTAACAAGTCGGGCGTATTTCAAAGCCAGCAACATCGGTAATGCGATAGAAGACAGTTGCTGGCGGTTTATCGGTTATAGGTAGTAATTTTATAGCGTTTATAACACAAGAGTAATCATGGAACAGTTGTACAAAATCACTACTTCACAATTAGAAATTGCGTACCACGCATACGGTGATAAAGAGGGTTGGCCGTGTATATTAAGCCATGGTTTTCCTTATGATGTTCATTGCTACGATGAATGTGTGAATTTGCTCATTGATGCAGGTGCTTATGTAATAGTTCCCTATTTAAGAGGCTACGGACCTACTCGTTTTTTATCTAAAGATACGTTGCGTTCTGGTGAGCAGGCCGCATTGGCAAATGATTTGATCGAGCTAATGGATGCCTTATCCATAGAAAATGCAGTACTGGCAGGATACGACTGGGGTGGCCGTGCGTCCTGCATCGTTGCTGCGCTTTGGCCTGAACGTGTAAACGCACTGGTCTCTGGTAATTCGTATAATATTCAGGATATTCGCCGTTCGATGGAACCTGCGCCTGCATCAGAAGAAGCTAGTTATTGGTACCAGTATTATTTCCATTCAGAACGTGGGCGCCGTGGGTTGGAGACGAATCGACGTGAAATCTTGCGATTGTTATGGCAAATGTGGTCACCGACTTGGAATTTTAGTGACGCTGAATTTGATACAACCGCTGCATCATTTAATAACGCCGATTTTGTTGAGGTTGTAATTCACTCGTATCGCCATCGCTTCGGGCTTGTTGCAGGTGATCCTGCAGTCTCTCAAATTGAGCTTCAGCTAGAAACGCAGCCAGTAATACCTGTGGCAACAATAACTATAGATGGTGAAGTGGATGGCGTTAGCGGCAGTACTGCTCATCACGCTCACAAATTTTCAGGGCCTCATCAACATCGCTATTTTAAAAATGCTGGCCACAATCTGCCTCAGGAAAAACCACGAGAGTGGGCTCAGGCTATAATTGATGCACGGGAATTGGCGAACTAAACACCTCTGCACAAATAGGAAATACCAACAGTGGCTTTAAGTGAGCTAGAAATTAAGCGGTGCGAGAAGGAATTAGAAAAATATCTTAAAATAAGAAGGCCTCCACCTGAAATCAGGGACAAGGTTGATATTTCCTATCGTATTGTAGATCAGAGCGTGGAGCTTTTTGAAGTACGCCCACTGTGGAACGATCCTTTGAAAAAAATCGAATTGGCGATAGCGAAAACAACGTACATCAAGAAAAACAAGCACTGGAAGATTTTTTGGCAACGTCAAGATTTAAAATGGCATGCGTATGACCCTCAAGCAAATGTAAAAACATTTGCAGAATTTCTTTCAGTCGTTGATGAAGACAAGCATGCGTGTTTCTTTGGATAGAAAGATATTTGTTTAAAATTTAAAACTGATCTAATTGGCGAATGCAGACTCAGCTCAATTAGCTAATTGCCAAGGGTTCGACAAACTTAATTCGTCGGGAATTGTATCTTCTAACAAGGTGCTCTGACGCGATTCTCGATAGAGTATGTCTCCCTCTCTGTACAGAAGACCAGTGAGATCAGGGCTGGAACTGTTACTAATATAACGCACTATCGTCGCGTCCAGGCCTGAGTTGGTAGTGGTTAATCCCCTAAAATCAATCTCTCCTGAGGAGCGCAGAGATATTGGGTTTTCGGCATCTTCTATTGCGCATTGAGAGTCTGTGTAAACCATAGTACGTTGAGCGTAAGAGCGAGTACTGCTGTCTATGGTCAGTGACGTTTGTGTGTACCCATCGGGTTGATCCTCCTCAGCCGCCATAAAGACCTCGCGCTCAAAACAACGTGAGAGCCAAATGCCGTTAAATTCTATACCGTCAATGCCTGTTGATTGAATTTCACTCAATTCATCGTTAACATCGGAGCCGCAACCTGTCAAAAAAGCGCTAATCGTTAGGCTCAATAGGGTAGTGGCTGCTCGTGATAGTAAATTCATATCCTGTTCCTGCTATTCATGTCCTACTCATATAACGAACACGAAAAGGCTTAAACGGACAATCACGAAAAATAGCTGAGAACTTTATTTTTGCTTTTTAACCAATAAAAAAGGGCCGCTCATATGAGCAGCCCTTTTCTCTTTATGCATCGACGTAATTTATGCGTAACGATTACTTTAGTTGAATGTAGCTAGGTCAATCGTCTCAATTGCAATCACTTCGTCATCGTTCGACAGCGCTATTACGGTGTATGAGAAGCTGGTGTTCGCATCAAGTCCGCTGTCGAAAAAGCTTAATGCATCGAAGTCTTCGATCACCGATCCATCACGTTCCACTTGGTAACGTGCTGCGCCATCTACTCGCTGCCAAAAAATCTCTAATGCAGAAACTGAGTAGACCTGACCATTCAAGCCTAAAGCACCTGTTGAACCAGCGTTATCGCCTTGAGTAGTTAATTCAATCGTTGCAGCATCTCCACCAGATTGTGGCGCGACGGTATAGGTGAATGTTGTGCCGCTTGCTAATCCGTCTTCGAAGAAACTGCGACCATCATTTAAGCCTACTTCAACACCATCTCGTGATATCACGAAAAAGCTGCCAGCGCCTGCATCTGATACGTCCCAGAAGAGTTCAATCGCAGAACTTGAGTACACTTCACCGCTTAGATTTTCAACGGCAATTGATGATGCAAATGTATCTTCATTAGTGGTCAGTTGAATGCTTTGAGAAACTAAGTCGTTACCCGATGCATCCAGTGACGTCACTGTAAAGTTGAACGTTGTGTTCGCTGATAAGCCTTGGAAAAAGAAACTAGTTCCGTCGGTTTCAACTGAACTGCCGCCCGATTGCTCGACACGGTAAGTAACAGCAGGGGCAGCTTGTCTTTCCCAAAAAAGTTCCAGTGCCGTCGGTGAATACACATCTCCTGTGAGGCCTAGAGCACCAGCTGTACTGTTGTTATTGAGCTGCACTCTTAATTCGCCGGGCGCATTCGCAGCGGTATGAACGTTGATATACAGATTTCCGTTTAGAAAATCCTCAATGCCAACAGCATCTAAAGCAGAACCTTCAGGAAACGACCAGACACTGCCATCGTCATTACTATCCATACCAATTAGAACGGGGCCAGCTTCTCCAACACCACCTACGTGTAAATGAGCTACCGTGGGTTGCCCTGTAGTGCTGCTAACGGTAACGCTGCCGCTGATTGCACCTGTTGAAGTGTTAACTGTAATGCTTCCTGTGCCCGAGGCACCGGGTGCATCTGCTGGCGGCACAGTAATGTCTGGGCTAAGCGTTAGATCTAATGTAATCGGCGCGCTATCAACCAGTTGCGCGCGCAGCTCACCTGGTGCATTCGCTTCGGTGTGAACATTAATGTAGAGATTGCCGCTTGAAAAAGCTTCTAAGCCTTCTGCATCCAGTGTAGTTTCTGCGGGCAGTGACCATTCGCTGCCATCATCGTTACCTATCATTGTGATCAGTACAGGGCCTGCTTCTCCAGCACCGCCTACGTGCACATGCGCAATCGTGGGTTGACCGGTAGTACCCGTAACGCTGATGCTTCCGCTGAATGCACCAGTAACAGTATCAACTGTAACTGACCCTGTACCAGAGGCGCCGGGAGCCACAGCAGCAGGTACAGTAGATTCAGGATCTAGTGTAAGAGAGAGTGTTGTTGGTTCGACCAGTGTGTTCGCATCTAGTTGTGCTCTGAGCTCACCCGGTGCATTAGCTGCGGTGTGCACATTGACGTAAAGCAGCCCAGCATTGAAGTTTTCGAGCAAAGCGCTGTCCACTTCGGTGTTTGGAGGGAAGCTCCATACGCTACCATCTTCATTGCCATCTAACGCGATTGCGACGGGGCCTGCTTCGCCAACCGCACCGATATGAATGTGCGCAACCGTCGGCTCGCCAGTGGTGCCACTGACGGTAACACTGCCGCTAACAGTGTTCGTTTCTTGATCGAATGAGAAAGTGCCGGTTCCTGTGGCATTGGGTGCATCCGCCGGAGGAACTGTGATTTGTGACTCAAGTTCGAACGAGAAAGTCTGGGCGTGCGACAAGCTTGGAAAAAAAGTTGATAAAAATAGCAGCCCCGAAAACATTGTAACTCGGTGGAAAAACGTTTTTCCCCTCGCTTGTTCTATGGAAGGATTTGGTATCGTCATGGTTTTTTAATCTTTTGTTTGAATAGTTGATGATCCGAATGCAATGACATCGGCTTTGATTGGCAGAGCTATTTGTAGAAACTCCAACGGTTGTTGGTATATCGACGTTAGCGAAAGTTCGGAAGCCAGATACATACGAATTGGAAAGTTTTCGGACTATCGGTTCTAGGTCGATCAGTTGATGCATCTTTCTTTTTGGTATAGATGTGGATATATGGGAGAATCGTTTTTAAGAGTGCTGATGAGCTAAGCAGAGCACTCGATAAATGAGCCCACTCATTCAATTATGAAAGCCACCGCTTCGTGGCAACCAGATGTGGTTTATGCCCACCGCTCTGATCTCGATAATAATGTTGGGTTCGTTAAACACCTATCGTGAAGTAAGGGCAAAATAAACTTCGCCTAGATTAAGTGATAGAGCGATATAAATGAATCTCCACCAACAGTATCATTTCAGAAAATCGGAGCGTGGCTTGCTCGCGTGGGATGTGCTGAAGTTAATCGAAATTACAAAAGATTTTGAAGTGATTCAAGTGCCACTTTCAGACATTAAAGAATTGGAAGAAACGTATTGGTTTGGCTTGGGTGCTCCGCCGCTAACCAAAGATATTGCACAGCATGCGAAGCAAATTTATGAAGCAGATACTTCTTACCCCATCATACTTTGCCCTGAGGGTAGGGTTATGGACGGAATGCACAGGGTTTGTAAAACGTATCTTGCTTCTGGCACAACAATCTCGGCCGTTAGACTTGTTGTTCTGCATGAACCAGATTATGTTGGAAAAGAGCCACATGAATTGCCCTATTAATATGCTTACTCGAAAAGCTTTCTGTTAAACCTATAATGACAATGCAATTCGATTATTTAAACGTCTAGATATTTTTAGCGACAATTTATGACTATAACGCCTTTTATAAAATGCAGTGACATAAAGGAATCGTTGACATTCTATACCACGGTTCTCGATTTTAAGGTAGCTCAAGCCCCAGACCCTGATCCCGAATCGTTTATGTCTATGTACGCTCTGTTACAAAGGAATGAACATCATTTACACCTTTCTCAACATGCCGGAGACGGTGTATTTGGGAATGTCATTTACATTCAAGTTAATGATATTCACGAAAAATATACTGAATTTCTAAACAACGGGCTCAAACGCCAAGAAAAATCAGGCCTCACAATGGAGTTGACTGAGCAAACGTGGGGAATGAAAGAATTTTATGTTACCGATCCTGATGGAAATCGAATTCGATTTGGGCAGCCGATATCGTAGCCGACTATTACGGCCTTGACGCTGGTTCGGGTCTTTGGGCTCAGCCATATTACGATTCGGGGTTTATTTTTGCTCCTGATGGCTTGTATCGCTGTTCATTCTAGAGAGATCACATTTTAGTAGCCACACGTTGCATGGTTACATCGGAAGGAATATGCCTATCAATATCGGGGTAATCTCCCGCGTAAACTTTCAACATATTCTGTGTAACCGTATGCCATGAATATCTCTTATTAAAAATGTCCTTGCCGTAGCATCCCATTTCTTCTGCAAGATTTTCGTTTTGAAGTAGTGTTTGCAATGCTTCGAAAACACTATTTTTATCGTTCGCAATCAATAAGCCGTTTTTATTGTGCTCAATAACACAGCGGCTCACGGGTCTATCAAGTGCGATTATCGGTGTGCTAGTGGCCATTGCTTCAATATACACACCACCTAAACTTTCCTTTGAAGAAGGCACGCACAATACTCTTGCCTCTTCAAGTAATGCGGTTTTTATAGGCTGAGAAACATCTTGCAGTAGATGAACACGAGGGTTATCCAATCGCTCTTGAATTGATTGTACGAATGGGTTTGTTGAATCATAAGACGGGCAAATCATAACCAATTTTGTGTTGTGATCCTTAGTGCTCAATTGGTGAAAGGCATCCAACAAAAGTGTTGATCCTTTTCCAGGCACCAATCGACCTATAAACAATATGTATCGATAGGAAAGTAATTCGGCTATGTGAGCCTTTTCTTGCGATGGGTCTCTGGG
>CALHNS010000031.1 GCA_938035125.1 uncultured Granulosicoccaceae bacterium | reverse complement strand
ATTGTTCTCGGACGAGCCGAATCGCTGCCGCCCCAGCATGATCTGTCATTTCACCGCCACTCTCCATTCACTTAGGCAAGGAGATCACCTGGCGGGGCTCGACTCGGGGCAACGACTCTGGTTGTTACCCACCGGCCTTCTGACCAAGGTGTGCCAGTATTTTCCTGATGTCAGCCGTACCTCTAATCCCTGGCATTATCGATGACGATATGTTGCATATTGTTTTAATGAATTGGCTGGGTGCGGCGCGCTTAAAGAACTTAATCGTCATTCTGCAGAAATAAAATCAATGAAAACAGTTGATGAGTTTTTACGTAGAGGCGTTGCATCAAAAATATTAAAAGCCATTCTTGCAGAGGCCGAACACCGGAGTTACCGAAAAGTCAGTTTGGAAACAGGTAGCGATGATGCATTTATACCTGCAATTCTTCTATACGAGAAATACGGGTTTTGTGAATGTGATCCGTTTGCAGATTATGTATTCGATCCTTACAGTAAATTTTATGAGAAGGTTTTGTAGGCTTACTCTTTACCTAATGGGATGCCAATGGCGTGCAAAGCTAGCATATAGAGCAACAACATTAGTGGCATAGGATCGGTGTTTGTCTCAACGGAATTAGCTTACTAATCGATTGGGAATGTCGAAAAATGTGACACACGCTCGCCTAATTGGTATAGCTGATCTACTTGGCTCAGTTTACAATAACGTGCAATGTAATAAATTATCAAACCATCAACGCAAGGATGCAACATGAAAGTCAAATCACCTCTACACCTTAAATCCCTTAAGAAATACACCCTCATCGCATCAGCCGCACTGCTAACCGCATGCGGTTCAGGGGGCGGCTCATCAAATGATGTTGGCTCGAATTTAAACGATGTAAATATCAGCACCGTTGCCGATCAGCAGGTTTCTCAGAATAATTCAGGCGCAAGTAATGGCAATTTAGTGGGTAGCTTTTGGGTTGCGTGTAACGATGCGGGCGGATTGCGATCCGACTATGAATTTACTGGCTCAACGTACATCAATCGTGTTGGAGCGGGTAATTGCAACGGATTCGAACCAGGTTCTGATCCATTCACCAATGCAGGGCCTTATTCAATCACAGGTACTGCAATGTCTAGTTCGGGTTTAACTGCCTTCGTTATGGAGCTTACAACTGAAACTATCAATGGGTTCCCTGTGTTTCAATCACTGCTAGAAACACGACGTCGTCTTGTTTATACCGGCACTGAAGGCGAAATTGTTTTCTCAAACAGCGATGCTCGCGATGGGCAAGAACTAGATTTGGAATTGAATTTCTCGATTCCATTCTCAAGAGTTCGATAATTTATATTAGATAAAATATCTCATCCAAGTTATCTTCAGTTAAATATCTAATAACCGTTTCATATGCCAACTCAATGCTGAGTTGCTAGAAATCACTGGAATGCCTAATTCAACAGAATATCGGTCAATCCATCCAGCGGTTCGAAGATTGGTGCAGGAGGCAAACACGGCATCGCACGTTGCTTTGTCGTGTAAGCTTTTCACCGCGTCTTTAATTGATGCTTCATCAATTCGGCACACATTTGAATCTAGGGGTTCGTTAAAGGTTCCAAACGAAACCACTTCAATTCCGTGTTCAACAAGATTGTTGTGAAGAGCTTTTGATACGGTAGGCTCATAAGGGGTGAGTAGCCCCAATTTCTTAACGCCTAAATCATCCAGTTTAGCTTTTAAGGCACTTAGTGGGTTTGTGACTTTAACGTTCGGAAATTGTTTTTGAACAATCTCTTCTACGCGAGCTTCACCTATAACGGTTGATGCCGAAGTGCATCCGTAGGCGATAACCGATATCGGTGCTGTGCTGGGCAATAATGACAACGATGCTGGAAGGGCTGCTTCCATGGTGCTTAAGGTATCGGTGTTAACCTCTGGGTGGCTGGGGATGCGCGTATGCAAAATTCGGGTGTTGCGATCTAACCAAACCCGCAGCTCATCTTCTAATACTTCATCGGTTTGCAATACCACCACACCCACTGTGTGTGCAGCGGGTAAATTTAGGGAATAATCTAGCGTTATATAGTCTTCGTTCATAACGGAATGCTCGGTATATCACGAGGGGCTCTGATGCTCAGCAATTCATAACCCGTGTTGGTAATAAGTACATTTTCCTCGTGCACCATCACTTGCCCATCACCGTAACAGTAGCCTGGTTCCAAGGTCATCACCATGCCAGCTTCAATAACGCAATCATCTTCAGCTGTGAAAGAGGGTGTTTCTGTCAGTTGCATACCTAAGCCGTGGCCTAGGCGGCCCACATCGCCACCGGTATTCTCAGATGCGTGGGGCTGCATTACCGATTGCATGGCATTGAATACGTCTTTGCAGGTTACACCTGGCTTTATAATGTTAAGACCCGCTTCGGTGGCATCCCATGCAACGTGATGAGCCTGCATCACACGCTTGGAAGGGGTTCCCACACTGAAGTTTCTATCAAAGTCACAGTAGTAACCATCACGGGTGCAGCCGGTATCCAAAATCAACACGTCACCTTCTGCCAATGGCCTCTCAGTGGGAGGGCCTATGATGTCTCTATAGCCATCTCTTTCTGCGCCACCAACAAGAAACGCGACATCATCAACGCCTTCTTTTAGTGCCAGCTGCTTAAAAGTTTTGAATACGTCAATTTCACTCATACCAGCTTTCAACACTGAAGGAATTTGTTGAAAGGTGCGAGACGCACACTGGGCAACATAGCGAATGATGGCAACTTCTTGTACTGACTTTATGCGTTGGTTTTTTTGTACTACATGTGTTGCGTCCACAAATTCAATTTCATTACATTTTTTTTGTAATGTATGCCAAGTGCCAATGGGCATTCGAAGCGTGGTTTCAGGCCCCATCGGAACCCCTAATCGAAATTTTTCCGAACCTTTTTTAACATCACCCGCTAATTGATTTAAAACAGCAATTAACGTTTTGCTTGCATCGTCCGCAGGATCTGGTGATGAATAGGTAACTATGTTTTGAATAGGTGTGGTGCTCATCAAAGGTTCACCAATGGTGGCAATGACGGCAATAGGGTCACCTATTGCAGGAAGTATCACAGTCCATGTGCGGGTTGGGCTTTGCCAGAAGGGCGTTAAGTAGCCGCTAACGTATCGAACGTCGGGTTCGGTGGTAAGCATAAGCGCGTCCAGATTATTTGTGCGCATACTGGTTTGTAAATTGTGCCAACGCTGCTTAATTTCGCTTGCGCTAAATCCTCTGGAGGGTTGATCCATGGCTTAGATCCTTAAGTTAACAAAACGGTGTGTTTGTATTGATTACACATTAGCGCAAAAATAGGGCGTCAAAGGCATCCATAACGCCTGCGAAATCTGGATTGTAGGTGGTTCTGGCAACCGGCACATCGTCGGGTGATGGGGTGTGTTGTGCGCCCAACCAGTGGGTGCCGGTATAAAATAAGCAGCGGCTGAAAATAGCCCACTCGTTTCCGTTACAAACGCGAACGCTTCCGTCTTTCCCGTACAGTGAATTCTGTGGTGCCACCAACACGCTTTGGTGTGATTGATTTAATACTCGCTGGTTTGGGAATGCACTGGCACGGTACTCAACATGATCTTGTGGAGAATGGTCAGAATCATTACTGTAAATAATCAACTTTTTTTCGCCGGTGAAGCCTTGGTTAAAGCTACGAATAATGTAATCCACGTCAACTACTGAATCGTTAGCACTGGCAATGGTTAAGGTAGGTATGTTTAAAGGCTTTCTCGGCCAACGCCATTTTAAGGTTCGTGCGGTTTTATAATATTGCGATGTCGCATTGATGGGAATGGAATTGTATTTTACTGGATTGTCTTCTCGAATCATTCCACCGAACACCCAAGGTCTAAATTTAGAATAGATGCCAGCCCAACGAAGCAGATGATCCTTGGTGCTTTGGTAAGCTGGTGAGAACAGCAGTAACCCATCAATGGGTTCGTCCTCTGTTGCCAGCAATGTTGCAAGCACGCCGCCCATAGAAAACCCGCCGATGTAAAACGGCTTATCTTGTTCTCGATAAAAACGCATATGTTCGCGCGATGATTTTATCCAACGTTTATAACCCATTGACAATTGAGCCTCTGGCGTACTGCCATGGCCAGGTAATAAGATGGCGCGAACATCAAATCCCCGAAGGGTGAGTGCGTTTGCTATATCGTGCCAAATAAAGGGTGAATCGTTCAAACCATGAATAAGTAAAAATTTACCGCGGTAGGGCACAGCGGTTGAGGCTTTTCGTTCAAAGGGAAGATTTAATTCGGCGTCGGCTTCGCTGCGGTGGTTCAGCTGATTGGCTATTAAGTGCAATCTAACTTCAGCAATGTGCTGATTAAAATCTTCTTGGGGCTTTGGGAACGTTGAATCGCTGTGCGCGTAAGCACTCGATGCGAAATTGAGAACAAAAAAGAGTGCGAAAAGCCTTACTGTAATCATCACCTTCAAGCCAATGCCTATTCAAATCTTTGTAATCATAAAATGTTTCTTTATAAACTTATCCACCGTCCATTGTGTGACCAGCCCTTCATCCAAAATAAATCCATCACCTGCACTAACATGAAATTCTTCGCCATCACCGGTTTTAATGCGAGCCTCACCTTCTAATATGTGGCAGAACTCCACAATGCCGGTATAGTCTGCTGAAAAAACACCTGCACTGCTTTCCCAAATACCTGACCTTACCGCCTCATTGCTTGAAACGTACATAACTTGTGCGTGGTGTTCGGGGTTTCCAGACACAATGGTGTCGGTGATGTCATTCTGAACTCTGGGTACATCGTGCAGCTTGAATTGAATTAGTTTCATTGCGTTCTTTATGTGGTGATTTGATAGAAGTATTGATTGGTGTTACTTAAAATGCATTTACGTAGGTTGTGCCAATAGCTCGTCATACACAGCCCGATCAGTTGCGCCTTCACAGCCAAATATTTGCACAACGGATGTTTCATCCAATCCGCATTGTTGGCGAAGTTTTTCATTTTTCATGATCCCTGCCAATGCGATAACACCGGGTACGGCACATTCACCGGCTTCTATAGCTTTATCGGTTACCTGCGCGTTAGCAAAACATTGCATCGCTAGTGGCACCAGATCATCGGCAATGCAAACGGCTGCGGTAACGCCTTGTTGCAGTACCGGCCACGCAAGTTCGGATACTTCGCCACACGATAGTCCTGCCATCACGGTTTCCTCGGCTATGCGCACAGCGGTTACCGCATTGGCATCCAGGCTTTGATAAATACAAGCGGCACGATCAGATTCCACCACGATGAACTTCGGTGCATTTTCACCCAATGTTTTCCACCAAGCCGACATTACCCCTGCGGCTAATCCGCCAACGCCTGCTTGTACAATCACGTGAGTAGGGGAGGTATCCATTTGGCTTGCCATCTCTTCCACCATAACGGTGTAGCCTGCCATGACTGCTCTTGGGATGGCGTTATAGCCTGGCCAAGAGGTATCGGAAATAATTTGCCAATCATTGTTGGCCGATTGTGTGGCGCACACGCGAACCGATTCGTCGTAGTCGCCATCAATACGCGTTACGTTAGCACCAAATTCTGCCATGGCTTGTTCGCGACCAACGCTTACATCGCGATGAATGAATATCTCGCACGGGCAACCCGCTAACTGTGCACCCCATGCTACCGATCGTCCATGATTGCCATCAGTTGCTGTAGCAACGGTTAGGTTTTTCATTTGCTCTTTGTATTCACCGCTTCGCACCGATTCAATGGACACGGGTTTGCCTAATTGCTCCGTTAAGGTGCTTGCGGCCCAATCTAAAATTGCAAAGGCACCGCCCAGCGCTTTAAAGCTTCCCAAGCCAAATCGCGCCGATTCATCTTTGTAAAATACTGCGCGCACACCACAGGCTTTTGCCACAGGTGTTAAAGCGTGTATGTCAGTAGGGGTGTAACCGGGCCATTGGGTAACAGCATTAACGGCCCGCTGCATTAGTTCTTCACTTAATGCAGGGTTTTGAAGAGACGAATAAGGGCTAGGCTCAATGTGTTGTGACCAGAAATGTGTAAGTTCTGTTTGTTGTATTAATTTTTCTAACATGATGTTTTCGCTGTCATTATTTATTTTGCTGTCACGAGTTGCCATTCGGCTTCGATTTGCGCAGCGGTTCGAATGGCGTTAAGGCCATCTTCACCGGTAACAAGTGGAGGTGTTTGGGTTTCAATAGAATGTAAAAAGGCTGCAATTTCTGCCTTTATTGCATCCCCTCCATCGTGCGTAAAATCATTGCAATCGATGACGGGCATGCCATCATCGCTTTGTTGGGTTTTATCCACGCGACACACTCTGGCACTGTTTGCTTGGAAATCAACCGACACATAAGATTCGTGTTGAAAGATTCTCATTTGGCGTTCAGCTTTGTTACTAACGCGGCTAGCAATTAAAGTGGCAACGCAGCCGTTTTCAAATTCTAAGCGTACGTTGGCGATATCAGCACCATCAGATGAGATAACTTTGATAGCACTTGCCCGAAAGTCTTTAACCTCAGATTTCACTAAATGCGAAATGATGTCGATATCATGAATCATTAAATCCAGCACAACGTTTACATCACTGCCACGTTTGTTATAAGGCGCAATGCGAGTGGATTCTATAAATAGTGGTGCATTGATTTCTTTTTCTACTGCAAGTAAAGCGGGGTTGAATCGTTCTAAGTGGCCCACTTGCAGCAGCACGTTACTAGCGTTCGCTAAATCAATTAATGTTTGCGCTTGTTCCACGGTAGAGGTCATGGGTTTTTCAACCAACACATGAATCCCAGCTTCTAATAAATCTTTAGCCACGGCATAGTGAGTCAGCGTAGGTGAGGCAACGCTTACCGCATCCACTTTGCCAATGAGTTCTCTATGATCAGTCACCGCATAGGCGCCCACTTCTTCTGCCACTTCTAAGCCGCGCTCAGGGTTGGGGTCGGCAATGGCAATGAGTTCGCTGTTGTTAAGGTCGCGATATTTTTGAGCGTGAAACCGCCCTAAGTATCCGGTTCCGACAACGGCAGTTCGCAACATGTTATTGGCATCTTTTTACACAATGAAGAAACTGGAGTTTACTCGGGATCGCATGCTCTTAGGGGCTTGAACCCGAGTATCATAGAAGCCAATGAGTGCTCTAATTGAACAGCCGTTTGTGGTGGCAGGCGTAGACGAGGTAGGCCGAGGCCCATTAGTGGGCTCGGTGGTGGCAGCAGCCGTTGTGTTGCACCCCCAAAGGCCTATTGCTGGCCTGCTCGATTCAAAAAAACTTACCGAAGCCAAACGGCAGAAGCTCGATGTGATCATTCGTCAGCAAGCGGCCGCCTGGGCTATCGCAGAAGCGACACCTGCAGAAATTGATGACATCAACATTTTGCACGCAAGTCTTCTGGCGATGCAGCGTGCTGTAGAAAAATTGAACACTGAAATTGATTTGGTGTTAGTGGATGGAAATAAATCGCCCAAACTTAACTTTGCGTGCCAGCCTATTGTGAAAGGTGATCAACACGTGCAGTCGATCAGTGCAGCCTCCATTATTGCTAAAGTGGCGCGAGACAAAGCCATGGTGCAGCTGCATCAAACTTATCCACAGTTTGGCTTCGATAAGCACAAAGGTTACCCAACCCCTGCGCACCGAGATGCGATAATGAAGCACGGCGTGTTGCCACAACATCGTCGCAGTTTCGGGCCAGTGAAATTGGCGCTTGAAACTACAGGCCGCGCTATCTTTGCACAACCAATAACAGAGCACTGAAACCCTATGACCCAAGCGTTTGTCCATTTATCGGTTCATAGTGAATTTTCATTGGTTGATAGCATGGTGCGCGTAAAGCCTTTGGTTAACGCCTGCAAAAACAGCATGCCTGCTATCGCTGTAACCGATAGGCATAACCTGTTTGCACTAGTAAAATTTTATAAGGCCGCGCACGGTGCCGGTATTAAACCTATCGCAGGTGCCGAACTGATGGTGCAAGGCGACGGCGATGAAGATTCGTTTCGCGCGCTATTTTTAGTTATGGGTGAAAGCGGTTACGCAAACCTTACTGAGCTCATTTCACGTGGGTATCAAGAGGGCCAAGACACCGGCACGCCATTGGTGCAACGCTCTTGGATTGAATCTGCATCCGATGGGCTCATCATGTTATCCGGTGGCATCAACGGAGATGTCGCGCAAGCGGTTAGTCGTGGTCGTGAAGAAGATGCGGTGCGTCTTGCACAGCGTTGGCAATCAGTTTTCGGTGATCGCTTTTATTTAGCGATTACGCGTACCGGCAAAGCAGGGGAGGAGACGTACTTACGAAGTGCTTGTCGCATAGCAAAAGAATTTGGCATACCTCTGGTGGCTGTTAATGATGTGTGTTTTCTAGAGCCTGATGATCACGCCGCTCATGAAGCTCGTTTGTGTGTGCAAACCGGTTATGTGTTGGCCGATCCGAAACGGCCGGTAACGGTTACTGAGCAGCAGTATTTAAAATCGCCCGAGGCCATGTGTGAGTTATTTTCCGATGTGCCTTCAGCCATTGAAAACACGGTAGAAATCGCAAAGCGGTGTAGCGTTACCTTGAATTTGGGAACCCCTGTGTTACCCGATTTCCCTATTCCCGACGGGATGACCGAAAGCGAATACTTTGTAAAAATTTCAGAAGAAGGATTAGAAGTTCGTTTAGCGCAGTTGTATGACACCGCGGCGGATGATTTTGCAGAAATTCGAAAGCCTTACGATGAGCGTTTAAAGTTTGAACTGGATGTAATCGTTCAGATGGGTTTTCCCGGTTACTTCTTAATCGTTGCCGATTTTATTAAATGGTCACGTGAAAACGATATTCCGGTGGGGCCTGGCCGTGGGTCAGGTGCTGGATCCTTAGTGGCTTATTCATTAACCATCACCGACCTAGACCCACTGGCCTATGACTTACTGTTTGAGCGATTCCTAAACCCAGAACGTGTGTCGATGCCCGACTTCGATATCGATTTTTGTATGGACGGTCGAGATCGCGTTATTCAATATGTGGCTGATAAATACGGTGCGCATCGGGTGTCGCAAATCATCACTTACGGCACCATGGCCGCCAAAGCAGTGGTACGTGATGTAGGCCGCGTGATGAGTCAGCCCTATGGCTTTGTTGATCGTTTAGCGAAGATGGTGCCTTTTGAAGTCGGTATGACGCTTGAAAAAGCCATGAAAGAGTCAGAAGACTTACAAAACGCCTATAAGAACGAAGAAGAGGTGCGAGAGATATTAGATTTGGCCTTCTCTTTAGAAGGCCTATCTAGAAACTGCGGTAAACACGCCGGAGGGGTGGTTATAGCCCCAACAGCGTTAACCGATTTTGCCCCGCTGTATTGCGAAGCCGATGGGTCAAGCTTGGTTACTCAGTTTGATAAGGACGATGCGGAAGAGGTGGGTTTAGTAAAGTTTGATTTTCTGGGTCTTCGAACCTTAACCATCATTGATAACGCGCTGGCTAACATTGAAAAACTGGGCCATGAGCGCCCCGATTTAATGGCATTGCCATTAACCGATGAGGGCACTTACGGGCTATTACAAAAAGCGTTAACCACCGCGGTATTTCAATTAGAGTCTGCTGGAATGAAGCAGTTAATCGAGCGACTGCAACCCAATACCTTTGAAGACATTGTGGCGCTTGTGGCGTTGTACCGACCAGGCCCATTGCAATCGGGCATGGTTGATGATTTTGTTGATCGAAAGCATGGCCGAAAAGCGTTGGCATGGCCACACGAAGATTATCAATTAGAGATATTAAAACCCATTCTTGAACCCACCTATGGGGTTATTTTGTATCAAGAACAGGTCATGCAAATCGCGCAAGTCATGGCAGGCTATTCGTTAGGTCGTGCTGATATTTTGCGAAAAGCCATGGGTAAAAAGAACCCAGAGGTTATGGCGTTGCAACGTGATGGGTTCATCGATGGATGCGTTGAAAACGGTATTGATAAAGATCTTGCGGCGAATATTTTTGCGTTGGTTGAAAAGTTTGCAGGCTATGGTTTTAATAAATCACACTCGGCGGCCTACGCCTTATTGTCTTATCACACCGCTTGGTTAAAGCATCATCACGCAGCCGCTTTCATGGCATCTGTTTTATCAGCTGATATGGATAACACCGAAAAAGTGGTTACGCTCATTGAAGAATGCAGCACCATCGGGTTACAGGTTATCCCCCCTGATATTAATCGTTCAGAAGTACGCTTTAGTGTGGTTGATGAAAACACCGTGTTGTATGGTTTAGGTGCCATCAAAGGGGTAGGTGAGTCGGCGCTGGCTAAAGTGCTGCGTGAACGAGATGAAAATGGGCCCTATAAAGATTTAGATGAACTGTGCCGCCGGGTGGATCCTGGCAGTGTGAATAAACGCGTAATGGAAGCTTTAATTCGCGCTGGTGCTGCGGATGGGTTGGGTGAAAACCGTCGCACGGTTCTATCGCAAGTGGAAGATGCGATGCACGGTGCCCAGCAATATCATCGCGATCAAGAGGCAGGACAAAATGATTTGTTCGGACTAGGAGCACCTGAAGATACTTCCGATGCGCCTGCGGCTAGAGTGGTTCATGTGTTAGAGCCTTGGAGTGAACGTGAACGACTAACCCATGAAAAAGCTACCTTGGGTTTGTATTTAAGTGGGCACCCTATCAATGAACACTTAGCTGAACTTGAACACTTTACTCACGGTAGGTTACAAGCGTTGTGCGATAAAACCGGTTCAGGCGGCGGCAACATGCCAAGCTATCGTCAACGTGGCACACCGGTATTAGCTGCGGGGTTAATTTTTGGCACTCGCTATCGCGATACCCCGAATGGCAAGATGGCGTTTGTAACCTTAGATGATCGCTCGGCCCGAGTGGATGTCATCTTACGCGGCGATATTCTCGACACCAGTTCGCACATGTTGGTTAAGGATGAAGTGTTGATTGTGGATGGGGAAATGAGCCCCGATGAATTTAATGGGGGGTATAAAATTCGCGCCAAAGAGATTCATGATTTAGCCTCGGCAAGAGCACGCTTTGCGCGTCGTTTGGTGTTAAAACTCAATCAACAACACATTCGTGAACAAGGCCTTGAAAACTTACTGTCCACCTTGGCTGAATACAATTCGGGCACCACGCCATTGTGTATTGAATACAATAACGGGCAGGCTGCTGCTGAGATACGCGCAGGGCATGGCTGGCGTGTGCAACCACAGCCCGAACTGATTCGACTGCTTGCACAGCTTACCGATGAATCAAGTGTTGAGCTTGTCTACTGACGATCGCTGTGAACAACGGTAAACTGACGCCATGAATCCGAACTATCTAGAATTCGAACAGCCCATTGCTGAGCTTGAAGCCAAAATTCGCGAGCTTCAATTCGCCACCGACGATGCTGGCATCAACATCTCCGATGAGGTGGCAAAGCTACAAGAAAAATGCAAAAGCATGACAGAGAGCATCTTTGCATCATTAACGCCCTGGCAAACAGCGCAAATGGCGCGGCACCCGCAGCGGCCCTATTCGCAGTTTTATATTGATCAAATTTTCACCGATTTTGATGAGCTGCACGGCGACAGGCTTTACGCTGACGATTCGGCCATCATCGGTGGCGTCGCGCGCTTAGATGGCCAGCCTGTGATGGTAATTGGCCATGAAAAAGGCCGCGACACCAAAGAGAAGATTCAACGCAACTTCGGCATGCCTCGGCCCGAAGGGTATCGAAAAGCCAAACGATTGATGGAATTGGCAGAACGTTTCTCCATGCCCATCATCACGTTCATTGATACACCGGGAGCCTACCCCGGTATCGGTGCTGAAGAGCGCGGCCAAAGTGAGGCGATTGCGCGAAATCTGTTTGTCATGGCCGATTTGAAAGTGCCCATTATTTGTACGGTCATTGGTGAAGGCGGTTCGGGTGGGGCATTAGCGATTGGTTTAGGTGATCGGGTCATGATGTTGGAATACAGTGTTTATTCTGTCATCAGCCCAGAAGGCTGTGCATCTATTTTGTACAAAAGCGCCGAACGGGCGTCGGATGCGGCCGATGCCATGGGCATTACCTCCAGTCGGCTACTAGAGCTGGGTCTAATTGATCGCATTGTGCAAGAACCCTTAGGTGGCGCCCACAGAAACCCAGAAGATACCGCCGATACATTACGTAAAGCATTAGTGGAAGAGCTTTCCACATTGACTAAACTTCCTGTTGCTACCTTGCAAAAACAACGTGATGCAAAGTGGCGCGAATACGGTGAATTCAAAGAAGCGTAGCGTCAGTGTCGTTTTTGTATGATGCGCGAATAAAAAAGCTGCAATCAATCAGGGAAGTTGAATTAATGAGTCAGTATGTTCACCCGGCAGAAGCCTTAAGCGACTTCTTAGATGGCCAGCCTGAACTGACTGCCATTACTGTGGCTTACAGTGGTGGGCTAGATTCGCACGTATTATTGCATTTGGTTTCAAGCCTTCCAACGCTTAGGCCCGATATTGCCATTCGCGCCATTCATATAAACCACCAACTCCAAACCCAAAGCGACGACTGGGCGCGGCACGCACAATTAATCTGCTCTGAATTGGATATCCCGCTAACCGTGGTTGAAGTGGACGTGAGCCGACAACACAGCGATGGGCCTGAGGCTTCCGCCCGGTTAGCCCGTTACGCCGCTTTCGCCGAGCACCTTCAAGCCGGCGAACACATGTTATTAGCACAGCACAGTGACGATCAGGCCGAAACCTTCCTGTTGCAAGCACTGCGTGGTAGTGGCCCCGATGGATTGGCCTCGATTCCCAGAAAACGAACCTTTGCCGATGGTTTTATGTCTAGGCCATTACTGAATTGCAGCCGAGAGCAATTGGAGGGGTATGCCGAAACCAACGGATTGAATCATATTCATGATGTCAGCAACGATGATACAAGCTTTGATCGTAACTACCTTCGGCATGAGATCATGCCGTTGTTGAAAGCTCGATGGCCAGCGGCTGCCCGTACCTTGTCGCGTTCGGCCAATCGCTGCTCGGCCGCCAGCCAAACCTTATTAGGCTTGGCACAAGAAGATTTAAAACTGGTCAAGATGCGTGGGGCGTCGCAGCTGAGCGTGTCAGAAATTAAATCCCTATCGCGAGAGCGAGCTTATAACGTGCTGCGTTTATGGGTCCGTCAATCGGGTTTGCGTATGCCACGGCTGCAAGATTTGGCTGAAGTGCATCGACAACTCGTGAATTCTCGCGCTGATTCACAAGGCATTGTTAATGTGCGCGACTATGAATTTAGGCGTCATAAAGACAGGCTGTATTTATTGCCTCCCCAGGAAGAGCCCAAGGCATTCCATCACGACTGGGAGGCACCGTTTCTGCCGTTGAGTATTCCTGAAATTGGTCAAACATTGACACGTGAGGATTGCGTTCGGCAGGGTATTCGTTTACCGAGCCACGGGGCCATGACGGTTCGCAGCCGAGTCGGCAGTGAATTGATCAAATTGGGTGAGCCTGCGTTTCATAAAGCGGTTAAAAAATTACTCCAAGAAGCTTCTGTGCCGCCTTGGCAGCGTGATGTCACGCCTCTTTTATACATTGATGGCCGACTGGCTGCGGTGTGGGAAATTGCCGTTGCCGTCGATTTTCGTCAAGGCGCGACTAAGTCTTCTGAAGTGGTGTAATTCATCCCAGTTAGGCGCGCGGCAGCGTCACTGGATCTGGTATGATTTCATCCCGTCCTGAGGCGATTCCATGCCTCAACAGCCGGCGTTAGTCGGTAGTTAATCGTCATTCAATTTTGCGCTGTCAGTGCCCGCTTGGTGCGGATCACTTGCTCGCATTCTTTACTTAAGCTGACAACGGAACATGACGCGATACATTTTCGTAACGGGCGGTGTGGTTTCCTCATTGGGGAAGGGCATATCGGCAGCCTCACTGGCGGCCCTGCTAGAAGCACGCGGCCTGTCCGTGACTATGCTCAAACTCGATCCCTACATCAATGTGGATCCTGGCACCATGAGCCCTTATCAACATGGTGAGGTTTTCGTTACCGAAGATGGTGCCGAAACCGACTTAGATTTAGGCCATTACGAGCGCTTCGTTCGCATTAAGACTACCCAAGATAACAACTTCACCACCGGTCGTGTGTACGAAACGGTCATTGCCAATGAACGCCGCGGTGATTATTTAGGCGCCACCGTTCAGGTCATTCCGCACATTACCGATGAGATTCGTCGGCGCGTGGTGGCAGGGGCTAAAGACGCCGATGTTGCCATGGTAGAAATTGGCGGCACAGTGGGCGATATTGAATCCTTACCGTTCATGGAAGCCATCCGGCAGATGGCGGTGGAACTTGGGCGCGAACACACCATGTTCATTCACCTTACCCTAGTGCCCTACATTCGCACCGCGGGTGAAATTAAAACCAAACCGACACAACACTCGGTTAAAGAGCTGCGTTCCATTGGCATTCAGCCCGATGTTTTATTGTGTCGCTGTGATCGTCCTTTACCCGATGCCGAGCGTCGTAAAATTGGTTTGTTCACTAACGTACGAGAAGATGCCGTTATTGCTGCTTATGATGTTGACTGCATATACGACATTCCACGCATGCTGCATAACCAAAAGCTCGATGCGCTCGTGGTTGAGCAATTCAAACTTGAACTTCCCGAAGCTGATCTTTCAGAATGGGAAGCGGTGGTGGAGGGAATTCGTAACCCTACCAAAGAAATCACTATCGGCATGGTGGGTAAGTACACCGAGCTAACTGAAAGTTATAAATCACTGAACGAAGCCTTAACCCATGCAGGTATCAAAACCGATAGCCATGTGCAAATTCGGTATCTTGATTCTGAAAAAATCGAACGAGGTGATACTTCTGCATTAGGTGAAATTGATGCCATATTGGTGCCCGGTGGATTTGGCCATCGTGGGGTGGAAGGAAAAATTCTGGCTGCAAAATATGCCCGTGAAAACAACGTACCTTACTTAGGTATTTGTTTGGGCATGCAAGTGGCGGTCATTGAATTTTCTCGAAGTGTTGCCAACATCGAATCGGCCAATAGCTCCGAATTTGATCGCACCACAACCGATCCGGTTATCGCTCTTATCACCGAATGGAAAACCGAAAGCGGTGAAACCATTATCCGTTCCAGTGATTCAGATTTAGGTGGCACCATGCGCTTAGGTGGGCAAGTGTGCAAACTACAAGAAGACTCATTAGCTGCGCGCATTTACGGCAGCACAGAAGTTATCGAGCGGCACCGTCACCGCTTTGAATTTAACGATAACTACGCCAATCGATTAATCGAAGCAGGGCTTGTTATTTCTGCTCGCTCTAACGATGATCAAGGATTGGTTGAAATGATTGAATTACCCGAGCACCCTTGGTTTGTGGGTTGTCAGTTCCATCCTGAATACACATCGAACCCACGCGATGGGCACGCCTTGTTTACAAGCTTTGTGAACGCAGCATTAGCTCATCGCGCGTCCAAACCTGCTGTGCAAACCCAAGCCTCTACCACTCCAGACACGGTATAACCAGCTCATGCAATTGTGCGGTTTTGAAGTAGGTATTGATCAGCCCTTGTTTTTAATTGCAGGGCCTTGCGCTATCGAATCTGAACAGCTTGCCATGAGCACAGCGTCAGAACTAAAAGCGATGGCTGAACGTTTGGGCATGCCGCTGATTTATAAATCCTCGTTCGATAAAGCGAATCGGTCGTCGGGTGGCAGCTTTCGTGGGCCTGGGATGGAAGAGGGTTTACGAATTTTGCAAAAGGTGCGCGATGAGGTCGGTGTGGCTGTTATTACCGATGTGCACGAAGATACACCCATGGATGAAGTGGCATCCGTTGTAGACGTCTTACAAACCCCTGCGTTCTTATGCCGTCAAACCAATTTCATTGAGCGGGTGGCCAAAGCGGGTAAGCCTGTGAATTTAAAGAAGGGTCAATTTTTAGCGCCTGCAGATATGGCCAATGTGGTGCAAAAGGCGCAAAACGCAGGCAATAATCAAGTGATGATTTGCGAGCGTGGTGCCTCGTTTGGTTACAACACCTTGGTGTCTGATATGCGCGGGCTTGCCAGCATGAGATCCAATCAATGCCCCATAGTGTTCGATGCCACGCATTCAGTGCAACAACCTGGAGGCTTAGGCGCATCGTCTGGTGGGCAAAGAGAATTTGTGCCGGTTCTAGCTAGAGCTGCGGTTGCTGCCGGTGTATCCGGTGTGTTTATGGAAACGCATCCCGATCCTGACAAAGCATTAAGTGATGGGCCAAATGCGTGGCCATTGCCTAAACTAGAAGGGTTACTGTCGATGTTGAAAACCATCGATGAGGCGGTGAAGGCTGAGCCTTTTGCCGAAACAGACTACTTAACTTGAAGGCTCGCCTTTCATTAAGTAATTTTTAAATCAACTCTACGCAATAAAATTTAACTATTTAAAGGATTTAGCCAATCGTGAAAATCGCCGACGTCATTGCCCGAGAAATTATGGATTCTAGAGGTAACCCCACCGTTGAAACCGATGTGGTGCTGGCCTCAGGTGCGAAGGGCCGAGCCGGTGTTCCATCCGGGGCATCCACCGGAACTCGGGAGGCGTTGGAACTGCGTGATGGCGATAAGTCTCGCTATGTGGGCAAAGGGGTAACCCAAGCGGTTGCCAACATCAATGGGCCTATTCGCGATGCCGTTATGGGCATGGACGCAAGCGATCAACGTGCGATAGATAATTGCATGTTGGCGCTAGATGGCACAGAGAACAAAGCGAAATTGGGTGCGAATGCTTTACTGGGCGTGTCGTTAGGGTGTGCGCATGCAGCGGCGGCTGAGTCCAATCAAATGTTGTTCCAATACTTAGGCGGTGAGGAGGCGGTGAACTTGCCCGTACCGATGATGAACATCATTAATGGTGGCTCGCACGCAGACAACAGCGTCGATTTTCAAGAATTCATGGTGATGCCGGTTGGCGCATCATCTTTCAGTGAAGCGCTTCGGTGCGGTGCAGAAATTTTCCATGCTTTGCGCGGCGTGTTGTCGGCTAAAGGTATGAACACCAACGTAGGAGACGAGGGCGGCTTTGCACCCAACTTATCTTCTAACGAAGAAGCACTTGAAACCATTTTAGTGGCGATTGAAAAAGCTGGCTATTCGGCTGGTAAAGATGTGTACCTAGCATTAGATGTTGCTAGTTCAGAATTTTATAAAGACGGTGTTTACGATCTAGCTTCTGAAGGTAAAAAATACGATTCGGCGGGTTTTGTCGATTTTCTAGCTAACTGGGCTGATAACTACCCGATCATATCCATTGAAGATGGCTTAGACGAAGGCGATTGGGATGGCTGGAAATTGCTATCGGATAAATTAAAAGATCGCGTGCAGTTGGTGGGTGATGATTTGTTTGTTACCAACCCTAAGATCTTAAAAGAAGGTATCGATAAAGGCATTGCCAATTCAATTTTGGTGAAAGTGAATCAGATCGGTACTTTGAGTGAAACGATGGATGCGATAGAGCTCGCTCACAGCTCTGGCTACACCTCGGTAACATCGCATCGCTCGGGTGAAACCGAAGACACTACCATTGCCGATTTATCGGTTGCATCGAACGCAAAGCAAATTAAAACCGGTTCCTTGTCACGCTCAGATCGAGTGGCAAAATACAATCAGTTATTACGCATTGAAAGTGAACTGGGTTCGCGTGCGGTTTACGCAGGCGCATCCGCCTTCAAGCACTCTTTTTCTTAAGCTTGATTGTGTTCGCACACCTCAATATTGTGTAAGCCAAACGATTCGTGAAATGGTTAATCGCATGTTTGGTCGTATTGCTGCTGGTGCTGCAATATCGCCTGTGGTTTGGTGATGGCAGCCTGCAGCAGTTTATGGCGCTTAGAAAAGAATCGCGTGAAACGCATTCAGAATTACTTAAACTACGCAGCCGTAACCAAGCACTTGAGGCAGAAGTCACCGATTTAAAAAGTGGTTTAGACGCCATTGAAGAGCGTGCACGAACGGAACTGGGCATGATTGATGAGAACGAGACGTTCTATCAATTTGTGAAAAAACGCGGTGCTGAAGCATCGGATGCTGATGCATCCAACACCACAGGCCTTGATAGTACCGACACCACTGGGCCAATAGATGCTGACGGATCAGCTGCCGGTGCGCCCGAAGGACCTGACGGCGAGCAACTACCGGCACCTGGCGAGCTGGTTCAAGGCGGTAATTAACGCATGCCTATTTGGGGTGTCATTCCGGCTGCAGGTTTTGGTTTACGCATGATGTCCGACGTGCCTAAGCAATACCTTGCATTGCACGGTGAATCCATGCTGCAACGATCCATTCGCACATTGGTTAATAACCCCGTTGTTGATGGTGTTGTGGTTGTACTGGCAGCAGATGATTCAGGCTTTAGCGAATTACCCCAAGACATACAGTCGCAAGTAATCACTACCTTGGGCGGTGATACCCGTTCAGAATCAGTGGCAGCAGGTGTTCGCGCCATGATTGAACAAGCTGGCCCGGATGCTTGGGCGTTGGTGCACGATGCGGCACGACCCTTACTCAGCACGCGAGATTTAGTGAATTTAGTCTCACGAGTAACGCAATCTTCTGCAGGGGGTGGTTTGTTGGCAACACCTGTTTCAGACACATTAAAGCGCGTACAAGAAGATGATTGCATTGCAACAACTGTGAATCGGGCGGATCTTTGGCAAGCGCAAACTCCGCAAATGTTTAAAGCAGGAGAACTACTGGCAGCCATTAACCAAGCCCAGCAAGAACAGGTTGTGCTAACCGATGAAGCATCGGCGATGGAACACATGGGCATGAACCCACTGATGGTTGCTGCCATGGACCCAAACTTTAAAGTAACGCGCGCAGCCGATTTGCAATTGGCGTCGGCGTGGCTTGCGCAAAACAGTTAACCAAAGGGTAGGCGTATGCGAGTGGGAACAGGTTTTGATGTGCACGCGTTTGAACCCGGTGATCACTTGATGATTGGTGGTGTACGGATTCCGTTTAATCAACAGTTTCGTGCACACTCAGACGGTGACGTGCTGCTTCACGCGATAGCCGATGCCTTGTTAGGGGCGGCCGCGATGGGTGACATTGGCCAGCATTTTCCCGATACTGACGATGCCTATAAAGGTATGGACAGCCGAGAATTACTGCGCCAAGTAGTTAGTATCATTGCCGAAAAAGGT
Organism: uncultured Granulosicoccaceae bacterium; assembly: GCA_938035125.1. Classification (GTDB taxonomy): domain Bacteria; phylum Pseudomonadota; class Gammaproteobacteria; order Granulosicoccales; family Granulosicoccaceae; genus Granulosicoccus. The sequence continues at coordinate 30,855 of CALHNS010000031.1, read as the reverse complement.
TATAAGTGCGTAAACATTGATGCCACGATCATTGCGCAAGCCCCTAAAATGTTGCCGTACTTGCCACAAATGATTGAACACATCGCAGGCGATGTGGGACTAAACAAAAGCGCTGTAAACGTTAAAGCCACCACCACTGAGCAGCTGGGTTATTGCGGCCGAGGTGAAGGCATTGCCTCTATGGCATCCACTTTATTGGAATAGGAAAAAGCGAAAGATGAGCACATTAGCAATTATTGGCGGGACCGGTTTATCGCGAATGGAAGGGCTGACCATCGAACGTAGGGAAATGGTTAAAACACCGTTTGGCGCACCATCTTGTCCAATCATCTTTGGTGAATACAGTGGAAAATCGGTGGCTTTCTTAGCTCGGCATGGCAGTAAGCACCAGATCCCCCCACATCAAATAAATTACTGCGCGAATCTATGGGCATTACATTCGGTAGGCATAGAGCGCATTGTTGCCGTTGGGGCTGTTGGCGGTATCGCCGAGAATTGCTCGCCAGGGTCCATTGTGGTACCCGATCAAATCATAGATTACACCCACGGCCGAGAAAATTCCTTTTACGATGGTACGCACGGCTTGAATGGCGTTAACGTAAAAGCCATTGAATTTTCAGAACCCTATGACGCAACACTGCGTGAGAAATTAATCAAAGGAGGGGACGCCAGCGGTCAAACCATAGTAAGTGAAGGCACTTACGGTGTGAGTTCTGGGCCTCGTCTTGAAACGGCTGCTGAAGTGTTGCGTATGGAACGCGATGGTTGCACGGTTGTGGGCATGACCGGCATGCCAGAGGCGGCCTTAGCCAGAGAACTTGAAATTGCTTACGCTTGTTGCGCCGTGGTGGTTACCAAAGCCGCGGGAAAAGCTGGGCCTGTTGATACTAACGCCCTACCGGCAGCAGTGGAATCTGGAATGAAAAATGTGCGTCAAGTGCTGGATAAAGCGTTAGCAATTTTATAGTGGTTTTATAACGTTTTTATAGCGATTTGCTTTGTCAAAAAAAATTCTTTTTTGCATAGGTTAGTGATATGAAAAGAGCCTTACTGTTAATCGATGTGCAAAAAGGATTTGAAGAGCCCGTATGGGGGGTTAGAAACAACCCGGACGCAGAAAAACAAATGGCACAGTTACTCTCATTTTGGCGAGAAAAAGCTCTGCCTGTCATTCACGTTCAACATTGCTCAGTTGAGAAAAATTCGCCATTACGTGCAGATGCACCTGGCAATGATTTTAAAGATTTTGCACAACCCGAACCCGGTGAGATCGTGTTTACCAAAGCGGTGAACAGTGCGTTCATCGGCACCGAGCTAGAAAACCATTTAAATGAGCAGGGGATTAACGCATTGGTGGTGGTTGGGCTTACCACCGATCACTGCGTTTCCACCACAACGCGCATGGCAGGAAATTTAGGGTTTGACGTTACTTTAGTTTCCGATGCAACCGCGTGTTATGACCGTAAAGGCCCTGATGGAATACATCACACGGCAGAAGATATTCACGCGGTTCATCTAACGAGTTTGCACAACGAATTTTGTACCGTTCAAAACACGGCTGAGGTGTTGGCTGCCGTATAGAGAAAGATGTGTTGGCATAGATTCAAGCGGCCCACTCAAGTACCGCAAAAAGTAGCTTGAACGCGATTCTCAGGAGCAGGCGGCTGTGAGAATTTAGCGTTAGCAGAATAGGGTGATCGTAAGGCTTCTTCAAATTCACCGAATAGGGTCCAATCGCCATTGACAGCTGATTGTATGGTTGCTTCAACCCAATGGTTTCGTGGAATAACGGCAGGGTTTACTTGGTTCATTTTTTCTAGGTTGGGTGATTCTTCCAATCGCTCAGCCCATCGTGCAAACCACGATGTAATGCCCTCTTTATCGTTAAATAAATCAAATAAAGAATCGCTTTGCTCATTGCCTAGCGCACGAAAACATAACGTAAAGTCAGCTGAATCTGCGTGCATCAAATCTAAAAAATCTTCCATCAGTGTCATGTCGTCGTCTTGAACCTTATCAATCAAACCAAATTTTTCACGCATATTACTGATGTACGCGCTCATGTAATGTTTTGGAAAGTTATCGATCGCAGCTTGTGCAAAGCTAATCGCTTGTGTTTCATCATCGGATAGTAACGGTAAAACGGCTTGCGCTAGCATGGCCATGTTCCAGTGACCCATGCCCGGTTGATTGTTGTACGCGTAACGCCCTTGTTGATCGATAGAGCTAAACACCTTGTTGCGATCAAATTCATCCATAAACGCGCAAGGGCCGTAATCGATGGTATCACCCACCAATGATGCGTTATCTGTGTTCATCACGCCGTGTATAAAGCCTAACGATTGCCACTTGGCAATTAAAGCAGCTTGTTTTTCGATAACCGCATTTAATAAACTTAAGGTTTTATTTTCAGCCTGTTGAAGTTCAGGGTAGTGATAATCCACTAAATGATCGATCAACGCTTTCATGCTGTCTGCATCGCGTTTTGCAGCGAGATATTCAAACGTGCCAACGCGTATGTGGCTTTTCGCAACGCGTGTTAATACAGCACCTGGCAGTGGCCCTTGTTCACGCAAAACGTAATCACCTGTGGTAACGATAGCTAAACCCAAGGTTGATGGCACACCGTAGTGAACCATGGCGTTACTGAGTAAATATTCTCGAATTACCGGGCCTAACCAAGCTCGGCCATCGCCGCCACGCGAAAACGGGGTGGGGCCGGAGCCTTTAAGTTGTATATCCCAATGCTGGCCATCGCTTGCGTTTATTTCTCCTAATAGAACCGCACGGCCATCACCCAAGGTGCCCGACCATTGCCCAAATTGATGACCTGCGTAGGCGGCAGCTAATGGTTCACTTCCCTTAGCTAGGGCATTGCCTGAAAGCCAAGTTTTAAGCACATCATCGCCCAACAACTCTCGATCTAAGCCTAACTGGTGCCCGAGGGGGGCATTGAAAGCCATCAGTTCTGGCGCTGATACGGGGGCGGGTTGGTGGCGAATGTACAAAGCCTCTGGCAGCTGCGCAAAACGGTTGTCAAAAGCCAGCTCTGGAAGGGATGGGGGCATACAGTGTTCTCTACTTGTGTAAACTTCTACCTCAAGGAATACGAGGATACCCCATGCCGATCATCAACCGCTTTGCCGACTGGCACGACGATATCAGTGAATGGCGACGCACACTGCATCAAAACCCTGAATTGCAGTATGACGTGCATGAAACGGCCGCTTTTGTTACCGCGCGGTTAAAAGAATTTGGTGTAGACGAGGTGGTTACCGGAATCGGTAAAACCGGTGTGGTGGGCATTATCAACGGATCACTTGAAGGCGGGGATGACAAAGTGGTTGGTTTACGAGCCGACATGGACGCCTTGCCCATTCAAGAGATTCGCAACTTGCCCTATAAATCCACTGTCGATGGAAAAATGCACGCCTGCGGGCACGATGGGCACACAGCCATGTTACTTGGAGCCGCTCGTTATCTAGCTGAGACCCGCCAATTCAAAGGCAAAGTGGCGGTTATTTTTCAACCGGCTGAAGAAGGGGGTGCTGGTGGTAAAGCCATGGTGGACGATGGCATGATGGATCGCTTTGGTATTCAGCAAGTCTATGGCATGCATAACATGCCAGGACTGGATGTGGGTACCTTTGCCATAAGGCCTGGGCCGATGATGGCGGCAGCGGATACGTTCACCATAAACATTACCGGCAAAGGCGGTCATGCGGCGAAACCTCATGGCTGTATTGACCCTGCTATGGTTACCGTGAATTTAGTGCAAGCCATACAAACCATCGTATCGCGCAATGCGGCACCGTTGGACAGCATGGTTATTTCAGTAACCCAAATTCATTTGGGTGATACCGATAACGTGATTCCGCAAACCGCCATGTTAGGCGGCACGGTAAGAACTTTCAGCCCTGAAATGCGAAAGTTGGCTGAAATTCGTATAAAAGAGCTGGCAGAACATATCAGTGCAGCCTTTGGTGCCACCATAGAGGTAGGCTATGAGTTGGGTTATCCGGTAACGGTAAACCATGAGGCTGAATCTGAATCGGCTGCCAATGTTGCAGCGGGTATTGTTAGCGAAGAGCACGTGAATCGTGATGCCACACCGATGATGGGCGCAGAAGATTTTTCCTACATGCTTGAAGCTCGCCCTGGTGCTTTTATATTTATCGGCCAAGGAGATTCAGCCGGGTTGCATCACCCAGAATATGATTTCAATGATGACATCATTCCCTATGGTTGCAGTTACTGGGTCAATCTGGCAGAAAGCACCTTGAATGCTTAATGAAAAAAACAGCGCTCTATTACCTTCGACACTAATTTTATAAAGTCAGTATTTAAACAACATTAAGGAGTTCATACCATCATGAAAACATCAAAAGACTATTTAGATGAAGCTAACGCAACCGTTACGCGCATCAGTTCAGAAGAGGCCGTTGCTGCACACGGTGCCAGCAACGCGGTATTTGTTGATGTACGTGATTCATCTGCACTAGCGGAAACGGGCACCATCGCTGGCGCGCAACGAATTCCTCGCGGTATGTTGGAATTTATGGCTGATGATGCTTCACCGCTGCACAACGCTGCGATGAAAAAAGATGCCGATGTTTATGTTGTTTGTGCTGTTGGTGGCCAAGCGGCATTGGCAGGGAAAACATTGCAAGACATGGGTTACCAATCGGTGAAAAACATTGGTGGCTTTGATGGGTGGAAAGAGGCAGGCGGTGCTACAGAAAGCTAAAGTAGCCCGCTTTGTTTAACGGCTCTGTCGTTATGGGTGGCTACCTCGTTTATGGTAACCACCATAACGGTAACCGGCAGTACATCATTCAATATAAATTGATTGAGCAAGGTGGGGTCGACACTGATGTGTGCGTCCCCACTAACCCTTACTGATTCTGCCCAATCGGTGGATAAAAACCATAACGACACTTTGCCGTTATTAATAATATTTTTTGCTGTATCCAAACGATGACTGCCGGGTCTATCGGGTATGGCAATCGTTTTAGCATCCAATACTTTAACGAGTTGCCCTGGAGCATCCCCGCGCGGTGAGCAATCCACTGAATTATTGCCCATCGATGCAATCACACACAGCGACGATTCTGCCACTTTGCGCGCTAACTTTTCTGTGAGTTCAGGGATACGTTTGTGTTGCGCTTTTTTCGATGGTTCTGGGTAAAGAGCGGTGAGAGCCTCTTCGTTGGAGAGTGTAAAACTCATTCAAATAGCGTTTAATACAGCTGCATGATGCGCTACATGATCATCAATAAAGCTTGAAACAAAGTAATAAGAATGATCGTAACCGGGTTGCATTCGGTAATTGATGTTTTGCCCAGCGGCTTTACACGCATCAATAAACGCTTGCGGTGTTAGGTGCTCATCTAAAAATTGATCGGCATCGCCAGTGTCAATTAAAAGGGTTGCATCACTTGGGTTTGCTGCCACTAGTTTTGCTGCATCATAGTTTGCCCACGTGCTTTCATCAGCACCTAAATAGGCTTTAAATGCTTTTTGGCCCCAAGGCACATCCGATGGGCAAGCAATGGGAGAAAAAGCGGACACCGATTGATATTGTTTAGGGTTTTTTAAATGCAGCGTAAGCGCACCGTGGCCGCCCATAGAATGACCTGTGATGCCTTGACGAGATAAATCAGCCTTAAATTTTGCGCCGATAAGGTCAGGCAATTCATCGCGCACGTATTTATCCATGGCAAAGTGAGGTGACCAAGGCTTTTCAGTGGCGGTTAAATAAAAGCCTGCTCCTTGGCCTAAGTCGTAGGCTTCATCATCGGCTACGTTGTCACCACGAGGGCTTGTGTCAGGCGCTACGATCATCAGCCCGTGTTTAGCTGCGGCGTGTTGAATGCCGGATTTTTCCATCACATTCGCCCACGAACACGTTAACCCTGATAAATACCAAAGCACAGGCACGGGGCCATTAGCTGCTTGTGGTGGGGTGAACACGCCAAAGCGCATTTCGCCGCCCACGCTGCTGCTATCGTGCGTGTGCACCGATAACGTGCCCCCGGCAACAGCCCAGCTGGATTCTGTGTTTAATGGCATGGGTTTAGTACTCCACCACGCTTCGAATGCTTTCACCGGCGTGCATTAATTCAAAGCCTTCGTTGATGTCTTCAAGTTTTAGTTTGTGGGTAATTAAACTGTCGATATCAATTCGGCCTTCCATGTACATATCGACAATTTTTGGCACATCGGTTCGGCCGCGTGCACCACCGAAAGCGGTACCGCGCCATGAGCGACCCGTAACCAATTGAAAAGGCCGAGTAGAGATTTCTTTACCCGCGGCAGCAACACCAATGATGATGCTTTCACCCCAGCCTTTATGACAGCACTCAAGTGCGGCACGCATAACGTCAGTGTTACCAATGCATTCAAATGAGTAATCAGCGCCGCCACCGGTTAATTCCACCAAGTGATCAACCAATTGATCACCATGATCAGCTGGATTGACAAAGTCTGTCATGCCAAATTGTTTTCCAACCGCTGCTTTTGATGGGTTTAAATCCACACCCACGATTTGTTTTGCACCAACCAGCTTTAAGCCTTGAATAACGTTTAAGCCGATGCCACCCAAACCGAACACCACACCCACACAATTGGGTTCAGCTTTGGCGGTGAACATAACCGCACCTACGCCTGTGGTAACACCGCAGCCGATGTAACAAATTTTATCGAACGGTGCATCTTTTCGAACTTTAGCAAGCGCTATTTCTGGCAGCACGGTGTGATTAGCAAAGGTTGAACAGCCCATGTAATGCAGCAGGCGTTCGCCCTTATAAGAGAATCGTGATGTGCCATCGGGCATTAGGCCTTGGCCTTGAGTGGCACGCACGGCTTGGCACAAATTTGTTTTGGGGTGAAGGCAATAATCGCATTCACGGCATTCAGGCGTATATAACGGAATGACATGGTCGCCAGGTTCAACGCTTGTTACCCCTTCGCCCACCTCCAACACAATGCCTGCGCCTTCATGGCCCAGAATGGTTGGGAACGCACCTTCTGGGTCAGCGCCGGAAAGCGTGAACTCGTCGGTATGGCAGATTCCGGTGGCTTTTAATTCCACCAACACTTCACCAGGCTTCGGCCCATCCAGATCCACTTCCACAATTTCTAGGGGCTTGCCGGCGCCGAACGCCACGGCTGCTTGAGTTTTCATGTTGGTTCTGTCCTCACAAAAATTACGACTGAAAATGATCTGAGGCAGGCTATTCCCGATTGCCCCGCAATACAGACCTCAAACAAGAGGCCTGTGCCGATACTACCGCATTGGTGGGCGTACAATACAACGATGCGCGACACCGCCAATCGATTATCCATAGCCCCCATGATGGAGCTGACTGATCGCCATTATCGTTATCTGGCGCGGCGGCTGAGTCGGTGCGCTGTTTTGTACACTGAAATGCTCACCACGGGCGCTGTGTTAAATGGCGACAAAGAGTACCTACTGGGTAAAGACGCAGGCGATAACCCCGTGGTGTTGCAATTAGGTGGGTCAGATCCTGTGGCCATGGCAGAAAGTGCCAGTGTGGGCGAGGCCTGGAATTACGACGCCATCAATATGAACGTGGGTTGCCCCAGCGATCGGGTAAAGTCGGGCCGTTTTGGCGCTTGCCTGATGGCAGAGCCTGAACTGGTGGGGGAATGCGTTCAAGCCATGCAAGCCTCGGTATCTATACCCGTTACCGTGAAATGCCGCTTAGGCATCGATCGTGACGACAGCTACGATGCATTAAAAGGGTTTGTGGATACCGTTGCCTCGAAAGGCTGCACGCACTTTATCGTTCATGCCCGAAAAGCGTGGCTGGATGGCTTAAGCCCCAGAGAGAATCGATCCATCCCACCGCTTCGATATGAGTATGTCTATCGCTTAAAACAAGAATTTCCAAGCTTAAGAATAGATATCAACGGCGGTATAAAAACGCTGGATGAAACACTTGAACACTTAGAAAAAGCCGATGGCGTGATGATAGGGCGAGAGGCGTATTACAACCCAGCGGTGTTACTGCACGCCGATGAGAAAATTTATAACACCCCGTTTGAGCGGCCCAGCCATCAAGATACGGTAAACACCTTGGCAGGCATTGCTCGTGATTACGCTCGCTACATGCAAAACCAATACGAGTCGGGTGTTCGTATCAATGCCATGAGCCGGCATGTGGTTGCGTTATATCAAGGTGTACCGGGCGCTCGGTTGTGGCGTCGTCATTTAAGTGAAAACGCATCGAAAGCAACCGATGCCATTACTTTGGTTGAGCAAGCGCTGAATTTTGTGTTGTCACCTGCCAGTTCAACACCATTGGGCTGTCCCGAAACTGAGCAACGACATGTACCGTAGGTTAGAAGCCCCACACAGCAATCGCCGTGACTTACAAAACCTAAGAAAACTCAGTACATACTTATGGGAATACCGTGGGCGTGTATTAATTGCCTTAGGGTTTTTATTGTTGGCCAAGTTGGCAACGGTTGCTGTGCCATTGGTGTTGAAAGAAATCATTAACACCCTTGATGCTGACACCAATGAACAAAAAATTCTAACTGTCGCGATTGGTTTTGTGGCCGCTTACGGTGCGCTGCGTATTGCCAGCGCTGCCTTTAAGGAGTTGCGAGATTCCTTATTTGCTAGGGTGCGCTACCGTGCTATGCACCGTTTATCTACCAGTGTGCTAGCCAAGTTGCATCACTTGTCGTTGGCTTATCACTTAGAGCGGCGCACGGGCAGTATTTCCAGTGACTTAAGCCGCGGAACCAATTCGTTAAGTTCTATTGTGAATTTATTGGTCTTTAACATCGTGCCTACGATTGCAGAATTTTTATTGGTGGCGGTGATTTTGTTTGGAGGTTATGGCGTTCAGTACACCATTGTGGTTGGCGTCACCGTGGCGGTGTATGTCGCATTCACCTTGTTATTTTCTGGTTGGCGAATGCAATTTCGCCACGAAATGAATCGCCTAGAAAGCCAAGCTAATGGGCGTGCGGTGGACAGTTTATTAAACTACGAAACAGTGAAGTATTTTAATAATGAGCCTTTAGAACAAAAAGCTTACGAGGGTTATTTAAGTGATTGGTCTGATGCAGGTGTGAAAAGCCAAGTCACCATGTCTACCTTGAACTTTGGACAAACGGCCATCGTTACCATCGGCGTTACCATTATCATGATGATTGCAGCGAAAGAGGTCACTACCGATACCATAACGCTTGGCGACATCGTGCTTATCAATGCGTTAATGCTACAGCTGTTTGTGCCATTGAATGCCTTGGGTGTGGTGTATCGCGGTTTGCAATACGCACTGGCCGATATGGATCTCATCATTAAGCTATTGGAAAAAACACCTGAAATACAAGATAAACCCGATGCTCAGCCGTTAGTCATTCAACAGGCAGGCATTGAATTTAACGATGTGCACTTTGCTTATTTACCTGAACGGCCCATCTTGAAAGGGGTTAGTTTTACCGTTAAGCCAGGTGAAAAAGTTGCGGTCGTAGGGCCTTCTGGGTCGGGTAAATCCACCTTGTCACGGTTATTGTTTCGTTTTTATGATGTGGACAGTGGCAGCATTCAAGTAGACGGTGTGGACGTTAGAAACTGCACGCAAGCAAGCCTTCGCTCTCAGCTAGGCGTGGTGCCACAAGATACGGTAATGTTCAATGAGTCGTTGCAATACAACTTACTGTATGCCAACAACGAGGCCAATACCGATGATATGGAAGAGGCTGCGCGCGCTGCAAATCTTGATCACTTCATTGCTCAACTACCAGAAGGCTATGACACCATTGTGGGCGAGCGCGGATTAAAACTCTCCGGTGGCGAGAAGCAACGGGTGGCAATCGCTCGCGTCATGTTAAAAGCGCCGCCTATTATCGTGTTTGATGAAGCGACGTCAAGCTTGGATACGCAAACTGAAAAAGCCATACTGGATGGACTGAACGCAGCAGCCGAGCGTGCCACTTCACTGGTTATCGCGCATCGGCTGTCCACGATTGTGGATGCCGATCAAATTCTTGTGCTGGAAGATGGGCAGATTGTGGAACGCGGCAATCACCACAGCCTATTAGCTGATGAGGGTTTGTACGCCAAGCTGTGGTCCATGCAACAAGAAGCTAAAGAAGAGGTTCTGAAGTAGCAAAGCTGCCCCATGTTTTATTCGCTTTGCCTTAAACCCTTAGTAATCTCAGTGCAAAAGGGCTATTAACCGCGAATCAGCTGCAAAAATTCATTTCGAGTATTGATGTCTGAGCGAAAAGTGCCTTGCATGGCTGATGTAGTCATCATGGAATTCTGTTTCTGCACGCCTCGCATCATCATGCACATGTGTTGCGCCTCGATCACAACGCCAACCCCCAGCCCACCGGTAACGTCACTGATGGCTTGGGCAATTTGTTGGGTAAGGTTTTCCTGAATTTGTAGCCGTCTGGCGTACATATCAACGATGCGCGCAATTTTAGATAATCCAATAACCTTCCCAGTGGGTAGGTACGCAACGTGAGCTTTGCCAATGAAGGGAAGCACATGGTGCTCGCACATGGAATACAGTTCGATATCCCGAACAATCACCATCTCTTCGCTGTCGCTTTCAAAAACCGCCCCATTTAACACCTCTTCCAGTGTTTGCTGGTAGCCGTGGGTAAGAAACGCCATGGCTTTGGCCGCGCGTTTAGGCGTATCGACTAAGCCATCGCGCTCTAAGTCTTCGCCTATACCTTTTAATATCGAAACATAGGCTTCTTCCATGGATGACATGGCAACTCCTGCACAGAACAAAATGAGTGGTGAGCCATAGACTATAGCTGAATCCGAACCGGTGCCAGTGGCTTGGCGCGGCACATTGTTGCCTCAATTTCTAAGTATTGATGCCATTCGTTTGTAATAAGGAACCGCTTGCAGCTGTTACTGCCTTAAACTGTGGTGGAGTTGGGTATTTTCATGGGGCTTATCGGTGCGAAATGGTGCATCGATTGCGTGAATTACCCGCATCAACTGACGCTTTCGCGCTACGTACTCTCACGGTACGGCACGTTACAACACTATAGGATGTCTCGATGGGATTCGTTTTTTGGTTATTGGTACTGGCAGGGGTTACGTTTGCTCTGGCCACTTTTTCACCCAGCTTGATCGTATCCACCGTGGTGGGTGCCATCATATTATTAGGCGCCATGATGTTCGGTTATCTGGGCGGCTTTTTTGCGGTACTGCTGGTGCTGCTTTTTATCGCAGCTGCGGTCATTTTCAATGTGCGAGATTTGCGCATGAAATTGGTCAGCTCCCCCATGCTCAATTACGTTCGAAAGGTGTTACCACCCATGTCGAATACCGAGCGTGAAGCGATAGAAGCAGGCACCGTTTGGTGGGATGCCGAGCTCTTCCAAGGTAACCCGAATTGGAAAGAGTTACTGGATTACCCTGAAGCAAAACTCAGCGAAGAAGAACAAGCGTTTTGCGATGGCCCTGTTGAAGAGCTGTGCGCCATGATGAACGATTGGGAAATCACCTACGAACACAACAACCTACCCAAGCCTGCTTGGGATCACATCAAAAAGCATTTATTTTTGGGTATGGTGATTCCCAAAGAATACGGCGGCTTAGGCTTTTCTGCCATGGCGCACTCTGAGGTGGTTACCAAACTGTCTGCGCGCAGCGTCTCAGGCGGGGTATGTGTCATGGTGCCCAATTCTTTAGGCCCAGGTGAGCTACTGCTGCACTACGGCACTGATGAACAAAAAAACTATTACTTGCCGCGTTTAGCCAAAGGTGATGAGATTCCTTGCTTTGCTCTAACAGGCCCTAGCGCAGGTTCTGATGCGGGCGCCATGCCTGATTACGGCATCGTGTGCAAAGGTCAGCACAACGGCAAAGAAGTGCTGGGTTTACGCGTTACATGGGAAAAGCGTTACATCACGCTTGGCCCCATCGCCACCTTACTCGGTTTGGCGTTCAAAGCTTATGACCCTGATGGTTTGATGGGTGATGTAGAAGACTTAGGCATTACGTGTGCGCTCATCCCAACCGACACCGAAGGTGTAAACATTGGCCGTCGTCATATGCCGTTAAACCAAGCCTTTATGAATGGCCCCAACAGCGGTAACGATGTGTTCATTCCAATGGAATGGATCATTGGTGGTGAAGAGATGCTTGGGCAAGGCTGGCGTATGCTGATGGAATCCTTATCCGTTGGTCGTGGAATTTCTTTGCCATCATCGGGTGTGGCTGCAGGCAAAGCCTGTTCGCGTTTCGTGGGTGGTTATTCACGAGTGCGTCGCCAGTTCAACCTGCCTATCGGGCGTTTTGAAGGCATTGAAGAAGTTCTGGGGCGAACCGCTGGCTTAACGTACACCATGGATGCAGGGCGCAGGTTAACGTGCGCAGCGTTAGATAATGGTGAAAAGCCCTCTGTTGTGTCTGCCATTTTGAAACACTTCAATACCGAGAGCATGCGCACCGTTGTTAACGATGGTATGGACATTATCGGCGGAAAAGGCATTTGTCTTGGGCCCAGTAACTTCCTTGGTCGTGCTTATCAGGGTATCCCTGTTGGGATCACGGTAGAGGGTGCGAATATATTAACGCGTAGCATGATCGTGTTTGGTCAAGGCGCTTTGCGTTGCCACCCTTGGTTGATAAAGGAAATTCAAAGTGCGTCATTGCCGAACCGGCAGGAAGCGTTGGAGAATTTTGATGAAGCCTTACGCGGTCATATTGGCTATGCCATACAAAACGGTGCACGTTCTGTGTTGCACGGTTTAACCAAAGGGCGACTAGTTAAAGCACCCATTTCAGGGCCTAACGCGAAGTACTATCGACGGTTAACTAGAATGAGTGCGGCTTATTCGTTTCTAGCTGACTTTGCCATGTTGTTCCTTGGCGGTGGCTTAAAGCGTAAAGAAATGCTTTCTGGTCGGTTTGCCGATGGCTTGATTCATATGTACATGGCATCAGCGGTATTAAAACGCTTTGAAGATACGGGTGCGCCGAAGGAAGACCAAGAGCTTATGGAATGGTCGGTGCGTTACTGCTTGTTCCAAACGCAAGTGGCGTTAGATCAAATTTTACGTAACTTCCCGTCAACACCGATTGGCTTGATTTTACGCGGCATCGTATTCCCATTAGGGCGTCGATACCGCACGCCAAACGATAAGTTAACTCAGGCTTGTGCAAGAGTGCTTATGCAGCCTTCCGAAGCGCGTGATCGCTTAACCGAAGGGTTGTATATCACACGTGACCCTGGCGATGCCACTGGCGCTATTGAATACGCTTTAGATTGTGTCATGGCCGCAGCCGATGCCGAGCGAAAGATTAAAGATTCTCGCAAGAAGCAGCCCTATGGGGTCACCTACGAAGCTTGGTTACAAAGCCTGGCGGGTGAAGGCATTATTACCGCTGAAGAGGTTACGCTTGTGGCGGTGGCCGCCAAAGCAACGCACGCGGTTGTTATGGTAGATGATTTTCCGAATGAGCAGCTGCATGCAGGTACCACCAAGGATCATCTGGGGTCGTACATTGAAAACCCACTAGCAGAAGCTGCTGCTAAGTAAGGTTACCTAGTATTCGTTAACTTACTTTTTTAGGTTAACCGAACCAAAAAGAGCGCCGCACGATAATTCGTGCGGCGCTCTTTTTTTAACAGCTGTAATTGGATTTAAACTACCAATCCAAAGCGTGGGTTTATTTAGCCAACATGCGAGTTTTCAAGCTGGCTTGTGCAGGCTTATCACCTAACCAAATGCCAAATAGCGCTTGTTTAAACGCAAGCCCTTCAATAAGCACAGGGTCAGCGCCGTTGCGAGTCATAGTGGTTCCAACGCCAGGTTCGTAAGTTAAAGTGTACGCAACGCCCCGTTTTAAAGGGTTGGCGTTCATGGCTTCAATCATCTGATCAATGCCGCCTTGAATGGCCGAGGTTTTACCGCCGGTTGAATTTTTAAAGCCGGTTTTAAGTGCAGCCACCATTTTTTTCTTGTTTATAAGCTTTGACAAGATGTGCAGGTGAATTGCCATAGGTGCATCGGCATCCGCAACCGCTTTACCATCGCCCGATTCATTAGAATACAGCGCCGCGGCGTACAACTTAAATACCGCTCGCGTTCTTAGGCCGCCACCGAGTAGCGGCACGTCTTCTGAGCCGATGCTCATCGTATCGGGCACTGTCGCTGCACCAATTTTCTTAGCAAAAGCAGGGCTTGCAACAACCAGCGTAGCGGCGGTGACCACCGCAACTAGCGCCGCACGCCAAGAACTCGCAATAGATAGATTAATCATGTTTACTGGCCTCCGATGCCATCGGCTATGACCGATGAATTTGAAATGGTGAGGTTGGTTCCACCGCTTTGGGCGAATATGGCCATTTGAGATTGCATCTCTGCAGTGGCTGCATCATCACCGGTTCCAAGCAAAATAGAACCATGATTACCCCCACTGAATCGAACCAACGCACCGCCACTGATAGAGGTGGTTGTAGGCTCTAACCCCAGTAAATCGGCCATAGGTTCGGTGCCTGATAACGGAGCAATGGGGTTAGGAACCGAATTAGGTATGGTTCTATCCCCAATTACTTCAATCATATGAACCGGTGTGCCTAGATCGGCAAGGAATGACATGTGGTTCGCTGGATCGCCTGAATCAATTAAGGTTTGAGCAACCAACAGGAATAGATCAAACAAGGCAGAGCCTTGTTCAATGCCAACCGAGGCTAAGCCGCCCGTTATAACCGGTCCGAAGTTCGTTGAACCTGCCAACAATTGAGATATGCCACTGCCTGGCATTGCCAAGGTGGCAGAGCTTATGCTGTCGTCGTAGGAGAGAAACACGGAACCGACTATGCCGCCCAATGAGTGGCCTACATAACCTTTTCTCGATACATCGAAAGCAATGGCGGGTGCGCTATCAACAGCGGCTCGCACACCACCCAAGCTATCGCTGAGTGTGAATAAGTCTGCAACAGCTTGGCGTAGGTTATCTCGTGAATTGGGTAAGTTACCCAGTTGATAAAAGTGCGTACCGGAAGAATCAACCCGGCCATCTGGGTTTTGATCGGTTAGATCGTCATTGTTGGCTACATCGATATTAAAGTGCCGTTCATTGTCATTAGGGAATTGCGACTGAGAAGCACTTAGCGCATTACTGTCGGGCAGCCCGTGCATGGGCATGTCGATCGCAACCGCTGCGATGCCAACATCAGCCAAAGCGTCGGCCACAGCAATTAAGTCGGATCGATTTTGATTAATGCCGTGTTGAAAAATCACCACAGGCCAGCCCGCTTCAGGCATCACGCCGCCGCTTGCAGCATTTTCATTGGGAACGGTGATGAGTACGGGAATGTTTTGAACACTGGTTTCTGCAGGCATCGCATTGTTGCGAGTGATAAACCCACCAGAAGGTGTTCTCCAGAAATTATTCAACGCAGCGCCTGGGTTTTCCGCGCTACCGGCAGTTTGATAGTAGGGCACATCCAACGCACCGGTCCACACATCGGCATGGCCTGTGGCGCTGTCAAAAAACGAGCTGGTGGTAGCGCCTGATGGTGCTACAACGAAATCGCGCGGGGTGGATGCGTTTTTCACCGCTTGCAACGGCTCGCGAATGCTTTGCGTATTGAACGTCCAGCTCAGTACCACTTTGTCTGGATCAACGTTTTCGCTTTCGCCAACGGATAGGTGCGCACGAATAAGCTGTTGTAATTGCCCTTGTGCCACCGACGCCGTAAGGTCAACATCGCCTGCCAATAAGTTGTAGGTTCTGCTTCGAGCTAATGGCGTTCCTGATAGATCGGTTAAATCATCAGTAATTAGCACCAAGTAAGTAGCATTAGGCCTTAACGGCTCAAGTGGCTGAATTATCAAGCTGTTTTCAGTGCTGAACGCCCGAATTTGATCAGGGCCAAGGTTATTGAGCACACTGACTGGGGCAAAACCTACGCCTGCCAGTGCGATAACTTCAAGCACCACCACACTGGAACCCACTTCGATAGAACTTGGGTCGAGTGCACGAACCATCGGTGTAGAGATGGGGCTAATGGTTGAGAAACCATCCATCTGATTCAAAGCCACTTGCGGGTCGGCGATGTTGTCAGGATCAGCCACGGGTATAGCAATCGTGCCATCGGTAGTTCCGTTAAGGAACAACGTGGTGGGGAACGGTAATACCGGTGGGCTGCCAGTTGGATCGAACGGAGGGGCAGAGGCAGTGTTGGTAAACACGGCGGCCGCTTGTGAATCGATACCCGGTTGGAAGTCATGATCACTGTCGTCAGAACAAGCTTGCAGTGCGAGAACCGTTGGAAGAGCTATCAGTAATTTTTTAATATTCATAGTTAGGTCCTCAGAATTTCCAGTTCAACTGAGCGCTTAGAATGTTTGCGTCTGAATCAATTAAGCCGCGAAAGAATACCGCCGATGGGCCAGATTCTGGGAAGCTATTGTCAATGGGGGTTTCATCAATGGCAATGTGTGTAAAACCAACGTCGAAGGACAACGCTTTGGAATGCTGATAGCCAAGGCCCACTGAGTACCAAGTTCTATCGTTACCTGGTATGCGAGGTGTGCGTCGAGTAGGGCCTGGAATAGGAGATTGATCAAAGGCCAAGCCTGCACGAAGGGTAAGCTTCTGTGAGTATTGAAAGTTAAGTCCTGCCGAGACTCGCCAAACATCACGCCAGTCTTGCACTTGCAACACATCAGGCTGCGCACTATCGAATTCAATTAATAATTCATCAAATACTGTCCACTGTGACCAAGTGGCATCGGCTAATAATTCTAATCGGTTGAAATTGGGAAGCCTGTGCGCAACAGATAAGGCAACGGTTGCAGGGGTTGTAATTTCGGTTTGACCGGGGCCTGAACGAAATAAATCAGTGCCGACTGAATCTAGTAATGCTTGGAATGGTTCGCTGTTGGTGAACGTGCCCGTACCTTCTAAGGTGTGCTCTACGCTGTGGCGATACGCAATGCCTAGGCGAGTGTTTTCAGTAGGTGTAAACATAGCGCCAAGGTTGAAACCAAAGCTCGTTGATTCGCCTTCGATGGACGCTAATGAATCGGTGGCTTGATTACCAGGAACTAGACCAGCATTGTTGCAGTTTGCTTCAGCTGCCGCTACCGACGGGCTGGCAGCTGCGAATGAGAAACACACCGCGCCACTGTCAACCGCATTAGCAAGCGTTGCCGATGCACGTTGCAAACTGACCCCTGCGCCTACTTGGAATAAATCGGATACTCGGTAAGCAATCGATGGATTGATTTCAATAATGCTTAACGAAGATTCTGTGGCGGTGTACCGACCAAACCATTCGTCACCGTAATCTGAACCACTACCAAACGGTACATCCAGTGAGATGCCGTAAGCTAAGTTGTCACCCAATGGGGCAACAAAATAGATGTTTGGGATGGGTGTAATTCCATCGTTAGTGCCTACGTTGCCACCCACAACAGGGGTGCCACCCAGTGCTGTGTTTAACGTTGAGCCTTCATTGCTAATAGACGTGCTGGTGCTAATAAGGTGTGCGCCCACTAAGAGTTGGCGATCAGCAAGATGCACCATACCAGCGGGGTTAAAATACAAGGTGGAGGCATCAGCTGCGACTGCGGCATTGCCCGCATAGGCGTTGCCTAAGCCAGAAGCTCCGTGTTCGATCAGGGAGAAACCCCCTGCATTAGCCAGCCCGGTGACTGAGGTAAGCGCTGCGATACAGGCAGCTTTTCTGGCGGTTGGGTGCCGGTACATTGATTTCTCCTGGCTCCGAAATTGGACGGCGAACAACAACGTTCGTCGGTTTAGTGCATCAAGGTTAACATTCGTAAGTATAGGCGGAGTAAAGATTTGTGATTCTGCTGAACATTGTTAACCCTAACAACCGGCAAATCTCCTAGAGATAGCCATTTTTCGCACCTGCACTAGTAACAAAGTGGTTGTTAATTTGTGGCAAAAATTGGCTCTTTAGGTTTTGAAACCTTCTTAATGTGATGTGATCGTATATAACTAAGGTATTGCTCTATCGTTTTTTCAATAAATCGGGCCGCTCAAACGCATGTTTGACTTTTTGTTCAACTATCCGCTGTCCACATGGGAAGGCGCTCGTGTGTCGTTCTCAACAGCGTGGCCGTGGTGGTTAATCGGGCTGGCTTTATTGCTAGGGTTGTTGTGTGTAAGCGCCGCTTTGTTGCGTTTGCCCGTCTCCAAAGGCCGTCGAATCACCGTCGGTATCATTCAATCCGTGCTGTTAGCGTTGGTCCTGCTGATGCTACTGCGACCTGTTTTGCTGGTTGACGAGGTGCGTCGTGATGACAACGTGGTTGCCGTCGTTATCGATTCTTCCAACAGTATGGGTTTTCCTGCGTCGAACGATTCCAGTAATTCACGTTTTGATGCTGCGCAAGCTGCGTTCGATGACGTGCGTAGTGAGTTAGAAAATACATTTGAGACCCGGCTGTACACATTGGGTGATCAACTAAAACCTGCAATCGATAACGAAACATTGACGCTTGCTGGGGCAAGAACCGATCTTGCTGGTGGCTTGCGCGAATTGCTAGATCAATCTTCTGCAGATGAGCTTGCTGCGGTCGTTCTGTTGTCCGACGGAGGCAATAACGCAGAAACCATGGATGTTGAATGGTGGAATCGGTTACGCCAAGCAGAAGTTCCTGTGCATACCGTCGGTGTGGGCCCTAAGCAAGTGGCAGGCGATTTTGAGCTTGCTGATGTCTTCCTACCCACACATTTTCCGCCAAACACAACCGTTACCGCCCGAGCGCGCATAAAGCACCCAGGTGATGCCACAAACGTTCGGCTTCGTGTTAAGCAAGGCAACGCCTTACGTTATGCCAGCACGGTTGCGCTACAAAGTGGTGCATCAGAAACAACGCACGAATTCAGTTTTCCATCGGGTGATGAGGGCGTGCAATCGCTGCAGTTTGAAGTGCTGCCAGACGCTGATGATAAGAACTCAGTGAATAACGTTGTGCAGCGGGTGATGAACGTTAATCACGCGCCTAAGCGAATTTTGTACGTCGAGGGCGAGCCTCGATGGGAATATAAATTCTTACGTCGTGCCGTTGCAAACGATGCTTCGATCGATATTGTCAGCTTATTAAGAACCTCTCCTAATAAGTTTTATCGACAAGGCGTTAGTAGTTCTCGTGAATTAGAAAATGGATTTCCATTAACTCGCGAAAATTTATTTGGCTACGATGCCATCATAATTGGCAGTTTAGAGGCCGCTGAATTATCGGTCGAGCAACAAGCCAATGTGCGTGATTTTGTTGCAGAACGTGGTGGCGCCTTACTGATGTTGGGCGGCACGTCGGGCCTAAGTGATGGCGGCTGGGGCCGCTCAGCCGTTCAAGCGGCCCTGCCGGTGCAGCTTGAAACTGATTCTGGCAGCCTCAATGACACTTTCCAACGCGAGCGGGTTCAGGTTGAATTAACTGATTTTGGGAAACGGGCGGAGTGGTTAAAGCTTCCATCGCCTGCCGATGCGCCGCGTTTTGATGGAGAGGGCAGTACCGAAGGGTTAGGCCGTGAAGACGATGCTTGGGCAAGTTTGCCAGAGCTTGCCGATATCCAACGGTTGGGTAAACCAAAAGCCGGTGCGCAAGTCATGATGCAAACCGCCCAATCGAAAGAGCCTGTATTGGTTTGGCACCGCTATGGCAAGGGCCGTAGTTATGTGTTGGCCACCAGCGGCACTTGGCGTTGGCAAATGTCATTGCCATCAGAAGATCAACGTCATGAAACGTTTTGGCAAAACCTCACCGCAGAACTTACCGCAAATGTAACCACAAGGCTTTCAATCGATGCAGGCCCTGCAGTGCAACGTGATCGTAAAGCGGCAGCGGTTGATGTGGTGGCATTGGCTCAAGATTTTACCGCTTATCAAGCCAGTGATATCGTGGCTGTGCTCACAACGCCTGACGGTGCACGCCGTGATGTCAGTTTGGTGCCCGACATCAATTTCCCAGGTCGTTTTCTAGTCAATGTCGATTACGAAAGCGTTGGCCCACACGCCATCAGTATTGAATTGCAAGACGCTGAGGATGCGCTGGAAGTGAATGTGCATCAAGATCAAGCGCGAGCTGAAACTTGGTGGATGGTGGAAAACAATACGGCTGAGTATTTCTCCCCCGAATTGCAAAGTGGTGTGTTGCAACGTATTGCGGATGAAAGCGGTGGAAGTTTTCGCCTGCTATCGGCAATGAATCAATTGCCTAGTGCACTTTTAGCTAAAAACAACGCATTAACCCTGCAAAACGAATTGCCATTGTGGAATATGCCGGTTTTGTTTTTATTATTGATTTTAGGCAAGTTGTTTGAATGGTTGCTACGCCTGCGTTGGAAACGCTTATGAATACACGTATTTCAACGCGTGCATTGCTGCATATCATTAGCGCAGCGATTTTCTTCAGTGTTTTGTCTTCGAATGCATCCGCTGCCACTCGGGCTATTGTCATTGCTGGTTTGGGTGGTAACGTCGAATACAGCCAAGCGTTTGATGAACAAACTCAAGTTGTCGTTAGTGCGTTACAAACCATCACATCAACCCCAGATCATGTGGTGCACCTACAAGGCGCTGAGGCAAACCGGCAAACGGTACTAAACACGTTCGAAACGCTAGTACAAGAAATTCAAACCCTTAGTGGCACCGATGAAGCCATCGATACGTTTGTGTTGGTGATGATGGGGCACGGCAACGTAAGTCGAGAGGGTTGGAATTTTAATTTACGTGGCCCTGATATAACCACACAAGATTTGGTGGCAGCTTTAGCACCGCTTGATGTGCCTCAGCAAGTCATCATTGCATCCACCTCAGCCAGTGGTGCGTTATTGAAGCCGATGTCGCAACCAGGTCGCACGGTTATTACAGCAACAAAAAGTGGCGGTGAGCTCAATGCGGTTCGTTTCACCGAATACTTTGCTCAAGCGTTAGCCTCGGATGAGGCCGATGTGGATAGAAACGAATTACTGAGTGTTGAAGAATCGTTTATTTTCGCCAATAACCTCACAGTTCGTTATTTTGAAGAACAAAAACTATTAGCTTCTGAACATGCCAGATTTGAAGGCGGCGATGCAAGTTCTGTAACTTTAGCGACCTTGGGCGCGTTGAAAGATGCAAAGAATAACCCGGCGGTTGCGGCGCTGCTCGACGATCGCACAGTTCTTGAAAAAGCATTTTACGAAGTAAAAGCGCGCAAGCAGGATTTGTCTGCAGCAGAATATTATGCAGAACTTGAAGCGGTTTTAATTGATATTGCCAGGCTGCAAAAACGTATTGATGCTCTTATTGGTAGTGGGAGTTAATGAACATGATTAAACGCTTGGCTGTGCGTTTGGTGTTCGCTCTTGCGGTGCTCGTCGTAAGCCCTGCAAGTTTTGCTGTTCAGTTTTATTATGATGAAAACAGAGACTCGGCATTAAAGCGTTGCGATGCTCACAGTTATGTGGGTGAAAACGATGAAGCCAATCAGTGCTATAAAAACTTGAACGATCATGAGGATGTACTGGTTCGTGCCCAAGCAGCTTCTGCGCTAAAAGATGTGCGACTGGCCAATCGTTTGTTTCGAGAAGCGAACAAAAGTAGCAGCCATCCAGCGGTTAAAACCAGTTGGGGTTATTTGTTTTTATCTACTCACAACATCGAAGATGCTGTGGCGTTGTTTCGTGAAGCTTTGTTGTTCGATTCCAGTTATCATCCTGCGCGCTTAGGGCTATCTAAGGCGTTAACAGAAGGGTTTAGTGGTGAGGCAAGAAGTGAACTAGCGCAAATTCTTAGAGAATCGCCAGAGCATCCTGGTGCGCTGATTCAAATGGCAAAGCTAACGCTTGAGAATAAAGACACCACCGGGGCTCGCAGCATTCTAGACACCGCTGAGCCGCTACTCGACGCTTACGGCATACCGCCGCTTGAAATCTATGCGTTGCGAGCGTCAGCCGATCTGCTTGATCATCGCTCGATTGAGCCTTGGGTGAAAAAGGCCTTAGCCATTAATCCCAGTTATGCTGAAGTGTTTTCCATTCCTGCACGTTCGTACATCATCACATATCGTTACCGAGAAGCGGTGGCGTTGTATCAATCAGCGGTGAAAGCGAATCCAGAACTTGCTATAGCTCAACGCGACTTGGGAATAAATTTATTACGAGTTAACGATGTGTTCGGTGCACGTCATCACCTTTCTAAAGCGTTCGAATTAGATCCCTTCGATGTTCAAACCATCAATACTTTGCGTTTTTTGGATGATCTGGATGCGATGCGGCTCACCGTTGCCGATGTCGACGACCTATCGGGTGAGCCTTTGGGCCGAGTGTTGGTGCGATTGGATGAAGAAGACGCTGATGCATTAGAACCCTATGTGCTCGACATGGCAGAACGTGCCATGCAAGTGTTCAGTGAGCGTTACGACTTTAAACTTCAAAAGCCTATGATTGTTGAGCTGTATCATGATCATGATGATTTTGGTGTGCGCACCGTTAGCACACCGGGTATCGGTTTATTAGGCGTTACCTTCGGCTACTTAACGGCAATGGATAGCCCCAAGGCTCGACCGGTTGGAGACTTTCATTGGGGCAGTACGTTGTGGCACGAGATAGCCCATGTTTACACCTTAGAGGCCACCAACCATTTGTTACCTCGTTGGATGAGCGAGGGTTTGTCGGTATATGAAGAATGGAACACAGGCCCTTTACAAGAGCGCATGTTGTCGTTTGAAGTGTTAACCGCCATTCGCGATGGTGAGTTACTGCCCATTGAACGATTAGACTTAGGCTTCGTTCGCCCTCAGTATCAAGGTCAAGTGCAAGTCTCTTATGCTCAAGCTGGGCTACTGTGCGATTTTATTGCGGCAAATTTTGGCCATGAAGCGTTAGTCTCATTGGTTAAATCCTTTGCGAAAAACACAGCGCTTGCCGATGCCATTCAAAGTGCCACTGGCATGAGTCCAACCGAACTGGATGAAACATTCCTACAATTTCTCGATGTGCGATACGGTGAACTTGCGCGAGGGCTAGACGATTATGTATTAGTGAGCCGTGAGGCGGCTCGCGCCATTGAAAACCAAGATTGGACAGCCGCCGAAGTGTTGGGTGAAGATTTAATTCAGCGCTACCCTGAATACATTGCCGAAGGCAGTGGGTACGATGTGCTGGATGCCGCCTACAGTGCGCTTGAAAATACTGATGCTAAATTGGAAAATCGCTGGGAATGGTTCGAACAAGGTGGGCACCATCCCGATATATTAAGAACGCTTGCTAAAGAATTACGTGCCGCCGACAGGTTCGATGATTCGGTGCGAGTTATGGAGGCGTTGAACTGGGTAATGCCATACAGCCCGGAAGAACATGCTCTGTTGGGTGAGCATTACTTGCAGCAATCGAATGCAAAAAATGCGCTACGAGAATTTAATGCGTTGTTGGCCGTTTCTGAAACTAATCCTGCCGAGGCGTATCTGGGCAGAGCCCGGGCCGCCATGTTAATAGATGATACCCAAACCGCCCGAAACGAGGTGTTGTTTGCCTTGGAAGCTTCTCCGTTTTATCGTCCAGCACAGAACTTGTTGTTGGATTTGCACACTGGAAATACACAATGAGTGAACACCATTCCATGAACGATGCCGCTGCCGCCAGAGTGGGTGAATTTCGTGAGGTAACCCAAAAGCTTCGTCATGAAATTCAACAAGTGATCGTGGGGCAAGATCATGTTGTCGAACATTTACTCATCACGTTGTTTGTGGGTGGGCACTGTTTGGTTACTGGCATGCCGGGCACGGCAAAAACCTTGTTGGTTCGAACGCTGGCTGATGCCTTGGGATTGGAGTTTAACCGCATTCAGTTCACACCCGATTTGATGCCCACCGACATCACGGGTACCGACATCATAGAAGATGATGAACATGGGCAAAGACAATGGCGTTTTGTACCTGGGCCCATATTCACTAATGTGCTGCTTGCCGATGAAATCAATCGAACACCACCGAAAACACAAGCGGCCTTATTAGAGGCAATGCAGGAATATTCAGCCACTGTGCGTGGCCAGCGGCACAACATTGCTAAGCCTTTTTTCGTGTTAGCAACCCAAAACCCTTTAGAGCTGGAAGGAACCTATCCGTTACCTGAAGCCCAGTTAGATCGTTTCTTGTTCAACATCATGTTGGATTACTTACCGCTGGAAGATGAGATCACAGTAGTTGAGCGCTTTACCTCCGATGCGCCGCCAGTGGAAGTTCAAGCGTG
The DNA here is from genome assembly GCA_938035125.1 of uncultured Granulosicoccaceae bacterium. GTDB lineage: Bacteria > Pseudomonadota > Gammaproteobacteria > Granulosicoccales > Granulosicoccaceae > Granulosicoccus. Next base: position 6,620 of record CALHNS010000031.1, on the reverse strand, counting down.
CACCAATGCGGCGCAAATTCTTGCCTTTCAGCAACTCGTTCGACAAGTCCCTGTGTCGGATGCGGTTGGGCGCTATGCGGTGCAACTGGTGCGCGGAACCCGACCTGGTGATGAGGCAGCACCCGAAGCTGTGAAGCGTTACGTAAAGTTCGGTGCCTCGGTGCGCGCTGCGTTGTTTATTACTCTTGCAGCGAAAGCAAGAGCATTAATGGAAGGTCGTTACCACGTAACCACAGAAGACATAGACGCACTGGCAGCCCCTGTGCTGCGTCATCGCGTAATGGTGAATTACTACGCTGAAGCCGACGGTCTAACGATTGATGATGTGCTGCAACAACTGGTTCAATCAAGAGCTGCTGCATAAATCATGGCAGAACGCGTTGCAACAGATTCGTATTTACAACCTGCCGTGTTGGCACGATTAGGTTCACTGGAACTGATTGCGCGCACAGTGGTTGATGGTGCGTTAGTAGGAATGCACCGTTCGCCAAAGTTTGGGTTTAGCCAAGAGTTCGCTGAATACAGAGCCTATAACGAGGGGGATGATTTACGTTTTGTGGATTGGAATGTGTACGCGCGAACCGATCGTGCTTACATCAAACGTTTTCATGGTGATACCAATACCAAGGTAACGGTTTTACTCGATGCCAGTGCATCGATGAATTTTGGCAATCCCATAACAAAATGGAATTTGGCGCAGTATCTTTGTGCGTCTTTGGCTTATTTGGTTAAAAAGCAGCATGATGCCTTTGCATTGTCAGTGTTTAACACCGAACTTGTGTCAGAAATTCCGCCTAGCACCAGCCCCGATACCTTGCAACGCGTGTTAGCGCATTTGCACGCCGCAACGCCACGTGAGGGCACCGATTTAGTGGCGTCGTTAAAAGCACTGTCGCAGCGTATAAACGGCCGAGGACTAGTGGTGTTGGTATCGGATTTATACGCTGATTCAGAAGAACTGATACAAGCCCTTCAACCCTTATCGCACACCGGGCAAGAACTAATTGTATTCCACACTTTAGATCGTGAGGAAGTCGAGCCTAATCAGGCACGAATTAGCGCGCTAAAAGATTTAGAATCTAATGAAAAAGTGGTGGTTGCACCTGAATTTTTAACCGGTGCCTATCGCACCAAATTCAATGAGCATTGTGAGGCAATTGAATCAACTTGTCGCCGTTTAGGCGCCGACTACATTCGGGTGATGACCGATGAGCCGTTAGATGCTGTTTTACACGCGTACTTGCGCCGGCGTGAGACTCAGCCATCATGAACTTTGTATTCCCTGCGTTCCTAGCTGGCATTGCGGCATTGTTGTTGCCGTGGCTATTGCATCGTTTCAATCGGGAAACTCCGCCAGAAACACCGTTTCCTTCCACGCAATTTTTAGAATCAACACGCGTGCCCGTATCGCGAAAAAAACGCCTGCGTCATCTTGGGTTATTCAGTTTGCGCACGTTGTTTTTATTAGCGGCGTGTCTTTTGTTTGCTCAGCCGTATTGCAGCACCGATCAAAATCGAGCAAGCCAGCAACGTAATGTGTTTGTAGTGATTGATCGATCAGCGTCCATGCAAGCTGATGATCGGTGGTCGCAAGCTAGGGCGAAAACCGCTGAAGTATTGAATGAATCACAAGCCCCCACAAGCGCTGTGGGTAGCACCCAAAACGCTGTGCAATTATTTGATATCGCATCAACCTTAACTGCGCATGGAGAACTCAGCACAGAACTGAGCGGGGCAAATGCAACGTTACGCAATCTTTCTCCCTCATTTGAAAGCGCACCTTACGGCTTGATGATGCAGCAGCTGGATGCGTTGGCCTCTCGTTTAGATGATCCGGTTGATGTGGTATTCATAACCGATGCGCAAGAGAGTAATTTGCCGTTACAAAGGCGCCTACTTCGCACCCAACACATCGATAACTTTACCTTGCACAAAGTTAATACTAATGCCGCTAACTTGGCAGTAAGAGCCAGCGCAAGGGCAGGTGATGGGGTTAATGTTCAAGTGTCCGCACAGGTACTCTATAGCCACGCAGATGATGCATCTAACAACAGTGATGCCGAAACTCCTAACACCACTTCAGCTACGTTAACCGTGTTGGCCGCAGGGCAAACACTAGAGTCTCGAACGTTTAATTTAACCCAAGGCGCCACTGAATCCATCGTATTATCTAATTTAGTGATGCCCAGTGCCGCCATTGATGAATTAACGGTACGGCTTGATGGGGATAACGATTCGCTAGCCATTGATAATGAGATATCAGTGCCTATTCAGTTAGACAATCCCATACAAGTGGGGATTGGGTCTATCGGTATGCGCATGCCTGAAGAGGGTGCGCTTTTTCTTCGCACCGCATTAAATACCGATGGGCTGGCACGGGTAATCAATTCTTCTAATAACGGCACCGGTTTATCGGATGAGGCCTCACATTGGGCGGTGTTTATTCCTCATGCTGCAGGAACGGACGTTCAGGTGCCGCAAGTGGTTACCGATTTTGTAAGAGCTGGTGGCAATGTGTTGTTGGTGTTAGTGCCTGAAAATGGCAGCGAGAAGAGTTCCGTGTCAAACGCTGATTTCATTGGTAGCATTGACACCGCTCACCCATTAGCCCTAGGTGAACTCGATTGGCAGGAAACTCGTGTTTACTCACCCGTTAGTTTTAATTCGCTGAGCACCGATAGAATACTGATGCGAACCGGCAGTGGCTTACCGTTATTGGTTGAACGAAACGCATTGTCTTCGATAGATTCATCCGATACCCAAGCTTCTGGGCGTTTATTGTTTTTGGCTGACCCGCTTGATGGGGTGGCATCGGATTTACCATTGCAATCGGCTTTTGTTGATTGGATTGCCAATACGATTCGTTGGTTTGACGCTAGCATCGCGTTTCCAACGCAAATTAATGCTGGCGAAAGTTTATTGTTACCAGCCCAAACGCAAGTGTTGTCCCCTTCTGGGAAAACGCTGCGCACTCTTGCCGATTCAGGCCAGAAGAATCGGTTGCTGTTGAATGAACCGGGCGTTTATACCGTGGTAACCAGCATGGCAGAATATCCACTAGCGGTTACTGTACCCTGGGAAGAGTCTAACTTAACGTCTTTTGTTGAAGATAAAGAGGGGTTTTGGGGGCAAAGTGATCCGACTAGTTCAACCGCCGATGAAAGCCTTGTTGAGTTCGATAACAACAATGGCAAGAACAACGAAACAGCCAATGCGCTTAATACACCGAGCGCGCTTGATGCTTCGAAAGGAAGGCCGTGGTGGCCATGGCTAATGCCACTATTGGCGTTAGCGTTATTAGCTGAATCTTTGTGGGCCAATCGGTTGCTAAGCGTCCGTAGGGATGGTGTTTAACCATGAGCAAGTCTTCCATGAATGCTTTTGAACGCTATTTAAAATCTATTCGTCGGCGGGAACGTTTTCGCTTAAGTTTATTGGCGGCTTTCATTTTAATGGCTGTATTAGCGGTGGTGGTTGGTATCACTACTTTGCTTGGGTTAGAGCGTGGGTTCACCGATACGTTAGTGTGGTTAGGCCGAGCGGCAGCTTTAATTGCTGGGTTGATTTTACTGTGGGTATTTGTGGTCAAGCCGTGGCGACACGCAACCACAACGCGTGGTACGGCATTAGTGGAAGAGGCCGATACTGCATTTGATGGTCGCGCAGAAACTTGGTTAAACACAGCCGATAAAACACCGAATCATCCCTTTTTAGATCCGTTAGCCGACGATGCGATGCGCGTGGCCACTCGCGTGCCGAAAAAGAAAGTTATACCCGGCGGTGCTTTGGGGTGGCCTGCACTGGGTCTAGTGACGCTTTTGGTTGGCGGTTTTGGTTTTGTACAACACGCAAACCTTGCTTGGAAGAATGGCGTATCGCACGTTTTGTTTGGCTGGGCAAAAACAGGTTTGGTTGCCAAACGGGAATTGTTAGTTGAGCCAGGAGATGTACAACTTCTGGCTGGTGAGGATTTAACCATCTCGGCTAAGTTATTAGGTTTCACCCGAGAAACAGTATCGCTTGATGTGCGTTACGCAGGCGGGGAATGGCAAAGCACGGAAGTGAATGCAAGCCAACCGGATGAATTTGAATTTACCCTGTTCCGAGTTACGGAAAACTTAGATTATCGCGTATCAGCAAGGTATGCGAAAAGTGAACAATTCAGCGTAGATGTGGTGGAGCCTGCTCGCTTGGAAAGCATACAAGCGAACTTCGTGTATCCGGAATGGACAGAGCTTGAACCGCGCACAGTAACCAACGCGCGAAGTGTCTCCGGTGTAAAAGATACCGAAGTCATGTTGACGTTTACTACCGATAAACCGTTAAATAACCCCACATTGCTGCTGGGTGACAACCCAATTAGCGTAGATGTTTACGGTAACGAGGCGGTGGTTACTTTCATCATTACCGATAATTCCTCTTACCAGCTCTCTGATCGATTACTCGGCAGCGATGTGGCGATAAGCCCACAACATCCGATCAATTTACGCGGCGATAATCCACCGAATGTTAAGTTTATAATTCCGGGTCGAGATGTTTCTGCGTCTCCCATTGAGGAGGTGCTAATTGGGTTAGAAGCTCGCGATGACTTTGGCTTAAAATCTGTTGAGTTATTTTATTCAGTGAATGCAGGGGATTGGCAAACCTTGCAGTTTGGCACCAACACGTTAAGTGAACATGTGTTTTATTTAGAATCGATGGGCCCTAATGATTCGCCGCTATTGCCAGGCGATTTGATCTCTTATTTTGCACGAGTGACAGATCATGACCAGATGGCAGAAACCGATATGTTGCTCATTGATGTGCGCCCGTTTGAACGCCGCTTTTCACAAGAAAGTGGCGGTGGTGGTGGAGGCGGTGGTGGCCAGCCGGGTAATGAAGGGGCCGACATATCCAATCGGCAAAAAGAAATATTATTAGCCACTTGGAATTTACTGCGTAGCTCTGAAGACCCTAACGCTGACAACAGCACTCAAAAAGATAATGCGTTACTGCTCTCTGAATTGCAGTCGCGTCTGGCTGAACAAGCCATTACCTTGGCCGAGCGTTCCGAAGCACGTTCACTTACTGATCAAGGTGAATTAATACGAGAATTTGTGGATTACTTGCGCGAAGCGGTGGAATCCATGGGGCCTTCATCTACTGCATTGGAAGCATTGGATTTTGAGGCCGCGATAAAACCCCAGCAACGTGCGTTGCAATTGCTGCAACGTGCCGAAGCTTTATTTAATGATATTCGAGTGAATGAACAATCGGGCCAAGGCCAAGGTGGTGCTCAGCAGCCCGGCCAAGACATGACAGAAATGTTCGAACTTGAAATGGATTTGGAGCGCAATCAGTATGAGCAGCCCGAACGAGCTCCATCGCCTGCCGATGCGCAAGCCGAAGGTCTTGATGATGTGTTTGAAAAGCTGGCAGAACTTGCCAAACGTCAACAAGAACTCAGCGAAGCACAACGTGACCAAGAACGTTTAACGCGCGAAGAAAGATGGCAGCAAGAACAACTTGCGCGTGAATTAGAGCAGTTGCAACGAGATTTAGAGAATCTAGAACAACAACAAGATGGTGCACCGAGCGATTCACCAAGCGAACAGGGTGGTGAACAGGCAAGCCAACAAAGCGGTGAGCAAAGCGGCGAATCCAATGATGGCCAGAATGCATCACAAGAAGGCGAACAAAATGATGCTCGCCGTGAACAAGCCGAGCGCTTACGTGAGCAACTGGAGCAAGCACAAGAAGCTATTCAAGAGGCTTTAAATAACCAGCGCGGTGCCGATGGCGAATCTGACGAAGGTAATGTCGATACGGGCAATGAGGATCAAGTTGCCGGGGAATCAGGCCGTGGGGAATCTGATGGGCAAGAAGCTAGTGATCGGGCCAACCAAGCTTTACAAGAGGCCTTAAGCGAACTGTCTAGTAATCGTGCGCAAGATCTGCAGCGACGCATTGGTGAGGCGGTTACACAAGCCGATTCTATTTTAAGTGAACAGCGCGAAACAGAGCAAGCCATACGCGAAGCTGTGGAACGTTCAGCTAAAGCCAGAGAACGCGGTCGCTATGACCCAGGCATGAGCAATGATGAATCCGATGCATTAGCACGCAAAAAGTACGACTTGCAGCGAGCGCTGGAAGATGTTCGAAGTGATGTAGCTGAGTTGCAAGAACGTTTTGCAGAAACTGCGCCCGAAACCGCTGAGTTATTAGATGAAGCTACCCAGGCATTGGATGAAAGCCGCGCCGAATTAATGCTGGGTATTGCAGGAGACGGCGTAGGGCAAGGCGCATTCGCAACCGTTTTACCCGGAGAAAGTTTGGTCACCAACTCTATAAGAGAATTCCGTGATCGTTTGGATGAAGCACTAGATTCTGCCAATAACGAAGCAATCAATACGGATTTGAGTGATCAACAAGTGGCGGGCGTTCTGCGCCAACTGCAATCTATTCGACAGTTACTTGAGGGCGAAGGCCAGCAAGGTGAAGGACAACAAGGCGAAGGACAACAAGGCGAAGGACAACAAGGCGAAGGACAACAAGGCGAAGGACAACAAGGCGAAGGACAACAAGGCGAAGGACAACAAGGCGAAGGACAACAAGGCGAAGGTCAAGGCGAAGGTCAAGGC
>CALHNS010000030.1 GCA_938035125.1 uncultured Granulosicoccaceae bacterium | reverse complement strand
TGGCGCGCCCGGAAGGACTCGAACCTCCGACCACCTGGTTCGAAGCCAGGTACTCTATCCAGCTGAGCTACGGGCGCGCTCTGCGACCTGATTATACGCGTATTTTACTGTTACAGGCAACGCAATCGCCTTAAAAGCCTTCCAACGTGTCGGTTAAGTTCTCTATGGGCACGTCTAAAAATTCTCCGAACATCTGCCCCAGAGGGAAAAGTTCTCCATTCAGATCAGCCATGAGTTTTTTCACCGTAACGGCTGCAACATATTGGTCGCCTAGCTCAACGAAGGCAATTTGAGCGGGAAGCGTTTGCATCATTGCGATGGCTGGGGTGAGTTCCAACGCGGTTTTGTCTATGTTGGCATGAGCAATGAGTTCGATGGCGTTCAGTAAGTCAGCACCGGTTTCTAGGTTGTCTTGACCTGAGGCGGAATCGTCACCGATAAAGCGCAAGGTTAAATCGGCATCAGCTTTTCCAGCTGAATTGACCAATTCAAGGTCGTACATTATTTCAGCATTTTTAGTAACAATTTTTGCGTACTGATTTAAAATTTCTGCTGTAGGAAGCTGTGATGGATCGGTTCGTACAGCTAAAGAATACTGACTCATATGAGTGACGAAATCTTCTACTGACTGAACCTTTATGTTGTTCAGTTGAATTTCCAGTTTTCCTGAATTCACAGGCGCATACTCGGCTGGTAATTCATCACCAAAATCTATCTGCCCCACATCAAAGACCCCAACATAATCCAGCTCGTTGTTATCAAGAGTTGAAGCGAATTGTGCCTGCACATCCGATAGTGTTGTTGCCGAGGGCCTATCAGGTGAATTCGATGTGAGTGCATCCAGTGTGTAGGAGATTTCATACGGTGATAACCAAGGCTTTTGGTTGGCTGTGTTAACAAGAACATTTATAGGGGTGCTATTTAGTGAGTCACCCGATTCACCCAGCAACGTGATTGCCCCGATTACACCTTCACCCAATGTACGATCACCATCGCTGGTTAGGGTTGCGGTTGAACCTGCAATCGACAATGTTGCCTCTTTGCCGTCCAAAGGTAATTCTAATGGGCTAATGGTAATTGCACTGGCGATGTGCCCACCGATGCCAGCTTTTGTCACTATTTCCAATGGTTGATTGCCGGTAAAGCTATCCAGTAAATCGGCATAGTTTGCGTTAACTGAATCTTCAACCAGTACGGTTCGAATTGTGGCTGTGCCAATGGCAGGCTCACCATCGTTCAGCTGCACGGTGGAATGATTAATTTCATGATTTAATTTAAACAGTATGTCGGCGTCGGGGCTGTTAGTTTCACGCACAGCCGTTATTGCATGGCTGGTGGTTAAGCCTTTTTTAAACGATTCTGGGGTGAGAGTGATAGGCTCCAAGAATTGAATTTGCGATAATAAATCTTGGTATGCGGTTTCTGATTGAACACCGGCGTAATAAGAGGTTCCAGCCCATGAAGTGCCTGCAATAACTGGCAGAGCAATTAATAGTTTTTTCATAGTTGTTCTGAAACCTTTATTAGTGATTGAATAGTAAAGCAAGTAATCAATAAATGGTTAATTGATAATTGAGTTAACGCACAGCCTCCTACGCTTTTAAACCAGTAGTTTGTATAGACGGTGGAATGAGCTGAACTTTACATTGCCGCCCTATAGCGCTCCAGCGTCAGCATTGTTACGATCTTAACCCAACTTAACTAGAAAATTACCCCATATGGGTCGCTATCGCCCCCCACAGCCAAAATCGTCTCCTTACATTACACGTGCAGGGTTTGAGCGATTAAAGCAAGAAGAAAAAGACATTTGGATGCGCCGTGCCGATGTTACAGCCGCATTGTCGGCCGCTGCTGCCGAAGGCGATCGCTCGGAGAACGCCGAATACATTTATCGAAAGAAAGAGCTTCGTGAGCTGGATAGGCGAATTCGATATTTACAAAAACGCATCCCTGATTTAACTATAGTGGACCGACGAGCGGACAATGATCAGGTGTTTTTTGGGGCAACCGTTGCATTAGAAGGCGACGATGGCAGCGAACTGACAGTGCGTATAGTGGGTGCCGATGAAATTAATCCAGAGCACAAACACATCAGTGTAGATTCACCACTTGCCCGAGCCATGTTAAAAAAGCAAGTTGACGATGAAGTCAGTTTAAGTGTTAATGGGGTTCAAAGCCACTATTACATCGTATCGGTTATATACGAGGAACATTAATGAAATTACATTCAGCCGCTCCATCACCTTTTGTACGAAAGGTACGAATCGCTGCGTTAGAGCTTGGATTATTCGATCGCATAAAAATTATCGATACCATGGTGGCGCCAGGAAAAACTGATGATGCCTACGGTCAATCGGTAAATCCGTTACGAAAAATTCCGGCATTGGAACTCGATGATGGTGCGGTGCTGTTCGATTCACAGTTGATCTGTGAATACTTGGATTCTATTGACGGCAATCATCGATTGTTTCCAGCTGAAGCCGAAGCGCGTTGGCGTGTGCTGAGCGGTTCAGCCGTTGCCAATGGCATGATGGATGCGGCTGTGTTAGTGCGATATGAAACGTTTCTTCGCCCAGAAGATAAACGCTGGAATCAATGGATTGATGAGCAGTGGGTAAAAATTAATAACGGCCTTGTGTGGTTCAATCAGCGATTGCCAGAAGCTGAGGATTCTGTAGAAGGCATCGCGTTGGCGTGTGCCTTAGGGTATTTGGATTTTCGTTCGCCTGAATTAGAATGGCGCCGTGAATACGGGCGCTTGGCTATGTGGCACGACAGCGCATCAGCCCGAGATGCTTATGCCCTAACTAGCCCTGAGGGTTAATTGGCCTCAACGTAAACCGAAGTAGCGTAAATCGACGCAGCGTAAACCGAAGCAGAACAGGCAATGCCAGCAATAACCACAAGGCACTGAGCGCACCGAAAAACCCACCCGAGTCATTGCTTGAATTGGCATGGCTGTGCGAATTGTCGTCAGCATCTTGGCTATCAACGGCTGCGTTAGGTGATGAGCGGGACACATTCACCGGGCGAATTTGAAATGCATCCCAATGTGCGTGCATATGACGCTGGTCTTCGTTTCGGGGCACATGATGAAACGCAACACGATGCCATGCAACGATGTCTGCATTAGTTAATGGCTCATCGTTGGCGTATTCCAATACGTGGTTGTTGCATTCAGGGTTGAACAAAGTATTGTCGCTGGCAAAACGTTCGCAATCGTTGGCAACGGTAATAAAGAAATCGAAGTCGGTGTAAGGTTCAACGTTTTTACGCTCTAATCGATGGCCATGATGCTGCGGGGAAATTCGATAACCTCGTGCTGATGTGGTATCGGCGTTCTCGTAGATTGTCCACGATTGATAGGTTTCTGGGTCAATACGTCGAGCTTGTTCTGTGGTAAAGGTGCTTCGGCTGGTGATGCGCTGGCCATCTGCATTCAGAACTTGTCGTGACTCACTAACCACATCATCGGTGGCGCTAATGCCTAAATCGAAATCTAACCGCCAGTAATAATTGTGAGTGTGCGATAACCATTGTGTATCGGCATCTTCTGAGAGCACACGGCCAAACGTTTGATCAATAATGGGGGAGCTTCTTTGCAACGCACCGGTGGCGCCCACCGCAGGCTCAACGGTGCCATCGTCATATAAAGTCCAATCTAATACGTAGGTGTATGCACCCACCTGAGATACCGAAAATAGGTTTAACGATTCTTGCTGTGCACGGCGTTGCGATGTTCGATGAGAAGAGCCGGTGGTTTGTTGAGTAATGCATGTGGCGGCGCGATCACCGCTGAATAAAATTTCCCCTGCAGGGCAATCTTCAAAGGTTAAATCCACCATGAATTCATTGCCTAAACCGAATTCAGTTACATCGTTATAAGTAACAGCGCTGTCGTCATAGGCCACATGCAGCTGGCTAATACCAGCGCTTGCCAATACCGATAAAATCTCACCTTCGGCATTGGTGTAACGAACGTTTGATAACACCAAATTTTCACGTACGCGGTTAGTGATGCACAAATCCCAACCCGCGTTGTTTTCAAATCGTACCGAATAGGGTTCGCCGGTGGTGCACGTGCTGCTGGTTACCGTACTTATGCTATTGCCCACATCCGTTTGAGCTAAGGTAGGCTTTACTAACACGACACACATTAAAAGAGCATGGGCGCTTACCCATAAGAGTGTGCGCAAAGTAAACTTAGCGCGAACTTTGCAAACCTTACAGAAGTTATAGAGGTTGTTAACGTTCATTGTTCAGCCTGCGCAGAATCACTTGGCGCGAACGGGGATACTTGTGTCCAATCAAATGGGGTAAGCGTGAACGACAGTGATCGGGTTTGCATCAGCGGCTGATCTTCTGCGCCGATAATTATTGGCATGGATTGACTGAACCACAACACAGGCGCGCGATTATCTAAACTCTCACCGTTTATAAAATCATCTAGTGAGTTACCGCAGTTGTCCACCGGGTCGGCTCTTAGGTTAATGATTTCACATTCATTGAACGCGGTAATAGCGAAATCGAATAACGCAAAATTGTAGCGTCGGGAGCGAAACTGGAATCCGTTGTTCTGAACATCAAAGGCATATCCAGCACCGTCTGAACCGTACACTCGCCAACGCCGAAACTGATCACGGTTGATACGGCGAAAGGTTTCTGTTGCCAAAATTTCGCTGCGCATTGGGCGCCGATTCCCTAAATCGGGACGCAGAGCGAAATCCAGTTGTTCCACACGATGAGAGCTTGCGGGGCTTGTAAACGCTGGCACCATGCGCCACGTGGCAAGAAGCGTTGTATTGACCGCATATGGATCACCTGCATTCCAAAGTGCCAAACTTCCGAGCCTGGCATCGTTTGTAAATCGATGAACAACGCCGCTGCGGTTAACAGTGGGTGTAATCGATCCTTCTTCGCCGAAAGTAACAATCACTTCCCAGACATCATCGCCATCGCTGATGGTGGTGATTAATTCCCAGTTTTCATTTTGTACAACGGATGCGTTATCAAATTTGGCTAAAATTTTATCTGGGTAACTGAGCTGGCATAAAGTATTTTGCGAATCACCGAGCGACACCAATTCGCCAGGGCAGGTACTGGCGGTAAGCGAGGTTACCCGAGTTGTTCCAAATCCTGCTTCGCTTATTATCGAACGCTCTACCACTTCATTGTGATAATGCTCTAGTAGGCCTGCTAGATGAAGGTCTGAAAACGTTCTTCGCGGTGCGCCATTCGGTGTTTGGTAAGTTAATTCAGTTAAACGTAACCCCACGTCAGGATCGATGTTTGCACAAACTGACCAGCGTGCACCCGATGGGTAACGGTGGCTTAGTTCGAAGGTGTTGTTTTCGCAGTTCAGTGCATTTTGCGCGCTCGCAGCGGTAGAGTAGCTAAGTGCGCTAATGCCTATGCATAAAACAAGCAAACCAATAAACGCACTCGACAAAGTGTTCGTGAAAAAAGCGCAAGTAACATTTACCTGCGTAGACGAACAGTGTTGATTCATGGATAAATTCATCGATTCAACCAGCTAACCGAACTGCGCTGCAAATTCACTATAGGTTCTGCTGAAAATACTGTGTTTGTTTGATCAAATAACGACAACAAAGCGCAGCGCTCGTTGGCGCATGGATGACTTGTTTTCAAAGGTTTGTAAATGCTTGCTTTTACCGACAGCTCATTCATGTGTTGAAAGGGGGCTCGGCCACGTCGCGTTTGATCGGCGCGAAGCAGTGATACTGCATCTGCATTTGCGGTTAACACCGCTAACGCTGCATCGTTTTCAATCCCATTTAAGGGCAGATGAACAGAGCGGATAGGTTGTTCGTTTAACACCGTGTTATCAGACAACGACACCATCACCACTCTCGCGGCCGATACGTGATAGTTGAACTGATACACCCGCACTCGGCTGTGATGGTGATTGTTTTTGATAACATCGGGTTCAACACTTAAAGTTTGCTGGCCTAGTTCATGGGTTTGAGTGAACGCGGTGCCATGGGTTCCAGTGCGAGGCTTAGCGGGGGCAGACCAAGGCAACGCATTGGCTAGATTGCTTGCCTGAATGACTTGCGCTGTTGACAAGGTTTGCGCGGCGCAACTTCCCGACCAAAAAAAGGCCAGAAGTAGGCAATACCGGATTGAGCTCGTTACACTGTTCACACCTTCACTATAGCCACAGTGCAGGCGTTTTGCCGTGGCTTGGTGCTCGCTGTGACACCCACTGAGGCTAAGATGGACACTGTGCAATATTTTGGTTACGGATCCTTAGTAAACCGTGACACGCGCCCACCGGATGAACCCTTCAAAAAGGCATCGGTGGCGGGCTGGCGCCGAGCTTGGGCGCATCGGGTTACCAATTCTAGTGCGGCGTCGGTGCCGGGTTGGTCAAAACCTAGTCACATGCCTAAGGGTTACACCGTACTGACCGTGGAACCTGCGCAAACTGTGCAAATCGATGGGGTGCTAGTCAGTATTGCGGTGGCCGATTTGCCAGCACTTGATGCTCGCGAAGGAGGGTATTCGCGGCATAGCGTTACTTCAACAAAGTCAACCGATCCTGTCGCCATCTATGTGTCGAATTCGGCACACTCAGATAGGGCCTGTAACGATTATCCTTTGCTCCAAAGCTATGTGGATTGCGTGCTGGCTGGATTTCTTAAGGTATTTGGGTGGGATGGCGTGGAACGATTTATCGATACCACTCAAGGTTGGTCTGCACCTATGTTGCCTGACAGAACGGCGCCGTTGTATCCGCGAGCGGTCACGCTAAGCGAGGAACTGTTAGCTAGCTTTGATGAGCGAATTGCAGCAGCGCATCAACGCGAAAGCAGCAACGAGTATTAATTACTTGAAGATGTATTGAGAACAAGCGATTAAATTACGCGCTGAATTTACAGTGAAAAAAGATTAGAGCCGGATTATGAACATAACTGAATATTTCACTATTGATTCTGGTGTGCTGAGTTTTGAGCCGAATCAAGCCAGTCACTTTGCCAAACACGTGGCTGGGGATTTCAACCCGTTACACAATCCTGACAACAAACGATTCTGTGTGCCAGGGGATCTTCTGTTTTCGGTGCTTATGCATCAATACGGATTGTCAGCCGAGGTGTCAGTTCAGTTTGCGGGCATGCTAGATGGCGCATCGGTAGTCAGTTTACCCACTGAATTAGCCGGAGTTACCCACATTCAAGACGCTCGTAAGCGGGATGTGTTGGTGGTCGAGTGTTCAGGGGAGAAAACAACAGATTCTGCGTTTATCGAACAACTTTGCGAGCAGTACGTAAAATTTTCCGGTGAAACCTTTCCTGGGGTGCTGCAACCGCTAATGCAGCAGCATAACGTTATGATCAATCCCACTCGGCCCTTAGTTATTTACCAATCTATGCATCTGTCAATGCACGTGCTAGAAGGTGCGAATTTATCGGTGGAGATGACTCAAGCAACGCTGTCGGTTGAAGGTAAAAAGGGCACTGTGCAGCTGGAATTCGATTTTAATGCGGGATCAGAGCGCATTGGCACAGGATCAAAGTCGATGGTTCTGGGAGGGCTGCGTGAATACGATGCGGTGGCCATGAAAACCGTGGTTGATGACTACAACGCGCTGAAATCTGCTGGCTGAACTTGTTACACTAGCTAGTACTGGGTAAGGCTTGGGCGCCATGGAATAGGTTGCCTGCCATCACCATTGAATAATTAGGTAATTGCTATGACACACACGGATGCGGTCGACGTCCTTCAAACTATTTACGGCTATGATGCGTTCCGCGGTCAGCAGGGCGACATCATAGATTCTGTCATTTCAGGCGACGATGCGCTTGTGCTGATGCCCACAGGTGGTGGTAAGTCCCTGTGTTATCAAATTCCTTCGTTAGTACGCCCTGGTGTGGGCGTGGTGGTGTCACCATTGATTGCGTTAATGCAAGATCAAGTGGATGCATTGCGAGCGTTAAACCTTAACGCACAATTTATCAATTCCACGCTCGATGTCGATTCGGTGCGCAACATCGAACATCAGCTTCGTGCAGGTCAAGTTGATATCTTATACGTTGCTCCCGAACGCCTACTGATGCCGGCAACCTTGTCTTTATTAGATGAACTAGACGTTGCCTTATTTGCCATCGATGAAGCTCACTGTGTGTCGGCGTGGGGTCATGATTTTCGCCCGGAATATATGGGTTTGTCGGTATTGTCTGAGCGCTACCCCGATGTACCAAGAATTGCGCTAACCGCCACAGCCGATGGGCGTACTCGCGAGGAAATTGCGAAGAATTTGGATTTGGTGGGTGCTAAACATTTTGTCTCTAGTTTCGATCGACCTAACATTCGTTATCTAGTTAGAGAAGGGCAAGGCTCTAGAGAAGAGCTGTGGCGTTTTATCAAAGCCTTTCACCCAGAAGATTCTGGCATTGTGTATTGTTTGTCGCGAAAAAAAGTGGACGATACGGCCGCATGGCTTGCAAGTAAAGGGCGTGTGGCTTTGCCCTATCACGCTCGCTTATCGGCTAAAGAGCGTGAGCATAATCAAAATCGTTTCTTGCGTGAAGACAACATCATCGTAGTGGCCACCATCGCCTTTGGTATGGGAATCGATAAGCCCGATGTGCGCTTTGTGGCGCATCTGAATTTGCCTAAAAGTGTTGAGGCGTATTACCAAGAAACCGGACGTGCAGGACGCGATGGTGAGCCTGCCAATGCATGGATGGCGTACGGACTGCAAGATGTCATTACGCTTCGACAAATGATGCAACAGTCTGGCGCAGACGATCAACACAAACGCGTTGAGAGTCATAAGCTGGATGCGATGCTAAGCTTAGCTGAGATGACAGGCTGCAGGCGTCAATGGATTCTTAATTACTTCGACGAACCGGGAAGCCAGCCGTGTGGCAACTGCGATAATTGTTTAACGCCACCAGAAACCTATGAAGGTACAGAAATAGCGCAAAAGGCGATGAGCTGCGTTTACCGCACGGGCCAACGATTCGGGGTGAATTATTTAATTGATGTGTTACTGGGTAAAAACTCCGATCGCATCCATCAATTTGGCCATCATCAGCTCAGCACCTTTGGTATTGGAACTGATGTGTCGCAGGCCGATTGGCGCGGTGTTTTTCGTCAGCTCATCGCGTTAAATTATTTGTCTGTTGATTTAGAAGGCCATGGTTCGGTGAAGTTAACCGAACAAGCCCGGCCGGTGTTGCGCGGTGAAAAAAGCATTCAATTCCGGCGACAACTGGCAACGGTTAAAACCTCGCGCGGTAAAAGTTCTAGAAGCAAACGCACACCGATAGCCATTGCTGATACCGATCAGCCGTTGTGGGAATCGTTGCGTGCGTTACGTAAAGAGCTTGCCGATGAGCAAGGCGTTCCAGCGTATGTGGTATTCACTGACGCAACGCTTGCCGATATGGTGCAAAAACGCCCCGGTAGTTTGGAAGAGATGTCGATGGTGTCTGGTGTGGGGGATCACAAACTAGAACGCTATGGCGCAGAATTTTTAACTGCGGTTGAAGAGTTTGAAGCTGAAATAGACGGTGCTTGATAATTAGCACTAAATGGATAGCTTAAGCAATAAGACCGTTTAGTGTAAATAATCAGAATTGTTGCGACGGCTGTAGCGAATTTCTCGATCTACTGAGTAGCCTGTCGTGTCGAACAATTCCCAGCCCTGCTGCTTTCGATACGGCGGTGATAAGCCTTCGTTTAGCCAAGCTCGGTATCGATGAATTTCTGCGGTGGTTTCATTTACTGCGCTAAACCACTGGGTGTGATAACGCGTTCCGTTTCGCACCTCGGTATGTGAATTTAACGTATCCACTTTCCAGTGGCTGTCGATCTTAGCCCAGTTGCGTAAGTGCTCTGCGCTGATGCTCACTAGCGACGCGCCTCGCTAGCCTCAGGGTTTTGAGCAGACTTAAACATGCTTAAACGTTCTTCACGTAACAGCCAGTTATCGATCATGAAATGCACCAATACGCCCACAATCGTGGAGGCTATCATGCAAGCGGTTACGAACAGCCAAGCATTTGAAGTGGTTGCAGCCGCATCGTCTGGGACCACAACCCGCATGGCGCCCAGCACAAAAATATGGCTTAGGTAGATGGCGTATGACGCATCGCCAAGCATCAATCCGATTTTGCTTACGGGCACTTGAATGAACAAACAACCCAGTACAATCATTGTGCTTGGGATACTGATTCGTAACCAGTGGTGCATGGTATCTGGGGCAATGGTTGCCAAGATAAACCCACTGATTAAAAATACCCAGCCGGTCGCGTTTGATAAATGAAACTTACGTTGCCACGCAACCGCTAACAACATTCCAGCTGCGAATTCAAACACGGTTGGGTCGGATAAAAACCTAGGGATGGCAGCGTTAGATCCGGTTAAACTTAAACCTGCCCAAATAACCGTGATAGCGCCAATGATGAACGCAACTCGAAATTGCTGCGCAAACACTAACGATATGGCAAACAAAACATAAAAGTACATTTCGTAATTGAGCGACCAACCTGGGGCCACGATAGGCCACACAAAATCAGGGTTTTGTAAGCTGTAGTGCGGAATAAAAAACAGGCTTTGCAGAAGAGCTGCCACACTGAATTCACCGGTTTTGAAAAGGCCGGGCATGGCGAATAAAATAATGCCCATCAATAGGGTGAAAAACCAATACAGCGGCACAACGCGGCGCACACGATTGGTTATAAATTTTAAAGGGGTGTCGTTGGGCTTGGCGATGTACACCATGATGAACCCACTGAGCACGAAGAAAATATCCACACCATAAGCACCGGTGTATGGCAGCAAAGACTTCCATTCAGATATTTGAATGGCCGAATGGCTGTATACAACGATCAATGCTGCGACGGCTCGCAGGTATTGAAGGGCGTGGAGACGCTTCACTAGCGGTAATCACTCATGACAGATCGCAATTGCTGGTAATAACGGTTGCCCATTTCTCGCAAAGCTTCTGCGCCGAAATGAATGCAGGTGGTATTACCGCAAGGCCATTGTTCACCTACTAAATCATCGTGTATTGACGTGGCAACGAACGGAAGTTGCTCCGGTATCTGACGATGATAGTCGTCAATAAGTTGTTTGTCGTTGCTAAATACGGAAAGGTCACCGCGTTCATCAAACCCACGTGACATGGTGCCAACGATGAACGGAATAGGAGAGCTTGCCCGGCGAAATTCCCCACCCCGAGAATCGGGGGCCACACGCAATCGAAATTGCTGAGCTAATCGTTCTAGATTTGCTAGGTAGATCGGTGCACAGCGATCGTTAGCATCGGATTCTCCCTGGTGCCACAAAATACCGCGAAGCACGCCTCCGGTTTGCTGCAAGGCTTCATTCGTGCGAGAAATTGCACGATCAAACAACCAAGTGTTGCCTAATGAGGGTATATCGGTGCTGTTTGCATTCCACTGACCCATTGGCCCATCTTGGTTTTCACAAAATGCCGAGCCGGACCACGCCGCAGGTACCAAAACGATCTCTGCGGTCGTATCTTGCAATGCTGCTTTGGCAAAGCTTAAGCCCATACCGATGAAGGTGCCAGCTTTGGCGGTGCCTGCGCCATTTAAAGGCTCATGCAGAGGGTCTTCTGCCTGAATGATGGCGGGGGCCAAAACGCTGCGATTGATGTTCGTGTTCTGAATCTCATTGATGAAATTTTGCTCATCATTGAAGGTAACGTGTAATTGCTTGATGCGCGGGTGCGGCTCATCAGGTCCGCCCGGTGAGGCGTCCTTGGTGCCATCGCCGCTGAATCCCACCATATTACTTTGACCGGCCAGTAGGTATACGTCAGGTGCGGATGTGGGGGTTAGATTGATACTCAGTTGTATCTCTTCTGTGCTTTGGCCATCTGTGGCACTTACGATGAAAGCGCGTTGCTCTGCTTGAATGGGCAGGGCGTCGATGCCAACAACAACCTGCAAAGACACTTGCTCATCGGTGCTGGTGATCTGATTGTTTGAGAAATTGAAATCCATGGTGCGTGCGCCACGGGCGTTGGCAGCTCTTGCACTCAATGTGATTGGTGCGCCGTTGGCGCTTTCGCGAGTGATGTTTAACGGTATGGCAACGCCTGTAGCATCGCCTTCAATCACATCGATAGTGGCATCGTTTACGCGGGTTAAATCAAACGATTCGCTGCCGGGCAATAAATCGGTTGGGGGGGCTGATGACCCGCCCGAGCAGGCTTGCAATAATAGAGATGAAGCCAACATCACCATGCAGCTGATGCGGATTCCTGCTATTCGCTTTGATGAAGAGTGACTACTCACAATGGTTGAACTCGCCTGGGTAAGAAGTTTGCTAAAAACACTGCGTGCGTGCAGTAACGTGTGTAACGGCTGGTATAGCGCCAAGATGTTGGCCCTTATATACAGTCCGTAGGACACGCTACAAACCCTATGCCTAAAGTCTGAAAGTGCTCACATTTTTGAAGGAAAATTCTCTAGCGCTGCTGCACAGAACGCATCCACATAGCGTATCGATTGCCCATTTCTCGATAAGCCGTAGAGCCGAAATGGATGCAGCCGCCGTTCCCGCAAGAATGGGCGGGTGGAACCAGATCAATGTTGTCCACCGTTGCCGAAAATGGGATGACACGAGGAAGCCCTCGGTGTATGGCATCAACAGCGGCTCTTTCCTGCGAAGGCTCAGCAAACTCACCACCAAACGACATGGTCCCTGCAATAAATGGCACATCGGCTGCTACGCCTCGTGCTTGTGGCCCACGTAAATCAACCGCTGCACTACTGCGAATTGAAGCCACCATATTCATCAGGTTTTCCTCATAGGCGGCGGCGCAGGCAGGGCGCCGGGTGTTCGAGTCGGCTTCGCCTTGGTGCCACAAAATACCGCGGAAAATACCGCCGCTTTCTTGCAGCGCAAGATTTAATCGAGCTAGCGCTCTGTCGTGCAATAAGGTGCCTGCAAAATCGGTGGTGTCGGTTGGGGGGCTTGCATGCCAGCCCATGCCTGGGAACAAAAGGGTGTCTGTTCTGCAAAATCCGCTATCGGACCACGCGGCAGGCACCAATAAGATATTGGCCGTCGTGTTGGGTAACATCGCTTTTGCGAACGACAGGCCCAAGCCAACTTGCGTGCCCGATTTCCCGTTAATAGTGAAATTAAATCCATCGTGCAACGGATCAATCGCTTCTACGGTAAGCGCATCAAGGTTGGCGATATTGGCGTCTGTGGTGAAGGCTGAGGGCGTTGGGAAATTGGTCATATCATTACCCGTTACGTTCAGCTGCAAAATTCTGTCGTTAGGGGCATCTAACTCACCGACGTCTGCTTCACGCGCATCAAACTCACTTGATCCCACCATATTGCTTTGGCCGATAAGGAGATAAACATCGGGCGCACGGGTTGGTGTGATATTCAAAGTGATAAGCGCCTCTAATGGGGAGACATTTCCATCAGTTGCACGAATAACTATCTCTCGCTGTTGCGGTTGGATAGCCGCCCGAGCTGCTCCTAGTTGAACTTGTAAATTGGAAGACGTCTCGCTGCCTTCGATAAGGGTGTCGCTAAACAGCCAGCGCACATTGGCAAGCGCCCCTGTTGAATTGTCTCGTAAAGCAAGATTAACTGGCGCCGAGTGCCCGTTCTCGCGAATGATGTTGATATCCACATTAGCTGTGGTTAGGCCTTCCTCAATATTGAACTGGGTTGCGCTGAGTTCGATTCGATACTGCCCATTGCCAACGATATCGCCGCCAGAGCCGATTTCAAGTGGACCTTCGGCTGGGGCGGGAACCCCTGTGATCGGCTCATTGACGGGGTCAGAATCGTCACGCGGGATAACATCGCTTTGGCAGCCTGCCAGCGTTATCGTAAGGGCGGTGGCTGCAATGAGCACCGCGCGCCGAAGCATCAGTCTGTTGAGCTTGCTGAATAAAGTCATTGAATCTTCTTTAATTGGAAATGACATACTAGAATTACGGGCGCGAGCATAGCAGTCTTACCCCCCTAACTGTCTGGTGGCTGGTTCAGGTATCCAGACCCTAATTTTCACAGGTTGTGAAAGACTACTGAAAACGCATAGGTTCAGTTCACATTCGGTTGACGTGTTAACATTTAGAAACATGATATTAGCATTTCGATTATTCGTGACCCTCACAGTTTTGTGGTTGGTCCTATCAGGGTTGATGAAGACACAGCTGCTGATTTTGGGTGCCGCATCCGTTGCTTTAGTGGTGTGGTTATCCACCTATATGCGGGTGTTGCAGCATCGCGGTGAGCCGATCTATTTTCGCTTTCTGCACATATTCACTTATTGGGGCTGGCTGCTTAAGCAAATCTTTTTGTCCAACATGGATGTAACGCGCCGAGTGTTCTCACGCCAGTTGAATATCCGGCCCACACTGCGACGTGTAACCGCCACACCCGACACCGAAATTGGCCGCGTGATATACGCCAATTCAATCACCTTAACCCCGGGTACTACCGCCATCAACTTCACTGTTGACGGCGATATTGTCGTGCATGCTCTCCACGAGGACAGCCTGCATGAATTGGAAGATGGAGAAATGGCAGCACACATCCGCGACGTCGAGCCGCATTTCAAGGGCCCGGACGGAAGGGTTCATTGATGTTTGTTGCAGCTGCGTTGGCCCTACTGGCCACCATGATTTTAACCATTGCTCGAGCATTGTTAGGTCCCACCTTGTATGACCGTTTACTGGCCGTTAATTCGTTCGGTACCAAAACGGTGTTGTTCATTGCGGTGTTTGGTTTCTTAACCGGCCGCCCTGAATTTCTCGACATAGCTTTGGTGTATTCGTTAATCAATTTCATCGGGACCGTCGCGGTATTGAAGTTTTATGAATACGACGATCTTGGTAGTGGAGCCTACCAAGAGGATGACTTCTGATGCAGTGGGAATATGACCATGCCTGAATTTATCGCGATCTTGCTCACGCTTTTTGCGTGGGTATTAATGCTCATCGGCTGTGTATTTATTGTGGCAGGTGGGGTGGGTTTAGTGCGTTTTCCCGATCTCTACACTCGCCTGCATGCCGCTGGCGTAACCGATACCGGAGGCACCATTTTTATGGTGCTTGCCATGATCTTAATTTCGCTATCGCAATATCAAAACCCGTGGATTGCCGGCAAGCTGTTATTGATCTTGTTTTTCACTTTATTTACAACGCCAACGGCATCGCATGCATTGGCAAAAACTGCGCTTTTATCGGGATTAGTGCCAAAAGATGAGCACGGTAAACCGATTATAGATTCACCTGAATTAGCGCAAAAAATGGCGCTTTCACGTGCGCCAAAAGATGGCAGTGTCAACTTAACACCTGGTGCAAGTGACAACGCCGATAACAACAAATCGGACGGTAATTCATAACGATGGAAACCTTAACCATTGTGGTGTTGTTAATGTTTCTGGTGGTGACGGCCATCGGCATCATTGTGTTGCGAGATTTATTAGCGGCGGTAATATTAACGGGCTTGTACAGCTTGGTTGCAGCCGGTGCTTTTATAGTGATGGATGCAGTTGATGTGGCCTTTACAGAAGCCGCTGTGGGTTCAGGTATTTCCACCATCCTATTTTTAGGGGCATTGTCGTTCACTAAACACCAGCAGAAGCCTCGCGGGCACGACAGCTGGGTGGCTTTGTTCTTTGTTGTTGTAACCGGTGGCTTGTTGTTATTCGGAATCTCTGACATGCCACGTTACGGCAGCGCAACCTCACCGGCACAAACACACCCCCAGATAGCTAAACGTTTTATTGAACAAAGCGGTGATGAAGTTGGCCCACCCAACATCGTTACCTCAGTGCTGGCAAGTTATCGCGGTTATGACACCTTGGGCGAGACGGTGGTGGTATTCACAGCAGGCATTGCGGTCATGGGTTTATTAGGATTGAAACGCCGAAGACCTGAAGATGAAACGCCTGAGCATGCATCTGGCGATGTGCCGCATGAGCCTGGGCACGATACAGATCGACTGACATGAAAATATACGCACGTCAGCGGCACCGTGTGCTGCAAGTCATCACCCGTTTACTGGTACCGTTTGTACTGATCTTTGGTTTGTACGTGCAGTTCCATGGCGACTATGGGCCAGGCGGTGGGTTCCAGGCAGGGGTTATCTTTGCCTCGGCGTTTATTTTGTACGGTCTTATTTTTGGTTTGCAACGCACGCGTCGAGTGTTGCCGCCATCAGTGCTGCGTTGGTTAATGTCATTGGGCGTACTGATATACGCTGGCACAGGCGTTCTCACCATGTTGTTGGGTGGCAACCTGCTGGATTACGATGTGCTTGCTCACGACCCGTTGCATGGCCAGCATTGGGGCATTTTTGCGGTTGAACTGGGGGTAGGCGTTACGGTAACGGCTGTGATGGTTAGTTTGTTCTACGGTTTTGCGAGTAAGCGCTGATGGATGTATTGGGCTTATTTAATTATTGGGTGGTTGTCATCTTAATGATGGCTGGTTTGTACATACTGATTGCACGCTACAACCTGATTAAAAAAATGATTGGGTTAAGTTTATTTCAAACCTCCATTTTCTATCTGTACATCACCATCGGCACGGTCGATGGGGGCACCGCACCTATTTTGGTCGACGATCCAAGCGTTGTTTATTCAAACCCCTTGCCTCATGTACTCATACTGACGGCCATTGTGGTGGGTGTTGCAACAACAGCAGTAGGACTTGCCTTGTCGGTTCGCATATACGAGGCCTACAACACCATAGAAGAAGATGAAATTCGTGCGGCGAACGCCGAGGAGCAAGACATCTGATGATGGATCAGCTTCCTGCGTTGCAAGTGATGCTGCCTATGGTGGCGGCACCGCTTATTGTCATCATTCGCCATCCCTTCTGGAGTTGGTTGATTGCCACGTTAATTAGCGTTTGTGCGTGTTGGGTGTCGTGGTTAATGCTTCAACAAGTGGTTGATGGATCAATCATCCGTTACGCCATTGGCGGTTGGGAGGCTCCCACCGGCATCGAGTTCTATGTTGATCGAGCGAACGCCGGGGTGGCTTTGTTGGTTAGTGGTTTAAGTTCTGTGGTGTTGGTGTACGCCTATCACAGTATTAAACGCACGGTCGATACCTCTAAGCATTACTTGTTCTATGCCGGTTGGCTGCTTTGTTTAACAGGCCTTATCGGCATGGTAATTACAGGCGATGCGTTTAACGTGTTCGTGTTCTTAGAAATCTCATCGTTATCAACCTACATGTTGATCGCGTTTGGCAGTGATCGCCAAGCGTTAGTGGCAAGCTTTCGATACCTTGTGATGGGAAGTGTCGGCGCTTCATTCATTCTTATCGGCATTGGCTTTTTATACGCGGCCACCGGCACCTTAAACATGGTGGATTTGGCGGCACGTATACCCGATACAGAATCGCCAAGAGCGGTGTTGGTGGCGTTCAGTTTTCTAACCGTGGGTTTGATGATAAAAGCGGCTGTGTTCCCGTTGCACGGTTGGCTTTTGAATGCGTATCACCATGCACCGATTGCCGTTACAGCATTTTTGGCAGGCACGGCCACCAAAGTGTCGTTGTATATTTTAGTTCGAATGTTTTTTAGTATTTTTGGTGACGAATACAGCTTTGGGTATTTGCTACTGAATTGGGTTTTATTGCCTTCAGCCATTGCAGCGTTTGTCACTATGTCATTGGTGGCGATTTACCAAACCGATTTACGGCGCATGTTGGCCTATTCCAGTGTGGCGCAAATAGGGTATATCTTAGCGGGCATCAGTTTGGCCACTCAGCAGGGGCTAACCGCTGCAGTGGTGCATATGTTTAACCATGGCATGGTTAAAGCCACCTTATTCATGGCGGTAGGGTGTGTGTTGTACCGCGCAGGCCACGCCCACATACCCAGCTTGGAGCGCATGATGTCTCGCATGCCGTTTACAACTACCGCGTTTATTTTGTCGGGGTTGGGTTTAATCGGTGTGCCGCTTACGGTAGGTTTTGTTAGTAAATTCACCTTAATCAACGCACTCATGGAGAAAGGCTGGTGGCCAGCGGTGGTGATGATTCTGGCAAGTTCGGTTATGGCAACCGCCTACATCGGTCGTGTGGTTTATTTGATGCTGTTCCGTGAAGCACGGGAAAGCAGCGCATCGGGCGAAGGTTATCAGGAGGTGCCTCTGTTGATGTTGGTGCCCATGTACGCATTGTTAGCGCTCGGTTTGTATTTTGGCCTCTTTGGCAGTCAAACCTTAGGCATTGCCTCAGGTGCGGCTGAATCCTTACTGGGGGGCTATCAATGAACCCACTATGGACTTTACTGCCACCTCTGTTGGTTATTCCGTTCATCATCGGTTTTGGTGAAGCCAGACGTAATTTACGCGAAGGCTCTATTTTGGTGGCAGGGGTTGTTCTATTTTTAATGAACGTGGTGTTGTGGCGTTCCACTTTGGCAGGCGTTAGCCAAAGCAGTGGGGAGCTACCCATACTGTCCAACTTTTCATTGCAATTAGTGGTTGAGCCCATGGGTGTGGTGTTTGGGCTTTTAGCAAGTTTTTTGTGGGTGGTTACCACGGTGTACAGCATCGGTTACATGCGTGGCCACGATGAGAAAAATCAAACCCGCTTCTACACCTGTTTTGCGATTGCCATAGCAGCGGTTATGGCGGCAGCTTATGCAGGTAACTTACTCACTTTGTTCGTGGCCTATGAAGTTATCACTTTATCAACGTTTCCATTGGTTACCCACGCTGGACACGCAGGGGCTGTTCGTGCAGGTAAAATTTATATCGGCATATTAATGTCCAGCTCTATTGCTTTATTTTTACCGGCAATGATTTGGGTAGCAACCCAAGCGGGCACCTTAGATTTTATGGCCGGTGGCATTTTGCACGACACAGGCATTAGCCGCTTCTCTTTAGCGGTGTTGATGGGGTTATTTGTATTTGGTATCGGCAAGGCAGCGGTGATGCCTTTGCATCGATGGTTGCCTGCGGCGATGGTTGCGCCCACCCCCGTTAGTGCGTTATTGCACGCGGTGGCTGTAGTAAAAACTGGTGTGTTCAGCTTGCTGAAAATTGTTACCTACACCTTTGGTATCGATACGGTGGCCGCCAGTGGTGCAGCCGATTGGATTTTGCCATTCACCGCATTCACCGTGATTGTGGCATCTGTTGTGGCGTTTACCAAAGATAATTTAAAAGCGCGTTTGGCTTATTCCACGATCAGTCAGTTGTCGTACATTGTTATGGCAGCCTTGTTGGCTACCACCATGTCGGTCAGTGGGGGTGTGATGCATATTGTGATGCACGCGTTTGGCAAAATCACCTTGTTCTTTTGCGCAGGCGCAATCTTAGTGGGGGCGCATAAAGATTCTGTTTCTCAATTAGACGGATTAGGTAAGCGGATGCCTTTAACGATGGCAGCCTTTGCCATAGGCGCACTAGGCATTATTGGCTT
Organism: uncultured Granulosicoccaceae bacterium; assembly: GCA_938035125.1. GTDB lineage: Bacteria > Pseudomonadota > Gammaproteobacteria > Granulosicoccales > Granulosicoccaceae > Granulosicoccus. Next base: position 22,339 of record CALHNS010000030.1, on the reverse strand, counting down.
ACCTCCCACCGGTGGCACCTGGAGTAAATTACTCATTGCTGGTGGCTCGTTAGATACTGGTACGTGGTTTTACATTGGGGTGTTAATGCTCAGTACGTTGCTGAACATCGCGTACTTATTGCCAATTCCATTGCGGGCATTCTTTAAACCGTTGCCGCAAGCGGCGCAGGCGCAAAGCGACCCTTATCATGATGCGGCTCATGCCCATCTTGATGATCATGAGCATTCATCTGATGCACCGGCTGCGTGTCGTTACGCGATTGCGGTAACGGCAACGGTTACCGTTTTACTGTTCTTTTTCCCTGGCCCGCTGACCGATTTGGTCGCACTGATTCCGTGGCGTTAATGCGATGAAAAACGATTCGCAAAAGCAAGTATCTGATGATTCGCTTACGCCTTTGGCGAAGCGGTTTTTATGGGTTGAATCGGCCGACAAAGTGCGTTTGGCAATTTACATTCTCGCAGGGCTGTGTGCGGTGTTGTTTATACTCGATTTCGTTGTGCACCGTCATGCCTATGCACCCAATGAAAATACCCCTGGGTTTTACGCACTGACAGGCTTTCTGGCGTTCTCGTTTATTGTGTTAGGAGCAGGGCTACTGCGTAAGCTCATCGCTAAGCCTGAAGATTACTATGCACCCAATGCGGTCGATGCCGAAGATTATCCTGAAGAGGGTTTGAATCGCGAAGAATTTGCCCCTGATGAGATTGTCGAAAACAAACCGGGGTCAGGCTCATGATGCTGTTAAGTGCCCCGTTTTTATTTTTAATAGCCAGTGCTGTGCTGGCTTTTATTCCACAGCGTTTGCGTGCGCCTTTAATGCTGGTAACGCCTGTATTAGCGCTGATATCTATTATTGGCTTTGGCACCGGTAATCACGGCGTTCTAAATATTCTGAACTTCGAATTAGTGCTGTACAGAATCGATAACTTATCGTTTCCATTTGGGGTTATTTTTTGCATCGCAGCCTTCTTAGCCAGCCTGTACGCATGGCATGTGCGCGACTTAACTCAGCAAGTGGCCACATTGGGTTATGCCGGTGCGGCCTTGGGCGGGGTCTTTGCCGGTGACCTTGTAACCTTATTCATCTGGTGGGAAGCCACAGCCATTACATCGGTTTTTCTGATATTTGCTCGCGGTACGCCTGCGGCTATGGCAACCGGTATGCGCTACTTAATTATTCAAGTGTTATCGGGCGTGTTGTTGTTAGCCGGTTTACTCATGCATTTCCACGATACAGGCTCAATTGCGTTTAACCACTTAGGTTTACAGTCCACAGGTACTTGGTTGATCTTTATTGCGTTTGGAATCAAATGCGCATTCCCGTTAATGCACAACTGGTTGCAAGATGCCTATCCTGCGGCAACGGTAACAGGCACTGTCGTGTTGTCTGCATTCACTACAAAAATGGCGGTTTACACCTTAGCAAGAGGTTATGCCGGTACTGAAATGTTGGTGTACATCGGCGCAGTAATGACATTGTTCCCCATTTTCTTTGCAGAAATTGAAAACGACTTGCGACGTGTTTTAGCCTATAGCTTGAACAACCAGCTGGGGTTTATGGTGGTGGGCGTTGGCATTGGAACTGAGCTTGCGTTAAACGGTACCGTTGCTCATGCGTTTAGTCACATCTTATACAAGTCACTGTTATTCATGAGTGTGGGGGCAGTGTTGTATCGAACCGGCACATCGAAAGCATCGGAGCTTGGCGGCTTATACCGAACCATGCCGATCACGATGGTGTGTTGTGTTATCGGTGCCATGGCAATCTCTGCGTTCCCATTGTTTAGCGGGTTTATCTCAAAATCCTTGATTTTGGATGCAGCCAGTAAGAACAGTTATTACGTTGTGTGGTTTTGTTTGGTCGTGGCGTCCGCCGGTGTGCTCAGTCACTCAGGTATAAAGATCCCGTTTTTCACTTTCTTCGCCCACGACAGTGGTAAGCGACCGGCTGAAGCACCCATGCACATGCGCATTGCCATGATCATCACCGCATTTTTATGTGTTTTTATCGGCGTGTTCCCAGGGTTTTTATACAGTATTTTGCCGCATGAAGTCAGCTATAAGCCTTACACATTCAGCCACGTATTAACTCAAATGCAGCTGTTGTGTTTTGCGTTATTAGCCTTTGTGTACTTAATGAAAGTGGGTTTGCATCCACACGAACTACGGCGTGTGAACATTGATTCTGATTGGGTGTATCGAAAAGGCATTCCTAGCATCTTGCCGGGTGTGGCTGCATCGGTAATCGCGTTAAATACCCGCAGTCGTGAGTGGGCGCTTAAACGATTAGAGCGTTTAGGAATACAGGTAGCCCGTTATGCATCCCCCACAGGCCCGTTAGCCGATGGTTGGGGCGTTAAAGCCATGGTAGGAGCCGTGGTGGTTCTGATGTTCGCAATCTTACTGTTTAACTTATGGCCTAATGCGTAAACCGTAAAACTTTAACCGTAAAACCTAAACCATTGAGTACCAGCGACTCATGCTGCTGGGCTGCTTACCTAGGTAAATTGGCCGCTTCACGCGCAACGGCTTCAACGCCTGCCCAATCCCCAGCGTCAATTTTATCTTTAGGCGCTACCCATGAGCCGCCCACGCAAATGACATTAGGTAGAGACAAATAGTCGTGTGCATTGTTTAGCGATACGCCACCGGTTGGACAGAACACCGCATCGACAAAAGGCCCGCCAAGGGCTTTTAGCATGGAAGGGCCGCCAGCTTGAGATGCGGGGAAGAATTTCAATTCGTTAAACCCTTGCGCATGTGCTCGCATAATATCGGCAGAATTGGCGATACCCGGCAGTAGAGGCAAGCCAATATCGGTTGCGGTGGATCCAAGTTCTTCGGTAAAGCCTGGGCTTACTGCAAATTTAGCACCGGCCTCTTTGGCGGCTTTTAAGTCGTTACCGTTTAGGGCTGTGCCCACACCCACAACAGCGCCTTTCACCGATTGCATGGCGCGCATGGCATCCATGGCTACGGGTGTTCGTAAGGTGACTTCCAATACTGGCAAACCACCGGCAACCAGAGCTTCTGCTAAGGGAATGGCTGTACTGACATCATTCACCACAATTACGGGGATAACGGGCGCTAAATCCATTAATTCGCGTGCTTTCATAGTCATTATCCCAATAAGCTGATGGCGCCAGTTTCAGCGCTAGTTACGGTATTTCGTGCCGTGACAAACAACTCACGACCGGTATTTAATTGATTGGCTTCTAAGCTGGGTAGATCGGCTGTGCGTTGGTTCCATTCAGCCTCATCAACCAGCGCGTTTAACTCACCAGTTGATGTATCCAATCGAAGGGTGTCGCCAGTTTGCACCTTACCTAAGGGGCCACCTAACACGCATTCAGGTGATACGTGAATGGCGGCGGGCACTTTTCCAGAAGCGCCAGACATGCGGCCATCGGTAACTAAGGCAACGTTAAAACCACGATCCATGAGCACACCCAATGGCGGTGTCATTTTATGAAGTTCAGGCATGCCATTCGCACGCGGGCCTTGGCATTTAACCACCGCAATAAAATCTTGTTCTAATTCGCCTGCTTCAAATGCTTGTGTTAGTTCAGCTTGTGAATGAAACACTCTGGCAGGAGCCTCGATCACTCGTGCAGACTCTTTTAACGCGGATGTTTTTATAACCGCGCGACCTAAATTTCCCTGCACCACTCGAAGGCCGCCATCGGCTTGAAACGGTTTGCTCATTGTGGTGACGATTGTTGGATCAATTGGAGCGGTTGGGCCTTCGCGCCAAGCCAGTTTGCCACCGTCTAGCCATGGCTCCATGGTGTAACGACGTAGCCCGCCTTCACCGGCAACGGTCAGCACATCGTCGTGCAGAAGGCCTGCTTCCAGCAGTTCTCGAATCACAAGGCCTAGCCCGCCTGCTGCATGAAATTCGTTCACGTCGGCGCTGCCACTGGGGTATACATGAGTCAGTAACGGGACCACATGGCTTAGTTCGTCAAAGTCATCCCAGTTAATAATAATGCCAGCCATTTTCGCTATCGCAACCAAGTGCAGCGTGTGATTGGTTGAGCCGCTGGTGGCTAGTAAGCCCACTAACGCGTTTACCATCGATTTCTCAGAAACCACTTTCCCCACTGGTGTGTACTCGTTACCGCGATCGGTTATCGCGAGCGCTCTTATCGCTGCCGCTTCAGTGAGAGCATCGCGAAGCTCGGTGCCAGGATTAATAAATGCAGCACCTGGAAGATGCAGACCCATAAATTCCATCAGCATTTGATTGCTGTTAGCCGTGCCGTAAAAAGTGCAGGTGCCTGGGCCATGATAGGAGGCACTTTCAGATTCTAATAATTCTTGCCGCGTAGCTTTGCCTTCAGCAAAACGTTGGCGAATTCTGGCTTTGTCTTTATTAGATGCACCGGTGGTCATTGGGCCTGCGGGAATAAACACCGCCGGTAGGTGGCCAAACGTTAGCGCGCCCATCAATAAGCCAGGTACGATTTTGTCGCAAACGCCAAGGTAGGCGCCTGCATCGAACATATCGTGGGACATCGCAATTGCTGTAGACATGGCGATAACGTCTCGGCTAAAGAGTGATAGCTCCATGCCAGGTTGGCCTTGGGTAACGCCATCGCACATCGCTGGGGTGCCTCCTGCAACTTGTGCAGTAGCGCCAACCGCTCTTACTGCGGCTTTAATTCTGTCTGGAAATGTTTGGAAAGGTTGGTGCGCCGATAACATGTCGTTGTAGGAGGTAACAATGCCAAGGTTTGGCGCCGTTTCTGCGTGCAGCACCAATTTATCGTTGGCAGGTACTGCAGCCACCGCGTGAGCGATATTGGTGCACGACAAACGATTTCGAGTGGTTTTATTGGTTCTTGCTTGATCAATTTGTTCAAGATAGGCGCGCCGTGTTGGAGCGCTGCGCTCAACGATTCGAGCGGTTATATCGGATAGGGTGGGGTGCAATGTTGGCATGATGATACGACGGCTCAGAAGACCTTCTATATATATGTAATGCCTGCGCAGTTTGCACAAGCCGTGTCGGCAGTGTCTTGTGACATTGTAGTAAATTTACACGATTATAGCGATGTTAAATAACAGTACTCGTGACCATTGAGCTATGCCACAAGGTAAAATGTGTAGTAAATTTACCGATAGTGTTTAGGCCTTCTATGGCCACACGTAACATTGGATTCCAACTGATAACACCATGATTACATCCACCGATATTGCCGGTAGCCCTGTAGAGCCATTTGATTTCGTTTTGTTCGGAGGTTCTGGGGACTTATCCATGCGAAAGTTGCTGCCTGCGCTTTATTTCAGGCATTGCGCTAATCAATTACCCGCCGATGGTCGAATCATTTGCGCTGCTCGTCAAGAGCTAGACACCGATGGCTTTCGAGCCCTAATGGATGCAGAAAGTAAGATTCACATCGATGAAAAAGATTTTATGGAAGATCACTGGCTATCTTTTATCGAACGTGTTCATTATTTACGAATCGATGTAACGGTTCAAAGCGATTATGAAAAACTGAAGTCGATGCTGGCGGGTCGTGAAGAGCATGTGCGTGTTTTCTATTTATCAGTGGCTCCCAGCCTATTTAACAAAATCACAGAAGGTGTTAACGCTGCCGGATTGATCACCCCGTTAAGTCGAGTTGCGTTGGAAAAACCCTTAGGCCGTGATGAAGCCTCGGCCGATGTCATAAACGATGAACTGGCGGCGGTGTTTAAAGAGAGCCAAATTTTTCGAATCGATCATTACCTAGGTAAAGAGGCGGTTCAAAACTTAATGGCGCTGCGTTTTGGTAATTCGTTGTTTGAGCCATTATGGCGAAATGAGCGCATAAGCGATGTACAAATCACCATTGCAGAGAGCTTAGGGGTAGACACCCGTGGGCGCTTTTATGATCAAACTGGAGCGCTGCGCGACATGGTTCAAAACCATTTACTGCAGCTGTTAGTGATCCTTGCGATGGAACCCCCGGTCAGTGTGGATCCTGATGCGGTGCGTGATGAAAAAATTAAAGTATTGCGCGCATTGAAGCCGTTAGTGGGCCGTGATGCCATTGAAAACACCGTTCGTGGTCAATACAAAGCCGGTGCATACGATGAAGGCACGGTGCCAGGGTATCTTGAAAATGAAGACATACCCAATGACAGCACCACCGAAACGTTTGTTGCATTAAAGGCTGAAATTGGCAGCTGGCGCTGGGAAGGCGTGCCGTTTTATTTACGAACAGGCAAACGCTTAGAGAAAAAACAAACCGAAATTATTATTAACTTTAAAAAAGTACCGCACTCGATTTTTGAAACAGCTGATGGTTTGAACGAGCCCAATCAGCTCATCATTCGTTTACAACCTGAAGAAAAAATTCGGATGCGTGTGTACGTTAAAGCGTGGGGAGATGCTATCACTTTGCAGCCCGTGCATTTGAATTTAGATTTTAATGATGTGTTTCAAAAGCGGCGCATGATCGCGTATGAGCGTTTAATTGTTGATGTATTGCGCGGTAATCCTGTGTTGTTTATGCGACGTGATGAAGTGTCGGCTGCGTGGGCGTGGGTGGATCCCATTCAACAAGCATGGGAGCATTTTCAAGTGGAACCTAAAGCCTATCGAGCCGGTAGCATGGGGCCGTCTGCGGCCAGTAATTTAATCCACCGTGATGGCTTTGCTTGGTACGAGGAATGAACTCAATGACATCGATTAATACGCCGCCCATTGTTCAAATCGAATCGCCTGTTGCTTTAGCTCAAGCTTTAGCAAAAACCATAGCAGATCGACTTAGCAATGCGATAAACGCAACCGGTGATGCATCGTTAGTGGTATCTGGCGGCAGTACACCTAAGCCTTTGTTTGAAGCACTGCGCGTGCATGAGCTTGATTGGAGTAAGGTGAGCATAACCTTAGCTGATGAGCGCTGGGTTCCTGAATCAGACAGCGACAGTAACGCAGCCTTTGTTAAGAAAACGTTACTGCAAGACAAGGCAGCCCAAGCTCGGTTTATCAGTTTGTATGTTGATGGGGAAACACCGGAGGCAGGTGTTGCAACAGTACACGCCAGATTAAAAAGTATGGCTCAGCCGTTTACCGTTTTAGTGTTAGGAATGGGGGGCGATGGACACACGGCTTCTTTATTCCCCGACGCACCCGGTACCGAGCAAGCGATGATAGAAACTGAATCTTTGGTGAGCATTGTTAAGCCCACCACAGTGCCGCAAGCTCGTATAACGCTTACGTTAGCTGCGTTAATGAACACCCCGTGTCAGCTGTTGCACATTACCGGTGCTGAAAAGCGGGCGCTGTTAAATGGGGTTTTGGAAAATCCATCGGAATCGAATTACCCCATTGCGCGCTTTTTGCAGCCCGATAATGATCGAATTTCAATTTACACCACCGAATAGTCGTACGCAGGGGCTATACTCAAGGGCACTTAAGGTTGCGAATTTTTTGGAATGCTTGCCAAAATCCGCTCAGCCCGTGATGGGCTGAGGAAGTCTGAACAGAAGGTCGCTGATGTAGTCCTTGAGGACCCTGAAGACAGCGTTCAGTCCTCAATTCAGGCCATTGCTGCCAAAGCTTCGGTAAGTGAACCTACCGTTATTCGTTTTTGCCGCGCACTCGATTGCGTAGGATTTCAGCAGTTCAAACTGCGCCTAGCTCAAGATCTTGCCAGTCGCGGAACCTTTTTTTATGAAGACGTAACGGCACAAGATTCAAGTAAAGAGTTGTCGAGTAAAATCATCGACGGCACGATTGCATCCATGATGCAAATGAAGAATCAATTCAACGACACCGCTTTAGATAACGCGATTCGTTTATACGATGAATGTGAACGAATTGAATTTCATGGTTCGGGTGGGTCGGCCATTGTGGCTGAAGATGCGCAGCTGAAGTTTTTTCGGTTAGGTAAACCTGCGATTGCCTATAACGATCCTCACATTCAGCAATCAGCCGCCGCTTTGTACAACGAAAAAACGCTCATGGTGGCCATATCGCATTCAGGCAGAAGCAGTGATATTTTAACGGCTGTGGACATTGCAAAAAAAGCACGCGCAAAAGTGTTATCAGTTACCGCCACAAAATCACCTTTGGCAGAAGCCAGTGATGTGCATTTATCGGTTGATTTAATCGAAGATAGCGATATCTTTTCACCGGTAAAATCGCGCATGGGCCAGATGCTTATTCTAGACATACTGTCGGTAGGTATCGCCGTGCGAGGTGGCGAAGAGATGCTACAACAGTTAGCTAAAGCACGACGGGCGATTGATTCTCGATTTGTAAAGCCGCGAAGCTAACTAATTAGCGAACCTTCGCGATTGCTTCTTTTACTCTTCGTCCACAGTAGTGGGTTGGCCGTATGGACCAACGGTTACACGATCGATCAGGGCTCTGGCACGGGCGAATACGTTATCACTGTTTAGGCGAACAAACGCAAGCCCATTTTCATCCACGTCTATGCTGACAGGGTCGGTGAAATTTGCATCAGAAGCAACCTGAATTTCATACCCAGTTGCCTCGTCTGGCGCTTCGATAACTTCAACGCGGTAATTGCCGTTTTCCCGTGTAACCACCGTGTTTACTTCGCCAATGTTTGGATCCACATTGGCTAGAGTGACAGGGCTTGTGGCGATAAAGCCGAGCAGACCGTTCACATCGACAGCACGCACCAAAAGTTGATAATCACCGGTAGGTAACTCATCGTTGTGGCTGAATAAATCATCTGTGACAACCGCATCGTGGATGACGCCAACACCACCGGCGGTTGCAGCTATTTGAACCGTGTAACGTTCCACATCGGTTAAGCCGAACCAACGAACAACGTCAGTGGCCGTAATTCGCGGAGGAACAAATCGAAAAACAGGTGCAGGCATAAGATCTATTGGGCTGCCTAATCGGCTGCCTGCCGCAGAGGCTGAACCGAAGCCAACATCCAAATCAACCACTTGATCGCTGCTTACGGCACCTAACGCAACGTTTCCTTCGGTTACGCCAATACGAAGGCCCGTAGGATCGGAATCTACGTCGAACTTTGTGCCTCTAACCGCGGCTGATGCATAGGGTGTTTGCACTTTAAAATCGGTGGGTTGGTCGCCGTCACGACGAACATCGGTGGACAATTTACCGCGTTCTGCAGCCATCTCAATAATGCAGGTTTCATCACCGCTTCGACAATGTAAGGTGACGATTCTTGCCAAGGTGTTAGGTTGCAAATTAATGATAGTGCCCGTTTGAAATTCTAAACTGGCGTAACCGGTGGTTCCGGTTTCGACTTCGTCGTTACGCCGCACTTTGTCATCAGGTTTTAAGTCATCACCGTTTAAGGTGGCGATACCTTTTGCAAAAATAACCGTTGCGTGTTCGTCTCGCACAGGCAAAGACACAGGCACGATTAACTCTTCACCCGGCTTTAAAATAATATTGATATCTAAATTATTACTGTCGGCCAATTGCTGGGCATGTCGAGCGTTGCCCAATTCACGTTCGGCGATGTGGGACAACGTATCGCCGGGCCGGATTTGAATGATTTTAGAGTAGGCTTGAGCATCGCTACTTTGAGCAGATACCGAGCCCGGCAACGCAAGGGCTGCACTGAACGTAAGCGCGCCCACAGCTAAGCTGCGCATCACACCAGCAACGCAGTTTGATTGTGCCAGTTTGGTACACCAGTTGTTGTCACTCATAACTTGTTGTCCGACACACAGGCTACCTGCCATGTCTATCTTTATCGTTCATAGTTCACGCTGTTTGGCCGTGTTACCTAGCCATCGTCGTGAGTATTGGAGAGTCCGTTCAATTCTTTAAGTCTTGTCAATCTGAGCATATTAGTTGTACCAGTTCTGCCAAATGGCATTCCTGCCGTAATCGCGATAATCATTCCCAATTCGCCAAATCCTTCTCGCATTGTGATGCGTATCGCGTTTGAGACCATTTCGTCAACATTACTCATTTCTTCCGACAAGACAGCATGGACCCCCCAAACCAGAGCAAGCCTACGTGCCGTTTCTTGGTGTGGTGTACAGCCTATCAAAGGCGCTTCAGGCCGCTCTCTAGCAGCTCGAAAGGCCGAAAAACCGGACTCAGTATAAGTAAAAACAGCGGCTAGAGGCAAAACTCCAGCGATGTGTGACAGTGAAGAAGTGATCGCATCGGCGGCTGTGTCGCCTGGAGCCGGAGATGCGGCGGAAACTACCCGTTTGTAGTAGGGATCACGCTCAACTTCGGTAAGGATTCGATCCATCGCCGTGGCGGCTTCTACAGGGAATTGGCCTGCAGCGGTTTCGGCCGATAGCATGACCGCGTCGGCGCCATCGTAAGCGGCAGTTGCAACGTCAGAGGATTCAGCGCGAGTGGGAACAGGCGATTGAATCATCGATTCCAACATCTGGGTTGCCACAATGACAGGCTTTCCAGCCTCTCTGGCGCGGCGTAACAGCTTCTTTTGAACAACCGGCACCTTTTCTTGCGGCATTTCAACGCCTAAGTCCCCTCGGGCCACCATGATGCCGTCGGATAAATCGATGATGTCTTGTAGGTGATTAATGGCGGAAGGTTTCTCCATCTTCGCCATAATGGCGGCTTGGCCGTCTACTAAACCGCGCAGCTCCACCATGTCTTCAGGGCGTTGTACGAATGACATTGCCACCCAATCCACGCCCAGACTTAAGGCGTAGTCAAGATCGATTCGATCTTTTGCCGTTAAGGGTGAAATCGGCAAATACAGGTCGGGCACATTAACGCCCTTTTTATTGCTGATGGTTCCTGCCACTTCAACCACGGTTTCAGCAAAGTCTTCGCCGTGCGATACCACTCTTAAGCGAATTTTTCCATCATTCACCAGTAAATTGGCACCGTCTTCAACGGCTGCGAAAATTTCAGGGTGAGGCAATTGAACACGTTCTGATGTGCCTGGGGTGTCATCCATGTCTAATCGAAATTGCTGCCCAACCTTCAGTTCTTCACTGCCGTTGGCGAAGGTACCGACACGAAGTTTTGGGCCTTGTAAGTCGGCCAAAATGCCGATCGGGCGGCCGCGTTCTACTTCTATTTCACGAATAGACTGGTGCACGGCTTGGTGATCTTCATGGGTACCGTGGCTGAAATTTAGGCGAAAAACGTCAATGCCTGCATCAAACAGCTTTCCTATGCAGCCTTTCGAATTGCTTGCAGGCCCGATAGTGGCCACAATTTTGGCGTCGCGACGGCGTCTCATGTCAGTGTTTGATCTCGTTTGAAGTGAATTGTGTAGTAAAACTAACTAGGCAGGCGTACATTGTATAGGGCATGAAAATCCGTGGCTACAGGTTCTACGGCACGAGGCTACTGATGCCAATTCCTACGATCAATTTACGTGCAGTTGTGTAATAAAGTTATTTCGATCAAGCGCTTTGTCTTTATAAATGCTCAAGCCTTCATGCTGTCTAGGCTATAAATCCGATTCTAGTGAACTCTTTCCAACGTAGAATGCATATAGCACCTCTAACAAAAAGATAATCGAATGATGTCCCGACTTGAAAAACGTCAAGAATTCGCAAATCAATTGCGAGCATTGGTGCCGCAGGGTCAAGTGCTGCAGTCGGATGAAGATTTACGACCCTATGAATCGGACGGTTTAACCGTCTTTAAAGCCTCGCCGTTGGTTGTTGTGTTGCCGGCAACCGTTGCAGAGGTGCAGGCAGTATTGAAATGGGCCTCAAAAAATTCGGTGCCCGTTGTGGCGCGTGGCGCGGGTACGGGTCTTTCCGGCGGTGCGTTGCCGCACGAAGAGGGCATTTTGCTGGGGTTGGCGAAATTCAACCAAATTTTAGAATTAAATTCTGAACACGGCTTCGCCCGCGTGCAACCGGGTGTACGAAATTTGGCCATATCCGATGCCGCTCGGCCACATGGTTTGTATTACGCCCCCGATCCATCCTCTCAAATCGCGTGCACGATTGGTGGCAATGTGGCTGAAAATTCAGGTGGTGTGCACTGTTTAAAATACGGCTTAACGGTGCATAACGTGTTGGCGGTTACCGTGGTAACCATCGACGGCGAGCTGGTCACGATCGGAGCAATGGGGTGTGACAACGCAGGTTACGACCTAATGGCCTTACTAACTGGCTCTGAAGGAATGCTTGCGGTGACCGTTGAAGTTACCGTTAAGCTTTTACCCGTACCGCCGGTGGCGAAATTAGTGATGGCGGCATTTGATAGCGTGGAATCTGCTGGGGATGCGGTGGGTAAAGTGATTGCAGAAGGCATCATCCCTGCCGGTTTGGAATTGATGGACAGCCCGGCCATCAAAGCGGCTGAAGCCTTCGCCCACTGCGGTTACCCAACCGATGCTGCAGCCGTTTTACTGTGCGAACTGGATGGCACACAGGCGGAAGTGGAAGCTCAGATTGGGCGAGTATCGGATGTATTTAATGCGTGTGCTGCAACCCAACTTCACACAGCGCAAACAGAAGAGGAGCGGCTTTTATTATGGAAAGGTCGTAAGTCCGCTTTTCCGGCCGTGGGTAGGTTGTCACCTGATTACTATTGCATCGATGGCACCATTCCACGTCGCGAATTATCCAAAGTGTTATCACGAATGGATGAACTATCGAAAGAATTTAACTTACGCATCGCCAATGTGTTTCATGCAGGCGATGGAAATTTACACCCGCTTATTCTGTACGATGCAAGCGTTGAAGGTGAAACCGAGCGCACCGAACAACTGGGTAGCCAAATTTTGCAACTGTGCGTTGAAGTGGGTGGCACTGTCACCGGTGAACACGGTGTAGGCGTTGAGAAAATCAACGAAATGTGCGTGCAATTTGATGAAGCTACCTTGCAACAGTTTCATTCGGTTAAAGCAGCATTCGACCCAGTGGGTTTATTAAACCCTGGCAAAGTTGTACCTACCTTGCAACGCTGCGCAGAATTCGGTGCGTTACATGTGCATCACGGTCAAGTACCTCACCCCGATATAGAACGGTTTTAAACGATGACAAACGATGCGTCGAATGAATTACTGGGTTCGGTAAGAGAACACGTTGTCAATGAACAACCCATGCACATTGTGGGTGGAAACAGTAAAGCGTTTTTAGGTTGCAAACTAAGCGATGTTGATGATGCGGCTACGGTATCGCTCAATAATCATGTCGGTGTGGTGAACTACGAACCCACAGAGCTTGTGTTCACCGCTCGTAGCGGTACATTGCTAAGTGATGTGGTTCAAACGCTTAAACAGTCAGGTCAGCAGTTGCCGTTTGAGCCTCCTCAACTGCCAGGAGCTACCTTAGGCGGTACCTTAGCGTGCGGTCTTTCAGGTCCCGCTCGCCCCTACGGAGGTGCTGCGCGTGATCACACCTTAGGGGTACGCGTGATTAACGGTAAAGGAGAATTACTTAGGTTCGGTGGTGAAGTGATGAAGAACGTGGCAGGTTACGATGTGTCGCGCGTGCAAGTAGGGGCCTATGGCACATTAGGCCTGCTATTAGAGGTGTCATTGAAAGTCTTGCCGCTGCCTGAAACAACGCTAACGCTTGCGTTCGAACAAAACGAACACGACACCACCCCCATGGTGCAATTGGCGCGACGATTTTTACCCGTAACCGCTGCCGCTTTAATTGGCCGCACACGTTATATTCGCTTAGCTGGCAGTGATGCGGGTGTGCAAGCGGCCGCAAAAGAATTAGGCGGCGAACGTGTAGTTGACAACGAGCCTTGGCAAGGCTTGCGTGATTTAAACCACGAATTTTTCAACGACCCAAGACCCACCTGGCGAATCTCGTGCGCCGACTATACACCGGCTCTTACTATTCCTAACGATGAGGATGGGCAGCCTGCCAAGGTGCTATACGATTGGGGTGGGGCGCAGCGTTGGATAAAAACCTCGCTAGCCAGTCATGCATTATTTGAAATTGCTGCAAACGCTAACGCGCATGCCACGCGATTTAGCACAGCGATGAATAACGAGCCCTCGCACCAACCAATAAGCGGGGTATCGGCTCGATTACAACGCGAACTCCGAACAAGTTTTGACCCTCTGCGCTTATTCAATCGTAGTCGTTTTCACCCTGAACTGGATAGCTGATCATGGATACGCAACTGGTTCCTGAACTTGCGAACAATAAGCACGCATTGGCTGCGAAAGAGGCTATTTCGAAATGCGTGCACTGTGGTTTTTGTTTGGCTACGTGCCCCACCTATAACTTACTAGGCGATGAACTAGACAGCCCGCGTGGGCGCATTTATTTAGTTAAGCAAGTGCTGGAAGGGCACGAACCCACAGCTGCCACACAGTCGCATTTAGATCGCTGTTTAACGTGCAGAAATTGTGAGACGACGTGCCCATCGGGTGTGCCTTATAGCCATTTGATCGACAGTGGTAGGGCCTTGGTTGAAGAGCGGGTGCCGCGCTCATCGTTTCAATCCGCCAAACGTAAAGCGTTACTAACCGTATTGCCTTATCGCAAGCGCTTGGCTCCGCTATTAGCACTGGGGCGCATGGTACGTCCCGTGCTGCCCAGCGGCCTAAAAGCCAGCGTGCCTGTAGCGGTACCAGAAGGTGTTTGGCCAGAAGCTCGGCATGCGCGTCGTATGTTGGTATTAGAAGGTTGTGCGCAAGCTGCCATCACACCCCAAACTAACACCGCCGTGGCTCGTGTGCTCGATGCGCTTGGTATTTCATTAATTGCGAAAGAAAAAAGCGGCTGCTGCGGCGCGGCGCATCACCATCTGAACGAACAAGACAAAGCGCTTAGGCTTATAAAGAGCAATATCGATGCATGGTGGCCTGACATTGAAGCCGGTGCCGAGGCCATCATTACCTCAGCCAGCGGCTGCGGCGTGATGGTCAAAGACTATGCGCATTTATTAAAAGATGATGCCGACTATGCACAGAAGGCAGCGAAGGTAACCGAGCTTACCAAAGACATTGTCGAAGTCATTTCAGCACAAGATCTAACGGTGCTGAACCAAGCTGCAGCGTCCGTTGGTAAGGTGGCGTTTCATCCGCCGTGCACCTTGCAACACGGGCAAAAGCTTCCACAAGTTACCGAGCGGCTGCTAGTGAAATTAGGTTTTCAGCTCACCCAGTTTGATGATGCGCATACCTGCTGTGGTTCGGCGGGCACTTACTCTTTATTTCAACCCGAGATCAGTAAGAAACTTCTGCGTAACAAGTTAAACCACCTATTAGGCTCAAAGCCCGATGTGATCGTAACCGCCAATGTGGGTTGTCAGCTGCATCTTCAATCGGGCAGTGGGTTGCCTGTAAAGCATTGGATCGAATTGCTGGATGCCGCATTAGCGCGCCCTAGTGGCACGAATTAGCCTGGCAACCGAGTTGGCTCCATGCGGTGTAGAATAAAGTGATCAGTTATATCAATTTAACACGGGCAACTTAAGCATATGCGTCAGTACCACACCATCGATCTTGCTACCCGCCAAGTTTCTTCACAAACTATGGATGGGCCCCAACTGGTTCGCGCCGGTCGCTATTTCATTGCCAAAACGTTGAATGAAATGGGGGCGGCAAAGGTCGACCCGCTAGGCCCTGATAACCCTTTGATCTTCTCGGCAGGCCCACTTGCTGGCACCAATTTCTCAAACGCTAACCGTCTTAGCGTTGGGTGTAAAAGCCCATTAACCGGTGGCGTAAAAGAAGCCAATGCTGGGGGTAACTTTGCGTTTGCTTTAGGTCAGCTTGAAATCGCAGGCTTTACTTTAACCGGTCAGTCAGACGACTGGATCATGATTTACTTCAAGAAAGAAGGCGAGATTGAATTCTTAGACGCCAGTGAATACATAGGCATGGGGAATTTTGAAACGGCTGAAAAACTGCACGAACGCTTTGGTAAAAAAGTGAGTATCGGTTTATGTGGTTTGGTGGGTGAATATCAGGGTTTGATGTCGGGTATCTCTTTTAGTGATGTAGATATGCGCCCCTCTCGCTTAGCAGCACGCGGTGGTGTGGGTGCGGTAATGGGCAGTAAAAAAGTGAAAGCTGTCATTGTTGATTTGAATCGTATGCCAGGTTTGCACGATCGTAAGCAAGTGATGCAAGCAGTTAAAAGTTATAAAAAGCAATTGGAAGAACAACCCGCAATTCGTACCTTCCAAGAGCAAGGCACAGCGGCCGTAGGTGATTACACCAACACCGTTGGCGGCATACCGGTTAGAAACTTCAGTTCAGGCCAAGCCACGGACACCTCCGGTGATGCACGCTTTAAGTTAGGCGGCGATTATTTACGTGAATTGAATTTAGAGCGTGGCGGCGATACCACCCACGCCTGTATGCCAGGTTGCATTATTCAGTGCAGTAACGTATTTGCTGATAAAAACGGGGAAGAAGTTGTGTCCCCCGTTGAATACGAAACCATCGGTTTAATGGGCACCAACTGCGGGTTGGAAGAGCCTGATGATTTAGCCGCTGTGAATTGGGTTGCTAATGATTTGGGTGTAGACACCATTGAATTAGGCGCAATGATTGGTGTGTTGATGGATGCAGGTAAGGGAAGTTTCGGTGATCGCGCGTTTATGGAAGCGGTGATGGAAGAGATGCGCAAAGGAACTGAAGAAGGCAAGCTCTACGCCTCAGGCACTCAGCGCGTTGGGCAAGCGTTGAATGTTGCTCGTGTGCCGGTAATTAAAGGCCAAGCCATCAGCGCATATGACCCACGCGTTATTGAAGTTACGGGCATCAGTATGCAAATGACAGCGCAAGGGGCTGATCACACCGCGGGCAACTTGCCGCAATACGACAGTAAAGGCAAGCCAGCGGATGAGCTTGTAAAAGCCAGCCTAGATTTACAGGCGCTTTGCGCAACCACAGATTCGTTGGGCTTTTGTATATTTGGCCGCTCGGTAACCCTTGAGCGCCAAGATTTCATCTTACAAGCGCTTAAAGATGCGGTAGATGTTGACCTACCAGCTGACTTCTTCCCACAGCTAGGCCGCGAAACCTTAGAACTTGAGAACCAGTTCAACCGAGATGCCGGTTTTACCGATAAAGACGATGATTTACCTGAATTTTTCTACACCGATGAATTGGCTCCGTCGAATCAAAAAGCGCGTTTTCGAGCCGATGATTTGAAGGCTGCTACCGAAAATTGGTGGGCTTAAAGGGCAGGTTTTTCTAGCGATAGATCACAACGCTGAAACGAAAAAAACCGACATGAGCGGTGTTGCACATTCTGCAAGAAATCACCGCTAAGTTGTGAGAACTGGTTAAACAGAGGATTCGTGGGTGCATGCTACTTTTCCTCTCGTCTTCGTAGGCAACGGTGCTTACGAGCTACCTTAGGAGCCTGTCTTGATGACTCGCAAATTTGACTTCATAGGCCTTAACACGGTTATTAGTGAAGCGTTTAAACCATTGCATCACGTTACGCCTGCCACCTCTCGAAAGGCTGGAATGGATGCTGGTATCAAGGGCGCTACGCCTTCGAACTGCCACCACTCGTACTTTGCCAGCACTGAGCTGGAAACTGAGTGGCAGGCGGGATATCGCCTGGGTAAGCAGAACCGCGAACAATAAGCTTGTTGCCCAGAATCGCGAAGAGTTAAGTTGTACGCTCGATAATGGGAAGGGCCGCTATGGCCAAGCTTTTATCTGACAAAGCTTGGCCGTGGCGGCGCGTCCTCGTTCCTAGTAGAATGTATTCCATGAGCTGCATGGAATTAGACGATCAGGCCGTTTTAAACGTCATTGAACCGATGATGGACGATGTTATGTCCGGAGTCTCCCACCGTGACTACGCGCGCCACAGTCAACATTTCTCCGTTGACTTAAAATCCACCCTAACATCTGAAGATTTCCTTGCCCAATGCGACAAACGCGAAAGCTTGTGGGGCCGCCCAGGGCAACGCGATGTGGTCAGCATCTTCCGTAAAGAAAAATCTTTCTCCGTGGTCTGGCACCAGCATTTCGACAAAACAGAAGATCAAGTGCTTGCAGTTACCACCATCGCCGTGAAAGGCGGCCGCTACTTTGTCGACGGGTTCTTTTTACAGTAACAGCCCTGGGCCGAGTTACATCATTCATCTTGCGAATAGTGTTTTTTTTCGATTAATCAACCCGTCCGGTTAGTGGACGGTTAGTCGAAAGAATCGCTGTACCTAAATTACTAGGATTTTGCCATGCGGTATCGGTGAACGATTCTGCGAACCAACCCCATTTGGAATCACGAATGCCGGAGGTGTCGTCGTCGTTGTAGGCTACGTCCATTTCGAAAGGCACACCTTCTTGAATGCCAATGGATGAGAGCAACACACGAACTTCGTAATAGGTGTAATGTGAGTTACGTTGCGCCATGGTTCTACTTGAGCAGTAGTTGGATACCATGCCACCTGCGCTGTGGAAACCATCAGATTGTGCATCAAAGGCATCATCTTGATAACGGAACAAGCGCTGGAAGTCGTTGTTGTCATAGGTTGTTGTATCTTCGCGACCGATGTTGAAATACAATTCCGCTGAATCATCGTCCCACACGTTTTCAGAATCACTCCAACGGTTTTGGATGTCTTCGTTATCGATTTGGAACAACACGTATAGATAAGTGCCATCATGCAGTGCGCGCCAGCGACTGAAATTGTTGGGGCTTTGGTCTTCTTCAATGTCTAGGTTGTCAATCAGCAAGTGATCAATGTACAGCGTATTGCCTCGGCTATCCGCGCTGGTTGCAGCTGACCATTCCCACCAGTTGTACGCCCCGTCAATTGTTGGAGATACGGCAGAGAACGGAATGTTAACCACTGAGTTATCTTGATCATCGGGGATGCCGTTATTGTCATCATCGGTATCTTCGTTATCACCAATTCCGTCACCGTCCACATCGTTAGTTTCAGCGGGGTTGAATGGGAAGGCATCCTCTAAGTCACGAACGCCGTCACTGTCGCTGTCTTCATTACCGGTAATGTTTGGGTTACTGGGTTGCGGATCCTCTAAATCGATGGTGCCATCGCCATCATCGTCATCGTCTACAGAATTGCCTAAGCCGTCTAAGTCTAAATCTAATGATTCATTGGGATCTAATGGGAAGTTATCGTCCACATCTAAGATTGAGTCGTTATCATCGTCGCGATCTTGGTTATCGCCAATGCCATCGCCATCCGAATCAAGAGATTCTGAACTGTTTAACGGGAAAGCATCGTTGGCATCGTACACACCGTCGTTGTCGTCGTCTAAATCGGTGGCGTTGGCAATACCGTCACCATCAAAATCTTCACTGACCCCCAGTGGCTCGGTGCCGCGCTCAATTTCAACGATGTTGGTGAAACCGTCACCATCATCATCAATGTTCATGTCGAATAATTGAGGCGGTAAGGCAAACGGAACCACTGTGGAATCGGTGGTGATTGCCGCTTGGGCTGATGCCAGCAGCAGTTGATCTTGACTGCGCTGTACTCGAACAAATACCGGGTAGTTTCGGTTAACCGCTAAATCCACATTCAAACTGTAGCTGCTACCACTGCCTGTCATTACAGTGCTTTCGCCTGCCACGGTTACGATTACGTCCATATCAATGCCTAAAGCATTCATCCGTTGTGGTAGCTCTACCGAGAGGCGCACATCAGAAGTTTGAGTAATAACCGGATCATCAAATCGATCCAGCGTGCTGGATTCGCCTGATGAGCATGCGCTAAGTGCGAGCACTGAGGACAGTGCCAATGCTAAGGGCGTAAGTTTTGCTGTAGATATGACGGTGTGCGTGCGCATGGTGTAGAGCCTCTTCATGGTGTTGCAAATAATTAAGGTTATGTAATGGTATGAAGGAAGTTTGATGCCTGAGAGAACATTTAGGGAGCGCACTGATACCGCATCTGGGCGGTAATATTCACAGGGTTAGGCTAATCTTCTTATATTGAATGAATAGGCATAGAGGTTTATGAATACTCGAACATCATCGTTTTCTGCGCTGTGGGCGTGGGTGTTCTCCATAGTGGCCGTGGCCTGCTTGCTGGGCTATGGCTATTACTTGCAATACGTTGAATATTTAGATCCGTGCCCGTTATGCATAACTCAGCGCATGTTTTACATGCTTATTGCTGGGGCTTCTGCGCTTGCGTTGTTCGCGTATAGACGGCGCGCTGTGCAGCGTGGGCTATCACTCTTATTCATGCTCAGTGCTATCGGTGGGCTTGCCACAGCAGGCCGCCAAGTTTGGATGCAGCACCTACCACCTGAGAAAGTGCCCGAATGTGGGTTAGGGTTACAACATTGGTTGGCCAATGAATCACCACTGCAGGTAGTGGCGCTGTTATTTAAAGGCGATGGCAACTGCGCTGAAGTTCACTGGCGTTTCTTGGGGCTCAGTATCGGTGAATGGTCATTAGGTTGGTTTATTGGTTTCTTTTTGTTGGGATTGGTGTTGTTTTTTCGATTAGGTTCTGAAAAGCACGTGGGCTGAAATGCGCTCAACCTTTTTGCCGGCGGCTGATGATAAACACGCCTGCTAGTGTCATAACGCCTCCCACCATGATTCGCGGTGTGAGTGCATCGTCGTAAATCCAAATTGAAAAACCTACCGCAAAGATTGTGGACAGGGTGATAAACGGTGTCACTAGATTTACAGGATGCTTGGTGAGTAACCAGTACATAAAGCCGTGACCAAAAATAGTTGCACCTACCCCTGAATATACGGGTGCCCAAAATTCTTTTATAGGAGTAGCTTGAAGCGCTGGCCAAGGCGAACCTTCGACTGCTAAAGATAGGCTTAACAATAACGGTGTGGATACAAGCGCTATCCAAGCTTGCAAGTTGAATACACCCACCCCTTTAATATTTCGCATAATAATGGTTGCGAACGCCATTCCTAGAGAGGCCACCACAGCAAGTGTTAAGGCAAATATATCGTTTTTGCCTATGGGTTCAAAGCCGATAATCAATACGCCTAAAAAGCAGGTGGCAATGGCAAGCGATCGCACCCATTGAATGCGTTCACTGAGTAACCACACGGCCAACAGCGTCGACATAGGCACCACAAGCTGGGAGGCGATGGCGATAGTGGACAGTACGTGCCCCATTTTTATGGCATAGAACATTAACGTGTAATGCCCACCACCCATAACAAGGCCGAGCAAAATAATACGTCTCATCTGTCCGGGCACCCAGCGAATAAAGGGTGCCAATAAAAGTAGCACCACAGCGAAACGAATGGTGCTAAACAGTAAGGGTTCAAACTGCGCGGTGCCAATTTTTCCAGCGATGAAATTGAACCCCCATACAGCATTGCAGGCGATCAATATCAGAATATGATGAATTGGCATGAAGGTATTGCTGTACGAAAGTCTTCTATACAGTAGTTCAATAACTCAGTAGGCGTTGCTGTTCTGAAGCAATAAAAACTGCTCCAGTTGAGTGGGGCTAAACGATTCAACTAAAGCTTGTACGTCACTGATTTCATCCCATCGCCTCTCGGCGCTGAAGGTATTTACGTTTACGCTCTAACCGATCGCAGAGCACATCAATGTAGACGTCGATATGATCGGATAAACGCTTGGGCAATTTTGTGGTGCACCAAGTGCGTCGGTTCAAACGATTGATCTTGGCCCGAGCATTAGCAAAGGAATGATTGATGGTGAACAAAGGATCGAAACGGGTTTTCTTTAATTCGCCTTGCCCGACCACGCAGCCTCTGTCACTGATGTGGATGCTATGAGTGGCTTTGGGAAAATACTGTTTAATCAGCACGGGATAGTGTTTATGCCCATCGGTTTTGAAGTGCACATCTTCAGGCAAAATCCCTTGTAGCTCTTCAAATAGCGATTTTCTTGCCTGAACGCTCTCATCGGCCCGTTTGCCATAGCGTTCTCTGGACACCGCGGCTAATCGTCCAAAAGCAGGAATTGAGGCGACTCGGAAACCTAAGGGAATTCTGACTTCATCGATTACTGCAACGGGCACAGTAAGGGGTTTGCAGTTCGTGTGTTCGAACGTCAGTAGGTCATCGAACTGCACCGTTTTAATAGGCCCGTGTTTATCAATATAAGCCTGTAGTTTTCTTTGATTGTTCTTGCGAGCATGCTCTGCTAACCAGATAAGGCGAGAGGCGATGGTTTTTACGTTGACACTGACCAATTCTGCGATGTCCCGTGGGCACATATTGCTGGACAAGCAAACGCGCACGGTTTCATTGATGCGACGTCGCTTTTGACGGTAAGTATCGGTGAAGGTGGCGTTGGAAAATTTCTTACCGCACGCCTTACAGCGAATGCGTTGAATGAATTTTGAATCGTCGGCGCGGTGATAAAAACCGTCACGAACTAGGGATGATCGCGGCGCATCGCAGCGAGGGCAGTGTGTGGTCGCGTCCATGCGAACCTCTTTGTTTTGTCGATAAATTTACTTTAACAGAAAAATTCATCCCCAGTGTTCTGGGGCAGTTTTA
>CALHNS010000029.1 GCA_938035125.1 uncultured Granulosicoccaceae bacterium | reverse complement strand
ATCTGTTAGACGTGTGTTCACTAAGAGATGCGTCGAACAGCCAATAGGATGAAAAACAATAATGCAGCACCAGCGCTCATTCCAATAGCACCTGTCATAATTGAATTGCCGCTTTCTGTTTGCGCAGGCGTCACCGATTGGACTGCTTCACTTTCGGGTAAAGATTGGAACGTATTGTCTGCAGAAGAGGTAACTTCGCTAGCAACGTTGTCAGTGAATTCATCGTTTGTATTTTCAATGATTTCCTCTACTTCGAAAAAATCGATATTAGATGCTTCACCACCTTCACCAACATTTTGCGATTCAGTTATAAAAGAACTTAAAGACTCGCTGTCTTCCGATTGTTGTGTTGTGTCTTCGCTGTTTGAAACAACTGATAATTCGATACCGGTGCCAGTGTCGGTACCCGTATCAGTCTCACTGTCTGTATCGGAAATACTAAAAAGAATCGTTGCTCGATTGTCAATGCCTGATCGTTCAGTTTCGTTTGCAATTGCTGTAGCGTGAACGCTTAGTTTAGTTCCAGTGCTGACTGCGCGTAAAGAGAGCTGACCACTGATAACGCCACCGGGCGCTAGTTGGCTCAAGCTGCAGCGAAGTACGTGTGATCCTGGATGTATGGCTATAATTGTCGTGCAGTTATTCGGTTCAATAGGTTCTAAGTTTTCTGACACATTAAACTGAACTCTTAAATTGGTTGCTGTGGCGCCTGCTGTGTCGTCGTTTATAACGGCATAGTCAACTACTGCAATATCGCCAATGTTTAATTGTGTATTTAAGCTTGATGCGTTTGAGATGAGTGAGACTTTTTCGGCTTGCACATCAATTTCACCATCGGGGGTCAATCTTAATTCTGTCCATCGACCACGGGCAAACGCATATCCATCACCTTCTGGAATTAAGTCATTTGAGTTTGCTAGGGATTCGACTGCAAGAACATCGCCCGTGGTCAGCGATACATCCGAAAATTGATGCGCCATGGGCATGTAGTCAACGCTTGTTTCTGCGTTTTGCGCTGATCCAATCAGTTCATCGTTCACTGAAAAGCGATATAGAGCTTCGCCATCAAGTTCTGCTAAACCGATAAGCGTAATGTCGTAAACACCACTTATTCCGCTAAAAGTAGTTTCGGCTTTTGCGAATACATTGCGCAGTGTGGGATCCGCTGCGTTGATCGCTAAGGCGCCACGAGCGGTCTCGGCGTAGAAGGGGGCATCTCCAGCTGATCGATTAGGAAAATCTTCAATAGCGTTTAGCACTGTCGTTGCAGCGTTTGCTGGCATCGTTCCTAACACTAGGGCTAGAACGGTCAGGCAAGATTTAAGTTTGGAAGCAATGCGCGCTAACGTGTGGTGCATAATGTTTCATCTATGGATAAAAGTGGATCTCCACAGATCGTTATGCAACGGATGAGCCTATTTACTGCGAAGCTTTGCTAGGCAGTCGTCGTCATTCAAATTAGGCACAAAGTGATGTTATTTTGGCGCGCGACCCATTGAGTAAAATTCATCATTGGGACGCATGGAAATGACGTTAGCGATGCGATTACTCATGCCGAAAAATGCGGTAATGCCCGTAATATCCCAAATATCGGATTCGCTAAATCCTTGTTCATATAAATGATCGTAATCAGACTCATCGATGGTATGTGATGCATTTGCAACTTTAACCGCAAAATCCAACATGGCCTTCTGACGATGCGTGATATCAGCTTTTCGAAAGTTCATTGTTATTTGATCAGCCACTAATGTGTTTTTAGCCCGCACGCGAAGGATCGCGCCGTGGGCGATAACACAGTAACCACACCGATTCTCAGCTGACGTTGCCACCACAATCATTTCTCGCTCAGCTTTGGATAAACCACCATCGCGTTCCATTAAAGCATCGTGGTAGGCCATAAAGGCTCGAAGCTCATCTGGACGCCAGGCCAGTGAAAGAAAGACATTAGGAATAAAGCCCGCTTTTTCCTGCACTGCCAGCATCATGGCTTTCAAATCTTCAGGTAAATCATCGAGCTTTGGCACAGGGAAGCGGCTGATCTTTGCTTCTGTGTCGCTCAATGATGCATCCTTCATATTCTTTTAAGCCCTGAATGTTTCAGTGTTTTGATCAGCTTTTCACGAGCCGCGTGGCGGTGAACTCGGTGGGTGTTATCGGCTTCTTCTGCATTGCCTGCTAGAAGAGCGTTGTACACCAGACGGTAGTTCGGGTGTGATTCTGCTGGTAAATCACGAATCGCAAGAGTAACCGTTCGCGCTCTGCGAATTTGGTCGTGCAGAGTTTCAACGATTGATAATATGTGCACGCTTTTACTCAAAGACACTAACTCTACTTGAAACCCTTCTTCTGACGCTGCCCAAGTGGCCAAATCATTGTTCTCAATGGCTGTATCCATCGCGATGATGTGCTGTTCTAATTGAGCTAAATCGCTAGCCTTGTAGTTTTTACCGGCGGCGATTCTTGCAGCAAGGCATTCCAATTCAGTGAAAATAATACAGATCTCATCAAGATCTTCAACCGTTACCGCGTTTATTCGAACGCCCTTGCGAGGCTGAACTTCCAATAAGCCTCGGGCCTGAAGCATTAAAGTGGCTTCGCGAACTGGGGTTCTTGAAATGCCTAGCCGGTCGGCGAGTTCGCTCTCCAGGTGGTTGCTGTCGGCGACCAGTTCGCCGTTGAAAATAAGTTGTTGAATTTGTTCAGCAGCGCGCTGTGATGCCGATGTCGAGCGCTGCCGCTTTGCTGTTTTTATCATCCTGAATGACTCTTTGTACACCTACATGTGCCACATCGCGTTGTGCCTGCGATCATGCTGACACATTGATGACTGTGCGAAGATTGTCTCGTCATCAACCGGCCGATAGGATAGGCCAGAAACATGGCTAAGTCATAAAAAATATAAGCATAAATGCAATATAATGCATTTCAAGGCCGGATTAAGTATAAAAACCAAGGATCATTGATCGATTTTGAGAATCGAATTCTCCAGAGGTTAATAAAACTTAGGGTGTGCTCCCTTTGCCACATAAAAATTGCGTTAACCGGCCATTAAAGAGCGAGCTATCCAAGCATAAGTGCAGTTGCAGCAGCGTATAGTGAGGTTAAAATCTGGGTGAGTTTTTAACCCTTCACCACCTTGTAGGACAAAAAACAATGACGGTATCCACCACATTAATGAATACCCGATCTAACGAACATCGAGCGGAAAGAATTGATCTAGCGGCTTCGTTTCGCTGGGCCGCAAGACTGAATTTTCACGAAGGCGTTGCCAACCACTTTTCTTTAGCGGTGAATGACTCTGGTACGCAGTTTTTAATGAACCGTAACCAAGTTCATTTTTCACGAATAAAAGCTTCTGAGCTTTTATTATTAGATGCAAATGACCCTGAAGCGTTGTCGCACCCTGATGCTCCAGATATAACGGCTTGGGGGTTACACGGAAGCGTTCACCGCCGTTGTCCTCATCATCGGTGTGCGATGCACGTCCATTCTATCTATGCCACAGTGCTAGCTAGTTTAAAAGATTCAAATTTACTGCCCATCGATCAAAACTCGGCAATGTTTTATGAACGTTACGTTATAGACGATGGCTATGGTGGTTTGGCCACAGAAAGCGAAGGTGAGCGCTGTGCCGCACAGCTCAGTGACCCAAAAAAGAAAGTAATGATTATGGGAAATCACGGTGTGTTGGTTCTAGGAACCAGCGTTGCCGACACCTTTAACCGATTGTTTTATTTCGAGCGAGCGGCTGAAACCTATATTAAAGCGCTGCAAACCGGTCAGGAGTTGCGAGTTTTATCCCATGAAATTGCCAGCAATACCGCCAAAGAACTTGATGAGTACCCTGAACAGGCCGAGAAGCACTTAGACGAATTAAAAGCAATATTGGATGATGAAAATTCCAATTATGCGGATTGATGTTTTTCTTCCGCGATCTAAGCAACACATCAGGTCGTCTAGTTTTAAAATTTACAACTCAACAACTCAACAACTCAACAACTCAACAACTCAACAACCTAAGAGCCGTCCGTGAGCCAGATAACTGTATCGTTAGTAGACATTGAATCCACCAGTAAGAAAGCACTGGTAAAGCACGGAGCGCAAGAATGGATCGCTGCTGAAATGGCTAAAGCTATCCGTAAGGCCGAAAGTGTAGGTAATTTAATTTGCGGGCTGTACTACCTAGAAA
>CALHNS010000028.1 GCA_938035125.1 uncultured Granulosicoccaceae bacterium | reverse complement strand
ACTACGCTTTCTTCTCATCGTATTGTCTCACCATCGGGCAGATTGGGCGGAGGAGATGGTGCAGTTGGTATCAATACCGTTATTCGCAAAGAAGGGGGCCGAGAAGTCCTTAATGGAAATGATGAGTGTGATCTTTTGGCTGGGGATAGCTTCGAAATGCTTACACCTGGTGGCGGTGGCTGGGGTTCTGAATGAGTCTTCTGCGTCTGGGCTTATCAATATATGTTTGATCCAAATACTCACGTAGCTTCATTAAGCGCTTGAGCACGCTCACGCAGTAAAAATTTCTGAATTTTCCCGGTAGATGTTTTTGGTAAATCAGTAAATACAACCGTTTTAGGGCATTTAAAATGCGCTAAATTCTCTCGGCAGTATTCAATTAAATCTTCCTCGGTTACTGATGAGCCGTTTATTAAAGTAACAAACGCACAAGGTGTTTCACCCCAATAGTCATCGGGCCTTGCGGCAACGGCGGCTTCGAGCACGTCGGGGTGTCGATACAGTGTGTCTTCAATTTCAATCGATGAGATGTTTTCACCACCTGAAATTATGATGTCTTTTGCTCTATCCAAAATTCTTAAATAACCGTCGGGGTCCATGATGGCTAAGTCGCCGCTGTGGAACCAACCACCTGCAAAGGCTTCGTTAGTAGCTTCCTCGTTCTTAAAATATCCGCGCATAACAATATTGCCGCGAAACATCACTTCACCTATGGTTTCCCCATCGCGAGGAACGGGCTGCATGGTGTCAGGATTTAAAACATCTAACCCCTCTAGCACATGATAACGAACCCCTTGCCGTGCCTTAATTGCAGCGCGTTCTTGCGCTGGGCGTTCATCCCATTCTTTATGCCATGCACACATCACGGCAGGGCCATAGGTTTCTGTTAGGCCGTAAACATGAGTTACTCGAAACCCTAAATTTTCTATTCGTTCTAATACACTGGCAGGCGGTGGGGCTGCTGCCGTCATTACGTCAACTGGATGGGGTAGGGGTGTGTTGTGTTCTTCACTGTGATTGATCACCATGTTTAAAACGACAGGTGCCCCGCAAAAATGAGTTACCCCGTAAGTTCGAATGCCGGTATAAATATTGTCGGCCGTGACTTGGCGAATGCACACGCTGGTGCCAGCCACGGCAGCCAACGTCCATGGAAAACACCACCCGTTGCAGTGGAACATAGGAAGCGTCCATAGGTACGTGGGGTGTGATGCTAAGTTCCATCCGGTGATATTGCTCAGCGCATTTAAATAAGCGCCTCGATGGTGATACACCACGCCTTTAGGCCGACCGGTGGTACCCGATGTGTAACTTAGAGATATAGAATGCCAATCACTGGTTATCGGCACGCTGTTAAACGATTCATCCCCCGCATTCACCCATTGTTCATAAGTGGTGTCACTGATCGCATCCCCCGATGCGTTATTGTCGTGTATATCGATAAGCATTGGAGGGTTTTCCACATCTTTTAGTGCTTGTTGAATAGTGGCAGTAGATTCTCTATCAACAAACAACAGCTTGGCACCGCCGTGATTCAGTATGTACGCAACGGTATCGGCTTCAAGCCGAGTGTTGATGGCGTTCAGTGTGGCACCTGTCATAGGCACCGCATAATGAAGTTCAAAAAGTTCTGGAATGTTAGGGGCAATAACTGAAACCACATCACCGGGTTGAATACCTGCTGCCACAATTTTTGATGCAAGCTTTACGCATCTTGTGTGAATCTCATGCCAAGTTCTGGTGAGATCGCCATATTGTGTGGCGATGTAGTTGGGGTATACGTCGGCGGCTCGTTTAAGAAAACTAAGCGGGGACAAAGTTTCATAATTAGCAGGGTGTGCAGCCAGCGGTACGGCTGAATCCCCCGGTTGATTGGCTTTTGGATAGTCGATCAATGCATTCACACCTAAGTGATTTACTCTGCAGCTAATAATACGCTATAACCCATCGCAGATAAAAACAGCTTTGTTGAAAATTTATGACTCATACGCCAGAAAACCGTGCACATTCAGGCCCGTTGCAAGGCCTTCGTGTTCTAGAGCTGGGCCAATTAGTGGCAGGCCCAACGGCTGGCCAAATGTTGGCGTACTTCGGCGCTGATGTCGTTAAGGTTGAGCCGCCCGGTAAGGGTGATCCGTTGCGAACATGGCGGGTGCTCGATGATACGGGTGAATCCTATTGGTGGCATAGCATTGCAAGAAACAAACGTTCCTTAGCATTAGATCTGGGCAGTGCACAGGGGCAACACATCGCTTGCAAGCTTATGCAGCAATGCGATGTGGTGGTTGAAAATTTTCGTGTTGGAAAAATGGAATCTTGGGGTTTGGGGCCTGAAAAATTTACCACCATTGCACCAGAGCTCATTTACGCGCGTGTTTCCGGCTACGGTCAAACCGGGCCGTACAAAGATCGATTAGGGTTTGCATCCGCTTGTGAAGGCGTGGCAGGTTTTCGCTATGTGAATGGGCATGCCGGTGAAACACCGGTGCGTCCGAATTTAAGTTTAGGTGACACCCTAGCGGGTATGCACGCCTTCATTGGGGTGCTATTGGCGTTGCAAGCACGAGACAAACTCAATGCCGGTGGGCAAGTGGTGGATGTATCTATCGTTGAATCGGTGTTCAATATTATGGAAGGTGTTTATCCAGAGTATGCAGGAGCTGGGGTTAAACGCGAACCCTCAGGGTCCACCATAACCGGTATCGTACCCACCAACACCTATCGATGCGCCGATGGGCGTTTTGTAGTGATAGGCGGCAATGGGGATTCAATTTTTAAACGCCTAATGGAATTAGCTGGGCGTGAAGACTTAGCCAACGATGAGCGCTTAGCCAGTAATCCTGGCCGGGTAAAGCACGAACGTTTAATTGATAAAGCCATACAAGATTGGGCGAGTTCGCACGATGCGGCTCATCTTTTAGAGTTATTGGCAAAAGCAGAAGTCCCCTCAGGTGCAATCAATTCGATTGCTGATATCGCCAATGACCCACACTTCATACAACGTGATGTATTTGAAACTATCGAGGTGCGAGGCCAGGCGAGAAGCATTCCTTCTATACATCCAAAACTATCAAAAACTGGCGGTGAAACACGGGCTGGAGGGCCAGCGTTGGGTGAACATACCCATGCGGTGCTTGAAGAATGGTTAGGAGTTGATGCCGATACCTTAAAACAATGGCATTTAAGTGGCGCAATTCAATGAATGTGAATAAGAGACACAATAATGGCGAACGCGTCGTTAAATTTAGTGTCATGCGCAGTCGATACATCTTATCAACGAGAGGCTAAAACACCGGTTCATGGTTAATTAGCTCAATATTTATGTGTCGCAGTTCGCGATACATGTGCTGTGAGGGAGGAATGAGATGAACAATCAACAAGGTACGGGTGTGATGCACCTCTTAGTACAACAGATTGTTGACAGAGCAGGCGGGTTAGAAAAAGCGTTAAAAGCTTCACGCTTCTCTGAAGTTAACACCGATCTGAATTGGGATGAAAACCAATACGGCGACGATGTGAATCTAGATAACGATAAGGGTTTATTGCGTGATCTGGAAGCTGAAATTTACTCGTTAACGGATCAGTTCAAAACAGAACAAAATTTAAAGGGTGCTGGCTTTGCGTGATAGTGGAGATTGATTATCACCATTTAAGCTACAAAGCTAACGGTGTTTAAATTCAGGTGCGCGCTTTTCAATAAAAGCATCTATGCCTTCGCCCACATCGTACGCCATCATATTGCAAGCCATGGCGTTTCCAGCTAAAGCGTAAGCATCCTCAATCCCACATTCCAGTTGTTTATAAAATAATTCTTTGCCAGTTCTTACGGCAACTTCAGATTTTGCAATGATCCGATTCGCAAGATTTAAAACGCTTTCTGTAAGTATGGCATCGTCAACCGCTTGATTAATAAGCCCCCAATCGCAAGCGGTTTCTGCATTGATGAATTCACCCGTCATCAGCATGTTCATGGCGCGCTTACGACTTACGTTTCTTGATAGCGCCACAGACGGTGTGCTGCAAAATAGACCAACATCAATTCCTGATACGGCGAAGGTGGCTTTGGTTGATGCCACGGCAAGATCGCATGTGCCCACGAGCTGACAACCCGCAGCGGTTGCAAGCCCTTGAACTTCAGCAATGACCGGTTGCCGAATGGTGAGTAGAGTGGTCATTAGGTGGCTGCAGCGTTTGAACAGCGCATCAAAATAAGCCTGATCGGTGTGTTGTCGCATTTCTTTTAAATCATGGCCTGCGCAAAAGGCGCGACCTTTGGCCGCAAGAACCACTACTCGTGTATCGCCCGGTAGCGTATCCAATTCGTGCTGCAATGAATCCAACATGCCCTCAGACAGTGCGTTAAACGAGTCTGGCCGGTTCAAAGTGAGTCGACTGACCGAATCGGTGTGCTCTGCGATGACAAATGGGTTGGACATAGTGAAAACTGCCGGGTGAGGGTACCTGTATAAGGTATCAGAAAAGCCTGTCTGTGCTAGCCTGAACAGGTTAACCCTACGTCCTCTTGAACAGATCGTTTACATGTCAACAGAAGCCAACAACGATACAACGCGCAGCCCCTCTAATTCTAGCTCAGCGATGACAGCCAGCGAATTTGCGCAGCTGTGCGATGAGCAAATGCCCATGTCTAGAATTATTGGCATGCAGGTAGATCATTTCGGTGAGGATCGCGTGGATTTGCGCGCGGTTTACAGCGATGATTTTCTGCGCCCCGGCGGTACTATTTCAGGCCCTGTGATGATGACATTAGCCGATGCGGCCATGTACGGTGCCGTCCTTGCTCGTCTTGGGCCTGTGGCTTTGGCCGTTACCACCAACCTATCCATCGATTTTCTTCGAAAACCGCCACCCAGTGATGTGGTGGCCAGCGCTCGGTTGTTAAAACTTGGCAAGCGGTTGGCGGTGGGTGACATTATGATTACCAGTGTTCAAACGCAAGAATTGGTCGCACGCGCCAGTGCAACCTACTCAATACCCATTCAAAAATAACATTCGATTAATGGATCAACACAGACGGAAGATTCGATGAAAACAGCTGACATAAAGGCCTGTGTATTTGATGCCTACGGTACATTATTCGATGTGCATTCTGCGGTAAATTCGCTGGCCGAAAAAGTGGGGCCTTCACACGCTGCATTGTCGGCCCAATGGCGAACAAAACAATTGGAATACACTTGGCTGCGCAGCTTAATGGGCCAGTATGTTGATTTTTGGCAAGTGACTGGCGATGCGTTGGACTACGCCATGGATGCGTTTAATTTAAAAGATGAGGCTTTACATGGGGAATTGATGCAAGCCTATTTATCGCTTGAAACGTTTCCTGAAGTAAAAGAGATACTCACGCTGCTTAAGCGATGTGGCATTCCCACCGCCATTCTTACTAACGGTTCAGATGTCATGATAGATACAGCCGTGAAGAGCTCCGGTTTAGAATCGCTTATTGATCATAAAATTTCAGTGGATAGTTTGTCGATTTATAAACCCGATCCGCGCGTATATCAGTTAGCGGTTGATGCGATGAACGTGCCTGCGGAAAATATTGCATTTCAATCTTCTAATGCTTGGGATGCCAGTGGCGCTGCAACCTTTGGAATGCAAGTGGCCTGGATCAATCGCTACGCACAACCTGCTGAGCGTTTGCCAGGTAAGCCTGTGGCTGAATTTAAAGACTTGAACGGATTGCCAGGTCTTGTTGGTGTGTGCTGAATCTAACTTGTTTCAAAGAGAGTAAAAATGATTTTCAATATCGGTTCAATCAATATCGATTACGTGTATCGAGTGCCTCATTTGGTTGCACCGGGTGAAACGCTGGCTAGCCATAATTTAAGTAAAGTGCTAGGGGGTAAAGGAGCGAATCAGTCTGTTGCTTTGGCTCAAGCGGGAGCAGAAGTGTCACACGTAGGGCGTATAAGTTCTACCGATACTTGGGCCTTGCAAGAAATGAATGCCTTCGGTGTTAATACTCAGTTTGTAGAAACATCGGAAGATCCTAGTGGGCATGCCATCATTCAAGTAGATGATGCAGGTGAAAATTCCATTGTGCTATTCGGTGGGGCTAACCAGCAATTAACACGAACGCAACTAGATGCAGCTCTTAGCGCAGCCACATCAAACGATTGGTTACTGATACAAAATGAATGTAATGGGTTAGAAGATGTGTTTGCTTTAGCGGCCGCAAAGCAATGCCCATTGGCGTTTAACCCTGCACCGATGAGCTCTGATGTTTTAAAGCATCCGTTATCGCAAACTCATTGCCTAATTTTGAATGAAATAGAAGCCGCTGGTGTAGTTGGTGAAGCTGTGTCATCACCTGATGCGCTAGTCAAAGCATTGTTAGAGAAATTTCCTAACGCCATGGTGGCTTTAACGTTAGGTGCTGATGGCGTTCGTCTAATTGATCATGGTGCAGTAACTAACATTGCCACCCCATCTGTGCAATCCGTGGATAGCACTGGTGCGGGCGATACCTTTGTTGGCTACTTTATATCGGGTTTGATGGCGGGCACGCCTGCGGTAGATGCCGCTCACAAAGCGTGTTTTGCGGCAGCACTATCGGTAACCCAGGAAGGGGCAACCCCGAGTATTCCAGCCGAAGGTGATGTACTAACCTTTATGAGTGCGCGTGGTGTGGAGCCATCCTTATGAGTTATCCGGTCATTCTAGATACCGACCCCGGTGTAGACGATGCGATGGCCATCGCCCTGTGCGTCGCACACCCTAAAATTGAGCTACTGGCCTTAACCACGGTGTTTGGGAACGTCAGTGTCGATCAGTCCACGCGCAATGCACAATATTTACTGGATGTTTTCGGTGCCACTGACGTTACTGTGGCTAAGGGTTTGGGTAAACCCATTGTTCAGGCACCATTGCCTCATTCGGAAAGCGTTCACGGGGATGATGGCCTTGGCAATTGCTGGGATGCGTCTCGACAGCTCAATACTGAGGCCAAACATGCGCATCTGGCAAATTTGCCAGCCGCTGAGTACATCGTGCAACAAGCGCAACAAAATCCAGGGAAAATCACGTTAATTGCCGTGGGGCCGCTGTCGAATGTTGCCAAAGCGTTGCAATTAGAGCCAAACCTTCCCAATCTGCTGCGATCTTTAATCATTATGGGCGGAGCGCTGGATGAGCCAGGTAACGTAACACCGGTAGCCGAGGCAAATTTTCTGAACGACCCACACGCCGCCGATCAGGTATTGGCGGTGGATTGGCCAGCGACGGTAATTGGTCTAGATGTCACTCATCGTATTATGATCTCCGATACCCATTTGGGCACTTTGCGCGATAATGCTGGGGACACGGGCCGTTTGTTATGGGATTCCAGCCGATTCTATGTCGATTTTTACGTCAGTAAAGGCGCTGCAAAGGAATCAGAAGAACCGGCCTGTGCAATGCACGATGCCGCCGCAGTGCTATTTTTGCTTATGCCTGAGGCGTTTGAATGCGTTACCGGACGTTCACGGGTGGTTGATAGTGGAATTGCGGTGGGTCAGCTAACCTGTGATAGGAAAGGTTATGACTATGCTTTACCGCATTGGAAATCAGTCACACCCAATACGGCTATTGCGGTAGCGGTTAACGATGAGCTGGCCAGAGGGGAATTTTTAAATTGCTTGATCACCCAACACATTATATAAATTCTATGCGTATCTCTAAATGCTTGATCGTCTGTGGCAGCTTGGCTTTGGCAGGCTGTGGTTGGGTTGATGGTACGGGTAATCAATCCAGCGTCATTCCTAATATTGAAGTGCTCTTCAATGACGGAACACCGTTTACCGTAGCCCAGATAGAAGAGGGTGGTGAATTGTTAATTACCTCTTCATCCAGCGACCGAGAAGGGGTCATCACCACATGGCGTTGGAGCGATGTGCCTACTCGTCAGGGAAATTTAGAATCGTGTGCGAATCTACCCACGTTTGAACCCAACCTTGCCGTCAGTTCGCTTTCGCAAGCGTGTGAAACATCAGGTTGCGCGGTTACTTTCGAACAACGTGAAGTGCTAGCCGATGATGGAGAGTCAGTTACCGTTACAGGTGCGCTCGATTCTTCTGCTGCCACAACCGTTCAATTCATCGCCACAATGCCTCGGCTGAAAGCACCGGTAGCGCTAACTTACGATTTGGTTGCCACAAACAGCGCCGGCGGTCGAGCAACAACAGAACACACGTTTTGTGTCAATTCAAAGAATGATCCACCGGTTGCGGTTGATGATATTTATACCGTAACCGAAGGGGGGTTTTTGCAACCGATATTGTCCGAGCGAAACTTATTGCAAAACGATTTCGATGATGAGGACGTACGTAATGAACCTTTACGCGTTGTAACCTCAGCCATTGAAGGGCCTTTTAACGCAGACAGTTTTGAATTGTTTAGCGATGGCTCTTTTGCGTACTCATTTGGCGGAACCTCCCTTGCAAACGATGTGGAAGATCGTTTTGTGTACGAAGTTACCGACGGATCATTCAGTGCACAAGCGGCCGTAACGATACGAGTGGTTGCTGTTGATAACCCACCTGAGTTAGTCAGTGACTTTCCTCCGTTAGTGGGAATTGTTGGCATTGCATTAAACGATGACTTCAATCAAGACGTGCAAGACCCAGAAGGTGCCACACTGATGTACACCGTTGATGCGTCAACTTTGCCTCCCAGTGGCGACGTTACGTTGAGCGCGCAAGGTGTATTAATGGGCGCACCTGCGCCATCAGATATCGGTTCGTTTTCACTGGCCGTGCAGGCAACCGATGGGCGTTCAGAATTTAACTTTTCGGTGCCACTAACCATTATTGGCAATGCACCCATAGAAGCACGCACCATTCCCGATCAAGACATTTTTGTTGGGGAACGCTTTAGTTTGTTAACCGGTGATTTTTTCACCGATCCAGAATCTCAAGACATCACCTATCGTTTAGAAGTTGATGACCCGGCCGTTGATCTGACGATCAGTGATGGCAGGGGCTTGGTAACCGGGTTTGTAGAATCGCCAGGTACATACGATATAACGGTTGTGGCAAGTGATGGTGTGTCAAGACCTACGCGGGCAACGTTTGAATTGGTTGCAGAATCGAATAATGAGGCACCTGAGTTTGATGGTCCTAACCTTCGCAGCCGAACTTTTTTACGTAATCAATTCATTATTCCCATTCGACCGAATTTTTCAGATGCCGATGGCGATACATTAACGTTTTCCGTGCAAGGAGATTTACCTCCTGGGCTTTCCCTAAGTACCTCTGGTGTCATCAGTGGAAGGCCTACCCGTGCAGGTACCTTTGCAGGGCTTAGAGTTGTCGCAACCGATCCTACAGGTGCATTTGCACGAACCAATGTTTTCACTTTGTTTATCCGTTAAATGAACGAACGTTATTTATTGGTTAAACACTCTGAAGGTTGGAACCATGACAGGGTCTGTTCATGGATGGATGCCAATGAAAAAGCCTTTGATTGGTTCTATCCGCCGTTAAACGATAAGTTTCCTGACCCTGCGCAATATTCAGGTGTCATTGTTTTTGGTGGCGCGCCCAGTGCAAACGATGATGATACTCACCCTTGGGTTTTATCCGAACTTGCTTTCATCGAACAGTGCTTAAAAACCGATGTGGGCTTTGTAGGAATTTGTTTGGGTGCGCAAATGCTTGCCCGAGTATTAGGCTCCAGTATCAAAGCTCATGAACAGGGTTTAACAGAGATTGGTTTGTGTGAAATTGAACCTACTGAGGCGGGTAAAGAGTTTCTTGATAAGCCGATGACAGTGATGCAATGGCATAAGGAAAGCTACGACCAACCTGCAGGCACGGTGAATTTAGCGCGCAGTGATGTCTTTGAAAATCAGGCGTTTGAAGTGAATGCAAAAACGATTGGCATGCAATTTCACCCTGAAGTTAACCCTGAGTGTTTGGCCATTTGGCAAGCTCGAAACAAAGCAAAATCCCCCGACCAGTTCACCGATGCGCAGCGCCAAGCCATGATGGCCGATGCACGCCAACACGATGCCGCCATATCGGAATGGCTAAACGGTTTTTTAACCGGTTGGACGGCACGCACGCATGGGTGAAACCCCAGGTTTTCTCTTCCATGCCTTTGTCTTTCTACTCGGTGCCTTGCTGGTTGTTCCCGTTACCAAGCGATTGGGCTTGGGGCCAGTATTAGGATATTTTCTTGCCGGCATTTTATTAGGGCCTTGGGGGCTTGCGGTTATACGTGAACCAGAACCCATTGCTTTATTTGAACAATTCACCACCTTGGTATTGCTGTTCATGATGGCAATGCAAGCAACACCCCGTCGAATGTCTGCATTGATCGATGGTCGTTTTACGTTAGGTTTTTGGCACCTTATACTCAGTTTTTTTGTCATTTTTTTTGTCGCCTTACTAACAGGCCTTGCTTGGCCTGAGGCATTGGTGTGCGGATTAGCTTTAAGTCTTTCATCGGGTGCTGTGGCAAGGCATGCGTTTACTGCACATTACCCAGCAGGCTCTCCATTAACTGCAACGGGAGAAAGGCTTCTACTCAGTCAAAGTTTATTGGTGTTGCCGTTGTTGTTAGTGGTGCCCTTGTTGGGTTTTGAAGCGGCAGCCACCGAAGGCAGTCGTTGGCCTATGGTAATGCGAAGTGGCGTAGCGGTTGTGTTGATAGGGTTATTTGGTCCCACGTTAATGCGCCATGCTTTGAGATACGCCGTAAGTGTTGGGCTCGATGAAGTATTTACAGCGCTTGCATTAGCCATAGTTATTTTTTTACTTCTATTGATGCAGCAACTCGGCATTCCAATGGAAATAGGGGCATTGTTAGCCGCCTATTTAATGGTTAGATCTGATTACGGCAACGCAATAAGTGTAGCCACTCGCCCCTTTCATGGATTAATGATTGGTTTGTTCTTTATGTCGGTGGGCATGACCATCGACTTTGCCACCTTGTTTCGAAAACCTGCAGAAACCTTGGCGCTAGTGGTGTTGCTGGTGGTGGTAAAAGCTTGGGTTTTACGCACCTTGTTGCGTTGGTCTGCTGTGCCAAGAAGACAGCGCATTTGGTTAGCAACGGTGTTGTCACAGGGTGGAGAGCTTGCGTTTGTTATTGTGCATTTCGCAGCGAGCTGGGGTGTTATCGCTGCCAAACTGGATGCACAACTGATGTTAATCGTTGGGCTCTCTTTATTGACCACACCGTTGTTATTGAAATGGGCTGCCAAACGCGATGTGATACCGCCTGCTCAGCAATCCAATACCGGCATTGAGCACGGTGCACGTGCGGATTCGCAAGTGGTGGTGGCAGGCTTCGGTCGGGTGGGAAAAATTGTGTGTGAATTACTTGCACGTAATGGGTATCGGGTGGCGGTGATTGAGAAAAACCCCGACCACTTTCATGCGTTACGTGAATCCGGTTTTATTGGTTTGTATGGTGATGCGTTGCGCCCGGATTTATTAGAAGCAGCAGGCGCTGATCGAGCCATTGCCATGGTCATTGCCATTGATGATTCAGAGCGTGCGTTAGAGCTTGCCGCTATTGTTCGACATCAATTCCCAAACCTTACTGTGCTGGCGCGTGGGTCAGACCCTACGGTGTGCGAACAGTTAATTGAAGCTGGAGCTGAGCGCGCTTACAGCGAGACATTTGAAACTGCGTTATTAATAGGCGAAGATGTACTGGAAGCTGTGGGTGTCAGCCCGTTGGATGCCCAAGCGTACACCGAGTCGTATCGGGACGCTGATCAGCCAAATCGTTCGGAGGATTCACCGTGAAAAAAGCAGGACTGGCCGCACTGACGGTATTGTTGAAAGAAAATAATGTTGAGCTTTCAGCGGTTCGCGCCAACAAAATCATGCTGCAACTGGGCCTAATGGAAGAGGCTGAACGCCCCAGCGCCACTAAAGAGGGCGTTATGAAAAAATACAAAGTACTGGTGGGCGAAGGGCTCAATTTTGGGATTAACCAAGAAAACCCTCAAAGCCCAGGCCAAACCTCCCCATACTATCAGCGCGAAACGTTTCCCCAGCTTGCGGCCCTTTTGGTAGCGGCTAAAGATTCAAAAGAGGCTTAAGCCTGCCTTGAGGCTGATATGGCGTTTGGCTGAAAATAATTAAAAAAAACCGCTGTATGGAAGGCTCTCAGAGCCAATTCACGTGATGGAGATTGAGGTTCGGCGTGATACACTTCTTCGACCCCTTAATAAAGACCACGAGAGAGAGGATCGGGTATGAGTATGAAACGCATAGGAGCCGCATTGGGCTTCGTGCTGGCGTCTGTAACCGCACAAGCACAAGATATCGAACCTGCTGTAGTTTTCGACATGGGCGGCAAGTTTGACAAGTCATTCAACCAAGGTGTTTACGACGGTGTAGAACGCTTCAAAGCCGATGCGGGTATCGAATACCGCGAATTCGAAGTCACCAACGAAACACAACGCGAGCAAGCTATTCGTCGCATGGCACAGCGTGGCGCAAACCCAATCTTAGGTGTTGGTTTTGCACAAGCTGGTCCTATGGAAGCGGTGGCTAAAGATTTTCCAGACACCAAATTCACGCTGATTGATGGCGTGGTTGATTTGCCCAACGTTCAGTCTGTTGTTTTTAAAGAACACGAAGGCTCATTCCTTGTTGGCATGATTGCCGCCATGGCCAGTGAAACGGCCACCGTGGGTTTTGTTGGTGGAATGGACATTCCTTTGATTCGTCGTTTTGGCTGTGGTTTTGAGCAGGGCGCTCGATACGTAGACAGTAAAACCACCGTTATTCAAAACATGACTGGTACAACGCCTGCTGCTTGGAATGATCCAGGCCGTGGTAGTGAATTAGCCAAAGGCCAATTTGATCGTGGCGCTGATGTGGTTTACGCGGCCGCTGGTGGAACGGGTGTAGGTGTTTACCAAGCTGCGAAAGATTCAGATAAATTAGCCATCGGTGTTGATTCGAATCAAAACTATTTGCATCCAGGCACCATGTTAACGTCTATGTTAAAGCGAGTTGATGTTGCTGCATATAACGCATTCAAAAGCGCGATGGACGGCACTTGGGCTCCAGGAATTCAAGTGTTAGGTCTGGCTGAAGAAGGTGTGGGTTGGGCTTTAGATGAGCACAACGAATCTTTGATAACTGATGACATGAAAGCTGCGTTAGATGATGCATCAGCCAAGATCGTGGCAGGTGACTTATCGGTTCACGACTACACCACTGACAACGCTTGCACATACTAACTCGACGTTATAGCGCGGTATTGTGAGTAATATGCAGTCCGCCCCGGCCACGCATGTGGCCGGGGCATCCCCTTCTGGCGAGCCATCAGAGTTTGCTATCGAACTGCTTGGCATCACCAAGCACTTTGGTGCCGTTCGCGCCAATCACGACATCAACTTAGCGGTAAAACGCGGCACTATCCACGGCATTGTGGGTGAAAACGGCGCCGGAAAGTCCACCTTAATGAGTATCTTGTACGGTTTTTATCAAGCCGACTCAGGTGAGATACGAATTAACGGTAAGCCCATCACCATTCAAAGTTCCAATGAAGCGATTGCCGCAGGTATCGGTATGGTGCATCAACATTTCATGTTGGTGGATACGTTCTCGGTTATAGAAAACGTCATGCTCGGTGCTGAGAATCATGTGCTGATAACACCCAGCGCTGCCGATGCGCGAAAAGAGCTGACTCGGTTAAGCGATGAGTACCAACTTACCGTAGATCTAGAAACGGCCGCGGGTGAATTGCCGGTGGGCGAACAGCAACGAACAGAAATTTTAAAGGCGTTATATCGTCACGCAGACATCTTGATTTTAGATGAACCCACAGGCGTATTAACACCGCAAGAAGTTGATCAATTATTCCGCGTTTTAAATGCGTTGAAAGAGCGCGGCGTTACCATAATTTTAATCACCCATAAATTGCGCGAAATTATGGATGTCACCGATTCGGTTTCTGTGCTGCGCTTAGGTGAAATGGTGGCTCATCGCGAAACGGCGAATACATCGATTCAAGAATTAGCTGAACTGATGGTGGGTCGTAAAGTTAACAACACGAACCATCTGCGCGAAGAAGATGTGCCCGAATCGGCCCCAGTTGGCATTGATGTCAATGATGTATCGCTAACCGATCGGCATGGAGTGCCTGCATTAAAGAATGTATCTTTTAATGTGCGACGTGGTGAAATTGTCGGTGTGGCCGGTGTAGCGGGTAATGGACAAAGTGAATTACTGGCCGTGTTGTCTGGTATCACGAAACCCACCTCAGGCACCTTCACCATTAACGGCCGGGTTACCAGTCCCTCGTCACCCACCAACCCCTCGCAAATGCGAAAACTGAAAGTGAATCATGTGCCTGAAGATCGGTTGAAGCTTGGGTTGGTGAAAGCATTCAGTGCGGCTGAATCCTCTGTGCTGGGATACCATCGTAGTGAGAAATTGAATTTACGCGGCTTATTGCGCGTTAGTACGATCAAGTCGCTTTGTGCCAATCTAATGAACGCGCTAGATGTGCGCCCTGGAAATCCGAATTTAAAAAGCGCTTCATTCTCTGGGGGTAATCAACAGAAACTCATTTTGGCACGCGAGCTAGATAAAGACCCAGAGGTGTTGTTGGTTGGGCAACCCACACGAGGGGTTGACATCGGCGCTATCGAACTGATTCATGAAAAATTGGTAGAAAGACGAGATGCGGGTTGTGCCATTCTGCTGGTGTCAGTCGAGCTTGATGAGATTATGGCCCTGTCGGATCGCATTCTTGTGATGTGTGAGGGCGAGATTGTCGGTGAACTACGTGGGCGAGATGCAGAAAAAACAACCTTAGGTTTAATGATGGCTAATGCACATGGGAGTGATGCGGTATGAACACCGCTGCAATACCCTTACCGGCTTGGTTAGAAGTGATTGTTATTCCCATTCTGAATATCATCATGGCTTTAATCGCATCGGGTCTTATTATGCTGGCCATTGGTGTGAATCCACTTGAAGCGGTGGGCATTATGATCGAAGGTGCCTTTGGTAGTGACTACGCCATTGGATACACACTGTATTACACCACTAACTTTATCTTCACCGGTTTAGCCGTTGCCATAGCGTTTCACGCCAGTTTGTTTAACATTGGCGGAGAAGGGCAGGCGTACATTGCTGGTTTAGGTGTGGGCTTAGCGTTTCTTGCGTTAGACAGTATTTTGCCACCGATATTGTTAATCCCCGTGGGCATTTTAGCAGCAGCACTTTTTGGCGCCGCTTGGGCGTTTATTCCCGCTTGGTTACAAGCCTATCGAGGTAGCCACGTGGTGATCACCACCATAATGTTTAATTTCATTGCATCAGCACTGATGGTGTATTTATTGGTGAACGTATTGCGTGAAACGGGGCAGATGTCACCTGAATCTAGGGAGTTCGCGCCAGAGAGTTGGTTGCCGCAAATGCATCAGGTGTTTGCTTGGTTCGGAATAAAGATTACTCGCACGCCGTTAAATTTATCCATCGTGTTGGCGTTACTCAGTTGCGTGTTTGTATGGGTATACGTGTGGCGCACCCGTTGGGGGTTTGAACTTCGCACCGCAGGGCAAAGTGAGGCTGCAGCCGTTTACGCGGGCATAAAACCTAAAAGCGTTGTTATTTCAGCCATGTGTATTTCTGGAGCTTTAGCAGGTTTTGTTGCTGTGAACGAAATCATGGGTGTGCACCATAAAATCATAAACAACTTCACCGCAGGTTACGGTTTTACAGGAATAGCCGTATCGCTAATGGGGCGAAACCACCCAGTAGGAATCGTGATGGCAAGCCTATTGTTTGGTGTGTTGTATCAAGGTGGGGCTGAGTTAAATTTTGAAATCCCTAAAATCACTCGCGAAATGGTGGTGGCCATACAAGGGCTAATCATATTGTTTTCGGGTGCTTTGGCTCTCATGCTTCGACCTTGGATTGTGCGCTTGTACTTAAAAGTGCGCCCGGTTAGTGCCGTGGTAGATCACTGATGGGCGGTTTTGGCTTAGTGGATTTATTTGCCGTATTGGATGCCACCATTCGCGTATCCACGCCTTTAATTCTTTGCGCAATGGCAGGCATTTTTTCTGAACGTTCAGGCATCATCGATATTAGTTTAGAGGGTAAGTTGTTGGCCACAGCCTTTGCCGCAGCCAGCGTAGCAGCATGGACGGCGAATCCGTGGCTGTCACTATTCGCAGGTGTTGCTGTAGGAATTGTGCTGGCGTTGGTGCATGGGTTTGCTTGCATTACTCATCGAGGTAATCAAGTGGTGAGTGGGCTTGCTATTAATATATTAGCGTCGGGCTTAACGGTGGTGTTGGGCATTTCATGGTTTCAAGCCGGTGGTCAAACGCCTTCTTTAGGATCTGAAAGCCGGTTTATGCCAATCGAGCTTCCTGGGGCGGATGCTTTTGCTGAAGCGGTACCTGGGCTGGGTCAATTTTATAAAGACGTTGTCAGTGGTCATAACTTGTTAGTTTATGTTGCCTTCTTTTGTGTGTTCATAACCTGGTGGGTAATTTATCGAACCCGATTCGGGTTGCGCGTTCGCGCGGTAGGTGAAAATCCATTAGCCATTGATACGGCCGGGT
Source organism: uncultured Granulosicoccaceae bacterium (assembly GCA_938035125.1). Lineage (GTDB taxonomy): Bacteria > Pseudomonadota > Gammaproteobacteria > Granulosicoccales > Granulosicoccaceae > Granulosicoccus. The sequence goes on along the minus strand of CALHNS010000028.1, from coordinate 5,360 downwards.
TATCGGTGAGTCGGTTACGCTATTCCTCGTTAGCCATTTGCGGATTATTAGCAGGAATTGCGGGTACCTATCTATCCATTGCACAAAACGCTTCTTTTGTTCGAGAGATGTCTGCTGGTCAGGGTTACATCGCCTTGGCAGCCATGATTTTCGGGAAATGGCGCCCCGTTCCTGCCATGTTTGCGTGTTTAATGTTTGGCTTTTTAGATGCTATTGCCATTCGTTTGCAAGGCTTTGTTATCCCAGGTTATGGAGAAGTACCGGTTCAACTGATTCAAGCTTTGCCTTACATTTTAACGGTTGTACTACTGGCAGGTTTCATCGGTAAAGCAATTGCCCCAAAAGCTATAGGAGTACCTTTTGTTAAGGAGCGCTAAACGTTATAAGCGCTTAGCGTAGCTTTTCTATTGCGCTAAACTTGCTATTCAACACATACGTACTTGACGGCCAACGAAAAAAGGTTTATTAAAATGAACCCAACGAGTGTCAATCCCATACTCAACGTAACCGATTTTGATGCCAGCGTGGCTTGGTTCGAATTGCTGGGTTGGAAAAATAATTTTCGCTGGGGCGAACCTTCAACCACCTTCGGCAGTGTCGGTGCTGGGGAGGTGGAAATCTTTTTATGTTTAGATGGGCAAGGTGGCAAAGGGAAAGGCGACAACGCCACCACGTTTGATTCCCCAGAGAGCCAAAGAGCGGACAAAGGGTGTTGGATGTCGTTGTGGGTTGAAGATGTGGATGCTATTCATACACTGTGCATCGAGAAAGGAATCGACGTAACGCAAGTTCCAGAAGACATGCCTTGGGGTATACGTGAAATGCACATTAGGCATCCTGATGGTCACGTGTTTCGAATTGGCACGCGCGCTCGCCCGTCATAATGAAAAGTATGTGTGGTATTAACAAAGGGGCATTAGCATGGGCTTAACCACAACCGTCATTGGCGCTTACCCGAAGCCTGAATTTATCACATTGCCCGATTGGTTTGATCCTTCCTTAGCGAATGGAGGAGACCCTGCTTCTCCAACTAAAACTTGGCAACAAGCGCTGGATGCGATGGGGCCAGATGCCGAACGCATTTTACAGCGCGGCATTCAGCAGGTTATCGATGATCAAGTAAAGTTTGGAATTGATATACCCACCGATGGGGAGGTGCGGCGGGAAAACTATGTGCATTATCATTGTCGTCATTTAGATGGGTTTGATTTTACTCACTTAACTGAAAAGGTTATGCGCGAAGGTTCCTACGTGAACCGTTTGCCTTCAATAACTGGCGCTGTGAAACTGCGCGAATACTTTTTAGCCGAGGAATGGAAAATTGCCCAGTCAATGACCGATAGGCCTGTAAAAGTGACTTTGCCAGGCCCCATGACCATCACCGATACTAATGCTGATATGTTTTACAACGATGATGTTAAGTTAGGTGCAGAGCTTGCGGATGCGTTAAATAAGGAAGTGTTGTCCTTAGCTGATGCGGGCTGCCAACATATTCAAATTGATGAGCCGTTGTTTGCAAGAAAGCCGCAAGCCGCATTAGATTATGGTTTTGAGAATTTAGAAAGAGCGTTCCATCAATGCCCTGCCAAGGTTCAACGCACGGTGCATATGTGCTGCGGATATCCAGATAAAATCGATCGCGAAGATTATTTAAAAGCTGACCCGCAAGCTTATTTCATGTTGGCAGACGCCATTGAGCAATCCAGTATTGATGCGATATCGATTGAAGATGCGCACAGTAATAATGACTTATCGCTGCTGGAAATATTCCAAACCACCAAAGTGATCTTTGGTGTAGTGGCCATTGCGCAAAGTCGAATAGAGAGTGTGGATGAAATTTCAGCGCGTCTTGGTGCTGCGTTAAATCACATCGATGCCGATCGATTATTGGCCGCCCCTGATTGCGGTTTGGGTTATCTCAATCGCGAACAATGCCAGCAAAAATTAACTCATTTGTGTATGGCAGCTAATCGTTTTTAATTTATTCTTGTCGCGGCTTTCAGTGCTGCGGTAAGTATAAATTCAAATTCAATGGCGCCTTAAGGTATCAAACCCTGTTGCACCTTTAATTGATACAAATGTAACGCTTCATCTCTTGGCCACTCCGGAGATGAAAACACCACACCTTTCTCCCAAAATTCCTGCGGGTGCCATTGTTCGCGCTCTGCTCGTCTTGTTTCATAGTGCTCAATGATGAGATGTCTAAGCGACTGTTGTAATTCCAACGTCGTTTCATCATCGATTCGATTGGTTAATTCAAACGGATCGGTGTTTAGATCATACAGCTCATCACCTGCGCTATAGGCCGACACATACTTCCAACCGTCTTGGTAAATGATTTTTTGAAAACAGATATCACCTGAATGACCGAAGTGATCGCAAATCATAGTGCTGCGTTGTTGTTGGTTTTCAATGATTGGCATCAAATCTTCACCGTCCAACGACAGCGGATGATGAACCGATGCGTTGCCTGCCGTCAATAGGGTTGCTGTTACGTCCAGAAGATTAACGGGCGCTGATACCGTTGTTTTCGGTTTAATGCGTTTTGGCCAACGCATCACCAGTGGTATTCGGCCCACTTCTTCGGTAAAAGAGGAATATTTATCCCATCCGGCACCGTGTGCTGCAATACCATCGCCATGATCAGAAGTAACCACCACTAAGGTATTGTCGTCCATGCCCAATTCTTTCATGCAGTCAAGAATTTTTCCAATGGCGGCATCGGTTTGCAAGCCCGATGCGTAACAGCGTGCCATAACGGTTTGCCAAATTTTCCAGTCTGGCCAACGCTCACCTGCTTTGTGTTGGCAGCGTAAGTCTCGTTGTACTTTGTAGCGTAAAGGTTTGTCATGAAGTGGGTCGCTAAAGCTTGGGTAAGGCGGAATACTTTCTGGGTTGATAAGGTCTGCGTATTCTTGGCTGGGGTAATAGGGGTGGTGTGGCCCCCAAAGGCTTACCACCATTGAAAAGGGGTTATCTGAATTCTTCTCAGCCACTTGACGAAGTTCATCGCACGCTAAATTGGCAACAAAGAATTGCTCGTGCACATCCGCAGGCCCAGATAACACACCGGCTCCGTCCATGAAGTCCCAAGGCTCATCCGGGTCCATCAATACATCTGTGCCGTTCAGTTCAGGCTTTAACAAGTGATGTTCGATATGGCAGCTAGGCTGTGTTTGATTGAGCTGCGCAAGATAATCTTTGTAGGTTTTTGATGCGTACACATTGCCGTATTCAGGCAAGCTCCAACCGGTGAGCCCGTAGTAATCTGGCCCGCGTTCTGTGCCGCAGTGCCACTTACCAATGTAGTGGTTGTCATAACCTGCGTTTTGAAGAGCTTGGCAGTAAAGCACTTCATCGTTGCGAAATTCTTTTCGGTTGTAGGGTATGGGGTATTCACAGTTCCAGCGCATGCCGTGTTTATCGGGGCGCTTACCCGTTAACAAACTGGCTCTTGAAGGGGTGCACACAGGTGTTATGGCATAAGCACGGTCAAACCATGCGCCTTCGGTTGCCAGTGCATCCAAACGGGGCCAACGGTAGGGGTAGCGTTCCTGCCCATAGTGGCCAGAAAAAGCCACATGATCGGCAATGATTAACACTAAGTTAGGAGATTTTGAATGTGTCATTAATAGGTATTTTACTCACACCGACCCGAATTCAAAGGCCTCATAGCGTAGAATATGGTTAAGAATCTCCGCTAGTAAAATCAAGGCCCCTCGCATTCCATGGAAACCATCCTATTGTCCCTGCCGGTTGGGCAAAAAGTCGGCATCGCTTTTTCAGGAGGCCTTGATACCTCCGCAGCCATCGCTTGGATGAAAGAACGCGGCGCACTGCCTTACGCCTACACCGCCGATCTAGGTCAGCCTGATGAGGACGATTTTGATGATATCTCTCGGCGGGCAAAAGACTATGGGGCCCAGCTTGCTCGCACGGTGGATTGCAAAGATGTGCTGGTGCAAGAAGGTTTGGTGGCCATCATGTGCGGTGCATTTCACATAGAAAGTGGCGGGAAGCGTTATTTCAACACCACACCTCTAGGCCGGGCAGTCACAGGCACCATCTTAGTTAAAGCGATGGCGCAAGACGATGTCAATATTTGGGGTGACGGTTCAACTTACAAAGGCAACGATATCGAGCGTTTCTATCGCTACGGTTTAATGGCCAATGCCGATTTACAGATCTATAAGCCTTGGCTAGATCGAGATTTCGTTGCAGAGCTTGGTGGTCGAGCTGAAATGAGTGCATACCTAAACAAGCAAGGCCATGAATACCGGGCCAGTGCCGAAAAAGCGTATTCAACCGATGCCAATATTTTAGGCGCCACGCACGAGGCCAAAGATTTAGAATTTTTAAACAAAGGCATTCGTATTGTAGAACCCATCATGGGCGTTAAGTTTTGGCTTAAAGAAGTAGCTGTTGAAGAGGAAGAGGTTAGCGTTACCTTTGAAAAAGGCATGCCCGTTGCGATCAATGGTGCGCGATTTGATACCTCGTTAGCGCTATTTTATGAGGCTAATAAAATCGGTGGCCGTCATGGCTTAGGCATGACGGATCAAATCGAAAACAGAATCATTGAAGCGAAAAGCCGTGGAATTTATGAAGCGCCAGGTATGGCTTTACTTCACATTTGTTATGAAAGATTACTGAACGGCATACATAACGAAGATACACTTGAAAATTACCATCTTCTAGGCAAGCGTTTAGGCAAGCTGTTATATCAAGGCCGCTGGTTCGATCCACAAGCCTTAATGCTGCGAGATACCTTAGAAAAATGGGTGGGGCGTTCAGTGAACGGCACGGTGACTTTGTCACTGCGTCGGGGGGATGATTACACTATCTTAAATACCGAAAGCGATGATCTAACTTACAAGCCTGAGAATCTATCCATGGAAGTGGTGGAAGATGAAGCCTTCAGTCCGGTTGATCGCATTGGACAATTGTCTCTACGTAATTTGGATATCACCGATTCACGTGAAAAGCTTAAGCGTTATACAGATGAAGGTACCTTGCCCAAAGGCACCCATATGCAGGCGCTGGTAGATGACAACACTACCAACGATTGATGCATCAGGTTTTAAAGATCTTTTTCTAAAGAGCACGCCTCTAATCGATGTACGCGCGCCGGTTGAATTTAGCGCCGGCTCGTTTCCTTATACGAAAAATTTACCCCTAATGAACGACAGTGAGCGTCATGAGGTGGGAAAACGCTATAAAGCCAATGGGCAAGATGCAGCGATCGCCTTGGGCACAAAGCTTGTCAGTGGGGAATTAAAAGCTGCGCGCGTTGCGGCATGGAAGAACTTTGCTAAAGAGAACTCAAACGGAGCTTTATTTTGTTTTCGCGGTGGTTTACG
>CALHNS010000027.1 GCA_938035125.1 uncultured Granulosicoccaceae bacterium | reverse complement strand
GCTTGCGATATGAAAGGCGGGCTGGCTGCCAGCATCATTGCAGCAGAAGCTTTTCTCGCGGTATACCCCGATTATGCTGGAGCAGTTGAAATCTCAGGCACAGCCGATGAAGAAACCGGTGGCTTCGGTGGGGTGGCTTATTTGGCCGAGCAGGGTTATTTTGATCCTTCCAGAGTGCAGCACGTCATCATTCCTGAACCCTTAAATAAAAATCGAATTTGTTTGGGTCATCGAGGGGTGTGGTGGGCTGAGCTTGAAACCTACGGGCACATCGCTCATGGCTCCATGCCATTTTTAGGCGATTGCGCTGTTCGCCATATGGGGGCGGTGGTGGCAGAATTTGAAGAAACGGTATACCCAGCTTTGGCTCAACGCCGGACTGAACACCCTGTGGTGCCCGATGGTGCGCGCTACAGCACCATGAACATCAATTCTATTCATGGCGGTTTAGAAGAGGCTGAAGCCGACTACACCGGAATGCCTTCAGCATTGGTTCCTGATCGTTGCCGGATGGTGATCGATCGGCGATTTTTACTAGAGGAATCGCTAGACGAGGTGCGGCAAGAGGTTCATAGTGCCCTTGAGCGGGTGGAAGCCAATCGGGACGGGTTTCGCTATGATGTGCGAGAGCTATTCTCTGTGCTGCCCACAGTCACGGACAAATCGTCACCCATTGTCACAGCGGTGGCCGATGCTATTGAAAGTGAACTAGGGCAAGCACCAGATTATGTGTTGTCGCCGGGTACTTACGATCAAAAACACATTGATCGTATCGGACGACTGAGTAATTGTATTGCGTACGGACCAGGTATTCTAGATTTAGCGCATCAGCCGGATGAATACGTAGGTATTCAGGATATGCTTGATGCTACTCGTGTAATGGCAAGAACGTTGGTCAGTTTACTGGCAGCGAAAAAATAGAAAAAACAGAAATTCCAATTTGAAGGAGTCGAAAGTTGATTATTGATAAAAGAAGCTTTACTGCATTATTACTGGCTGCAGCGTTCAGTGGCTCAGCGCTTGCGGCAAAAACTGACATCACATTAGGCATGGCACTTGAGCCGCCCAATTTAGATCCCACCGGTGGCGCAGCCGCTGCCATCGATGAAGTGGTTTATGCAAACATTTTTGAAGGCTTAACGCGATTTAAAGCCGATGGCAGTGTGCATCCTGCCTTAGCCAGCGAGTGGAGCATTGAAAACGAGGGCAAGCGTTACGTCTTCACGTTGCAATCTGGTGTGAAATTTCACGACGGTGCTGATTTCACAGCCGATGATGTGAAGTTTTCTATTGAACGTGCGAAAGCCGATGATTCTACGAATGCACAAAAAGGCTTGTTTGAAAACATAACTTCTGTTGAAGTGATTGACGATGCAACCGTTGCGATTGATTTAGAAACCCCTGACGGCAACTTATTGTTCAATCTTGCATGGGGTGATGCCATTATTCTTGATAGCGAATCTGCTGACAATGCGGCGACAGCGCCGATTGGTACTGGTCCGTTTACCTTTTCAAACTGGGTGCAGGGCGATCGCATCGAAATTGAAAAAAATCCAGATTATTGGGGTGAAGCCGTCGCCTTAGAAAAAGCCACGTTTAAATTCATCAGTGACCCAACCGCAGCCTTTGCATCATTGATGGCAGGGGATGTGGATGCGTTTCCGAACTACCCAGCGCCTGAAAATTTAGTACAGCTTGAGGCCGACCCTCGATTTAAAGTGGTTGTGGGTACCACTGAAGGTGAGACCATCTTATCCATGAACAATAAAAGTGAGGCTCTCGCTGATGTACGTGTACGTCAAGCCATTGCTCACGCCATCGATCGTCAAGCGATAGTGGATGGGGCTATGTTCGGCTACGGTACACCCATCGGTTCACACTTTGCTCCGCACCATCCGTCGTACATCGACTTAACAGGCAATTCAACTTTTGATCAAGACAAAGCCCGTGCGCTATTGAAAGAGGCAGGCGTAGAGGGCGATATTTCTTTAAGTTTGAAACTGCCACCTCCGGCTTATGCACGTCGCGGCGGAGAAATTATTGCAGCGCAATTACGTGAGGTGGGCATTGAAACCACCATTGAAAACGTAGAATGGGCGCAGTGGTTAGAGCAAGTGTTCAAAGGTAAAGATTTTGATTTAACCATCGTTTCTCATACTGAGCCTTTGGATATTGGTATTTATGCACGTGATGATTATTACTTTCAATACAACAACCCTAACTTCAATGAATTAATGGCTGCATTCAGCAAAGAAATCGACATAGAACAACGCGACATAATGTTGAAGCAAGCGCAAACCATCATCTCTGAAGATTACGTTAACGGGTTTTTATTTCAATTGGCAAAAACCGGTGTGGCCAACACAAAAATAAACGGGTTGTGGGAAAACCAACCCACTCAAGCCAATGATTTAACCGGCGTGTCGTGGTCCGATTAACTGAGCGTCAGATTGTTGCGGTAGGCCTTATTGCCTACCGCCATTATCTATGCTGCTCTATCTACTAAAACGGCTTTTCTCGCTTATCGTCACATTGTTTGTGGCGAGCTTAGTGGTATTTGTTGTGTTGGAAGTGGTGCCAGGCGACCCAGCCTCCTACATGCTAGGCATCAATGCCTCTGCCGATACGGTGGCAGCCCTTAAGAGCGAATTAGGATTAGATCAAAGTCGGTTTGCCCGCTACATTCAATGGGTGGGTGGCATGTTCCAAGGAGATTTCGGCACCTCCTACACCTACCGAACACCCGTAGCTGAAATGGTCAGAGAGCGCTTAAATGTCTCTTTGCCATTAACCCTTTTCGCATTAACCCTTGCCATTGTATTAGCCTTTCCAGCCGGTTTGCTTGCGGCCAGCCGCCGTGGTGGCGCGGCCGATTCTGTTGTTATGGCGATTACCCAGCTGGGCGTTGCTATCCCCAATTTTTGGTTTGCGATGTGGCTTGTGTTGTTGTTCGCCATTAAATGGCAATGGTTTTCTGCCGGTGGTTTTCCAGGCTGGGGCGAAGGATTTTTTGTTGGCATGAAAGCGTTAGTGTTGCCAGCGGTTGCTTTAGCGTTGCCTCAAGCTTCAATCCTAACTCGCGTTCTTCGCTCATCGCTATTGGATGTATTAAACGAAGATTATGTGCGTACAGCTCGGGCGAAAGGATTAACTCGACGGCAAGCGCTTTGGCGACACGCCTTACGTAACGCCATGATTCCTGTGCTAACCATTATTGGTTTGCAATTTTCTTTTTTGTTGGCCGGTGCCATCATTATAGAGAACGTGTTTTTCCTGCCCGGGTTAGGGCGATTGATTTTTCAAAGCATCGCGCAGCGCGATTTAATCGTGGTTGAAAGCGTGATTATGCTGTTGGTGTTTGCCGTAGTTGTTGTCACCTTCTTGGTTGATATTGCTTACGCGTGGGTTGATCCGCGTATGCGGCGAGGCTTTTAACATGTCGGTAGCTGCATCGTCTCGCTTTAAAACCTTGTTGCCAGGTGCCTTTCTTGTGCTGGTGTTTTTTGGGGCCGCGTTAATTTCGTTTTTTTACACCCCGTTTGATGTGGAAACATTGAACATCAAAAATCGCATGTTAACGCCAAACGCTGTGAACTGGTTAGGCACGGATCATTTTGGGCGCGATATTTTATCCATGTTAATGGTTGGGGCAAGAACCTCTATAGCCGTTGCGTTCATTGCTGTGGGTATTGGCGTGTTGTTTGGTGTTCCATTAGGGCTACTGGCGGCAAGTTATCGAGGGCGTTGGGCGGATGAATTTATAATGCGAGGCAACGATCTGGTGTTTGCCTTCCCTGCGTTACTTATCGCCATTATGATTACAGCGGTGTTTGGTCCAGGTGCTGTTAATGCGATTATCGCCATAGGGATATTTAATGTGCCAGTCTTTGCACGATTAACACGCGGTGCCTCATTAAGTTTGTGGAATCGTGAGTTCATCATGGCGGCAAGAGTGGCTGGCAAAGGGTCTGCGCGCATTTCGTTTGAACACATATTGCCTAATATTTTAAATTTATTAATCGTACAAAGCACCATTCAGTTTTCACTAGGTATATTGGCCGAGGCTGGTTTGTCCTATGTGGGCTTAGGTGCGCAACCCCCTACACCCAGTTGGGGGCGAATGCTTGCCGACAGTCAAACGCTTACAACGGTTGCGCCCCATTTAGCCCTGTTCCCCGGCATGGTGATAGTACTTACCGTTTTGGGTTTGAATTTACTAGGTGATGGCCTGCGTGATTGGTTAGACCCACGATTGCGGCGCGAACGCTAATGGCCTTACTAACGCTAGAACAACTGAGTGTATCCATTCACGACACCCCCGTTCTACACAATTTAAATATTGACATTGAAGCCGGTGAAGTGTTGGGCGTTATTGGTGAAAGTGGGTCGGGTAAATCGATGACAGCGCTTGCCATAATGGGGCTGTTGCCGCATGGGGCTGCTCTTAGTGGCCAAATAAAATTTAATGGCTTAATACTTAACGAATTGAGTGAGCAAGAACGCGCAAAAATTTGCGGTGATGACATCAGCATGGTTTTCCAAGAACCGATGACGGCGTTAAACCCTGTTCACACCATTGGCGATCAAGTGATTGAATGCATTCGATTGCATCAAAACATCAGTGGTAAAGCGGCTGCAGAGCTTGCACGCGAAACCTTAGCGCAATGTGGGCTGCCGCCAGACGAATTCCCATTATCTCGATACCCTCATGAACTGTCTGGCGGGCAACGCCAGCGGGTTGTTATCGCCATGGCCGTGGCGTTAAAGCCTAAGTTACTCATTGCGGATGAACCTACCACGGCATTGGATGTAACCACACAAGCTGAAATATTGGATTTATTGCTGAGTTTGAAGCAAACCTACGATATGGCGCTGATGCTTATATCGCATGACTTAGCCGTAGTTGCCAACATGGCCAGTAAAGTTGTCATCATGAAAGAGGGCCATGTGGTTGAGCAAGGGCCAATAGAGCCTTTATTTCGTGAGTTATCGCATCCTTATACGCGAGCATTATTTAAAGCATCTGATCATGTTCCTGATCGAAAAAACATGCCTTCAATACAACCATCTGAATCAATACAAGGCACTGATACACATGATGATGTCAGTAAAGATGATACAAACCGCACTGCAAACACCAGTGATATAAAAAGTGCCGGCACATCGGGCCACTATTCGCCGTTGTTAGAGGTTTCCGATCTCATTTGTGAGTATCCAGGTACACGGCAAGGTTGGTTTGGTCGCTCGAAAAAGTTTCGTGCGGTGAATGAGGTGAGCTTTCAAGTGCACGCGGGTGAAAGTGTTGGGTTGGTAGGAGAGAGCGGTTGTGGAAAATCTACGCTAACTCGTGCAATTTTAGGATTGATGAATCCAGCTTCCGGTCAAATTGCGATTAATGGACGTAACATCACACAAGGATTTGAAGTGCTACGTCATGTGCAGGTCGTATTTCAAGATCCTTATGGTTCGTTTAATCCAAGGCATAAAGTTCAGCGATTAGTCTCTGAACCTTTGCATGTATTGACTCAAAAAGTCAGTAGCAAAGAGCGCAAATTGTTAGTGGCGCAAATGTTAGAAAGTGTGGGTTTGCATGCAAACGATGCCGATAAATACATTCATGAATTCTCTGGCGGGCAACGGCAACGTATTGCCATCGCACGCGCATTGATCATACGACCAAAACTGATTGTGCTTGATGAGGCGGTATCAGCCTTAGATGTATCGATTCGGGCGAAGGTGTTGGATTTATTGGCAAGCCTTGCGAACTCTCATGGTTTGGCGTACTTGTTTATCTCTCATGATTTATCTGTTGTGCGAAACGTAACCGATCGTGTGTTGGTTATGCAGGCTGGGGCTATCGTAGAACGTGGCAACACAGGCGATGTTTTCAACCATCCTGCGCACGAATACACTCAACGACTCGTGGCTTCTGTGCCGCGTTTGCCGGATTATGCCCATGTTGCTGAACACCCCCTTTAATTTTGATTCACAACATGTCTTTATTGACGGCGTATGGCGAAGCCCAGCCGCTGCATCGTCCATGCCGCTTATCAATCCTTCCAATGGTGAGGTGTTATGCGAAATTGCGTTAGGCGACGCTGAAGATATCGACGCTGCCGTGCAGGCGGCCACCAAAGCGTACGCAGGCAGTTGGGGTAAAACCACCGCGCTGGAACGAGGGCGCTTACTTACCGCTTTAGGCCGCAAAGTACTTGAGCATGTGGATGTGTTGGCTGAACTTGAAGCATTGGATGTGGGCAAGCCGCTTACTCAAGCCCGAAATGATGTGATTGCGCTGGCTCGCTATTGCGAATTTTTTGGTGGCGCAGCAGATAAAGTTCATGGCGATACCATTCCTTATTTAGACGGATACACCGTTTACACCTTGCGTGAGGCTCATGGCGTAACGGGTCACATCGTGCCTTGGAATTATCCCATGCAAATCATCGGGCGCTCTGTAGGGGCAGCACTTACGATGGGAAATGCGGTGGTGTTAAAACCTGCTGAAGAAGCTTGTTTAACCGCTTTGGCGTTTGCAGAGTTAGCTCACCAAGTGGGTTTTCCAAACGGCTCTATCAATGTGGTTCCTGGCTTAGGAGCTGTGGCAGGGGCGGCGCTTAGCGCGCATGAAGGGGTTCATCACATCTCTTTTACAGGCTCGGTTGCAACTGGGCGTGCCGTACAGCAGGCGGCGGCTGAACACGTAGCACCTGTTACTTTAGAGTTGGGAGGGAAATCAGCTCAAGTGGTATTTGATGATGCTGATTTGGATGCCTCATTACCGTTTCTTTTAAATGCAGGAATTCAAAATGCTGGGCAAACTTGTTCAGCGGCTTCTCGTTTGCTGGTGCATCGTAGCCGACATTCCGAAATGGTTGAACGCCTGGCTAAAGCGTATTCAGCGTTAAGGGTGGGCCCTGCAATTGATGACTATGAATTGGGGCCGATGATTTCCAAGCGGCAGCAAATGATTGTGCAAAACTTTTTATCTCAGGGCCAAGATTTAACGGTGGCAGCTACTGGAAAATTGGTTGCAGATGTGCCTGAAAATGGCGCATACATTGTTCCTACCTTGTTTGATAATGTCAGTGCTTCGCATCCATTAGCACAACAAGAAATTTTCGGCCCGGTACAAACGGTTATCGTGTTTGATGATGATGAAGAGGCCGTTCAAATAGCGAACGGCACCGCGTATGGTTTGGTGGCAGCCGCTTGGACGGAAAACGGTGGTAGGCAAATGCGCATGGCTAAAGCATTAAAAGCAGGGCAGGTGTTTATTAATAATTACGGTGCGGGTGGCGGGGTTGAATTGCCTTTTGGTGGTGTGGGTGCTTCAGGCCATGGGCGCGAAAAAGGGTTTGAATCGTTATACGGGTTTTCCACTTTGAAAACCGTTGCAGTAAAGCATGACTAAAAGGATAAGCTGATGAGATTAAGCAACAAAACCGCATTGGTTACCGGCGGGGCATCTGGATTTGGCGCAGGCATTAGTAAAAAATTTATTGCTGAAGGTGCAACGGTAATTTTAGCTGATGTGAATGGAAGCGCTGCGGCTGATATGGCTAAGTCACTGGGTGATAACGCAACGGCCTTACAAATGGATGTGTCGCAAAATGTATCGGTTGAACAAGCAGCGAAAACAGTGGCTGAAAAATTTGGAACATTGGATATCTTAGTTAACAACGCCGGTGTTACCCATTTACCTGCCGATATGGAGGCGGTTTCAGAAGATGATTTTGATCGTGTTATGGCGGTGAATGCTAAGTCGGTTTTTTTAATGGCAAAGCATTTCATTCCGTCGATGAAACAACACGGGGCGGGGGCTGTTTTGAATGTTGCGTCCACAGCTGGTGTGAGTCCGCGGCCTCGGTTAAGTTGGTATAACGCATCTAAAGGTTTTATGATCACGGCAACGAAAAGTATGGCGGTTGAGCTAGCACCTTTTGGGGTACGGGTAAATGCAATAAACCCTGTGGCAGGTGAAACACCGTTATTAAAATCCTTTATGGGGGAGGACACCCCTGAAGTGCGAGCAAAATTTATCAGCACCATACCGCTTGGGCGTTTTAGCACGGCAGAAGATATGGGCAATGCTGCGGCCTTTTTATGTTCTGATGAAGCCAGTATGATTACGGGTGTAGCTATGGAAGTTGACGGCGGGCGTTGCATATAATGCGTATTGGAAAACATAATTTAATTACTGATGTGCCCGGATTGTTAGTGGGCAACGCAGATCATGAAGCGTATAAAACTGGCGCAACGGTGCTGACGGCTGATAAGCCTTTTGTTGCCAGCGTGGATGTTATGGGTGGTGCGCCTGGCACCCGCGAAACCGATTGTTTAGCTCCTGAAAATCTTGTCACTGACGTTGATGCGCTCGTGTTAGCAGGAGGTTCTGCGTTTGGGTTGGATGCTGCCTCTGGTGTTGGTGATGCGCTTATCGAACAGGGCCGAGGCTTTGAGGTAGGTCCGGTTCGTGTGCCTATTGTGCCTGCGGCCATTGTTTTTGATTTAATCAATGGCGGCGATAAGAACTGGGGTGAGAATCCTTATCGTGCCCTAGGAGCTGAAGCGTTTGCGAATCGTGCAACGCAGTTTGAATTAGGCACAGTGGGTGGCGGATACGGCGCAACAACGGCCAATTTAAAAGGCGGCTTAGGTTCTGCTTCCATAGTGCTAGACAACGGAGCAACGGTTGGGGCTTTGGTGATCGCTAATCCCCATGGCAGTGTGGTGGTGCCTGGCACCAATAAGTTTTGGGCAGCTCCCTTTGAGGTGAATGATGAATTTGGAAATCTTGGTGTAGCCGAACGATTCAACCCGTTGGAAATACCCGTCAACCAGAAATTAGAAGCGTTTACCCAGCGTGCGAATACCACCATTGCTATCGTGGCAACTGACTTAAATTTAGATAAATCGGCGTGTAAACGATTTGCAACAGCCGCTCAAGACGGTATGGCTCGTGCCATCGTTCCTTCGCATACCGCCTACGATGGCGACTTAGTGTTTGGCGTATCGACGCAAAGTAAATCTTTGCATGACCCCTTAAGTGACATCATGTTACTAGGGCATGCTGGTGCGGTTTGTTTGTCTCGGGCTATCGCACGTGCTGTTTATCACGCAAGCGCTCACCCCACAGATACTTTACCAAGCTGGCAAAGTCTTTAACGCTAGTCTTTAAAAAATTAGGGTTAGTTGCGAGTGCGTTGCACGCGAATAGGATAGAAGCTAACGCCTGCATAATCTAAAGATACCGAACCAGGAAAACCTCGGCGGGCGGCTAAGGAATACCAACGCACCGCATCTTCTGCTGCTTGGTTTGCAGCTTCTGGCAGCCCAGTTAAACTTTGCGCTTCTTTGGCAAATTCGGTTCCCAATACTATTTGCGCTGCGCGCTCGCCGTCTTCGGCTCGCTCTTCTACCACTGCAATAGGTAAGGCTTCAAGTACTTCAATTTCATCTTCAACCACCTCTTGAACGGCTTCTTGTCTGGCAACAGGATCAGCTGAGTTGACGTTGGGATTACGTGCTGGCGCCCCGTTACTTTGCGCAATAGATAAACCCGGTGGATTAAAATTTGGTGAATTGACACCCGTATCTGTGGGTCTGTTTGGGTTGAAAACCTGCTCATCTAAGATGCCGCCGGTAGCTGAGCCATCATTAGGTTCAAAAGCTAAGGCGGAAAAACTGAGGCTAATCAGGGCTGTGCCGATAATAAGTGCTTGGTTCATGGTGGCTATTTTACTCTTAATTTTTTCGCACGTAGTGCCTGCTTCACAATGACTAGTGTAGATCGGTGAACTGCTCCACACCGGTTCCGATCAGTAAATACGGTAATTCGCCGCTATCACCGGTAGAGCGCTTGCATGTTGCTTGCGCATTCGTATCAAGCCAGGGTGGCCAAGTGATAACTGACTCACAAAAAAGCGTTCTGTCTTATCGGGGGCTGATGGCGATTGCTGCGCTGTCGGCGGCACTCGTAGGCTGCGGCGGTGGCGGAGGAGATGCCACATCCAGTATTTCACTGATTGAACCTGGAACGGCGCTGCCTGCAGGTGGAGGAACCTTGCCAAGTCTTGCCACCAGTGACAAGACATTTAATGATGTTCACTTTGCAGGTAGTGGTTTGTGCGCTGATTGCCACGATAATGATCCCAACCAACCCATTGATGAGCGTCCGATGGTGGTGAACACCGATTCTGGCATCAAAAAAGACGTATCGATTCGTTTGGCTTGGGAAACCAGCACCATGGCGAATTCGGCTCGAGACCCCTATTGGCATGCGGTTGTGGCCAACGAATTAGATATCTACCCTGAGTTATCTGACGAAATTAACGATACCTGCACAGTCTGTCACGCACCCATGGCAAACACCTTGTCGAAAAAACAAACCGGTGGGGTGGATTACCAGCTGTTCAGTTCAGGTTCTGAAGCCGATGGTGATTTTGTAGAAGGCTTACTAGATAAAGACAGCACCAGTGAATTATTCAATCACGCAATGGACGGCGTAAGTTGCTCACTGTGTCATCAAATAGAAGATGTTGGTTTGGGAACAGCGGCCAGTATGACTGGCGGCTACACCATTCCAACGATTGCTGAAGCCGACAAGGATGATCGCCCAGCATATGGTCAGTACGCCGACCCCGATGTTATTTACATGAAGACAGTGGGCGAATTTACACCCACCTTTGGTGCGCATATCAGCACGTCTGAAACGTGTGCCACATGCCATAACCTTAATTTAGAGCCATTGGATCACGATGGTAATTTATCAAACGAATACACCCACTTTGCTGAGCAAGCGATGTATACCGAATGGCTGGTGAGTGATTTTGCTTTGGGCAAGCCGCAAGAAGCGTCGTGTCAATCGTGCCACATGCCAAAATTAGATCGTGATGTTTTCCTTGCAACGTCGAATGCATCTAACAAACGTCCCGACTTTGCCGAGCACACCTTCTTAGCAGCCAATACCGTCATACAGCAGATATTGCATGACAACAAAGGTGCTTTAGGTATCGATGAATCGTTAGATTTTCTTCCATCTATCGAGCGTAATCGCCAATTTCTACGCACCTCAGCAACTGTTGAAGTTACCGCCAATTCTGTAAATAACGGAATCTTAGACTTTGATGTAAAGGTAACAAATCTAACAGGTCACAAGCTACCGAGCGGTTATCACTCAAGACGTGCCTACCTGCATGCGGTGGTAACAGATCGAAACGGCGTGGTGGTTTATGAGAACGGTAAGATCGATGCCGATGGTGGTATTGCAGGTGTAGATGAAGATGTGAATGCTGCCTTGTGGGAGCCGCACCACGAAGTCATTACTGAGGCTACTCAGGTGCAGGTATATCAAGCCATTACGGGTAACGATGACAATGAGCGCACCCATTCACTCCTTAACAGTGCGTTTTTCCTAAAAGACAACCGATTAACCCCTGCTGGGTTTGACAAAAACAATGTGCCTGCGGATGTGGCAGTCATGGGTTTGGCGCAAAATGATGCAAACTTTAATAACGGAACAGACACCACGAAGTATCTTGCTCGTTTGAATGGGGGTGAGGCGCCTTATGATGTAACGGTGTTCTTTCGTTATCAACCCATTGCAAAAGGCCATTTAGACGACTTATTTTTAAAATCTGACAAGATTCCGTCTATTGATCATTTTCGAACCATGTACGAAAGAACCCCTTTTAAAGACGAAGTTATGGCGTTTGGAAGTGCAACCGCTGAGTAGTTAGGAAGATTATTTACGTTGTCCAACCGGTAAATCACAAACGCGTATATCCTCCGCTATACTTCCCCAATTAATCGCTTCAAGTGTGCAAGCTTTGCATGCTTTGAAGCAACAACAGTGCTTACGGAGTCCCTATGCTCACCCTGTTTCGCAAACTGTCGCTGACTCTGTGTCTTTCGATGGCGGCCCTAGTACTTCTACCTGCCTCGATTCAAGCCCAGCAATTGGGCACCGAATATCGCATTGGGCCTGAAGATGTTCTGCACATATCCGTTTGGAAAGAGGAAGATCTTGATCGTATGGTCTTGGTTCGCCCCGATGGCGGCGTATCCTTTCCATTAGTTGGCGACATTCAGGTGTCGGGCCGCACGCCTCTAGAGGTACAAGATGAGATTCGCTCTCGATTGGCTCGCTACGTACCAGATGCTGAAGTTACCGTATCGGTTGACAAAATTTCTGGTTACACCGTGTTTGTATTAGGTGAAGTTAATAAGCCAGGTCAATTCACGTTGGGGCGTTATGTTGATGTTGTTCAAGCGCTGACGCTTGCCGGTGGCACCACACCTTATGCCTCCGAACGCAGCATTCAAATTCTTCGCCGCCAAGACGGTCGTGAAGTGACCTACCGGTTCGATTATCGTGACATCGAACGTGGGCGTGATTTGGAACAAAATATCATTTTACAGTCGGGCGACGTTGTCGTCGTACCTTAAACCACTGAAAACCCGGTAGGTACACGCACCATGATTCGCATTCTCAGTGGTCTGGTTTTATCTTTGATCGTGGGGTCTGCGCAGGCTGACGTTTGGGTTTGGGATCCGTCCGCATCGATTGATCAACGCTTTGACGATAATTTCACGATCGATCCAGACAACGCCACCAGTGTTTCTGCCACACGACTGGTAGGAAGTTTAGGAATTAGCCGAGAGTCTCAAGTGGCCGCCATTACCGGTTTTCTACGAGCCGATGCGCTGCTTACGTTAGGGGACGACGGTTCTGGCGGTGCAGGTGGTGAGCTTAATTCCAATCAAATTGTGTTCTTTGATATTTCGCGACAACGCGCGCGATCCAGTTACGGAATCAATTTAAATTTTAAACGTGACACGCCTAGCCGTGACATATCAGCAGACCTTACCGACCCTTCAGTAACCGCAGCTGATACCGGTGCAAGGGTGACGCAAACCGAAAATGTGGCCCGTTCTCGAATCATCTTGGCGCCTAATTTTCGCTATAACCTAAGCCGACGAGCAACGATAGAAACTCAATTGAGTTTAACCGCTGTTCGTCATGAGTTGCCCTCAGTTACCGATGCCATTCGAACCCAGTTCCAATTGGGTAACCCGGGTGTGCCTGTGCCCGACAATTTAACCATTGACGATGTGGGCGTGTTTACTGTTTCTGATGAGCTAGATGATTTCGATGAATTTGCTTTATCGTTGAATTACAACTTTAAACTCTCGCCCATTAGTAGCTATTCATTATTTTTAAGTCACAGCCGGTTTAGTACGGAAACAGAAGCTGATGCAGCGGTGATATTTCCTTTTGAAGATAAAATACCCGATGCAGGCGAAAGGCAAATTTTACGTGACCCGAAGCGAACGGCTACATCAAACACCACCACATTTCGCGCAGGCTACGACACAGCGTTAACTCAAACCTTAAGTTTGGGCGTGCAGCTTGGGGTGTTTCAAACCAGCTTTGATGATTCGGATTTGTTTCGAGCAACCGATGAATCAAGCCTTAGCCCCGACGATCGTCAGGCTAGGCTAGACAATGCTGAAGGGTCCGAGCAGGGCTTTTTGGGAGCGGTAACGGTTTCCAAAGATCGAGGCATTTCGCGCTACACCGGACGCCTAGGTTTTGATGTGTTGCCCAGTAATGTCGGTTCACAAGTTGAATCGTTTGAAGCAACAGCGGATTACTTTCGTGAAATAGGGCCTTTGTTGGATTTCTCTTTCCGGGCCCGTGCGTTTGAGCCCGATGCCATCAATGGCACATCAGATGATGAATTTGCCCGTCGCTTTATTAGCTTTGAACCCAAATTAACTTGGCGTTTCACACGCACTTGGACAGCGGCTGCTTCATACCGTTACCGCCGCCAGAAAAATCAAACGAACCCTCGAAGTGGTGACAGTAACGCACTGTTGTTTTCTATCAAATACAGCCCACCGTTAGAAATTCGTGATTTGAAACGAGGCGGTTAAGGGTGATATTTAAACCCGCACCACTAGCGGGTGCGTTCGTAATCGAGCCAGAACGACGAGCCGATGATCGCGGTCATTTTGTTCGTACCTTTTGCGAACATGAATTTAAAGAGCAGGGTTTAGATACGCAATTTGTTCAAGCTAATGCTGCTTGGAATACCAAACGCGGCATTGTTCGTGGCATGCATCGTCAATTAAGCCCACACGAAGAAGTGAAAGTGGTGCGTTGCACACAAGGCGCTGTATTCGATGCCATTGTGGATTGTCGCGAAAATTCCCCCACATTGCATCAATGGTTTGGGGTGCATTTGTCAGCAGAAAATGGTGTGCAGTTGTATGTACCGAAAGGTTTTGCGCACGGTTACCAAGTGCTAGAAGATAACTCAGAGCTTGTGTACTTGGTTAGTGCGCACTACGAACCTGGTGCTGAATCTGGGCTGCGTTGGAACGATCCTGCCGTGGGCATTGAATGGCCGATACAAGCTGAAATCGATATTTCAGAAAAAGACGCTAGCTGGCCACTTCTGTAATGCGGCCAACATAGCATCGCCCAATTAACTGCTAGATGACTGCTAGTTATCTACTGAAGATTCAGCCGTTGTGGTCGCAGGCTCACTAGTCGATTTCATAGGAATGTAATCGAGAATCGCCAGCTTTTTTGCATCGAACAACACCACGCCAGAGGCGTAACGCGTTTCGAATCGATAAAGCTCTACATTTTCAGCCTGAAGCTGCTCATCGGATACAGCCGTTTCCAATTGTTCTTTCCAGCCCAAAGATGTTAAGTCTTCATCATCCAAGGCCCACTTTTGCATTTCATCACGGCCGTCGGATAAATGAATGAATTGATCCGTTCGCGTAACGGCGTCGGGGTATCCGTTTAATACATCGGCAAGGTACTGCCCAAAGGATTCTTTGGTGGGCGGTTGAGCCATGACTAACGTTGGACTGCCTAGCTTAAAATTTGATAACGGAACAGGGGTGCCTTCTTTTTCTATCAGTTTGGCATCGCCATCTTCAATATCGGCATTGGATACTGAATTAAACGCTCGGTCTGAGAATACTAAAGCAACCGTTCTTTGGTCGTAGGTGGTCACAAATCCGTACGCAAGCGCTGCTATTTGGAATAAAGCCACAACGCTTATATCGAACACCAAACTGGATTTTTTGGGGTTCCATAAAATCAGGGTAAGTGCAGGGCCAAGCACCAAGTCGATGATGGCAACCAGTTTTAATCCTTGCCAACCGCCATCTAATAAAAATAGATCACCTGGAAACCAGAAGAATACCATTAGCGCCACAAGCGTCATGAATACCAACACGCTTAACGCTAGGTGAATAGCGAACGCTTGCCAACGATTCAAGGATTTCCAACGAGGGGCCGACTCCAGTGGCAGCTCGGAGGCCAGTGTTGCAGACATACGGATAATTCCTTCGAAAAGAACGAACAGTCCGTAGGTAAAAGCAAACCGCTTGCCAGAGTTACCCTGAATTCGGCCCTTTATAGGCCATCAGAATGCACTGTTTAGCGCGGTTGTTTAGGTTTCTGCTTCTGCCAGAAGGAACTCAATGAGCGCTTTTTGGGCGTGAAGGCGATTGCCCGCTTCCTCCCAAACCACACTTTGAGGCCCTTCCAGTACCGCTTCAGTAACCTCTTCGCCGCGATGAGCAGGTAAGCAATGCATGAAAATCGCGCTGTCTTTGGCCAATGCCATGATGTCATCGGTGATCTGATAGGGCTGAAACACCACAGCTCTTGCCGCTTGTTCATCTTCTTGGCCCATACTGGCCCACACATCGGTAACGATGAGGTCCGCGCCTTCGGCGGCTTCTGCAGCCGACTCTACGCGTTTTGCGCGTTCCGAACCTCGCTCTAGGAGGCCTTCATCGGGTTGATGGTTATCGGGGCAGGCAATTCGTAAATTGAAACCTAAAAGGTTCGCGGTGTTGATGTACGAATGACACATGTTATTGCCATCGCCAATCCATGCCACCACTTTATCTTCCACAGAGCCCACTTTTTCCATAAAGGTTTGCATGTCGGCCAGCATTTGGCAGGGATGCAGTAAGTCAGTTAATCCGTTTATAACAGGAACGGATGCAGATTCGGCCATGCGTTCTGCGATGTCGTGTGAAAACGTGCGCAGCATGATGATATCCACCATTTGCGACAACACTCGGGCGGTATCTTCAACCGGTTCACCCCGACCCAATTGGGTATCGCGAGGGGATAAATTTATGGCGTGCCCACCCAATTGAGCCATACCTGCTTCGAAAGATACGCGCGTGCGAGTGGATGATTTTTCAAAAATCATCGCCATCGTGTGTCGTTTGGCTAAGGGTTCTAAGGTGCCGCTTTCCCACTGAGCGCGGTATTCACTACCGCGATTGATGAGCGCTAAGAATTCGTCTTTAGTGACATCCCATTCAGATAAAAAGTGTCGCAATGCTCTGGTTACATCCTAGTTTGAAAGAAATTCGGTAATTAATTTTGAAACGCGTTCAACGATTAAGTCTGCATCATCGTCGCTCATTATATAAGGGGGTAACAGCCTCACTACCCGTCCTGCAGTGACGTTCAGTAAAACACCCTCGTCCATCGCTTTTCCCATAAGTTCAGGGCAATCTTGGTTTAACTCTATGCCCATCATCATGCCACGACCTCGAATATTGACCACGCCAGGTTGATTGTGCAGTGCTGCATTGAAGCCATCGAGCATTCGATCACCCAACGCTTTTGCACGAGCGGGCAGTTGTTCACTTTCCATGGTGGCGATAACTTCTAATGCCGCAGCACACGCTAATGGGTTGCCACCAAAAGTGGAACCGTGACTGCCAGGTTGCATGAGTTCTGCTGCATTTCCCCGAGCTAAACAACCGCCTATGGGCATGCCGTTACCTAGTGCTTTTGCAACAGCAACCACATCGGGCAAAACCCCTTTGTGTTGGTGTGCAAACCAATCGCCCGTGCGACCCATGCCCGATTGAATTTCATCAACGATTAATAGCCATTGGTTGTCATCGCAAATTTTACGCAGCGCCGGTAAATAATCATCGCTTGGGATGTGAACGCCACCTTCGCCTTGTATGGGTTCAACCATTACCGCAACGATGTCATCGCGAGTTTTAGCAAGTGCTTCTACCGCTGCCGCATCGTCGAAAGGTACGCGAATGAAACCTTCCAGCATTTGCCCAAAGCCCACTTTAATTTTATCGTTTCCAGTGGCCGCTAATGAACCCATGGTGCGACCATGGAAAGCGTTGTCGAAAACCACAATTTGAGGGTTTTCGATGTGGCGCGCATGGCCATGCAAACGGGCGATTTTGATGCACGCCTCATTGGCTTCTGCCCCAGAATTTGCGAAAAACACCTTGTCCATTTTGGCAATGCGACATAGCTCTTCGCCCAGCCGTTCTTGGTTGGGGATGTTGTACAAATTGGAAGAGTGGATGAGCGTGTTGGCTTGCGAGGCCACCGCTTTGGCAACCCCTGGATGGGCGTGCCCGAGGGCACAAACCGCTATTCCTGTGAGCGCATCGAGGTATTCACGGCCTTCTGTGTCCCACAGGCGCAGCCCCTCGCCGCGCGCAACGGTCATCGGTAAGCGTCCGTAAGTGGCCATCAAAGCGCTCATGGAAGGTCCTTGTAAAGGGTAAAAATCGAATGCTCATGGTAGACCATGGGCCGGTTATCTCCAACACCTCACTTGCCAGTTATGCCTGCTAGTGAGACCATTAGGGCAGCGGGTACGTATTGAATCAGTAATAAATGCCCTTAGAACTTATACCAAGCTGAACGTTAACGGAGCTCACATGGCTTTTGAATTTCCCGATCTACCTTACGATTACACCGCGCTGCAGCCGCACATCGATGCTCAAACAATGGAAATCCATTACGACCGGCATCATCGCACTTATTTCAACAACTTCACAGGCGCTGTAGACGGCACACCCAACGCGGATAAGTCGCTTGAAGATGTCATGGCAACCGTAGACGCGTCTGCATCTCCAGCTATTCGCAACAACGGCGGTGGTTATTACAACCACATCTTGTATTGGAATTCTATGTGTGATGGTGGCAGTGCTCCAAGCGATGCACTGGGAAGCGCAATTAACGATGCGTTCGGCTCTATTGATGCACTTAAAGGCGAATTGAAGCAAGCCGGTATTGGTCGCTTTGGTTCTGGCTTTGCTTGGTTAATCGTTAAAGACGGTAAGCTTCAAGTCACCTCAACCCCCAATCAAGATAACCCGTTAATGCCGGTTGCTGATGTACAAGGCACGCCGATTGTTGCGCTTGATGTATGGGAACACGCCTATTACTTGAAGTATCAAAACAAGCGCCCCGACTACATCGACGGTTGGTTGGAAGTGGTTGATTGGGAAAAAGCGTCGGCGCGTTTCTCGGCAGCATTGGCATAAAGCGACATGTCTGATACTCAAACTGATGTGATGGATCGAATCAAGGAGCAGGTTGAATCTAATCCTGTGATTCTTTACATGAAGGGCACGCCACAAATGCCTATGTGCGGTTTTTCCATGCGCACTGTCGAGGCGCTGAAAGCGTGCAACCGTGAATTCGCGTTTGTGAACGTTATCGTTGATATGGAAATTCGTGAGAACTTACATCGTTACGCCGATTGGCCCACTTTCCCGCAACTGTATGTGAAAGGTGAGTTAGTTGGAGGCTGTGACATCATCATGGATATGGCCGAAAACGGTGAGTTGCAGTCGTTAGTAGAAGAAGCTGCAGCTGCGTAAACGCTGTTCAGTGCTAGCGCTGAATTCGCCGTTATTTTTGGTGAAAAAAAGCCCGGTTTTTACCGGGCTTTTTTATGGCTGTTTTCCCATTCGTTAATCACAAAACAAAAAAGCTCTGCAGTCATGCGGGTATCGTAAACGGCGGAGTGTGCTTCACTGCTATCCCAATTCAACCCGGCGGCTTCGCACGATTTGGCCAACACGGTTTGACCAAGGGCAAGGCCTGCCATGGTTACTGTGTCGAAACAACTGAACGGGTGGAAAGGGTTGCGCTTAACACCACAACGCTCAACGGCTGCATTTAAAAATTTAAGATCAAATGCGGCATTGTGGCCTACTAAAATTGCCCGGGTGCAACCCGCATCTTTCACCGCCTGCCGAACTGGTTGGAAAACGTAAGTTAACGCATCGTTCTCGCTGCGCGCAGCACGCAATGGGTTATCTGGGTCGATGCCGTTGAGTTCCAGTGAGCGTTGATTGAATTCTGCGCCTTCAAAAGCAGTAACGTGCGTACTCTTTTCCACATTGGGAAAAAATTGGCCTTCGTCATTAACACCAATAGTAACTACTGCAATTTCAAGCAGCGGATTTTTTAATTCATCCAGGCCGCCAGTTTCAACATCCACCACCACGGGCAGATAGCCTCTAAAGCGTTCCTTCATGGGGCACGGTTGGCCGGGTTCGTACATCGCTTTAAATCGCAGGGTATTTCGGCCCAAAGAGCCTGGGTGCATAGGATACACCCAAGGGCGGTGCTACTATTCGAAGTTGATTCAAAGCTATTCGGCGTAACGATTGTCAAACTTGCTGCAACAATTTGTTTGGATTGCACTACTGCAGGGCCGTCCTCAAGATTTGCCCGTGGGTCAAACGGCTGTGTTGGTTGCCATAGCGATGAACGTTGTTACCTACGTTTTGGCTGTAGCCAGCTTGCGCTCTGTGCCTAGTAGCCTCGTTTTGGCACTTACTGATCTGGCACTGTCTGCGCTATGTCTATACGCGGCGGTGGCGGTGGTAAATAAAGCGCCTAGATTTCAACAGGCGTTTACAGGGCTGGCTGGTGGTACTGCCGTGCTGAATCTAGCGGCAGCGCCAATTCTTTGGCTAAATGCTCTGTCAGCCTCTCCAGCCATTGGCATTACGGATATCGTTATCATCCTATGGGGGCTGGCTATAATCGCTCATGTACTGCGGCACACACTTGAAGTAAAACCGTGGATCAGCGTGGGATTGGCTTTCGGCTTTTACGTTGTTGTGCTCAATTTAATGGCCATTACCGGCGTCATAGGTGAGGCTTCAGATGGGAACTCGGTAGATCAACAAATGTCTATTAATCAATCTGTTACCGTCGACTGGTTGAGTAAGGCCTGAGAGTGATATGATGGTACGCGGTTCTCAATTTCTGAGTAAGAGACTAACTAAACAGTGGCTGTTACGCGTTACCCAAAATACACCGATGAAGAAGAAGCGGCCGCCGCTTTGGACATGTTGTCGCTGGGTGACCCCATGAGACCAACCATTGCTGGTCTTCGAAAAAACGTGTTGCGTGATAAGAGCGCACCCAACGAAGATTCACAAGAATCAAAGGGTTCCAAACCTGCGGACGCTGCAAGCAATCAAAACGGTGGTGTGCCTGAAAATCAAAAAGCAAACGGGCAGGCTAAGTCAGGCTCGTTAAAACCACTCGATATTGTCGTTCCTGATGAAATTGGTCGTTACACCATCGGCCATCGTATCGGCTCTGGAACGTGCGGTGTAGTGCATCTTGCGCTCGATAATGTTCTGAATCGAGAAGTGGCGGTAAAATTGTCGCCCATTGGCAGCACAGAAGTTTCAACCGGTAAAGTGCCTGGAGCCCAGCGGGCTTATCAAACTGAAATAGTTGCAGCTGGAAGGTTGCGTCATTCAAATATTGTTACGGTGTACGACGCAGGCCAGTATGAAGAATTAAATTTCCTTGTGATGGAAGCGGTGGAAGGTGAATCGCTGAAAGCTTATGGTAAAGGCCAAGAGCCACTATTGGCGTATCAAGCATTGCAAGTCATCATCGAATGCTGCCATGCCTTAGATTATTCTCACGAACAAGGCATTTTGCACCGTGACATAAAGCCTGCGAACATCATGCTAGATCAATCTGGCGCTGCCAAGTTATTAGATTATGGCATAGCGGTTGGCTTGGGTGATGATTCTGCATTGGAACGTCAAGGGCCGACATTGGGCACACCCAATTACATGTCGCCCGAACAAATTTTGGGTCGTGAACTCACCCCCGCCAGTGATTTTTATTCTCTGGCCACTGTGTTATTTGAATTGTTATGTGGGCGCCAGCTGTTTAAAGCTAAGAAAGTAAAAGACCTTTTTAGAACCGTGGTTAACCAGGCTGCGCCGCGTTTAGATGAAATTAAACCTGAAATGCCTGAAGCTTTAGCCGATGTGATTGCGCGGGCTTTGTTGAAGAACCCGCAGAAGCGATATCAAAGCGGCGCTGAAATGGCCGCTGCGTTAGAACCCTTTGTAGAAATGTTCCGCATTGTTGAAGAACGCCCGCCTGCACAGCGTCGATTCATTCGACAGCTTACCCAGCAAACGTTTTTTCAAGGTTTTTCGGATGTGGAAGTGGCGCAATTGCTTGAGCAAGTTAAGATTAAAACCTTTGCCCCTGGTGATGATTTGCGTTCTGAAGAAAGTTCGGATCGTAGCTTGTTAGTGATCACCGACGGATTGGTACGCGTTAGTGAAAACGACGACTTAATTGGCGTTCTGGGTGAGGGCGATTGCTTAGGCGAGCAAGGTTTTATACACGGCACCCCAGAAACTCGAACACAAACTGCGTTAACCACAGTGCACGCGCTGAACGTATCCACCGATGCATTAAGCGAGCTACCGCCTAAAACGCACCTGCATTACTACCACGCTATTTCAGATTTACTCACTAAGCGATTAAGTTCTGCAGGCCGTTTGCTGCTTGACGTTACCTTATAATTTTTA
>CALHNS010000026.1 GCA_938035125.1 uncultured Granulosicoccaceae bacterium | reverse complement strand
TTCTAGATTAGGGCTAAGCGTTCGCCACTCAAACTTGCCGCTTGTATGGCTTCTATCACCAGCAACGATCGGTGACCTTCAGCAGCGCTCACCAGTGGGGCTTCTTCACCGCGAAGAATGCGTAAGAAATGTTGCATTTGATTGACTAAAGGATCTGAAGGCTCGAACGGTAAAGTTCGTGATTGAATGGGTGACCACCAATCCGGTTTTTTCTCATGCGACCAAAGTTTTAAATCCGGAATGGATAACGCACCTTTATTTCCGCCGATGCGATAACAACTTTCGGTGGTGTGTGGATAGATCGGGTATTCAGCAGAGGTTAACTCCCAGCTCCAAGGTGATACCACAGAATCGGAAACGGTGATCGTTGCGAGGGCACCATTTTCAAGCGTTAGCAGTGCGGTTGCTAAATCTTCATTTTCATGGCCTCTAACGCTGGGTGCTCGTTGGGCCTGAACGTGTGTCACTTCACCACACAAGTAACGAATAAGATCCACATCGTGCACAAGATTTACCGAGATGGGGCCAGCACCTGGTTGTGTTCGCCAAGGAGCCACTTCGAAATAGTCATCGGGTTTATAAAACCAGCACTGCGAATGAATACTGCGTATATCGCCTAATTCACCGTTATCGATGCAGCGTTTAGCTTCGTGTATTAACGGATTGTGTCGCCGATGATGCCCAACGATGATGGGCACACCAGCGTTTAATGACGCATCGACTAATTCTTGACTCTCTTTCGTAGAAACTCCAATCGGTTTCTCTATTAATGAGGGAATGTTTGCTGCAACACAGGCAAGCCCTTGCTCTATGTGAAGGTTGGTGGGTGTGGCAATAACCACCCCGTCTACTTCCTGTGCTTTTAACAGTAAATCAAGGTTTTCATACAGAGGCACCTTCACAGACTGCGCATAATTTTTTGCAGCATCTGAGGTATCGACGATAGCCACTAACGTTGAGTCACTAAGTGCTTGTATTACGGCTGCGTGGCGTTGCCCAACCAGACCGGCGCCAATTATCGCTATTTTTTTAGGCATTGTTATCAAGATTGAACGCTTCGATATACCGTTACTATCTCAAATATCGTCGATAAATGCTTGTCGGATCAAACTTTTCAAACTGATTTTATGTCCACCGCGTGATAATCGTTGCGTTATTCAGATCAGAATGATCCAACACATAGCGAGCATTGGGTAAATCGTTTCCATAAGTGCGCTGATCAATCGTGTTTTGATCAAGGCCAGCTTGGCTCCATCGTTCTAAAATTCGTTGCTCAATGGTGTTCATTTCCGGCTTCAAAAATAATCTCATTGACACGAAATTTTGTAGATTCGCCCAAGGCTCTTCACGCAGAAAAAGATAATTCCCTTCAATTAAAACGATGCCGTGTTCCGATGCAATTTCTTGTACACCGGCTATCGCGATATCACGAGTTCGATCAAAAACAGGGACATAAACACGGTGTTCATTGGCGTATATTCTCTCTATCGCGGCTACGAATCCGTGGGCATCGAATGTGTGCTGTGCACCTTTTCTATTGATTTCACCACGTTCTTTCAGCACTTGATTATCTAAATGGAAGCCATCCATTGGCATTACGCAGCTGGAGATGCTCCGTTGGCTTAACGCATCATTTAGTTGTTCAGCTAACGTGCTTTTACCTGAACCTGGCGGCCCAGCAATGGCCACTAAAATACGATCTTGATTATTCTTGCACTGAATAATTTGTTCGGTAATGTCGTTAAGTGTGTAATTCACAGTCGATGGCCTATTCCTTTTCCGATTCAACCGCTAATTGAATCAAGACATCCCCATCATTAACTGAATCGTTAGGCGCGCAGTACACAGCTTCCACCACGCCATCTCTAGCAGCGGTAAGAGTGGTCTCCATTTTCATGGCTTCTAACACCACCAATGCATCCCCTTCGGCCACCTGCTGACCTGGCTTTGTACTGACAACACGAATAACGCCTGTCATGGGAGCTTTTACAGTGTTGGCATCGCCAGAGCCTTGCTCTTGGGTGGTTAAAGCGTTAGCGGACGTAAAATTATGGGCAAGCCCTGCACGCTTAATATAAACGCAAGAATCACCAAAGGGTTCAGATTGCCAAACAAACGCATCAACTACCACACGACGCCCATTTTCATGAAAGCGAATAAAATTCGGGGTTATCTCTTCCAAATCAATGGACACCTCTGGCGCATCGCCATTCACAAATTGAGACTCGTCCTTATAGAACTGTATCGATTTTTGTGGACCCAACACAAGCTTATGATGATGCTCTTCACCCTGAAAGTTGAGTGTTACCCGTTTGGTAGCCGCACCAAACAAACGAAAACCTGAAAGAAAACCCGATTGCGTTACTTCAGTTGGCCATTGAATTAAAGCAAGACATGCCAATAGATGATCGATCGGTTCCGGTTCTTTTGAGGCTAAAAGCTCTGGCAAACAGTCATCGATTAATCCTGTGGTCATCGATGCGTTCAGAAACTGTTCTTGCTGAATAAGTGATGTAAGAAAACTTAAGTTGGTTTGGGTGCCAGCTACGCAGGTATTGTCTAACGCATCGGCCATCGCGGATATGGCATCAGTTCGGTTTGATCCGTGCACAATGATTTTTGCAATCATCGGATCATAAAACGGGGTGATGTTGTCAGACTCTTCCACACCCGCATCGACTCGGCAGCGCTCATCAAAAACGAGCCTATGTAATTTACCAGATACCGGTAAAAAGCCATTAGAAGGATCTTCAGCGTAAAGGCGAGCTTCAAGGCTATGGCCTTGAATACGTAAATCGCTTTGTTGCTTTGGCAAAGGGCTACCGGCTGCTACCAGTAATTGCCATTCCACTAAATCAATACCCAAAATGGATTCGGTAACCGGGTGTTCTACTTGTAACCGAGTGTTCATTTCCATGAACCAAAAACCATCGGGACGCAACGGCCCCGCGCCGTCCACAATAAATTCAACGGTGCCAGCGCTGGTGTAGTTAATGGCTTTTGCCGCAGTAATTGCCGCATCCGTCATGGCTTTTCGTACCGCATCACTCATACCGGGCGCAGGCGCTTCTTCAATCACTTTTTGATGTCGGCGCTGAAGGCTGCAATCGCGTTCAAACAAGTGCACCACCTGCCCAGAAGAATCGCCAAAAACTTGTACTTCTATATGCCGAGGTGATTCTATAAATTTCTCAAGTAGAATCGAACCATCGCCAAAAGACGCTATAGATTCTCGAACCGCGCTGTCCAGCGCATCGTTAAATTCAGCCGGTGAGCTAACCAAACGCATGCCTTTACCCCCACCTCCGGCACGCGCTTTAATCAGCAGTGGGTAGCCAATGTTGTCAGCCTCTTGCTTTAAAAAATCAGGTGCTTGATTCGATCCGTGGTATCCAGGAACAACGGGCACTCCGGCTTCACTGATGCGCTGTTTGGCCGCATCTTTTAACCCCATGGCTCGAATAGCGTCAGCACTGGGGCCGATAAACACCAACCCAGCAGCGTTCACCGCATCAACAAAGTCTGGGTTTTCAGATAAAAAGCCATACCCAGGATGAATGGCTTGTGCACCAGAATCTAACGCCGCTTGAATAATTTTTTGCCCGTCTAAATAGCTTGCGGCGGCGGCTGCATCACCAATATGAATGGCTGCACTGGCTTTTTTAACGTGTAACGCCTGCTTATCAGCATCTGAATACACGGCAACGGTTTCAACACCCATGGCATGTGCGCTGCGAATGATTCGGCAAGCAATTTCGCCTCGATTGGCGATCAGAATACGTTTAAACATCATCACATCCTGAATAAGCCGAAGCGCGTGGGTTCAATAGGAGCATTAGCACAAGCTTGTAACGACAATGAAATCACATCACGAGTATGTCGCGGATCAATGATGCCATCATCCCATAAGCGAGCAGAAGCATAGAAAGGGTGGGATTGTTTTTCGAATTGATCCAAGATCGGTTGTTTAAAGCTCGCCTCATCTTCATCTGACCAACTGTTGCCGCCTCGTTCAATTGATGCACGTTTTACTGTGGCTAACACACCGGCTGCTTGCGGCCCACCCATCACCGAAATTTTGGCATTCGGCCACATCCAAAGAAAACGTGGCCCGAACGCACGACCGCACATACCGTAATTACCCGCACCATAAGAGCCGCCAATGATTAACGTAATTTTCGGAACCGATGCGGTGGATACGGCATTGACCAACTTAGCCCCATCTTTGGCAATGCCTTGTGCTTCATACTTTGAACCCACCATAAAACCTGTGATGTTTTGCAAAAACACTAAGGGAATGTCACGCTGGCAACACAATTCTATAAAGTGCGCACCTTTACTGGCGCTTTCAGAAAACAATACCCCGTTGTTACCGATGATGCCCACCGTGCGCCCTTCAATAGCAGCGAACCCGCACACCAGTGTAGAGCCGAAGCGAGCTTTAAATTCATCGAACTCACTGCCATCAACAATGCATGCAATAATATCTCGCACGTCATAGGGCGTCTTTGCATCAGCAGGTACTAATCCCATGATGTCTTCAGCGTTATACAGTGGCATTTTGGGCTCATGACTGTGTTCATGACTGGGCGAATGAGGCCCAAGCCCTAGCCTAGAACCATGTTTAGGCGGAGGTAAGTAACTGATGATTTGCCGAGCAAGCGCTAAAGCGTGCGTATCATTATCTGCTAAATAATCGGCCACACCGGATAGTCGCGTGTGGGTATCGCCACCGCCTAATTGCTCTGCATCAATCACCTCTCCCGTGGCTTCTTTTACAAGTGGTGGGCCTGCAAGAAAGATGGTGCCCTGCTCTTTGACAATGATGGTTTGATCACTCATTGCCGGTACGTAGGCACCGCCCGCTGTACACGACCCCATAACCACAGCGATTTGCGCAATGCCTTTGGCACTCATGCGCGCTTGATTGTAAAAAATGCGCCCAAAATGTTCTTTACCGGGAAACACTTCATCTTGCTGCGTTAAATTAGCGCCGCCACTGTCTACTAGATACAAACACGGCAAGTGATTTTCTTCAGCAATCTCTTGTGCTCTTAGGTGTTTGGTAACGGTTAACGGGTAGTAAGAGCCACCTGATACCGTGGCATCGTTACACACAACCATGCATTCACGACCGTGTATTTTTCCAATGCCTGCAATAACACCTGCAGCCGGTACGGGCGCATCGTAACAATCTTTAGCAGCAAATAATCCGATCTCAAGAAAAGCACTGCCCGGATCCAGCAATTCATCCACTCGATCACGGGGCAGTAATTTACCGCGTTTAATATGCCGTTCTTTCGAGCCTTTGGACCCCCCTTGCAGTAGGGTTGCCGCCTCTTTGTTCACTTCATCCAGAAACTCGTGCATGGCTTTCGCATTGGCAGCTTCTGGTTTAGCGCTTTGTTGTAAACGAGTCATGTGTTACGCCGTTTCATTAAACAATTCGCGGCCAATTAACATGCGACGAATCTCACTGGTACCAGCCCCTATCTCATACAACTTTGCATCGCGCAGTAATCGCCCAGTGGGGTAATCATTGATGTAACCGTTGCCCCCTAAACATTGAATGGATTCCAACGCAACCTGCGTAGCTTTTTCTGCCGCATACAAAATGCAGCCAGCAGAATCTTTACGTGTGGTTTCACCACGATCGCACGCTGACGCCACGGCGTACACATAGGCGCGGCACGCGTTCATTGTGGTGTACATATCGGCTAACTTGCCTTGCATTAATTGAAACGTGCCAATGGGCTTACCAAATTGCTTGCGTTCGTGCACATAAGGCACCACCACATCCATGGCTGCAGCCATAATGCCTAATGGCCCAGCGGCTAACACCACGCGCTCAAAGTCTAAACCCGACATCAACACTTTTGCCCCTTCACCTTCGTTGCCGAGCACGTTGTCGAGTGGCACATCCACATCGTCAAAAACCAATTCGCAAGTGTTCGAACCTCGCATGCCCAGCTTATCTAGTTTTTGAGCTGTGGAAAAACCCACCATCTCTTTTTCAATTAGAAATGCGGTGATACCTTTAGACGCCGCCGCTGCATCGGTTTTTGCGTACACCACTAAGGTGTTCGCATCGGGGCCGTTGGTGATCCACATTTTGTTGCCGTTTAAAATGTAGCGATCGTTTCGTTTTTCGGCGCTTAATTGCATCGACACCACATCAGAACCTGAACCGGGTTCAGACATCGCCAAAGAGCCTACGTGTTCACCGCTAACAAGCTTTGGCAAGTACTGTTGTTTTTGTTCAGCGCTGCCCCACCGGTTTATTTGGTTAACGCACAAATTTGAATGCGCGCCGTAACTTAAACCCACCGAGGCGCTAGCCCGGCTTATCTCTTCTATGGCAATGGTATGCGCTAAGTAACCCATATTAGCGCCACCGAATTCTTCAGGAACGGTGATACCGTGTAAACCCAAATCCCCCATTTTTTGCCAAAGATCGGCAGGGAATTCGTTATCGGCATCAATGCTGGCCGCGCGAGGTGCGATTTCAGATTGTGCAAATCGACGAACCGTGTCCTGCAAGGTGTCGATATCTTCACCTAGTGCAAAATTGAGTGAGTGATTGAACATGATAGGCACCGATGCTAAGTGAATAGGTAGAGTTTAGTCGTCGTTGGACTATACCTCAGCCCAAAATGTAAACAAGCTCTGCTAAATAAGCGAGAACAATTAGTTTTCGCGGCTAAAAAATCGTTCTATAGCCTCCTTTGCGCTTTCGGTTTCCCAGGTATCGGCCAAACGCTCAATGGTGCTGTTTATGACTTGCGAATCGATTACTGGGCCCAATGAGCGTGCCAGTGCTTTAGCGGCCGCCACAGCCTCAGGCACCGTGTGTTGATAAGGCGCAAGTTCTGCTGCTACCGCCTCGGATAATTCGCCTTCAGGGACCGCTTTTGCAATCAGGCCCAAGGTAACCGCCTCTTTAGCGTTAAATAGTCTGGCAGACATAAACACCCGCCGAGCAGCGCCTTCGCCTAAGCGAGCGATCACGTAAGGACCGATGGTGGCAGGAATTAAACCCAACTTGGTTTCTGTAAAGCCAAAACGGGTATCACTTGTGGCTATAGCCACATCGCAAATACAGCAAAGCCCAGCACCACCCCCATAAGCACCGCCGTGCACTTGGGCAATAAGCGGTTGAGGTAAGGTGTTCCATGCCAACAACATGTTGGCAAGTTTCGTAGCCTCTTTGATGCGCGTGGGCCGATCGGCATGAATCTGCTCTTGCATCCAAGCTAGGTCACCGCCTGCACAAAAAATAGACCCCTCGCCGCGCAGCACCACCGCCTTAGTTTCAGAGCAGACAGATAATTCTTTAGCTAAACGGGTCAGTTCATCAATCATCAGCGCCGATAATGCATTGCGTTTTTCGGGCTGATTTAGCGTTACCCACAGTGTGTGCTGCGCATCGTATTCAACGTTAAGGCTTTGCCAAGTGCTTAATCTCATGGAAGTTAACTTATTTAGTTTTTACAATAAAATGAATGTAAGCCGTTAAAGCGTTTGTAATCAAACCGATCGCATTAGCTGGCACGTAATGATTGTGCATATTGAGCAATATCATCTAATAAGCTTGCATCAACGCCAGTATGTAATCCTTGCGATTCTAAAAATGCCACCACCGTCTCTGTGGCTACATTGCCTTTGGCCCCAGGTGCATAAGGGCAGCCACCCAAACCACCAACGGCTGCATCAAATACCCGAATTCCTGCGTCTAAACACACCGCGATGTTGGCAATAGCTTGGCCCGACGTATCGTGAAAGTGACCAGCCAACTGCGATGCTTGCGCTACGCTTAACGCAGCCTCTACCGCGCTTTTCGTTGACTTAGGCGTGGCTTTCCCCAAGGTATCGCCCAAACTCACCGAATAACAACCCAAATCCAATAGCGCTTCGGTCAATATTGCCACTTGGCTTGGCTTCACAGGCCCACTGTACGGGCAGTCGGTAATGCACGAGATGTAACCGCGCATGGGCACATCCGCGTCTTTGGCCATTTCCATCATCGGTTTAAAGCGCTCTATGCTTTCTGCGATGGAGCAATTGATGTTTTTTTGGCTGAATTCTTCTGAGGCGGCACCAAATATGGCCACTTCATTTACATCGGAACCTATGGCGCGTTCCAAGCCTTTAACGTTCGGCGCTAAAGCTGCGTACACAACACCAGGTTTACGCTGTATGCCAGCGAATACATCGGCTGCATCGGCCAGCTGAGGCACCCATTTCGGGCTAACAAAGCTTGATACCTCCACACGCGTTAAACCCGCATCAACTAACCGATTGACCAAATCAATTTTCTCTTGGGTGGCAATCAGTGCAGATTCATTTTGTAACCCATCGCGCGGGCCCACTTCGTATACCGTTACAACGTCATTCATTGGCCATCCCTGTGCAGAATGTGAAGAATAAAAGTATCCTACCCCAACCTGTCCCTTTGCACCTAGCCAGCACCATGCAACTGACTGAACTGAATCATCGCGGTTCCCCCCCTGCCACAACCGATGAGGTGATGCTCATTCAAGAGACGTTAAAAATTAAGGGGTTGTACCGGGGCGATATTGACGGCATTCCTGGCAAGGAGACGATGCGAGCGGTGCGAGATTTTAAGCGAACTCAGCAAATGCCCATTAATAACTCCTTAAATCAGGCGTTTGTCGATTACATCCGTAATGAGGTTTAGGTGCAAATTTTTGCGACTAGGTCAACACATCCGATTGTTCAATTTGCAGCCGCAATTCATCCGTTAACGATAAACCATCAAGTATCGATTGAGAATGCTGCCCTTTGGCTGTAACTGGTGCAATTAACGCAGCTTGAGTTCGGCTAAATCGAGGTGCAGGGGCTGCTTGTTGCACACCATTGTGGTGTTGAAAAATTTCTCGATGTTGGTTTTGTGGATGATGGGCTGTGGTGTTGAAGTGCAGAACGGGGGCCACACAAGCATCGCTTGCATCAAAGAGCTCCTGCCATTCTTGTTGGGTTTTCATTAGAAATGCAGCGCTGAGCCGTTCGATATGCTTTGGCCAATGCTTTCGATCATTTTGTTCATCCACCATGGAAGGTGGTAATTCGAGCAGCTTAATGAGTTCACGAAAAAACTGAGGCTCAAGCGCACCAACAGACATAAATTGTGCGTCTTTGGTTTGATAACAGCGATAGAACGGTGCTGCCCCATCAATCCAATTGTTTTCTCTTTGCAGGCTCCAAGCCTCTTGTGCATGCCATTGATGAATTAATCCCATCATCGCTGGTACGCCATCAATCATGGCCGCATCAATAGTTTGACCTTTACCCGATTCACTTCGTTCATATAGGGCTGCCATAACACCCAACACTAAAAATAGCGTACCGCCGCCATAGTCAGCCGCTAGATTAAGCGGTGGGATGGGGCCAGAATCTTTTGTGCCAATACATGCCAATGCACCGGTAATGGCCAGATAATTTATGTCATGACCTGCGCTGTGAGATAACGGGCCCTCTTGGCCCCAACCGGTGATTCGGCCATAAATTAATCTAGGGTTCAACGCTTCGCAATCTGAAGGCCCTAACCCTAAGCGCTCCATTACCCCGGGTCGAAAACCTTCAATTAACACATCCGATTGAGAAAGCAATCGTTCAACAATCGTTTTACCCAGTGTGTTTTTAAGGTTTAACGCTATCGATTGTTTGCCACGACGGTTGATATCGGTGACATCAAGCGGCGCTGATGCACGATCGATTACGGTAACCTCTGCACCTAAATCGGCCATCAACTGACCGGCCAATGGGCAGGGACCAAGCCCTGCCATTTCAACTACTTTTAGCCCTGCCAGAGGACCACTCATATTAGCGCTTGAACGGCGGGAATCGAGTTTTTTCAGCTGCGACAGTCCAATCCATGTGGTTACGCACAAATTCTTGCGATGCATCGCGTGGAGGCTGGTAATCCCATGAGGTTAAAGCCCCTTGCTCCATCGCAGCGTGCACCGCTCGGCGTTGGTGCTGGGTGTGAATGACGTCTTGTCGAACCTTCTCACTGTCCCAATGTTCAGCCGCTTGCGCAGCGAATTTTTTTGCCACCTCTTGATGATCAGGATCTTCAGCTAAGTTAACTAATTCACGAGGGTCTGTCACCACATTAAATAACTGAGCAGGATCTACATCGCAGTGAATGTATTTAAAGTCGCCTTCGCGAATCATAAGCATGGGGTGGCTTGCGCATTCAGCGCAGTACTCAGCCACGGCTCGGCCGTTGTAACCTTCGCCTGCACCGGTTAACAAAGGCACCATCGATGTGCCATCAACGTTAGCGGTAAAACCTTCAGGGTATTCATCTGCGGTTTTTGCAAGCTCTAAAAACGTGGGGTATAAATCTAATAACGACACAGGCTCTGCCGAGATACCGTGTTGGATTCCAGGCCCTGCGAACACCATTGGCACACGCGCAGAATGCTCAAAGAAATTCATTTTGTACCACAAGCCGCGCTCACCAAGCATATCGCCATGATCTGATGTCACCACAATAACGGTGTTATCAAGTTGTTCAGATTCATCCAGTGCTTTTACAATTTCACCGATTTTACTGTCAAAGTAACTGACGTTTGCGTAGTAGGCTTGTCGTGCATTTCGAATTTCCTGATCGGTAGGGATATCGACATCGGCTTCTATGCCAACCCGCAAACGCTCGGTGTGCGGATCGCTTGGTGCATCTGTGTTGGGCATATCGATGTCGTTCGAATCGTATAGGTTCCACCATTCAGGTCGCGCCACATACGGGTCGTGCGGGTGAATGAAACTGATCACCATGGAAAAAGGATCCACTTTGTTCATGGCGTATTCCATAATGCGCCGCCGAGCGAAGAAACAGGTTTCATCATCGTATTCAATTTGAAACGTTGTGGCTGCGGTGCCTGCTTCGCGCACAGAATCCATGTTGTGATACCACTTATCAATGCGCTCATCCGATGCTTCCCAATCGGGTGTCCATGCGTGATCGGATGGGTAGATGTCGGTGGTAAGGCGCTCTTCAAAACCGTGCATTTGATCAGGACCCACAAAATGCATTTTGCCCGATAGGCAAGTTCGATAGCCTGCATGGCGTAAAGCGTGAGCAAAGGTGGGAATGGAGGCTTTGAATTCACTGGCGTTATCGTAGCCTGCAATGTGGGAAATCCATTGACCCGACATAAATGAGAATCGCGAAGGTGCACACAGCGGCGCATTGCAATAAGCGGCATCGAATCGCATGCCTCGGGCTGCCAACGCATCTAAATGCGGAGTTTTAACCAACGGGTGGTCGTAGGCGCCGGTAAAATGCGGGGCCAGTTGGTCCGCCATAATGACGATGATGTTCGGTTGTTTATCTGAACTGGCCATGGAAGCTGTATCCTATAAAGAAGTTCTGGTAAAGCGGCTGCACTGAATCCAATGCAACCCTACTCTTGCTCTGATTATGACAGATTGAATTAAAGGCCCCGCCTGTGTTTGTGTTCGTAAGCGCCATATTCTTCCTTATGATAACCCCAGGCCCCGGTGTGCTGTCGCTGGCAGGGGTGGCGGCTTCATTCGGCAAAGAACCGGCACTACGCTATCTGATTGGCCTATTTTTCGGAACCAACCTGGTGGCGCTAGCCGTAGTCACGGGGGTGGCAGGCCTAGCATTGGCTAATCCATTGATAAAGCCGATTCTGCTGTACGCCTCAATGGCGTACCTTATTTTTCTGGCTTTACGCGTGGCGTTAGCCGGCACGCAAATCGCGTTCATTGAACAACAAGCACCACCGGGTATAAAACACGGCGTTACGCTTCAAATCATCAACCCCAAAGCCTACGTGGTAAACACCACGTTGTTCACTGGGCTGCCGATTTATCCAAACGGTGGTCTTGCTGAAATTATTTTAAAATTTTTCATAATTAATGTAATTTGGATTGCGATACATCTTGTTTGGATGATGTTTGGCATCACCTTTAAACAAATGGATTTACCCGCCCACGTTCAACGCACAGTCAGTGTGTTGATGGGGGCAAGCTTATTGATTGTGGTTGGGTTGGCTTTTTGGCAGATAAACTAGCGATTACGCCGTTCACCCAGCACATGCCCCAAAACCGCCTGAGCCGCATCGGTGATGGCGGTGCCTGGCCCAAAAATTTCAGCCACACCTGCCTCTTTCAAATAATCATAATCTTGCTCAGGTATAACCCCACCGCAAACCACAGCAATATCTGAGCGCCCTTTATCAGCCAACGCATTGATGAGTTCAGGTATTAAGCTCTTGTGCCCGCCTGCTAAGCTCGATACGCCAACGACATCGACATTTTTCTCAATACATAAATCAGCCACCTCTTGCGGGGTGACAAATAATTCT
Organism: uncultured Granulosicoccaceae bacterium; assembly: GCA_938035125.1. Taxonomy (GTDB): domain Bacteria; phylum Pseudomonadota; class Gammaproteobacteria; order Granulosicoccales; family Granulosicoccaceae; genus Granulosicoccus. The sequence continues at coordinate 9,400 of CALHNS010000026.1, read as the reverse complement.
GACAATTCAACATCAAAGCCGATGTCTGAGAACGATGAGGCGATCACTTTTGCGCCTCGGTCGTGACCATCTTGACCCATCTTGGCCACCAATAAATGAGGGCGACGGTTTTTACTGGCAAAAAACGCATCCACCCGAGTTTTCACCGCCTGAAATTCAGGAGATGCTGCCTGATGTTTCCCATAAACTCCGCTGACCGATTCGGGCGTGGCTTTGTATCGTCCAAATACGGTTTCCATGGCCGAAGAAATTTCACCTAAAGTGGCGCGTGCACGCGCAGCTTCTACCGCCGCTGCCAGTAAATTCCCATCACCTGATTGGGCAACGGATGTGATTTTTTCTAACGCATTCGAACAGGCTTTATCATCACGGGTTTGTTTAATGGAATTTAGCTGCGCAACTTGCTCAGCACGTACCTTGGTGTTATCCACCTCTAAAATATCAACCGATACCGGATCATCCAATCGATACCGATTAACACCCACCACCACATCGGTGCCGTTGTCCACACGTGCTTGACGCTCTGCGGCAGCTGCTTCAATGCGCCGCTTTGGTAATCCGTCTAACACCGCTTGCGTCATGCCGCCTAATTGCTCAATTTCTTGAATTTGTTCCCAAGCAGCTTTCACTAAATCATCGGTTAATGATTCAATAAAGTGAGAACCACCGAGTGGATCAACGGTTTTTGTTACCCCAGTTTCATGCTGCAAAATTAGCTGAGTATTTCTGGCAACGCGGGCTGAAGTTTCTGTGGGTAAGGCCATCGCTTCATCGTAGGCGTTTGTGTGTAACGATTGTGTGCCACCTAAAACAGCTGCCATGGCTTCATAAGCGGTGCGCACGATGTTGTTGTAAGGGTCTTGTTCGGTCAGTGATACGCCTGATGTTTGGCAATGGGTTCTTAGCATCTTTGAACGATCATCGGTAGCACCCAAGTCGCTCATAATGCGTGACCAAAGCTTCCTTGCCGCACGAAGTTTGGCCACTTCCATAAAAAAGTCCATGCCGATGCAAAAGAAAAACGACAATCGCGGTGCGAATGCATCCACGTTTAATCCACGCGCTTTTGCGGTACGAACGTATTCCATACCATCGGCTAAGGTGAACGCAAGCTCTTGCACCGTGGAAGCACCTGCCTCTTGCATGTGGTAGCCAGAAATACTGATGGAATTAAAACGCGGCATATCGGTTGCGGTGTATTCAATAATATCGGCCACGATGCGCATCGATGGCTCAGGTGGGTAAATGTACGTATTACGCACCATGAATTCTTTCAATATGTCGTTTTGAATGGTGCCGGTTAGCTTTGCTCGCTCTACCCCTTGTTCTTCTCCAGCCACGATGAACATGGCAAGCGTTGGAATAACCGCACCGTTCATCGTCATTGATACCGACATCTCATCCAATGGAATGCCATCGAATAACACTTTCATGTCTTCAACTGAATCTATAGCAACGCCTGCTTTACCCACATCGCCGGTAACTCTTGGGTGATCGCTGTCGTAGCCTCGGTGCGTGGCTAAATCAAAGGCAACCGATAACCCTTTTTGACCCATTGCCAAATTGTTTCGATAAAACGCATTGGATTCTTGCGCCGTTGAAAAACCTGCGTACTGGCGAATGGTCCAAGGCCTTCCGGTGTACATGGTGGCGCGAATCCCGCGCGTATACGGCTCATCACCGGGTAATTCGTTTGAAACGGTATGATCGGCCGCGGTGTAAATGGGCTTTATTGTTATGCCATCAGGGGTTTGGCTTGCAAGCTGGGTAGGATCAGCGCCTTTAAGATCTTTCGCAGCGTTTTCCACCCAAGACTTGGGTAAGTCGTTCGCACTGATTGGCTTAGGGTTTTGCTTTGGGTTTTGCTTAGGGGCATCGGTGCTCATAATTCAAACTCCAGAATGACATCATCAACCCCTAAACTTTGCCCTACCGTTGTTGGCACTTTTGCAATGGTGCCGGAGCGTTCCGCGCTCAGAACGTTCTCCATTTTCATGGCTTCCACAATGGCTAAGGCTTGCCCCTCTTCCACCTTATCACCCACCTTAACGTGTAAAGCCACCAGCAATCCGGGCATGGGGCATAACAATAAATTGGATGTATCTTCAGGCACTTTCTCAATCATGCGATCGGCTAATGCTGCTTTATGAGCCGATAAAAATCGCGTTTGCATCACACCGCCTTGGTGTTGAAGTGAAAATCCTTCTGCTAGCGATTTAACTTGAAACACGCGTAACACGCCATTAACTTCAACACGAGCTAAGGATTCACCAGGCAACCAATCGCTGGATACGTGCACATCCGATAAGGTGTCGTTATTATCAAGTTGAAATTGAAGACGCATGGAAGCTATCTGCGGTGTAAAAACACCTGGCTCTAATAGCGATACCGGATAATTTGAACCCTCCATTCGAACCACATGAGCGATATCTTCATCGGTTCTTATGTTGGCCAATACCTGCGATCGGTTTCGCCCATCATCGTTTAAAGACTGTCGACGATTCGCCGTAATATGCGCAAGCAATGCGGTGGCACCAGCAAACGCTTGCATTGTTTTGGTGTCGGCTGCAACACCGTTAAAACCATCGGGATATTCTTCTGCGATAAAGGCTGTGGTTATTTCCCCAGAGATAAAACGAGGGTGCTGAGCAATCGCTGCAAGAAAATGTAAGTTATCCCCTGAGCCTTGCATTTCAAATTCATCTAAGGCAAGCCCCATGTGCGCGATGGCTTCATTCCGCGTTGGCGCCCAAGTGCACAGTTTTGCAATCATGGGGTCATAAAACATCGAAATTTCACCACCGGCTTCAATGCCTGAATCGCATCGAATGATAGCTTCAGTATTACCTGCTTCAGGCAATGTAAATTCTAAAGCGTCTGCAGGCGGTGCATAACGTACCACCCGGCCTGTGGCGGGTAGAAAATTTCGTCGCGGGTCTTCTGCGTACACACGGGATTCAACCGCCCAACCGTTAAGCGTTATATCAGACTGTTTTATCGATAAGGTTTCACCAGAGGCCACCCTTATCATTTGCTCAACCAAGTCGATGCCGGTTATCAGTTCTGTTACCGGATGTTCCACCTGAAGGCGCGTGTTCATTTCTAGAAAATAGAAATTACGATCTGAATCCACCACAAATTCAACGGTACCAGCGCCTGAATAATTTACCGCTTCACTTAACGCCACTGATTGCTCACCCATCGCTTTTCGGGTGGCTTCATCTAAAAATGGCGACGGTGCTTCTTCAATCACTTTTTGGTTACGACGTTGAATAGAGCACTCACGCTCACCTAAATAAACCACGTTACCGTGGTTGTCTGCCATGACTTGAATTTCAATGTGTCGAGGGTCGGTAATGAATTTCTCAACAAAAATTCTGTCATCCCCAAACGACGATGCGGCTTCAGACTTAGAACGCTCAAACCCTTCTTTAGCTTCATCTGAATTCCACGCGATACGCATGCCCTTGCCACCACCTCCTGCACTGGCTTTGATCATTACGGGGTAACCGATATCATCAGCGATTTTCGCGCAATGCTCGGCATCATCAATTAAACCCATGTGCCCAGGTACGGTATTAACGCCTGCCTCGGCGGATAATTTTTTGGATGTGATTTTATCGCCCATCTGGCGAATGGCATCGGGTGGCGGGCCGATAAAAATAATGTTTTCTGCACGTAAACGCTCGGCAAATTCAGCCTGTTCGGATAAAAATCCGTAACCTGGGTGCACAGCATCGGCGCCTGTGTCTTTACACGCTTGAATAATTTTATCGATAATTAAGTAGCTTTCAGCGGCCGTAGTGCCACCGATCGATACCGCCTCATCGGCGTAACTGACGTGCAACGCATCGGCATCGATATCCGAATGCACAGCAACCGTTGCAATGCCCATTTTTTTAGCAGTACTGAATACACGGCAAGCAATTTCACCGCGATTGGCAACCAATATTTTCTTAATCATGGTGTTCAACTCTTACAGTGGAATGTTGTCGTGTTTACGAATGGGTGCGGGGGCTTCTTTGCCTCGCAAAAGTTCTAAAGAGCGCGCCAATCGGCGACGAGTGGAATGTGGCTGAATCACTTCATCAATAAAGCCGCGCTGGGCAGCTATAAAGGGGTTAGCAAATCTTGCTTCGTAATCAGCGGTTCGTTGAGCAATCTTCTCTTCATCGCCCAGCTCATTTCGGTACAAAATTTCTGTGGCACCTTTTGCACCCATTACCGCAATTTCTGCGGTAGGCCATGCGTAGTTTACATCGGCCCTTATGTGTTTTGATGCCATAACATCGTAGGCGCCACCGTAGGCTTTTCTTAGAATAACGGTTATTTTAGGCACCGTCGCTTCTGCATAAGCAAACAATAATTTAGCACCGTGTTTAATGATGCCGCCATACTCTTGCGCGGTTCCAGGGAGAAAACCAGGTACGTCTACCAACGTCACGATAGGGATATTAAACGCATCGCAAAATCGAACAAAGCGCGCCGCTTTTCTTGAGCTATTAATATCCAAACAACCGGCCAACACCATCGGTTGATTAGCGATAACACCGACGCTTTCGCCAGCGATTCGAATGAACCCACATAAAATGTTGCCCGCAAAATCACGCTGAATTTCGAAAAAATCGCCGTCATCGGCAATAGCGTGCACCGCTTCGTGCATGTTGTACGGCTTATTGGCATCGTTAGGCACTAGGGTGTCCAAAGATAACGCTTCACGGTCAAAAGGATCGTGGCATTCTCGGATGGGCGCAGGCTCTCGATTCGATTGCGGCAGAAATTCAACCAAACGTCGCACTTCCATTAAGGCTTCAAAATCGTTTTCAAAAGCAGCATCTGCTACCGATGAGGTATGGGTATGCGTTTTCGCCCCACCTAATTCTTCAGCGCTAACCACCTCATTGGTGACTGTTTTAACCACATCGGGGCCTGTGACAAACATGTAGCTGGTGTCTTTCACCATAAACACAAAGTCAGTCATGGCCGGTGAATACACAGCACCACCTGCACATGGGCCCATGATGACCGATATCTGAGGGATAACGCCGGAGGCTTGTGCGTTTCGCCAGAACACCTCAGCATAGCCGCCTAAACTGGCCACCCCTTCTTGAATGCGTGCACCACCTGAATCGTTCAGACCGATAATCGGTATGCCGTTCTGCATGGCAAGGTCCATCACTTTCATGATCTTCTCGGCGTGGGTTTCTGATAACGACCCGCCGTATACAGTGAAGTCTTGCGAAAAAACATACACGGGACGTCCGTTCACCGTGCCCCAACCTGTAACAACGCCATCACCAGGAATTTGCTGGTCGGCCATACCAAAATCCGTACAGCGATGAGTTTTGTACAGATCGTATTCTTCAAATGAACCATCGTCTAACAGCACATCCACTCGCTCACGAGCGGTGAGTTTGCCTTGGGCGTGCTGGCGATCTATACGAGCCTGGCCGCCGCCTAATCGAGCAGCCTGCCGGCGTTCTTCTAATTCTTCGAGAATGGGGTTCATTAAGAGCCTGTTGGATGGGGAACGGGATAGCTACAGCAACCCATTAGGAACGAAAAATGTGCGATAAATCACATGCATGGTGGCAATTTGCAACAAGAATAATGGCAATCGGCTTTAAAAGCGCGTGCATTAACGTGGTTAATTGTGATATTTGCAAAACACAAACATAATTTTGTAAAATTGCGAATATGAGAACCTCAAAATTATTCATCGGCCAAGCGCTAAGAGATTTACGCGTAGAGCAATCACTGACACAAGCCGCCTTCGCAGAATCACTGGGCATCTCCACCAGTTATTTAAACCAAATGGAGAACAACCAACGCCACGTAACAGCCACGGTCTTACTGGCCCTAGCAGAGCACTATTCGGTTGATATCGCCGCTTTGTCCTCTTTTGATCATGATCGCTTACTGGCCGACATGGTGGAGTGTTTTGCCGATCCTTTATTTAAAGGCAAATTGCCCTCTTCTCATGAGCTGAAATTAGCCTCTCAAAATTCGCCGTCCGTGGCGCGTGCGCTCATCACCATGCATCAAGCGCTTCGGCGAACCAATGAAAAATTAGCAGAACTTGATGATTCAATTGATCGTACAGGCTCTTTGGCAGAGCCCACCCCCTATGAAGAGGTGCGCGATTATTTCCACTTCAATAACAACTACGTTCACGAACTGGACATCCCCGCTGAGCGCTTAGCCAGCACATTAGATACCTCAGCTAGAGATCGATTTGATGCCTTAACTAGCTACGCAGAAAACACATTGGGATTAACGGTTGTTCAACACGATGGCAACAGTCGCACGCTAAGGCACTACCAACCTGATAAACGACTATTGGAACTGAACGGTCGACACAATCGAGCTACTCGCGCGTTTCAGTTAGCGTGTCAGATTGGATTAATAGAGCATGAGGAAATTATCGATGCGTTAATTGAACGCGCAGATTTTCGATCGACAGATGCTGCCGATATTTGTCGTATTGGCATCGCCAACTACTTTGCTGGCGCTACCTTAATGCCATACAAAGCCTTTCATAAGTCAGCACGGCAGTTGATGCACGATTTGGTGTTACTGGCTGATGAATTTGACACCAGCATCGAACAGGTGGCTCACCGATTAAGCACACTGCAACGTCCTGGTTTAGCCGGCGTACCGATATTTTTCGCCCGTGTTGATCGTGCAGGTAACATCACCAAACGACACAGCGCCACCAAGTTACAATTTGCACGCTTTGGCTCAGCTTGCCCTCTTTGGAACGCGCATAAAGCGTTCGAAAGCCCCGGCCAAATGATAAGACAATTAGCACAAACCCCCGATGGCGAACGTTATTTGTGTATTGCCACCACGGTGGATAAACCTTCCGGTGGCTTTAATGATCCCAATCGGCGTTACGCGCTGGCATTAGGGTGTGAGCTTAAGTACATAGATCAGTTTGTGTACGGGGCGCAGTTGAACACCGAAGCAACAGGCGCCTTTGAACCCATAGGCGTATCGTGCCGCATCTGTGAGCGAACAGATTGCGTGCAACGGGCAGCGCCGCCGTTAAAGAGTTCATTAAATGTGGATCAAAACGTTCGGGAGATTATTCCTTATGGGTTTAATTGATCTGGTGAGTACCGGGATTGTAAACCGCTTTTCTGAATAATAAGCGAAGTGCGGGAAGATCCCCAAAGGAGACCTAGCAGTAATTCTGTGAATGTCCGCTTTGAAGATTAACGCCCAGCAAAGTTGGATTGTTGCAGCGTTACGTATTTCGCTCTAATTTTCGGCATTCATGCAACAATCTAGTGTTCCACAATTAACGTGGTCAACTAGTCTGGCAGAGGAATTAAAGGTTTAATGTATCTATTCCAGGCGGCAAGCTGATCAAGAGAAATTTTTGCAACGGATGTATTTTTATTTGAATCTGGCAACTGCACCATGACTTCAATATGTGTCGCTGTTAAGGGTATAGATGCATTCCTCCCCTCCAATATAAAATTACCATTTATGATCAGATCTTTAGGGTCTAAGAAAACCTGGGTTTCTCCAGAATAACTGTTCGGTAAACCGTTGATATTAACATCGTCAGGGTTACTTGGTATTACAGTTGATGAGTGTTCATCCTCTATAAGAAATAAATAAGTGTATTTAATATGCTCAGAGGGTATTCCGTCGATTATTCCATAATAACCGCTGGTTATTCGATAATCGGTAACGTCCATCTGATTGTATTCTGGATGAGGTTCAAAATACCAACGCAAAGGGGTGCGCGCATATGAAGGAGAGCCTGGAAGGATTTCAATGTCTAGAGATTCTGGGTACGGTATATTTCTAATAGTTAATGTAATTCCATATGCGCTTATTTCAGAAACTGCATCTTTCGGAGGCCTGGGAGGCTCTCTTATAAATTGGCTGCCAACCAGGCTACAACCTTGCAAAATTAAAAATATAAATAGAAGTATCAAAGTACGCATAATTGAGTCAATATAAATGTTATTGCAGGCTGAAAAAGGCCAGCTCATGAAGATTGTGAGCTGGCCGAAATTGTTTCTAGAACGGAGACCATCTCTCTAATCGTGTGAAAAACGTTTGATTCACCGATCTAACAAAATCTCTATGTAGCCATTGGAACGGAAATCTCTGACCAGGATTGTGGCAACTGTTCGCTCTAAGATGGAAACCACCATCTGAGAAATTTGTACCGTCCTGTATTGAAATAACGCCATCATCTAATCCAGGCAGTAGTGGATCAGGTGAGCCTATTCCACAAAAATTAAGTGAGTTAGATAATGATGATGTAGTTCCACCGTGCACGGTAACCCAAGCAGTTATTTGATTTTTTGCACGTGGTCCAATGAGCGTGCGCCATCTAAAATTGGTCGAAGGAAACAAATCAAATGGGATAGGACAGCCACTATTAATGGTTGTTCCAGCACTAATCACTGATCTGAAAACACCTGTGTTGCCGGCCCGTAAAAGACTAGTTCCATTATATGGGGACCCTATTGATATAACGTTGGGTGGCCTGGATTGAGCATTATCAGCGAAAAGATACCGGTAATTTTGTAATAGTGATGCCGCAGCTAGCCCTCCGTGTGAGTGAGCAACAATACCTCGGAGAGTTCCGGGCCGAAAGCTTAAAGTTCTCGCCACATTATCAGCATATCTATCTGCTGTCTCACCTCTCCCGAATGGTCGGCAAGGAAATATTTTTCCTCGTAAACTAGTGAAATGATCCACATCCAACTCGCGATCACACCATCCGTGGAGTGCTATAACTGAAGGAGTAGAGTTTCTGTTAGCTCGACTATCTGGAGTTACAGTATGATTTATATGTTCTAAAAATGACGGATGGACTCCTTGTAACATGTTCGTTGTTGGCTCTTGCTTCAACTCACTGTTACGTTCAGTGCGAGGCTCAGGAATAGGAATTCCTTTAATTAAAATGGGTGAACTTGAATGAAGCATTTGATCACCCATATCGATGTCCCTCAACTCAATGTTTTGAAGTGTGATTGGTGGGAAATAACGAACGCCTTGAGACAACCAGCCACTATGGAAAGTTAAGGGAATAGATTTTGTTGTGTCATCAATGTCTTTAGGCTTAACAACGCCTCCAGTCCATCCAACAACAACATCATTTCCAGATGAATCCTTTGCCCATATTTCAGCTCTGGTTTTTATTATGTCAGGGAATATTCCTCTATTAAGTGTTATATCTATAGGTATTCCATATCGCCCTTCCTCTAATACATCTCCAAGGACATCGCCTTCAATTGCTTGGATTTCGTTACTTAAAAGGTTAAACCGATTCTCCCCAATTGTGATGTTCATGTTAGAGGTGCGGTGCACAACTCGCCCATTCACAGTACCTCTGAAATTAATGACAAGTTCATGAATGCCAGAGCCTGTT
>CALHNS010000025.1 GCA_938035125.1 uncultured Granulosicoccaceae bacterium | reverse complement strand
GAATACGCTTGAAATATCGGGTCGTAGTCGTGGCAAGAAAGTCATCACAACAAACCCAGATAAACAAGCTGAATGCCCTAATGATCTGGTTAACCGTGATTTTAAAGCCGAGCAACCCAATGAACTTTGGGTTGCGGATTACACCTACGTCTCGACATGGCAGGGTTTTGCGTACGTTGCCTTTGTTATCGATACGTACGCAGATCGTATTGTAGGGTGGAAGTTATCGACATCGCAAACTACGGACTTTGTTCTGGATGCTTTGGAGCAAGCGCTTAACGATCGAGAAGTAAACGCTGACTCACTCATCCATCACAGTGATCGCGGATCACAGTACGTCTCAGTGGCTTATACGGATCGTTTGAACGATGCCGGAGTAAAACCCTCAGTTGGCACCGTTGGCGATTCATACGATAACGCGTTAGCTGAAACAATCAACGGTTTGTATAAAACAGAACTCGTGTACAACCTTGGGCCATGGAGAAGTACACAAGCACTTGAATTGGCCACGTTAAACTGGGTGCACTGGTACAATCATGAACGACTGATGGGGACCATTGGTTATGTGCCTCCAGCAGAATACGAATCCCTTTACTACCTATCCGAGTGTCAGCATAACGCTGCTGCATAATGATAGAGAACAGTCCGCGATGAAACCGGGGCTCTTCAATACTATGTGCACCGTGCTTTTTTAAACATTTCGAACCAGCCTTCACCCCAAAACATCCAACAACCCATCAATCAATTGAGTCATATCCTCATCATCGGTAAATAACCCTGGAGCCAGACGAACCGCGCCACCACCTGCAATCGTATTTTCATCGGTGTGAACCAATGGTGCGCAATGAAGCCCAGCTCGTAAACACACGTGATAATCGGCATCCAACGATTCTGCAATTCGAGCAGTGGATACTTTATTAGATACAAAACTTAAAGTGGCCACTTGCGGGTTTTCAAAATTTGTATTTACACCACCTAGTACTCGTACATGATCAAAGCGTGTCAGCACGTCTAATAATTTTTCAAGATGCCGCATTTCAATGCGATGTATGTGTTTAACTGCATCGGTAACTCGCAGCGCATGTTGTTTTGCATTCAATGGGGTGTCTAAGTCATCATTGTTTAACGCCACTTTAAGTGTGCGTGCGCCTTTTCCCGATGTTATTCCATAGGCTGAAGCAATGCTTTCTCCTAATGCATTAAACCAACGTTGTCCTGCGTGTAAACCTGCGATGGCGGGTACGGGCAAAGTGCCCACTTCGTGTCGATGAGGCCATTGTTCGGGTTGGTATAAATTTTCTGACAAGATCCCATTACCGCCGAATTTAGTTACCTTTAAATCGATGTCTTCATTAATAATGAACCCGCCAATCCCCATGGGGCCGAATAATCCTTTATGACCTGTAAAGGTGGCAACTGCGATGCCTTGCGACTGCATATCGATAGGCAGCACGCCAGCGGTTTGCGCGGTGTCCACAATGAGGGGAATGGAGAATTCTTTCGCAAGCTGGCCAATCTCATCCAACGGTTGCACACGACCGGTTACGTTAGAGGCGTGATTAATCACAATGGCTTTGGTGTTTTTTTTCAATGCGGCTCGCACAGCATCTACGCTCACTACGCCTGCAGCACTTTGCGCCTGTGTCGCTGACTCGCCACCAGTGGCATCGATAGGCACTTGAGTGACTTCCACACCGTTGTCTTGCGATAAATATTGCGTGGTTCGCAGCACGGCGTTGTGTTCCAAACGTGTGATCACCACATGATCGCCGCTTTGTAATAAGCCTGATAACACCATATTCAGAGAATCGGTGATGTTGGCGGTGAACACCACTCGGTTGGCAGAGCCTGTAAACCCGAAAAACGTAGCCAGTAGTTTTCGGGTTTGAATGACCATGGCTTCTGTCTCAACGGCCATGGCATAGCCGCCGCGGCTGGGATTAACCCCATGGGAGCGCTGAAATTGATCTATAAATAAGTACACCGCTTCGGGTTTTGGCCAAGTGGTTGAAGCGTTGTCAAAATAGGCGTTGTCTTTCATCGCTCCATTGTGCCACGCGTTCCTTATTCTCGGCTGGAGTAAACTCATCATGTCGTCTGCATCTCCTATCACGCTGGGTTGGCGCGAATGGGTCTCTTTGCCCGAACTTCAGCTTCCTGCCTTCAAAGTAAAAGTGGATACCGGGGCCAGAACATCGGCTATTCATGCTCATGATATTGAACGCTTTACTGAAAATGGTATTAAAATGGTGTCGTTCACCACGCTGCCTGTGCAGCGAAATCAGAGTATTTCTCGGCGCTGCTCGGCCGCTCTGGTTGATATTCGGGATGTAACCGATTCGGGCGGCCACACCGAAACTCGGCACGTCATCGCTACCCAGCTTGAATTGGCAGGCGTGAGCAAAACGATAGAAATAACACTGACGGAAAGGCGTGATATGTTATTTCGGATGTTGTTGGGCCGAACCACATTAATGACAGAATTTGTAGTTAACCCAGCGCTATCGTATACCTGTGGTCGCCGTTCAACTCGGTTGCTGTACAGCGATGCCACTTAGGAATGATCGTCGATGAAAATAGCCTTACTTTCTAGAAATAGACGTCTGTACTCCAGCCGTCGTCTCATTGAAGCGGCCGAAGAACGCGGCCATGAGGTGAAGGTCATTGATGTGTTGCGTTGTTATATGAACATCGCATCAGCAAAACCCAGCGTGCATTTAGAAGGGGACCCACTGATCGGTTTTGATGCCGTTATCCCGCGCATTGGGGCATCAGTTACCGCCTACGGAACGGCCGTTATCCGCCAGTTTGAAATGATGGGCGTGTACCCATTAATTGAATCTGTGGCTTTGTCTCGCTCGCGCGATAAGCTGCGCGCCTTGCAACTGCTTTCTAGGAAAGGGATTGGGCTGCCGATCACAGGCTTTGCAAACAAACCAGGGGATTCCAAAGATTTGATCAAGATGGTGGGTGGTGCACCGCTGGTCATAAAACTTCTTGAAGGTACGCAAGGCATCGGTGTGGTGTTAGCGGAAACGAATAAAGCAGCTGAATCGGTTATTGAAGCGTTTATGGGCGTGCACGCGAACATTCTGGTGCAAGAATTTATTAAAGAAGCCGGTGGTTCTGATATTCGCTGTTTGGTCGTTGGTGGAAAAGTGGTGGCGGCCATGCGGCGCCAAGCACCTGAAGGTGAATTCCGTTCAAATTTACATCGAGGCGGTTCTGCCAGCTTGGTGAAGATCACTCCTGAAGAACGAGCAACCGCTGTATCTGCTGCCAAAATTCTTGGTTTGTCGGTAGCGGGTGTGGATTTACTTCGCTCAGAGCGTGGGCCATTGGTAATGGAAGTTAATTCTTCACCTGGGCTAGAAGGCATTGAATCAGCCAGTGGAAAGAATGTGGCAGGCATTATCATTGATTACTTGGAAAAGAACGCAAAGCCGGGCCGTACCGCAACACGCGGCAAAGGATGAAGGCAGGACACCAAAACCATGAGTATCAATGAGCCATTTGAAATTGGCGGAGAGTTCATCGCTCCCGGCACTCGTCAAACCGTCGATCTGCCCCTGCCACCTTTGTATACCCACACCTCAGTGGCTATGCCGGTGCACGTTATTCATGGGAAGCAAGCTGGTCCCACCTTGTGTGTGTTAGCGGCACTGCACGGTGATGAAATAAACGGTGTTGAAATTATTCGTAGGCTGTTGGGCTCCAGCGCATTAAAGCGCATTCGTGGAACCTTACTGGCGGTTCCTGTGGTAAATGTATACGGCTTTGTGCAAGAGTCTCGTTATCTGCCCGATAGGCGAGATCTGAATCGCTCGTTTCCTGGTTCTGAACGTGGGTCAATGGCATCCAGGCTTGCGCACACCTTAATGACTGAAGTGGTGAGTAAGTGCACCCACGGCATTGACTATCACACAGCCGCCGGAGGCCGAACCAACTTACCGCAGCTTCGCATCGATTTAGATGAACAACCTGAAGCCTTATCGTTAGCCAAAGCTTTTGGGCCACCCATTATTATGGACATGGGCAATCGTCACGGTACTTTGCGTGGCGCAAGTAAAATCCCAATATTGTTATACGAAGCAGGAGAAGCCCTTCGCTTTGATGATGTATCTATTCGCGCAGGGCTTCGCGGCACACTGCGCGTGATGCGCCACTTAGATATGTTGCCGCCATCAAAAAGGAACCTAGAACTGCACGAACCGTTTATTGCAAACGACAGCGAGTGGATGCGTGCACCGCAAAGTGGCATCTTACGCCCTTCGGTAAAGCTAGGCGCTGCCATTCAGCAAGGCCAAGTGTTAGGGCACATCGCCGATCCTTTGGGTGGTTCTGAAGAAACCGTGGTAAGTAGAAAAAATGGTGTATTAATCGGTATGACAAAAATGCCATTAGTGCACGAAGGCGAGGCCTTGTTTCACGTGGCGTGCACCTCCGAAGTTCGCCGAGCAGCGCAAGCGGTGAATGAATTCCATCAGGGTTATGAAGACCCATAAAAAAAGCGGTAAGTGCCTAACACTCACCGCTTTTGATATACCGCATGCAGGCATGGTTAGCCTGCCGCGTTGAAAGTTATTATCAGTCTTTCAATATGAACGATACTTTCATCGTTACGCGGTATTCAGTGATCTTTCCATCATCGATCATCGCTTTTTGTTCTTTAACCCAAACGCTTTTTACGTCTTTCAACGTTTTGCTGGCGCGCTTTACGCCTTGCTCTACAGCATCATCAAAGCTTTTGTTTGATGAACTGATGATTTCTGTAACCTTAGCTACCGACATTTGAATGCTCCTAATTACCGCTTATTATGTATAAAAATGAATGCTCTGATAACTGGTATCAGCGCGGTTTAGTATACCGCTCGCGGTAGGAAGTTCCAGCATAAACTTTGGATTGGCCAAATTCGCTTTAATTTCTGCACTAACGTTCACTGAATGTTCGGTTTAGTGGGTGTTTTGTTCAATGAAAGTTACGCGACTGGGTTGCCAAGCCTTTGTCATCGGTAAGCGTACCCAATAGGGCGCTTAAATCTTGCAGCTGTTTAGCCACTAAGTGGGTAACACCTTGAGCGCGTTGAGTCACTCCTGATACGCACACAAGCTGCCCGTTCAGCACTTCTTTTCGGTACTTTTGTACAACCGCTTCCCAAATAATAATATTCATCGGGCCGTGTTCATCTTCCAAAGTCATGAACACAACCCCCTTAGCGCTGCCTGGGCGTTGCCGTACTTTGACTAAACCTGCTAAGCGGGTATGACGGCCATCGGGAATAGCTTCCCATTGTTTGGAGCTTAGAATTTTTCGCTGTTGGAGTTCTTTGCGCAATAAGAATACCGGATGATCGCCTAGCGTTAAACCCAAGCTTTGGTAGTCGGCCACCGTGTTTTCACCGGCGCTGGGTAAGGGCAATTCAATTTGTACTTCAGGAGAGGAAGCCTCATTTAAAAACCCTGGCAATTGTTCAACGCCTAATAAATCCCACTGAGCTTGGTGTCGATTACCGGCAATGTTTTCTAAAGCACCAGAATTGGATAAGGCTTGTTGATCACCTTGATGTAGCCCAGTTCTTCGCACCAAATCTTCAGCGCTGATGAAACGCCCTTGCTTGCGTGCGTTAAGTATTTTCTCAATGCCGTGATTCGATAGTTTAGACACCAGCCGAAACCCCAAACGCACAGCAGGTTGTGCTCGTGTATTGTTGGTGTTGGGGTTAGTGTTGGGGTTAGTGCGGTGTTGCTCTGCTGGAACGAGTTTATGATCGTGCTCACTTTCGTTTATGTCTACAGCCAATACGGTTACGTTATGACGCGATGCGTCTTGGACTAAATCGGATGGATCATAAAAACCTAACGGTTGACTGTTGAGCATGGCGCATAAAAACGCGGCCGGTTCATGACATTTTAAGTAGCACGATACGTACACCAACAGGGCAAAGCTTGCAGCATGTGATTCAGGAAATCCGTATTCACCAAAGCCTTCCACTTGGCGAAAAATACTTTCAGCAAATTCAGGTTCGTAACCGTTTTTTAACATGCCGCCCACTAAGCGATCACGAAATTCAGACACAGCCCCTGCACGACGCCAAGCGGCCATGGAGCGGCGCAGCTGATCGGCTTGGCCTGCGCTAAAGCCTGCTGCCACCATGGCGATTTCCATCACTTGTTCTTGAAAAACTGGCACCCCTAAAGTGCGTTTAAGCACGCGTTCAAGTTCTGGGTTGGGGTAGGTTACTTCCATGATGCCTTGGCGGCGTTGTAAATAAGGATTCACCATACCGCCTTGTATGGGGCCTGGGCGCACAATGGCCACTTCAATCACTAAGTCGTAGTAGTTACGTGGGCGAAGCCTTGGCAGCATGGTCATTTGCGCACGTGATTCAATTTGAAATACACCCACGGTATCGGCTCGGCAAATCATATCGTAGGTGGGCGTATCGTCAGGGGGGATGGTGGCCATGGTTAAATGCTCATGGTGATAATCCTCAATAAGAGCAAAGCATTTACTGATGGCGGTTAACATGCCCAACGCTAAGACATCCACTTTTAATAACCCAAGCTCTTCTAAATCGTTTTTATCCCATTGAATAATGGTGCGATCGGGCATGGCGGCATTTTCCACTGGCACAAGCGTTGATAAATCTTTATCGGATATGACAAAGCCGCCCACATGCTGTGATAAATGCCGTGGAAAACCCAATAGCTGATCTAATAACCACGCATAACGTTTCATTAAAGGGCTTTGTGAATCAAAACCCATATCGGTTAAGCGCTCTGCAATCACGTTCGCACCGTCCCACCAAGCTAAGGATTTTGATAAAGCATCAATCTGCTCTATGGATAAACCAATCACTTTACCGATGTCTCGGATGGCGCTTTTTTTACGATAAGTGATAACCGTTGCGGCTAGGGCTGCTCGGTGACGACCGTACTTTGCGTAGATGTATTGAATGACTTCTTCACGACGTTCGTGTTCAAAATCTACATCGATATCGGGTGGCTCATCGCGCTCTTTAGAAATAAAGCGCTCGAACAACATGCGTGTACATGAGGGATCAACTTCTGTAATGCCTAAACAAAAGCACACAGCAGAGTTCGCAGCAGAGCCTCGTCCTTGACACAAAATATTTTGGCTTCGAGCAAAATTTACGATGTCGTACACGGTAAGAAAATACGACTCGTATTGCATCTCACTGATCAGCGCCAGCTCGTGTTCAATTTGTTTGGTCACATCATCGCTGACCCCATCAGGCCATCGCCAGCTCGCCCCATCGTATGTTAATTGCCTTAAGTATTCGGCAGAACTTAGTTCCTCTGGCACCACTTCACGCGGGTACTGATAATTCAGTTCGCTTAAATCGAACGTACAAAGCTCAGCCACTAAAGCGCTGTTCACCAGCGTTTGTTCGGGGTAGATAGCGCGCAAGGCGCGGGCATCGCGCAAATAGCGCTCACCATTTGGGAATAATTTTTTACCCGCTTCATCCAATGTGCAGGTGTGTTTTATGCAAATAAGCACATCTTGTAAGGCTCTACGTTGGCGCCTGTGCATGTGCACATCACCTGCGGCAACAACCGCCAATTGATAACGAGCCGCGGTACTTAACAGCCAGTGCGTGTGTTTGTTGTCGTATTGGTTGTAGTGCAGTTCAAGTGCTAAAAAAGTGTGCGTGCCAAGGCTTTTGAACCATTGAAACCATGGGTCTAGTTCGCGTTTGATGGGCGCTGAATCAAACACCCGATTGCTAGGTTGTGAATCATTATGTAAGGCTGTGTGGGTGGTGGCGCGTGCGGCATCGGCTGGGAAATAGGGAGGCACCAGTAATAACACGCAGTGTTCTAGTCCTGCGTGTTCAATCCTATCTCGATTGATGTGGTAGCTGCCCTTATCGGCGTTGCGTCGTGATTCTGTAATTAAGCGGCACAGCCTAGAATAACCTTGGGCATCGCGTGCTAACACCACTAATCGAAAGCCATCATCCAGTGCGAACTCACAACCAATGATAAGGCGAAATGATAGGAGCGGATTTTCGTTAGTTAGCTCACGCACCCGCCCATAAGCCCTGACCACGCCTGCCATCGAACACTCATCGGTGATGGCCAGCGCTTCGTAACCGTGTTCGATGGCCGTATCGACCAGTTCTTCTGGATGAGAGGCCCCGCGCAGGAAGCTAAAATTACTGACGCAGTGAAGCTCTGCATAACGCAGAGGGGTATCCCATGTAGAGGGTGCACTATTTGTAGCGGTGGGTTGTGGCATAATAAACTGTATGTAAAAACAGTACTGATACTATATACAGTTTTTGAGCCAACATCAACCCAGCATAAACTTCGTATCAATCTAACCTTATCGGGCGTTAAATTTGGGCAAAAAAAACGACCCGCAAGCGGGCCGTTTTTCTAACGCTTATAAAAGTTAGCGAATCGCTTTACAGCTCGCCGTGCACCTCTGGGTCAAACGTTCTTGACGTGCTTTGGTACGCTTCGCGCTGCATCACTCGGATGTAGTCCACCTCAAATTGAATTGGGAAGAGGCTAGGGTCGGTGATGTCAGGTGTTGGTGCCCAAGCTGAACCCGCCACCAAGTAGTTAACGATATTCATCGGTTGGCGAGCAACCTGCGGGCCGGTTAGACGCTGGATTTCTACTCCGTCGACGTACCAAATAACTAAAGAAGGTTCCCACAGAACGCCATAGGTGTGGAAGTCATCGCTGAACAAGCTGCCGTCAGGATTGACATAAGACATGGTAGGCGCTGAACGAATCACACCTGAATCTGGGTCTTGGTAATGATAAGTTTGGAACGCATCTTCAGCACCGAATGGGTTCTCGCCCAAGTACTCAATGATGTCGATTTCAGGCCCATGACGGTTAACACCTTCACCGGGGAAGCGATGGTATAGGTAGTTACTGGATAAGGCACCCGGTGTTCCGCTTACTTTCAAACGACTTTCCATGTAACCGTATAGGAAGCCATATTTGTGGCCACCGTTTACGTTACCGTTGGCAAGATGACTGGATATCGCGCCTGAAACAAATTCACAGCGATCTAAGCCAGTGGGATCAATTTCATCACATACAGGCGGTAAGTTTGCACGAAGCTCATCAGGAACTGGAATGGCTTCAATGATTAACGAATCGCCCGTAAAGGTAAACGGGTTGTAGCCAAAGTTAGGATCATCTTGGGTGTTCACGAAATACTGCTGTTCACCATTGATGATGCGGGTGTCACCCCAAACTAAACCAGTGGTCCATTTGTTTTCATCAATTTCAGTGCCGGTAAATTCATCTTCAAACATCGTTTCAAATTCATCGAGGAAAAAGCGGGTTTCAGATAAATCGTTACGCTGCGCAAAATCGCTTCCATCAAGGAAGGGATCTTCGTAGCGAGGCACGGGCGCGCCGCGTTCTTCGTGATAGGTAATGGTTATTGGGTTAGAACGAGGTGATTCTTGGCCATCGTTGTCAATCGCGGTAACTTGATAGCTGTAGGTTTCACCTGGAACCGGTTGGTTGACTGAGCAGTTATGTACACGATCAAAAAAGCGTGTGAAGTTACAGTCAATAAATGCGGTGGTAGCGAAGAACTTATCAATCTCAGCTTGGGTTCCGCTGTTCAAATCGGTTGCGTCGCGTTCAACCGCATAAACAACACCGTCACTTCGATAAACGTTGTAGGCCACAACTTCGCCATCGTCGTTAGACGGTGCCCAGTTGATTTCTGCCCAATCATTACTCACTAAATCGATACGTAGATTTTTAGGTGTGGTTGGTGGGCCACCAGCAACCGCAGCTTCAGTATCCGAATCTAAAAGAGAATTGAAAGGATCATCAAGTGAAGGTCCTGGAATTGGTGCCGCAAAAGGATCTGGCAGAGCAGGAGGCACTTCATCGTTTAATGGCTGTGTTTGAACGATGCCTTCATCGGCGTTATCGCCGTCTGTATTGTCAGTCTCGGTGCTTGAATCTGTATTGTCAGCTGTATCAGTTGATCCGTCGCCATCTGATCCGCCGTTCTCAGCAGTATCTGGTGAGTTGGGCGTATCGGATTCATTTGTTGGCGTAATAGTGCCGCCGCCGCTGGTGTTATCGACCACGGGAGTTGAGTCGGTGTTGGTGCCGTTGGAACCGACAACCACCGGTGTGGCAACAGCATCGGTTGAGGCTATTGGATCATTATCGCTAGAGGAGCAAGCCGCCAGTGTGGTGGAGGCTAAAGCGAAAATGGCAAGTCGTAACATTTGATGTGATTCGCGCACGTGAATTCCTATATTTCGCGTTCGTTGCAGTGCCTTCAAACATAAGACATCGGCTAGAACGGACATTGATTTGAAGTGCTGAGTAGAAACTGTGCTAATGATAGCACTGACACTTTCCGGCGCCCCCGTGTGTACGTCATATTTTCGCTGTGATAGGTGACACACTGGAAACCTCTAGTGGCTAGTAGATCAAGAAATTGACATCAAATGCGTGCCTACGTTTCCAAGGTGGTAATTTTCATCAAAATCAGTCTTATTCCGGTACACCTAGAGCCCGATTTCAGCACAACGTAAATTTATAAGACACATAGTCAGAAACAACGACTCAGACTAAGCTAGTTGCCCCACTATTACGTACTGTAAAGGTAGAATGTTGCCCAAAGAAAAGGGCTCAATAAGCCTTTGAAATCTCACAGAACAGTTCACGAGCTAATTACATGACCATCTCTATCGCCAGCGGCTACCAAGTGGCCGATGCGTTGCACGAATTCGTCGAAAAAGAAGCATTGCCTGGTTCAGGCATTACCAGCGATAGCTTCTGGAATGGCATGGCTTCCGTATTAGATGAATTCAATCCTCGTACCGTTGAAGTGCTTGCTAAGCGAGATGAGTTACAAGCGGCTATTGATGACTGGCACAAAGAACATCCCGGCGTGCCCGATGCCGGTGCTTATAAACAGTTTCTAACCGACATTGGTTATTTAGTCCCAACTCCTGCTGCGGGCAAAGTCACGGTTGATCGCGTAGATCCTGAAATTGCCAGCATCGCAGGGCCTCAGTTAGTTGTGCCCGTGAACAATGCTCGCTACGCATTAAATGCAGCCAATGCGCGTTGGGGAAGTTTGTACGATGCGCTCTATGGAACCGATTCCATCAGTGAAGCCGATGGGGCAACGCGTGCCGGAGGTTATAACCCGGTCCGTGGTCAGCGCGTTATCGCATGGGCAAATCATTTTCTGGACGAGGCAGCGCCTTTAGCTCAAGGCAGTTACAGCGATGTAAGCAGTTGGGCCATTGTTGATGGTGCACTGCAAGCCACCTTAACTTCAGGCAGCGTAATCGGTCTTAAAGACGCATCACAGTGTGTCGGTTATAACGGTGAGCTTAATACGCCATCAGTAATCGTTTTAAAGAACAACGGATTGCATATCGAGTTACACATTGATCGTGACCATCCAATCGGTAAAGACAGCTCGTGTGGCATGAAAGACGTTTGGTTGGAATCGGCGCTAAGTACAATTCAAGATTGCGAAGATTCTGTTGCGGCGGTAGATGCTGACGATAAAGTTATCGTATACCGGAACTGGTTAGGCCTCATGACGGGTAACTTGGAAGAGTCGTTCGATAAGGGTGGAAAAACAGTTACGCGATCATTAAATGCTGATCGTAAATACACAGGCATTGATGGCAAAGCATTAACGCTACCAGGAAGAAGCGTGCAGTTGGTGCGCAATGTGGGCCAGCACATGACCACCGATGCCATCCTAACCGCCGAGGGTGCTGAAGTACATGAGACCTTGCTGGACGCCATGGTGACGTGTTTATGCGCTACTCACGACTTTGCAAAATCCAGTGATCAGCCGCGTAATTCGCGCACCGGTAGCATGTATGTGGTGAAGCCAAAAATGCACGGCCCTGCAGAAGTGCAGCTGGCGTGTGATTTATTCGCCCGCGTTGAAAAGATCATGGACTTACCTAGAAACACCATGAAAATCGGCATCATGGATGAAGAGCGTCGAACTACGGTTAATTTAGAAGCGTGCATTCTGACAGCCAGTGATCGCGTTATTTTCATCAACACCGGTTTCCTTGATCGAACCGGAGATGAAATGCACACCAGCATGCATGCCGGTTTAATGGTTCCTAAAGGTGAGATGAAAACCGCGGCTTGGTTAGCAAGCTATGAAGACAACAACGTTGATGTGGGATTGAAGTGCGGATTACGCGGTAACGGGCAAATCGGCAAAGGGATGTGGGCCATGCCCGATCAAATGGCTGAGATGCTGGCCACTAAGCAAGGTCACCCGATGTCAGGAGCAACCACCGCTTGGGTGCCGTCTCCCACCGCGGCTACCTTGCATGCCTCGCATTATCATCAAGTGTCGGTTGCAGAACGCCAAGATGAGCTGGCTTCTCGAACACCTGCTTCAGTGGATACTATTTTGCAAATACCGCTGGCAGAAGTTGGCCGCAATTTTTCAGCTGACGATATCCAGCGCGAGCTAGACAATAACGCCCAAGGTATTTTGGGCTATGTGGTTCGTTGGGTGAATAACGGTGTGGGCTGTTCCAAAGTGCCGGACATCAACAACGTTGGCTTGATGGAAGACCGGGCCACCTTAAGAATCTCCAGCCAATTACTGGCCAACTGGTTACAGCATGAACTGATCAGTGAATCCTTGGTTATCGATACCATGGAGAAAATGGCGTTGGTGGTGGACGAGCAAAACAAACACGACCCCGACTATGTGGCCATGGCGCCCGATTTTGCAGGCAGCGTGGCGTTTCAAGCAGCGCTTGATCTGGTGCTAAAAGGTCGCGATCAGGCAAATGGTTACACAGAATTTGTGCTTACTCAGCGTCGCCGACAGCGTAAAGCTGAATTAGCCTAAAAGTCTAAGAAAATGAAGGCCGGAGGGGAAACTTTTTCCTCTCCAGTCTGTCATAAAGTTACAAGGGTCTTTCTTGCGTGTGGCTTATTAGCTATACTTAGTAGTGAAACCCAAGCACGATCCGCTATGTGCGGTATCTAAACCTAAAACACCCTAGGGGATGTCAATGCGTATGTTTTCTCGTCGCAACGCCGCAGCGTTAGTACTCAGCGGCCTAACTGTCACAATCGCAGGCTGCGCAGCGCTGCCAAGCTTTACCGCTGATGAGCGCTGGGCCGATTACAAAAATTGGACAAAAGTTACTGAAGGTAAAGTGGGCACTGGTGATCCCACTGGCTTTATCGGCAACGTTCACAAAGGCCCTGATGGCTACCGTGAAGTGTATGTAAACGACATCGGCGCGGCTATGCTGGCTGGCGAAGGTCCTTACAATTTCCCAGCAGGAACCGTTATCGTTAAAGAGCAGTTCGATAACCAAGCAGCTTGGGAATCTGGCAAAGGTGGCGCGGTCACTGTTAGCTTGAAAGCAACAGCTGGCGATGCACCTGCCAAAGAAGATTGGATTTGGGCTGATAGCTACAAATCTCGTGCGGGCGAAAGCGCTTTCTGTGCTGGCTGCCACTCAATTGCAGCAAAAGATGATTTTGCATTTACTAACGGTGCTTTCTTAGCTACTCAGTAAGTGAATCGATAAATCATCTGCCGGGTTCATCCCCAGGTGATTCGTTTTAAAGCGCCTGCCAGCATATTGTTGGCAGGCGTTTTTGGTTTTAGAGCATGCTCATTTGGTTATTGGTAATGCAGGCTTAGAACATGCTCATTTGAGCATCGGTAATTTCTGCGAAACTGGTGCCCAGAAATTGCAATATGCCATCCGCTGCAGGGGCCAGTTGTTTGTCTAGGTAGTGATCGTAATTGGGCAGGCTATGCCAGTGTTCTAAGGGCTCAGGCCCATTCAATGTAATGACGTAACTAACGCTGTTGCCGGGGCGTTTTAATTTGCGTGCGGCTTGCACGTGGGGAGGAACGTTTTTTAAATAATCGCTGACTTTCCGCCGTAATCGTTTGGTGTACACAAGCTGTTCATCCAATTTCCCTTCACCTAGCGCATTCGCGGTCTCTAAGATGAAAGCATCTACGGGTTCATTGTGAAACACTCGGTGAAATAACTCTTTCTGAAAATTCCGCGCCAACGGTGTCCAATCGGTTCTTGCTGCCTCTAATCCCTTCACCACAAGCTTGGTTTTATCCCCATCGCTCACCAAGCCTGCATACCGCTTTTTACTCCCCGTTGGCATCCCTCGCACAGTGGGCATAAAAAACTGCAAGTAATGAGTTTCAAATTCCACCTCTAAGTGAGATTGCAATTGCATCTCATCGTGAAGTGTTTGCGTCCACCACTGATTTAATTCATCCATAACGGTTGTGCCAATGGCGTTGGCAGAGGCAGCATCGTGATCGTCGCCTAAATGTAAGAACAAGGAATCGGTGTCGCCATAAATGACGTTATAGCCCATGGATTCTATTAACGATTGTGATCGAGTAATGATGTCGTGCCCGCGGCGGGTGATGCTAGAGGCCAGTTTGGCACTGTGGAATCGACAACCGCTGGAGCCCAATACCCCGTAAAACGAATTCATAATAATTTTTATCGCTTGAGACAGAGCGGCATTCGATTGAGCCTTCGCGTTGTCACGAGCTTGCCAAAGCTCTTCAATAAGCCCTGGCAATATGTGTTGATCACGTGAAAAGGTTGCATCCAAATAACCAGGAATAGGGTTCGCGCCAGGTTGGTGCATGCCTAATGGGTCGATTTTGAACGTTCGTATGATGCTGGGATAGAGGCTTTTAAAATCTAGTACTAATACGTTTCTATACAACCCGGGTTGGGAATCCAAAACATACCCACCCGGGCTACCCAATCCTTCATCGGCATACCCCACATCACGAGCAACGAATCCGCATCGATGCAGTTTAGGCAAGTACAGATTGTCTAGTGCCGCCACCGAACCGCCAAGGCGATCCACCGCAAGGCCAGTTAAGTTCGCACGCTCTAAAGCAAATCCAATGAGGTCAGCTTTTTCAAAAATATCATTCACCAAGGCACAGTCTTGGAAGTTGTAGTCAGCCAGGGCCGGTTTGTCGGTGGCAAACAAGCGATTAATTTCGGCAACCTTGTCTTGTTTACTGGTGATGAGCTTACCCACCCCAAGTAATTCGTGGGCTACGTTATCTAAGGAGAAGCTATCAAATGACCAAAACCCCGCCTTCAATAAATCGATGCCATCAAAAACAGCGCGCCCAGGAATTCTGCACACGCGAGGTTGCCCTGGAGAGTTAGGTTGTAAAATGGCGCTGAGTTCTTTGCCACGCCCGTAGTCAAACGGTACATTCAGCCGTTGGTGCGCGCGTTGCAAAAAATTTAAATCAAAATTTACAACCGCCCAGCCGACAAACACATCAGGATCGATTTGTTTTAACCAGCTTATGAATTCTATTAGTAAGGTTTTCTCATCTTTAACATAACGCAGCGTATAGCCAGCAGGTCTTTTAATTTCATTGTCTTCATTCTTGTTGCTGCCGCCCTCAACAACACTGTTCACCATAAACACCACACCGCCATGGCGGGTAAAGCGTTGGTTCCCATAGTCGCGAACATCCACTCCAATAGAATACAAACGATCTGAGTGAGCTTGCGTTTCTATATCCAAAGAGGCAATTCGCAGTCGCGGTTGTACTGGTGCGGGGGTGAGTTTTGGGTTGTAGTAGGTTATGTGGTCGTTGTGCTGTTCAGCTGTGCCATCAATAGTAAAGCCGGTATGTATGAAGCGTTCCATCAAATAACGATCGTGCGGCTTGATATCGGATTCAAACAAATTGTGGCTTTGATCTGAATGGGCTTGTTTGAATTGATTTAATACACGTTGCTGAGGGAAATACAACGCATCAACGGCTCCACCATCAACCGCCTCCAGTTGCCTCTGTTTTCGTTCCGTGTCTGCGGGTAGGGGAAGGCTTTGATTGCGATGTACAAAACAAATGGCCTTCTGGCCGCGGATCACTATATGCACGGGCCCCTCATTCGTTGCCGCCCATAAGCTCACTTCAACCCCATTGGGCTGATCTCGCCATCCTCGTGTGAGTAAATAAGCTTGCACGGTGTTAGTGTAGCGCGCTATGGGCTCGGTGCGTTCGGCTCGTTGGTGCGTTCCGTGGTTCGGTGTGCAATGCTGGCATTGTTGTTGACTATCCTTTCATGAGGCAAAGCTCGCTAATGCGTGTGTTCCTGTGTTCCTTGTTGGTTTTAATGTGCTAACCCGTCCATTATTGTGAGTGTTTATGTCCATCATTCGATTACCTAATCGGCTTATTGAAGCTACGCTCGGTGCAGTATTACTTGCGTTACTTGCGTTACCTGCAGTCATTCTGGCGACCCAGCCGTCCAACGAGCCGTCTAACCAGCAGGCCAACCAGGCTGAACTGGCCGCTGGTTTGATCGAAACCAGTGGGGTTGGGCCGCATTTAGCGAACGTAAGTGCTGTGGTGTTTGATGAGGCCTTGCCTAACTATTCGCAGTGTTTTATCGATTCTGGCGATGTGATGAGCAGTGAGGATGAACAGCAATTTAAAACGACATTGAATCAGCATCTGGGCCCTAATGTAACAGTGCAAAGAGCCATTGCGCATTTAAGCGATGCGATGGAACTTAGTGAATTAGAAACAGTGCAGGCCTTTTTTAAAAGCCCAGCAGGCGCTCGTATCATTGCAGCTGAAACAGCATCTAAAGATTTTGATGAAAACACCTTCGAGAAACAGCTAGAAGAATACTTTCAATCTGGCCACTGGAACGAAGAGCGATCTACATTGATTTCTATGGTTTACGACAACACGCGAGCTGCTCGATTTGTGAGTACGTTAAATGGGGAGATTTCAGTGGCAAGTGCGCTCAGTGGCCATTGCAACCAAACCCCACAAGGGTTTAAAGAGTTGCAACCGCAGCTAGATTCGCAGCGTTCAGATTCTCAGTTTATAGAACCAATAATGCGGGGTGATTTGATTCCCGTTATTGCCACTATATTTAAAGATATCTCAAACCGTGATTTGGAAATGTACGCTGAATTTGCACAAAGTAATATTGGGAAGAAGTTTTTTGATGCGCTATTGTTTTCAACGGCAAACGGTATTTCTGATGGGCTTCCAGGTTTGCAAAAGTCCTTGTCGCAATAACTGTTTATAGCCTCATTCAATTGGGGCAGTTTTCACAGAACGCTTTCTCTAGAATATAATCGAATAGCGCCCCAAAGTAACAACCCAGCGCCAACTAAAGTACCCACAACCGATAAGGCAATATGAGCAGGGTTAATCACATCTTGCAATACCACGCGCTCCAGCAGTTGGTATTGACTTAACATGGGTAATGCCATGGTAATACCTACTGATTTTATGTTGATAAACTGCAAGATGAAAAACGGCGCCATTGGGAACACCATCAGTAAACCCAAATAAGTTTGAGCCTCTTTACTGCTACGAGTAGATGCTGCCACTGTCATAAGAACAGCGGAAATGAAAAATACCAATGGGCTTGCCAGTAACCAGGCTTGAAAGATGGTATGCGCATCAAAACTTAATTCACCCCCCGCCATCTCAGGGGAGAAAAAACGAAACACCAAGAACACACTAACAGCGGTTAACACGCTAGATAAGGTAACAAACACCAGCACCGCAAGAAATTTCCCAAGCACCAGTTTGTATCGTGCTAAGGGTAACGTCAGTAAGGGTTCAAGCGATTGGCGTTCACGTTCGCCTGCGGTGGTATCGATGGCTAAGTAAAAACCACCCATCACCATCGCAACGATAAGAAGAAACGGCAACAGTGAGGCGAGTAGCTGTCCTCTAAAACCATTGGAAGAAACATCCTGAAGGGTAACATCAATGCTATTAAATACCGATGGATCGATACCGCGATGCTGCATACGCAGCGCGTTCAGAGTTTGCGCGTATACTCGAAGTAGGCTGCTAACTTTGCGAGCTTCTTTTGATGACTGTTTATCACCGTCATTGACATGAATAACAAGAGGCGCCGGTTGGCCTTCGCGCAAGGCTGTGCTGAAGTCTTCGGGTATGCTTAAAACGATGGGGACATCCCCGCGCCGCACGCTATCTTCTACATCGGCCGGTGCGTTCACCACGTCCATATTGTTAGCACGTAAAAATTGCACCAAATTAGGTGCGCGCTCTGCATGCTGTACAGCCAACTCTGAAGGTTCATCAAAACTAACTGTGGCTTGTTTTAAGCCTGCCACTAAAGCACCACCGATGCACAAAGGCAATAACACGGGGCCAAATAATAGGGCGTAGAAAACCGTTTGCCGATCCCGAAGGTTATCGATAATTTCTTTCCACAACATGACCAGCACCATCACAGTTCACCGCCTATGGCACTGACAAAAGCATCTTCCAATGAGCTTTGTCCGGTGTTTTGTAAGAGTGTGTTTAATGAGCCTGTCATGGAAATGTTGCCATCGGATATGATCGCTATTTCATCGCATAACGCTGCCACCTCTTGCATGATGTGGCTTGAGAAAACGATGCAGTGTCCCTCTTTGGCTAAAGCTCTTATGATGTCTCGTAGCCCACGTGTGGCCATCACGTCCAAACCGTTGGTGGGTTCATCTAACAAAATGGTTTGTGGTCTGTGCACTAAAGCTCGTGCCAGCGCTACTTTAGTTTTTTGTCCTTGAGAGAAACCTGCCGTGCGACGATCTGCAAACCCTTCCATTGCCAATAGCGACACCAATTCATCCACACGAGTTTCAGTGGTGCGCTTGTCCATGCCGCATAAACGTGCGTAGTAACGAATATTCTCTCGTGTGGTTAATCTTGGGTATATGCCCGCGTTATGTGGCATGAACCCCAACTGATGGCGCACTGCCAACACATCGTTTTGCACGGAATAGCCATCAATAGTAGCGCTGCCCGAATCGGGTTTTATCAAGGTGGCTAACATGCGTAAGGTGGTAGATTTTCCAGCGCCATTAGGGCCAAGTAAACCGGTGATGCGTCCATCGGCGGCTTCAAACGACACCGATTCAACTGCCACCACTCGGCGTTTTTTTTGTCCTGCTACGCCATTAAAGGATTTACTTAATTCAGTTGCCTTAATCATGGCAGTGGGCCGTTTGCGTCCACGAACAGTGCAGGCGGTGATAAGCGATCAAGACATTCAAGGTTTAATTCGGCAGGGGATTTTGTTTCAATGAATTGCTTAAGTACAGTGGGCATACAACCCAGTGGTGCTTGGGTGTGTGCTTGATGTGGGTTAATAATGTGGTAGGCGTTACTAAGCTTACTTATAGCTAAATCGGCATAAGACGGTGGTGTTATTGGGTCAACATCACCTGATAAAGCCAACACGGGTACATCGCCTGTTACTGGTGTTCGAAAATCGTCATCAATCACACCCAGTGGCCAAGGTTCACAGCTTGCGATCATGGCATCAACGATGTAATCGCCTATGAAGGTTGCTTTCAATTTGGTTCGATCGGCCGTTGCATCGATATAGGGTGCATCTTCTGTGCAAATGACTGCTGCGTGCATGCCTGTTGCCATAGAACCACCCAATTGGCTATCTTGTAAAGCCACTTGGCGTGCGAACGGCGCAAGGTTGCTGTTCACCGCGGCATCGTGCAGCATCGAAGGCAGAATCGCTGTACCGTAAGCACTGTAACTTAACAATCGAACCGACATCGATAAGTGCTGATTGGTAAAACTCATGGTGTCCAGTGAGCCCTTAGACAGATTCTCGAATTGCACCTCGCGGGGGGTTTTCTGCAAAGAGTCAAATAGGTTTTGTGTTTTAGTAGCAAGCTGTGGAAACGATTTGGCGCAGCCTTCGTTAGCTTCACAACGTTCGAACAACGCATCCAATGATTGCTGTGCATGCAAAGGCAGCTCTGGGCCTATTGGCTTTTGTGGTGGCACCACGGCATCCACTATAACGCTACGGGTGTGTTGCGGGTAACGACGCAAGTAATGTAAGGCCACGCGGGTTCCATAAGATACGCCGTAAATATTCCATTGCTGAACATCTAGGGCTTTGCGTACGGCATCTAAATCGCGCACGGCCACACTGGTGGTGAACCATTGTGTGGGTTGCGGCTGCTTGTCATAACAGATTTTTGCGGTTTGCCGTACTTCGGTTAAATCAATAGTGAAGCCTGTGCCCGGTGGTGGTGTTGGGCAGCGCATCGCCCCCGAATTTCCCGTACCGCGTTGATCAACCAAGTACACATCGCGATTGGCTTGAATAGCGCGGAAAGCATTGGCAAGTTGAGGCCATGAATCTTGTGCACCTTGTCCAGGGCCCCCTGCAATGATGGTGACAGGATCGGATTCAGGTTGCTTGGACCGGGCTGGTATGCGGGCGATGGATAACGAGTAGGTGGTTGGAATTTCTTGATCTGTAGGTTGGGGTGGTTGCAGATCGTGGGTGAACGATACGCTCAGAGTGGCGCATTCTGCTGCCAGAGTACGTGGTGCTAAACCAATTCGGCACGGAGTAAATTCACTGAGCTCAGAGGCTTCAGAGCTTTCGGTAGCTGCCGAGCTAAGTCCGAACAGCAGCAAAAAAAGGGTAATAAAACGCATAGCCCGAAGATGCAATCCACGGGCCGAATGGCTAAACATGTGTGGCAGATTCAGAGCTCTTCGAGCACATCCTCAAGTTGACGTCTCGCATTTCCAACCCAGTTCTCACGTTCGATCTTACCGGGTACGATTTCTAGCGCGCTGGCGATACGCTCAATGTCGTGACGTTTGAGTTCTGCCAGCTGCGAGTAGCTGGTTATGCCGAGCTTATTCAGCCCTTTTTCGGTAACGGGGCCGATCCCGAAAATGGTTTGTAAGTCATCGTGCTGATCCACTGGATCGAATAGACGCTCCTGCGCATCCAGTTCGCTAAAACCGTCGGCAAATTCAGCATCAAAATCGATGTTGCTGGCATCCACCACCTCATCATCGGCTATGGTATGGGAGGTGTCTTCGCGTTTTTTATCAATGGCTGCAAGGACCACGTCTGCTTCTGCCAACGCAACCGTTAAGCTGCCCGCTTCTCCGCTTACGTCTGCGGACATATTTAAACTTTCTTCGGCCGCTTTCTCGCGCGCCGCTTTTTGACGCGCTTGCTCGGTAAGATCAGCAATGGACTGGCTGGTGGTGTTGATTCGTGATTTATCACTTGCCTTCGCAGGCGGCAGAACGCCTGCGCTCGTATGTGATGCGGCAGTTTGTGTTGCAGTCGATTTGGATGTTTCTGCGTTTGTGTTTGCGTTGGCTTCCGCGCTTACGCTGTCCGTCTCTGTTGCGTGCGCTGCAGCCTTTTCGTTTTCGTGCTTAGCGGGGTTTTCATTTTCAGCTGATTTCGCATCGTTAATTTCACGACGGCTGCGTTCCACATCGGCTTGCAATTTATTTAACGCCCGCTCGCGATCATCTAAGTGCTTAACTTTGCCTTTTAATATTTCGTTTTCCGATGCGTATTCACGAATTTGCGCTTCGTGTTTTTGCATCAGCTGGCGTACCAATAATTGGCTTTTCTCTAAGTTTTGATGCAGGTTCGGAATTTGTAAGTTGTCGTTTCTTAAATTTTCTATGGTGGCAGAACTGGATTGCTTCAGTTCGTCATAGTCTTGCGCGAGCATAGAGACATCGGTTTGCGCTTGTTTAACTTGTTGCTGCTGTTGAGTAACCGCTTGCTGCAATTCGCTAACTCGTTGTTGCCCTCTAAGACGTTGCAGCACCCAGCCGAGTGCGCCACCGGCAATTGCCGCTAGAAGGATGATGAAGCTCATCTGGCTTAGCAGATAGATCACGTTATACCCCCGGTACTAACTAACATTACTTTATGTGTGAAATTTCGATGCGCCGGTTTCTTGCACGACCAGCTTCGGTTGAGTTGTCGGCAATGGGGCTTGATGCGCCAAAGCCACGCGCGATAACTTGCTCTTTTGCTACACCGCGAGACGTCATGTAACTTGCAACCGTTGCGGCACGTTCGCGACTGATGCGTAAATTAACAGCCGGGCGACCGGTGTTGTCAGTGTGTCCCGCCACGCGAACCTGTTGATTTGGGTAACGCAACAATAACTGAATTAATGCATCCAGTGCAGGGCGGCTATCGCTGGTCAGTGACGCACTGTTGGGTTCGAACGCCAAAGCATCCAGACGAATACCTGAGAGCTGTGACTGAAAGGCTTGCGCTCTTTTTTCAGCCTCAATTTTTGGATCGAACACGCTTATGTTGTCGTTAACGGTACGCACGCCATTCACATCGGCAACCGATGCGATTAATTGGCGTTTGTTCAAACTGACATCAATCGTGCCGCTTAAACTGACATCCCGTCCATCAACCGCCACATCGATTCCTGCAATGTTTTGCGCACTTAAGGTTTGCCGAACGTTTGTTGAAATGGAATCTTGAATGGCATTACTGGATTTAGCGGTGAGAAACACCACCCCAAAAAGGGCCACTAATCCAACGACCCAAGGCCAGATGCTTAAGGGTTCATCGTCTGTGTCAAAGAATGTAAGATTCTGATCCATGACATGGATCATAACATTCAGCAGGCTATGTCTTACTGCGAATAGTGAAACTTAATTGAAACGATGCGTTACGGGAAGCTACGACGAAAAACTGACTCAAGGTGCGCGCTTAGCAGCGCTATTTTTGGGCAAAATTTGTTCATCGTCAGTGTGTTCATCGACGTGATTACGATGAGTATCGTTTGGAACAGGGGTTGGTGCAGGGCTTGGTGGAAATTTGACCGTATTGACCGGTCGCTCGCACACCTGTTCGTTGCTAGATTTAAGAGCGGTTAAGCGGTGTAAATCTCGATTTGAAACCACATTTGCTTGTTCGCGTTTAGCCGCAGGTGCGTGTTTATCAACAACGCTAACCGTTACCGCTTCACCGTGGCCATAAGACTTCGGTTCAGGTGCCGAAATCGTTTGCATTTGTGGCAAAGCTTTTTCCAACAGGCGTAATCGAAAGCCTGCTTCACGAGCTGCGACGGCTGCAACTTTTGCACGTTGTTTAGATTCCACCATCGTCATGTTCATTTTTTGCATTTCGATAAAATGCTGACGATCGATGTCTTCTAATTTAAGTTTCAGTGCTGTCTCGTTTTCAGTACCGGTTTTTAATTTGGTTAGAGCAAGTTCAAGCACGCGATCTTTACGCTTTGCAGCACCTAAGTACTGAGAGAGCTTACGGGTTTCGGTGCGAGCCTCTAAAAGCTCTACACTTTGGAGATTAAGGGTATGTTGCATGTCGCGCTTGGCGCGCTTTGCTTTACGCCCGCCCAATAGAAAGCCTGCAACTGCACCGAATACCAGCGCTATCGCACAACTAATCCATCCCGGTGTTGTTAAAAAATCCATTACCTGCATAAAGTGTCTTTCAGGGCAGTGAGGTCATGATACAGAAAGAACGAATCCAAACGTCGAATTGCGCTGAACATAGGGCTCGAAATACGCCTGTTTTTACACGAATTCATATTATTTGATCGAATTTCAGCCATTTCTTCATGTCATTACAATGTGAATAGAGTCACATTTTTATGATGCTTCCCGCCATTGCTCAATGTTACCCGTGCTGCTAAGCAGCTGTGGAATCAGCTCATCCAGTGCCCCAGGGCGCTGAATGCCGTATCCCTGTGCATATTCCACACCGATTTCGCGAAGGATGTCGACGATGGTTAAATCTTCAACAAATTCAGCAATGGTTTTTGCACCAACTGTGTGCCCAATCTCATTGATAGCGCGAACCATTTCACGGTCTACCCGATCAGTGGCAATGTTTTTAACTAATGATCCATCAATTTTTAGGTAATCGATGGTGAGGTTTTTAAGATATTCAAAGGTTGAAAAACCGGTGCCAAAATCATCCAGAGCAAAATGACAGCCGATTTTACGCAGCTCATCGATAAACGCATTGGCTTGTTTGATGTTGTCCATGGCAGCCGTTTCGGTAATTTCGAAGGCAATGTTTGCAGGATCAACGCCGTGATGATCTAGCTCATTAATAACGAAACCTAGAAAATCTTCGTCGATGAAAGACAAGCCACTTAAGTTTATTAAAAACCTGGGGATCTGATAATCGTTTTGATGTTTAGCCACCCATGCCATGACGTTAGAGATTACCCAACGATCAATCTCTGCCATTAAGTTGTACTTTTCGGCAATGGGGATGAAGTCGGCAGGGGATAAGGTTTCACCGTGTTCGTTAATAATGCGCAGTAAGATTTCGCAGTGCGCCATTTCGGTTCCGGTTTCGGTGATGCGATGAACCGGTTGATAGTAGAGGGTAAGGTGATCGTTATCTAAGGCATTGCGGATGTTTTGAATGCCAGCTATGTCATTACGGTACTTCACCACTTCAACATCGTCGTTGTGCGCAAGGTGCACGCGGTTACGGCCCATTTGCTTAGCAACGTAACAAGCAGAATCCACATCTTGCAACAACGTTTCGATACTCTCTTCTTTACCCGTAATAGGGATAACACCGATACTCAAACTCACAGCGAAAGGCTGTGATTGGTATTCGAACGTGTAGTCTTGAACTTTCTGTCTTAGGTTTTCAGCCAATTCCATAATGCTTTTAACATCGCGACCGCGAGTAATGATGGCAAATTCATCACCGCCAACGCGAGCAAAAATATCGGCATCGTTTAATTGTTCTTGCAGCATTGAGCTAAGCTCGGTTAGCAGCTGATCACCCGCATGATGACCACAAGAGTCGTTCACGATTTTGAAACGATCAAAATCTAAGTACATAAGCCCTTGTGCCGTGTTAGAGCGTTTGGCCGCAGCCATAGTGTTCTTCAATGCGGCTTCGAAACTGCGCCTATTGTGCAGCCCGGTTAAATCATCGTGTGCGGCAAGGTGTTTTATGCGTTTGTTGGCAGCGGTTACTCGATTTGTTACCGCACCAGAGATGAGTAGTGACACCAAGAACGTAGCGATTACTGTTGCAATTAACCACGACAGTGTTTTCTTATAACGACTTTGATTGTTAGCCAAAGCTTCAGCTGAGAGCTCTTTTTCCAGCTGCACTAAACCGTTTAACTGATTTAACAATACTAATTCGCGCAGCTGTACATTGCCTAAGCTTGACTTCAACGCGTCGGGGTTATTTTCCATTGCGTAAATGGCGCCTGCGGCCTGATCATAAGCTTCGTTTGAACGCGCTGTGGCTTCGGCCATTTTTGTCAGCACTTCACTTTCGCGCTGATTAGCAGCCAGTTCTTTTAGTTTTGCGTTGGCTTGATTGTATGTTCGTGTGCTTTGTATTAATTTATCGAAAATCTTTTCGCGATCTTCAGGGTTGTTCGTTTGGGCAATGGCACGAACTTCAGCCGATCGCAAACGAATCACATCGCGCATTTGGTAGGCAAGACTTGTTTTTTGATCGGTGTTATGGATTAAGTCCGCCATACTACGGTTAACACCGTTCATGGTACTGACAGATAAGTAGGCGACAAGCAACATCAGCGCGAAGACGGCGATAAAGCCGCCGCTGATCATGAGCGTGGTGCGATCACGGTTTATAAAATTTGCTTGCATTAAAATATCAAACCCGAATGAACCCGTCCTTGAGTTTTGTTGACAGCCCTGTCAGGTTGAGTTCAGCAACTCAGTCATATTAACGACCATTTTCGTGAAGAGTTGAACAGTTTTAGGGTCTTTTTCCTTCCCTTTTGGTTAGGAAGCAAGTTTTAGGCAAAAATCCCGTGGATATACCAATGCTTATTATTCTGCCGAGTTTTGTAAGCCCAGTAGCATCCACCGTTTTTGTCACAAGCAATGAAATAGTCACGTCTAACATCGTTGTTGTCCCACCAACCGTTCTCTATACGTTCCACTGCAGAAATCACCGTTAAAGGACGATTTGCCAATTGCGGCACCGGGCACAACCACAATGGCCGTGCTGGCCACTGAAAAGCGCGTTGTTCACTATTAAGCACTTGAGCAAGCCAAGCTTTCTCTGGGCGATGATCATCGTCGGGCATAGCGATATATAACGCATCGCGCCCCAAGCGAGCGGCTAAGTTATCCATCACTTGTTCAGCGCTGTGTGCTTGGGCATGACTCTTTTTAAAAAGATCGCGTGCGTTACGCTCGATGGGTGCCAAATCATTGGCGTTAAGTGTCAGTCGAATAACAGGGGAAGGTAGAGTGATACGGGTTAATCGTTCCGTTGCGGTTTTTAGAACATGTGCGCGGTTTGAGGTTGGGTCTAGAAAGCCAATGGTGACGGAGGTGTCTTCCATTTTGTGATGCGACAAGAGTAGGGTAAGTTCACGCACACCCAAATCGTTTAACGTTAAATAGCCACTTAGCGCGTTTAACAAACGGTTTAACGGAAAAGTTAACGCGCCTGTGTCGGGTGCTTCTAATGGTAGGTCTGCACCTTGTGAAAAAGTATCCGGTGGTACAAATGCACAGCGAGGGTCGGGAAGAGTGCCATCGAGTTTGTATAAGTAATGAGTTAAGCCTGTGTTGAAACGACGCGTTAGGGCTGCAGGTTTTAATTGCCGAAGTTGTTTAACGGTACGAATGCCTGATTGGCGTAAGCCTTTAAAAACAAAGTCGTCTAAGGGTAGGCGTTCAATCGGTAAATTATTCAGCAAGGTGTTTAACGTTTGTTTGTCGGTGGCCGGCATGCGCTGGCCAGATTTGGCAAATAATATGGCAGCCTTTGGGGTTGTGGCTATACCAATGCGAAGCGTTAAGTGTTGGCGCGCCGCATCGGTTAACCAGCGGCGGTATAGCTCTCGTAAACCACCGAATAGTTTTAAGCTAGCTTCAGCCTCAATAAGAATGATATCGGGCGCTTCAGGTGATACCCAAGATGAGTATTGCATGGCCCAAAGCGTTAGCTGTTGTAAATGCTCAGCTTGTGCCGCTTCATCAAATTCTTGTACTTGTAAATTGGGGGCGATGGCGTAAGCGTTTTTTAAGGACGTGCCCGGCGTGATGCCGATGAGATCGGCGGCTTTATTGGCAGCAATGAGAGTGCGCTTTGGCCCAATGGATTGAATAATGGCCGCAGGCTCTGGGTAATCTGGATGGCCCCACGGCAGTCGTTCTAGTGGGAGCTGTGGAAAGTGCAGCGCTGCCCAAAGCATTCAGTGACTGCCGTTGCCGTTTTATGGCTGCGCTGGCATAACCGCTGCCAACGCTAAATCGTGTAATGACAAGGCATCTGCCGTTGTGCGCGTTGGTGTCATGCCCGGCCATGCCACTCCTTGTGGTTGATCGAACGCGTGCAAACCGAGTTCAACCGATTGTGGTTTTCCGTTGCGCACTTTAATGATGTTTAACTGCAGCTTACGTTGAGTGGGGTTTTGTTCTAACGTGATGCGCAAAGCTGCGGGTGAATGTTCACCTTGCGTAAAGCCAGGCCGGTAGACGATGGCCAAGCTGTTGCCCGTTTCTGCCGCTATTTGTAAGCGGCGTTGTTTTTGTGGTGTGCTGCGCTGCACCCAAGTAATAACAGCAGAAAAAACACCTGAGCGTAAGCACTGTTCACTGGCCCATAGCGCTGCCTTATCATCGGATGGATTCACCACTAAGGTTTGCTCTAAGCGCACACCAGCATTAGCCAATGCCGGTGCGTAAGGAATAAAGGGGGGCTTAATTAAAGCCACCCACTGAGCTTTATTGGTTAGTTGCTTAATGGCGGGTAACAGTAAGCTAAATTCCCCAATGCCTTCATGCCCCACCAGTAGCTCAGTTAAACAACCGTTAGCCCAGCCGCGTGATGGTAGCGCAGCATCTAACGCTGGAAACCCCGTTGGTACGGCATCAGCATCGTTATACCGATCGCTTCCGCGCCAAACACCTGCTTGGGAGTTCAGTAGGGATTCCAGTGCAACGGTTTTCATGGACTGATTAAGAAAGGTTAGGGTTATAGGGTATGGTTTTTCCTTAGCGGTTAATGATCTCGGCGTAACACGCCAACATATAAACCTTCAATGCTGAATTCTTGATGGCGTAAGTCGACCTTGATGGGTTCAAAGTCATCGTTTTCAGGTAATAAGGTAACAATGTTTCCGCGTTGGCGAAAACGTTTCACCGTTACTTCATCGTCTACTCGTGCAACCACTATTTGGTTGTTTTCTGCCGTTTGTGCGTTATGCACCGCCAACAAATCACCATCGATAATGCCGATATCTTGCATGCTCTTACCGTTAACGCGCAGGAAGTAATCGGCGTGTGGGTAAAAAAGATCAGGATCTACCGGGATAAATTCTTCGATGTTTGCATCGGATGTAATGGGTTCACCAGCTGCCACCTTACCCACCAAAGGCAGGCCATCTTGTTCTTCGTATTCAGCGGTAACACGAATACCGCGTGAAGCCCCCGGAATCAGTTCAATAACCCCTTTCTTCTCCAATGCCCGCAAGTGATCATCCGCTGCAGTGGGAGAGCGAAACCCAAAGTGCTCACAAATATCCGTGCGGGTGGGCGGATACCCTGTGGTGTGGATATGATCTTGAATCATGCTAAGAATTTCTTGCTGGCGCTTCGTCAGTTCCTGCATATTGGCTGTTTTCCTGTAACAAAGGGGTGATACTGTTCCTGTATACAGGGCTGATTGTATTTACAGTTAAGGGAAAGTGCAAGCGTTTTGTTTGGTTTGCGGAATTATGTAGCTGTTGCACAAAGAAATCTAACTACCATGAAAGTAGAATTTAGTCATGGGAAACAAGATTGTTGTTGGTCAATTGGCTAAGCGTAGAGCGCGCATTCTAGGCAAAATCAGAACACTAGAAAAAGAAGCAGACGACTTGCGGGTGATTGCCGATGCGCTGGGTATGTCGATAAAGACGTTCGACCCAACCTATAGAGTTAGCGCTGTTAAAGCCGTTCGCACCTACAAGCCAAGAAGCGTGTTCTTTAAAAATCGTGAAGGCACACGCTCAGTTCTGGACGTATTGCGAGATTCAGGCAAACCCCTATCCATTGAAGACATAGCGCGTGAATGTGAACAGTTCTCTCAAGAGCCTATAACCCGCTCTAACCGACTCAAGCAGATAGCCTCAGTGCGGACCATTGTTTATAAGTTACAGGCGCGTGGGTTGGTTAAAGAGGTTTCGCGGGGTGGTGGAGTTCAGCGGTGGGCTATGAATTGAGGCTGCTCGTGACAGATTAGTCTTTCGTATTGCTACCGAATAAATATCCCAAAGTCAGCGTAATAATCCCCACGATAATTGTAATTAAATCGCTGGCGTTCATTCCAAACTTTTCTTCTTCAAAATCGCTCATCAAAACGATAATTAAAAGCGAGAAGCAAACTACTATCACTAGACCAGATATATTTCCGGGTTTCTCTGTGCGGCCTCCAAAAGCTTTGCCGAGCCAGCCAAGTTCGTTCTCAAATGTTTTCTGGGCGTGAGCAAGTTGCTCTTGTTCTGCCAAGGCATTTGCCGAAGGCTTGATGTCATCTGGCTTACTGGACGAGATGGCCGATACATCTATGCCAGGTTTACTAGGCGGGGTCATTCTGATTACTTCGCGCCAAGCTAATGAAATGGTCTCTGATTTGTTCGTTCGGAATATAGCCAAACCCGGATCGACGAGCTTCGGTCCAGGGAGTACCAGGAGCATGAGTTAAGGCTGAAAGTTGCAAGCCTGTGAGGTTCTTGTATCGCGCCCAAACAGGATTAAAAATGTTCATAAACTCGCGATCTTGCAATGAAACTACCTGCACAGCCTCCTCACCAGTGCTTGGATCAAGGGCTATAGCGTAAGCATCTATATCTCTTTTTCCGTAGCTTTTGAATTGACTATAAAGTGAGGATAGAACCGGACCATAAGGCCAAGCTTCAAAAAATTCCCCTACCACTGGCTTACCGGTTACAGCTAAGTTCCACCCATGTAAGCAATAGACTAACTTTTGTACTTTTAACTGGTCCATGTTGCTAACACCATCAATCTTCGCTTGGTACAGAAAGGAGTTTGCAACATGCGCTGGTTTGTGCATTTTATTCTCCCTAAGTGAGTTAATGATATGCTGGTTGGAATATTAACATATGACTGAATACAGGGTCTTCAAGCAATTAGCGTCTCTGCCTGCATCTTATTACCCTGCCAATACCCGCAAAACTCACGAGACACCTTAGCCGCGCCACATCGCCCGATCACGTCCGAGAAGATCACCCCGTTCGGCTTTCGGCGAGTATCTTCACGGTAAGCGGCTTCATTAGCGTAGCGATCTAAGTACAGATTGCCAAAGCGGTGAACCTGACCCAATTGCATACGGCGAAAGCGTGAGAAGAACGATTCAGCTTGGTTCGTGTTTGCACCACACTTGGCAACATATTCAACAGAGTGGTTAACACGCTCCATTTTAAACTTGGCGTGCAGTGAGTTGTAAGCGTTGCTTTCGTCGGCTGAGATAGTGGTTCCAGGCTCAACGTGACGAGCTACGAACGCCTCTACTGATTCTTCTGTCTCTGCCTTAGCGATTGCCGTAACCGTTTTAAAACCACCTTCACCTTCGTTCTCGTGTCGCTCACGCAATACCAATACAGCGCGCTTGTTAGGGTCTTGGTTCTCTTTCTTGCGGCGGTCTACACGGTTTGCAATGTGATTAGCTGGGCGAACGTGGCCGTTAACGTAAGCGGCGTCGATTTCCACCTCATCATCCAGCTTGGCAGGCTTAGCATCCATCAACGATTCACGCATCTTATGGGATAAAACAAATGCTGTTTTGTACTGCACGTTCAGGTCACGGCTTAGTTGCAGCGCAGACATGCCCTTGGCGCAATTGCTGTACAACGCAATCGCCATTAAATAGGTGTTCAGGGGTAACTTGTGGTTTGAAAAGATCGAACCACTCGTAACGCTGAATGTATGTTTGCAGCACTTACAACGCCATTGCTTACGGGTGCCAAGCCAGTAGTGCTCCTTGTGGTCACACTTCGGGCAAGCAACGCCCTCTGGCCAACGTGCTTCTTTGAAAAGCTCCCATGCCTCGTCATCTGACAGGCGAGCAATATCCATTAACGAGAAGCTGCGTGCTTTCGCTGATAGGAGGTAGTGTTGTTCGTGTGATGAGCGTTTCATATATGCGTTTAATTATACACATATATGTATACTATGCAGGCAATAAATAAACGTTTATAATAAAAATATATTCATAAATGTGTATTTAATATGTCAAAAGTCGCTATGGACGATGAATGGAAGGCCCGCGCTAGAGGCATCCTAAAAGCTGAGCTTGCGCGCCGAAATATCAAGCAAGTTGAGCTTGCTAAGATGCTGGAGGAGGCTTACGGCATTAAGGAAACGCCTC
Source organism: uncultured Granulosicoccaceae bacterium (assembly GCA_938035125.1). Lineage (GTDB taxonomy): Bacteria > Pseudomonadota > Gammaproteobacteria > Granulosicoccales > Granulosicoccaceae > Granulosicoccus. Next base: position 2,112 of record CALHNS010000025.1, on the reverse strand, counting down.
AATCCCTCTCAAATAAGATTTCGAGAGGCACTTTTAGCGCTGTGTTTATGTTGCAAATACTTGAGGCGATAGGATGTCAGGAAATGAAGATCACCTAACTAAGTCCAGATACGCGAAACAATATTGGATTGTCTCTTTTCTTTTAGTGGGTGTAGTTTTTTTCGTAAGTTACAGTTGGTTAGGAAAACTCGCTAGCGAATACGGCACACGGTATGAGGATCGCCAGCATGTAACAAACCCAGAACATATTTCGATTGCCTTTGTCGAGGCCTTGGAATTTTGCGAGCAAACCGAAACCAATCAGAGAGAAAGATGCGAACAAGCTATAAAAGGTCTTGAAAGAACTATCAGCGCTCACGACCTTGGTGCTCAACGCAGCATGGCTAGATCTGCTTTGGGCCTTCTGCATCTCAACTTCTGGCAGCTTCTTTTTGGAATTTTGACACTCTTTGCTATTGGATGGACACTTCTTGAGACTCGTAGAACTGCTGATGCAGCTAAAGATACTGTTCAGGTTTCCAAGTATGCTGAAAGAGCTTATATGTTTGCTACTGGAGTTAGTGTGGTGCATGAGGGCGGCCATTATTACTGGATAGTGGCCTGGGATAATCAAGGAAATTCGCCCGCGGAAAAGTGTTCTTGTGTTGGCGGCTGGCTCCGAACTAGTGATGATCCACCTGTTTTGAGACAGATATCTGCTCATGAAAATGCACTGTCGATAGGAGGGAAAAGCGGCTTTGGTCAGAGAATTCTTGTTAATGAAAAATATGCTGTTAAATGTTTCTTGAATGGAAAAGATATATTTGTCTGGGGCAGTGTTTTTTATACTGATATCTTTGGGGAGTCCAGAACGGCTAATGTTTGTTTCCATGTTTTCCCGAACGACAGTGTCTCCGTAAGCTGGCCTGAAGCCGACAAAACCAGGGACTTCAGTAAGAACTTCAGTTGGCGTTTCAGTACTGCTGAATGGAAAAGCGAACAGAGAGAAGTTAGCTAAAATAATGCAAATAATAATCAAGGCCGCAACCCCCGATACTTTCCACCCGCGCACAGCCAATCCTCGGAAGTGAATCGTGGTTTATGGCCTATATAAAGCCATGCAAGTGATTGAATTACCTCATTGTGCAAGTGATACATAATTCCGTTGGTTTGCGGAAATTATGTAGCTGTTGCACAAAACAATCGAACTACCATAAAAGTACATTAGAAGCCGATGACTTGTGGAATCGTGACGCTAGGTGAATCTTACGCCGTTACATGTGATGAAAATCTGCAACGGCCAAAGGGTAAGGCATGTCGTGCTGATGGCGTTGACGTTATTCATGGCCAATTATTTGAAGAGGTGCATGTTTGGAGGTTGGCTCAATCATAACCAGTGTGTATCCTGAACCTACCAGAGCTTAGGAAGTGTTGCCGTGATCAAGGGAAGATTCATTTGTATGGCCGTTGGTGTTCTGCTTACGCTGAGCGCTTGCAGCAGTGGTGATGATGCCAACGAGCAAGCTAATGACGACATTGCTCTGCCGGGCCTTAGGCTCTTCGGCTTGGGTGGTCAACCAGCAGATCAAGTATTCAACCCCTGGCTGGTTACTATCTCAACGCTCCGATCAGAATCATTCCTCCCAGATGGGTTCCCGTCTGGCACCGGTGACATCTCTGTAAGAACATTCCAGTACGCCGAACCATTATCCATGCAAACGTTTGTGGATTTTTACACGAATCGATTACAACTTGATACTTGTGAAATACTCGCTGATGACAACGGTTCGTCTTCGGAAAATGATAATCCCCCGTCATTCGTCACCGCAGGGCCTATCACCGTTATTAATAGTCCAAGTGGCCCTTGGTTCACCATCCCGCAGAATGGAATTGGATTCTATGAAGCTGATGATCAATTGCCTGGGTCATTGCCTATTGGGGCAACTTTATCGATACCGGGTGATGAATTCCCAAGTGTTGGTGCAATTCCTCTGGAAACCCCACCGGTACCGGTGAGAATATCCCCCATCAACGACGTGCTAACTGGGGATGACGAATTCGTTTGGGTGCCAGAAGGCGGAATGGGTGTGTCTGTGAGAATAGATATATTCGTATTCGACGGTAGTGAAGATT
>CALHNS010000024.1 GCA_938035125.1 uncultured Granulosicoccaceae bacterium | reverse complement strand
ATTTTGAACGCAGTTTCGTAACAACGATCGTGGATATATTCTTCTTTTTGCTGGAACGGATAATAGCGCGACACGTCGATGCCGAAATGATCGAGCTCGGTGCGCCCATCGGTCATCCAGTCTGCGATTACCTTACCCGTGCCAGGACCATCCTTGACCCAAACAGACACGCCGTACCACAGCCCGCCGACTAAAGTTGACTCGCCGATAGACGGTCCACCATCGGCAGTTACCTGGAGTAAGCCATTAAAGGAACGCTTTTCGTCAAAGCCCAATTCGCCGAGAATGGGGGTGAGTTCCATGGCGCGTTCCAGCGGTTCCATGATTTGCTCTACTTCCAGATCGCGCTGCGAAGGTGAAAGCCGGGCTTCTTCTTTTTCCTGTAAGTCGCGAGGGTGACACATGCGTGGTTCTTTTTCTTCGTAGTATCCCCACTCGATCATGCCTCCCTCAGCAGTTTTCGGGTCTCCGGTATCACGCAAATAGGCAGAATTTCCTTGATCCCTCAACAGTGGCCAACCAATTTCTTTACCCGTACCGGCAAATTCTTCATAAGGTCCAAACCACAATAGCGGGTGATCCACTGGCATCACGGGTAAATCTTCATCGGCCATGTTGGCAATGAGTCGACCCCATAAGCCTGCGCACACCACCACATAGTCTGCGTCTATATGACCCCGAGAGGTGGTAACGCCTGTGATGCGTCCATCCTTTATGGATAAGTCGGTGGCTTCGGTGTTGGCGAAGACTTGCAGCTTCCCTGTTGCCACGCATTCTTCCACGATCTCGCCAGAAACAACTTGTGATCGAGGAATGACTAAACCAGCATCTGGGTCCCACATCGCGCCTTGAATCATGTCTTCTTCAATCAGCGGAAATTTTTCTTTGGTTTCAGCCGCCGATATCATGTGTACGTTGGTGCCAAACGCTTTACCCGAAGCTACCTTTCTCTTCAGCTCTCCCATGCGTTCGTCATCACCTACGCGAGCAACTTCAAGCCCGCCCACTTTGGCATAACGACCGCGCTTTTCAAAGAAATCGATGGAGTACATGGTGGTGTAACACGTCATCTGATCGTGAGCGGTGGCGTAGCAAAAATCGGATGCGTGAGCGGTGGAGCCAACGTCTGTTGGGATCGCTGACATGTCGATGCCAACAATGTCGTCCCAGCCGCGTTCTATGAGGTGGTAGGCCACGGAGGCGCCCACGATTCCGCCTTGGCCAATAATGACGACTTTTGCTTTTGAGGGGAGCTTTGCCATTGATGAATTCTCAAAGGTTGGTTTATGGGGTTAGTTTGCCACGCGCAGGCGCAAAGCTCATCTGGAACGCGCCACCGATGCGCCTCATAGCGACCCCTATTGGGTTCAGTCTTCAAACTAGTACTCAATAGAGAGCGTGGTGCGTCCTTCGGCTAAGGTGGCGGCGGTTATCTCGGCCTCGGTGAATAAGATGCGTCGGGCTTCTTTATTAGCGTAAGCAGACGACTGATCGGTGTACCAAGGCTGTGCAGGGTTGGTGCTTTGGCCGTAGCTTAAAAGGCCCCACGCTTCAGGCCCTTCGTCATTAAATTGCAAGCCAAAGTGCCAGCTTGTGCCGGTGAAGGCTATCAAGGCATAAGGGCAGAATGGCGATAGAAAATAGGCGTAAAATGCGCACAGTCGTAATCTCCTTGATAATCTGAATGTCGGCCTTCTTTCATGGCGGTGTTTCGATTTAACGGTTAAAACATTTTTTAATGAACAATTTATCGTTGCTGTCAATAGCGCTATTGGTGATCGGGCTGATGTGTACCGGCTTGGCATCAGGCACTTTGGCCGGATTATTGGGTGTGGGCGGCGGCATCATCATCGTGCCGGTGTTGTTCTATTTATTTACAGCATTTGAATTCAGTAGTGAAATCACCATGCATTTATCGGTGGCAACTTCGCTAGCCATCATTGTACCCACATCGATATCCTCAGCGCGAGCGCACCATAAGAAAGGATCGGTTGACATCGATTTATTAAAAACTTGGGGGCCATGGATCATATTGGGTGCTACGTTGGGTGGCTTAGGGTCAAAAGTGTTAGAGACCAACCATCTGTTGATGATTTTCGGTGTCATTGCGCTCATCATGTCCCTAAATTTAATGTTGCCTAAAACTCCGGTGCTGTCTAAAACCCCACCTAAAAAAAAGCTGACAACCGCCTTGGTCACTACACCGATTGGGTTATTGTCGGCATTGATGGGCATCGGTGGTGGCTCCATCGCGGTGCCGGTTCAAGCGATGTGCTCTATTGCCATTCACCGAGCTGTGGGCACAGCAGCCGTGTTCGGACTATTTATCGCCTTACCAGGAGCGCTTGCGTTTCTTTGGTCAGGCCTTGGCGTTGCCGGTAGGCCGCTGGGTTCTTTAGGCTACATCAGTATTCCTGCGTTTTTTATCATCGGCATTGCTAGCGTGTTTGCCGCCCCCTTTGGCTCTGCATTAGCGCATAAGTTAGATGCACTTAAACTACGTCGTGTATTCGCTGTGTTTCTATTGTTAAGTTCGATCAACATGTTGTTTACCGCGTGGCAGAATTAACCACATGAGTTTAACGGCGCCATTACTCAGTGCGTTAAAGCAGGCACTTAGCCAATCAAGCCCTGCAACCTTGGTTACGGTTACCGCGGTAAAAGGCTCTGCACCTCGTGGTGTGGGAACATCGATGTTGGTGTTGCCTAGTACCCTGGTGGGAACGATCGGCGGTGGCCGATTGGAATACGTTGCGATTGAAAAAGCTCGTGCTTGTACGGAAGGCAATGAGTTTTTTCGAGAACGCTTTCCACTGGGTGATCGTTTAGGGCAATGTTGTGGGGGTTCAGTTGAATTGTTGTTTGAACCCGTTCAAGCGAATTGGCAGCAATGGGTTAACGCAGCCATTCAAGCGTTAGATAACGATACCACCTATCAAAGAGCCGTTGATGAAAACTATACGCACGTGGTAGAGCCATATTCCATGCAATTGATTTTATGTGGGGCTGGGCACGTGGGTAGGGCTTTGGTGCGTGTGCTTGCTGATGCCCCTGTGCGCATACATTGGTTAGATGAGCGCTATGAAGAATTCCCAACAGAGCTACCCAGTAATGTTCACTGTGAGGTGACCGACACCGCATCTTCTGTGGTTAGCCAAGCTCCTGCGGGCAGTGCGGTGCTCATTACCACCCATCGTCATGATTTAGATTTTGAATTAGCGGCGACTGGCATTGCAATGCCGAACTTAGCGTACTGCGGCATGATCGGGTCGAATTCTAAACGGGCGCGTTTTGAACGCCAATGGCGGCAAAAGCGTACTGATGATGTTCAACAAGATGATGCGTTAGCGCGTTTAATTTGCCCTATTGGAGGTAATGCGCTTGTTGGAAAAGAGCCTGAACTTGTGGCAATTTCAGCAGCTTTTCAGATTCTTAAGGCGCTACAAGCATGGTCAGCTTTGCATCGATAGGTTGTGCGATGCTTATCCCTCATAATGCCGATGCATGTCTTTATAAAGTAGATAACGAAACGGCTCAGGCCCACCGGCATAACACGCTTGAGGGCAGAAAGCACGTAGCCACATAAAGTCTCCTGCCTCCACTTCCACCCAATCTTGGTTTAGACGATAAACGCCTTTACCTTGAATGACAAACAGTCCGTGTTCCATTACATGGGTTTCTAAAAACGGGATAACAGCGCCTGGGGCTAGCGTTACGATGGTTACGTGCATATCGTGGCTTACATCATCAGGATCGACAAACCGGGTCGTTGCCCAAGCACCGTTGGTATCGGGCATTACCGTGGGGCTTAACGATTGTTCGTTAATTACGATGGGTTCTGGTGCATTAATGCCTGTAACCGGTTGATAACGTTTTCGAATCCATTGCAGGCTTGCTGAATCGGTAGCGTGATTATTTTTTATAGTCCACGTAGCGCCTGCCGGAATGTAGGCGAAGTGCCCTGCTGTGATGGTATGGATACCGTTGTTTATCGCTAATTCAAGTTCGCCACTTAATACAAATAACGCATGTTCAATCGAGGTGTCGTTGTCGGGAGATGCACTGCCGCCACCTGCACCAATTTCAGCCATGTATTGCCAAAAGGTGGTGGCAAAACCTTCAATAGGGCGTGCAAGCATCCAAAATCGAGTGGCGTTCCAATGCGGTAATCGCATTGTCACTATGTCGGTATTGCAGCCCTTTGGAATAAACGTATAAGCAGGTGTGACCACCGCTCGGTCGGTGGCAGACATTAATTGAGTTTGTGGCGGCAAGCCACCTTGTGGTGTGTAATAACTCATCGCTGTGAATCCCTAAACCAAACATCAATGGCTTGTCTTTCTTCTTCTGTTATGCCGGTTAAATTGCCAATGGGCATCGCTTTGGTGACCACCGCTTGTTGGTAAATGGTTTGTGCTTGGGCTTTTGTATCGCTTTCAGAATTAAATACAATGCCTTTAGGTGGGCTAGCAAAACCTGGTTGTGTGGGCGCATCGGCGTGGCAAGAGGCACAGCGTTCTGTGACGATGGCGTGTACAGCACTTAAACTAGGAACCTTGGTGCCAGCGTCAATGGATGGTGCGGGTTTGGGTGCAATGGCTGCGGCAATGAGTGCTAATAAGCCGAACGCGATAACCAATGGAATAACGGACGGCTTACCAAAATGGCGCTGTACAAACCAAACGCGTATGGCTGCACCGGCAACGGATAACCCAATTAATATAAGCCAATTGTAGGGGTGTGCGTGCAGCATGGCGTAATGATTACTGATCATGATCAGTAACACAGGTAATGTGAAGTAGGTGTTATGCACCGAACGCTGTTTGGCTCGAATGCCATGTATAGGGTCTGGTTCACGGCCCTGTTCTTTCGCAGCGATTAAATCGCGCTGGCCCGGCATAATTACAGCTGCCACATTGCCTACCATCATCGTACCTAACATGGCACCAAAATGAATGAACGCGCCGCGCCCTGAAAATAGTTGGCACAAAACAAACGATACCACCACTAAAAACACAAACAACAACAACGTCATTGTGCGTTCGTTTTCACCAAAGCGTGATCGGCACAATTGGTCGTAAACAACCCAGCCGCCTGCAATGCAAATAACACCAATAATAACGGCCACAGGTTTTGATAAATCAGCAACGGCTGGGTCAATTAAATAGATCTCGGCCTGATACCAGTACATTAAGGCCAGTAAAAAAAAGCCAGTTATCCACGTGGTGTAGGCCTCCCACTTAAACCAATGTAAATTGGCGGGCAGCTCAGGCGGTGCCACTTTATATTTTTGAGAGTGATAAAAGCCCCCTCCGTGCACAGCCCAAAGTTCACCTCCCACGCCGGGGTCTAAATTTGCTGTTGGTTTTGGGGCCTCTAAGTTATTGTCTAACCAAATGAAGTAGAACGATGCGCCGATCCAAGCAATGCCGGTTATAACGTGGGCCCAGCGACCTAAAAGGTTTAACCATTCAAGGACATAGCTTTCCATGGCTTAACTGCCTCTGTAGGTGGAATAACTGTAGGGGGATACTAGTAAGGGCACATGGTAGTGCTGATCGGCGTTGGCTACCCCAAATCGAATCACCACATCGTCTAAGAAGGCAGGCTCTGTGAGTTTGATACCGGCACGACGAAAATAATCAGCTGCATGAAATATAAGCTGATAATTGCCCACCATAAATTCATCACCGTCGAGTAAAGGGGTATCTACACGGCCATCGTTGTTGGTAACCGCCTCTTTTATCAGCGCCCATTGATCGCCGTCTCTGCGGCTTAGTTCAATACGGATGCCGTGGCCGGGGTGTCCTTGCGCGGTATCGAGCACGTGAGTGGTGAGTTGGCCCATGGGTATTGCCGTTATGAATTCATCAGATTGCCCAAGTGTAGCCTGCCAGACTGGCTCGTGTGGCCGTAAACGACTATATTGGGCTGCGAGTATTTTCGTATTCTTAAATAATTGATCGGCTTAATCTATGAGCAAACCCTGTAATCCGAACCTTGCCCCTTGCGTTTTGCCGCAAGTGTTAAGCCTTTCAAAGCCTGAATTCGTGGCGCGCTTTGGTGCGTTGTATGAACATTCTGCCTGGCTAGCCGAGCGCGTTTGGGACCAAGGCTTAAACAACTCGCACGAAACAGTTGAAGGCATGGTGCGAAGCTTTCGAGCAGAATTAGACAAAGCCTCTTTCGATGAACAATTAGGATTAATTAATGCCCACCCCGATTTAGCTGGACGTGCAGCACTTGCAGGGGACTTAACCGCAGACTCCACCGATGAACAAGCCGCTGCAGGTCTTGATCAATGCACCCAAAGTGAGCTTGATCGATTTACACAGCTTAATACCGAATACAAAGCAAAATTTTCTCACCCGTTCATCATGGCGGTACGAAACAGTAATCGCCATGAGATTTTACAAGGCTTTGAAGAGCGTTTACCCAACGATAAGACCACAGAATTTAATCGAGCCTTGCATGAAATTCATCGTATTGCGCGCTTTAGATTGCAAGCTGTGGCAGAACCTTCCAACTATGACAGAGATTTAGTGGGTTACGGTGCCAACCCACCTAAGGTTACATGGCCTGGTAACGCCCGATTGGCTGTGCAGTTTGTGGTGAACTACGAAGAAGGCGGTGAGAATTGCGTGTTGCATGGCGACGGTGCATCCGAGGCGTTTTTATCGGAGATTGTGGGTGCTGCAGCCTTAACCGGTGTGCGACACATGAACATGGAATCAATTTACGAATACGGTTCGCGTGCAGGCTTTTGGCGCCTTCATCGCTTATTCACCGAACGCAATTTGCCGGTAACGGTATTCGGAGTTGCTACCGCCTTGCAACGTAACCCCGATGTGGTTAATGCCATGCTGGAGGCGAAATGGGAAATTGCCTCGCACGGGCTGCGTTGGATCGATTATCAATACATGAGCGAACTAGAGGAGCGTGAACATTTACTTGAAGCCATTCGAATTCATGAAGCGGCAACGGGCAGTCGCCCTAAGGGTTGGTATTTAGGTCGATGCAGCCCAAACACTCATCGCTTAGTGGCAGAAGAAGGTGGTTTTTTGTATAACGCTGATAGCTACGCCGACGATTTGCCTTACTGGCAAACGAATGGCGGCTATTCCCAGCTGATGGTGCCGTACACGTTAGATGCTAACGATATGCGATTTGCAACTAATCAAGGGTTTAATTCGGGTGAGCAGTTTTATCAGTATTTAAAAGATAGTTTTGATGTGTTGTATGAAGAAGGTGCATCACAAGCCAAAATGATGTCCATCGGTTTGCATTGCCGATTAGTGGGTAGGCCAGGGCGTGCGGCCGCATTAAAACGATTTTTAGATTATGTGAATTCACACGATCACGTGTGGGTGTGCACGCGCCAGCAAATCGCTGAACATTGGCAGGAGCATCATTCATGAGCCAAACCCTGTCAATTGAGCCATTAACCGCGCATGCGTTTGCACCGTTTGGTGATGTGATTGAACTGAACGAGACGCCGCCCATCATGATCAACCAAGGCAATTGCGCACGTTTTCATGATTTAGCAAACTTATCGTTTATCGACGACGGCAATGTGGGTATCAGTCTGTTTCAAGCAAAGGCCTACGCACTTCCACACACTCTAACCTTAGTGGAGCGTCACCCATTGGGCAGTCAAGCCTTTTTGCCCATGCAAGCCCTGCCTTTTTTAGTGATAGTGGCAAGCGATAAAGAGGGCAGCCCGAACGCGCTTCATGCATTTGCTACCAATGGTGCCCAAGGGGTGAATTATCATCGAAATACTTGGCATGGTGTGTTAACGCCTGTGAGTGAACCAGCCTTATTTGCAGTGGTGGACCGAATCGGTGGGAACGGAAATAACCTTGAAGAATATACGTTCAGTGAACCCTGGCTAATTGAAGATAAAAACGCATTATTCGGTGCTTAATCGCAAGCATTTTGCGAACGAATCGGCTAAGTGATTCAGTGTGGTTATGTAGTTAGCGTCTTCTGGGTAGAGGCCCAGAATGTCAATCGATACGGAAGAGACATCTAAGCCTTCTGTTAAGGTATTTACCCACGCTTGTGGTGTATTGGCATCGGTTACTACACAGCGCACACTATCGGTCTTGATGATAGATTTCAGTGCTTTTAGTTGTTGCACGCCGGCAGGTGTGTGAGTATCGGCGAATAAGCTTCCTTTAGATATCAGCTGGTACTGGTATTCAAAGTAGTAGGTGGCATCGTGCAAACTAACGAAGTTACGATCTGTTGCATTGCTCCAAAGATTTTTTTGCCGTTCATCAAACTGGCGCAAATTATCGCGCATTGTTTCCGCTGTTTGTTCAAACATTTGCGCTCTTGATGGGTCAAGCGATGAGAGTTCATCCCGTATTGCTTGCACCATAACACCAACATTTAAAGGGTTTAACCACAGGTGTGGATCGATACGGGTGTAAGCCAATTCAGGCTCATTGGCCAAGGCGCGTTGTGAGGCTTTTTCAAGTTCTTCAATGGATGCGTTATGGTCGTGCTGATTGCGCGAAGGCAAATGCAGCATGCCAGGAGCGCCTGCTAAATTCAATACGCGAGCATCCGTTATGTTTGACAGCGCTTGCGTGATATTGGGGCTAAGGCTTTCAGCAACTGTGATAATTAAATCGGCCCCTTGCAGCGAACGCACTGAACGCGGGCGAAGTGAGAATGAATGCGGAGAATTGTTTTCGTTAATTAAGCTAACGATGGAATCTTCAGTGCCAACCATCTCTTCAACGAGCGATGCCACAAACGGTATATCCACCACGATATTCAACGGGGTGGATTTTGCGTAAGCCTGCTGGAGCGTTGTGAGCATTAGACAGGTAAAAATTGCTATAGCTTGAAAGGCGTTCATAGTGATATATTATAACATTCCAATAACGCAGTTTTCTTACAGTAACCGAGAAAAATGAGTTTTCAAAGCCACAATCACCGCCAATGTATAAAACGGGGTGTGCAGCACGCCACCGATCAATGCGAGAAGGCTGGGTTGCAGTTAACGCCCATTCGTCAGCGGGTGCTGGAATTGCTGCTAACAGAGCACCGCGCCTTAGGGGCCTACGATATTTTGGAAAAACTCAGCGAAGATGGGTGGAAATCCCAGCCTCCGGTGGCTTATCGCGCCTTGGATTTTCTTGTTCAGCACGGCTTTGCCCATAAAGTGGAGCGATTGAACGCTTTTATCGCCTGTACCACACCGGAAACGAATCATAATCCTGCTTTTTTAATCTGCCGAATCTGTGAAGCGGTGGCAGAGATTCACCCTCAGCTATCTCGTGGCGCCCTAGGGCGAACCGCAAAAGATGCAGGCTTTGTTATTGAGCAAGCGGTGGTGGAAGCGGAGGGTGTATGTCCGAATTGCCGTTAATACAAGCGCACTCGTTGTCGGTAAAACGTGGCAACAAGCTAATCCTTGATCAGGTTAATCTCAGTGTTTTTTCAGGTGAAATAACCACGGTTGTGGGTCCGAACGGGTCGGGTAAATCCACGTTACTCAAAGCGCTAATTGGTGGTCTGCCGCTTAGCTCAGGTAATGTGAAAAAGAAAGCATCGCTTCGTGTGGGTTACTTGCCGCAAACCGTCAATATCGATCCCACTTTACCCTTATCGGTGGAACGCTTATTAAGTTTGCCGAACAGAATCAGTAAACAACAAAGTGATGCAGCGCTTGATGAGGCAGGGGTGTTAGATGTTGCGAAAAGCCAATTTACCGAATTATCGGGTGGGCAACGACAACGCGTGTTACTGGCTCGTGCTTTATTGGGCAAGCCCGATGTGGTGTTATTAGATGAGCCAACCCAAGGGTTAGATCAACCTGGCTCTGCAGCCTTTTATCGGCAAATTGATGACATTCGCCAGCGAGTGGGCTGTGCGATTTTAATGGTTAGCCATGAATTGCATGTGGTCATGGCCTCATCCGATCATGTGGTTTGTTTGAATGGGCATGTGTGCTGTGCAGGGCGGCCAGAACAAGTTGCTACCGCTCCTGAATACCGTGCGCTTTTTGGAAGCGGTACTCAAGGTGCGCTGGCTTTATATCGCCACGAACACACTCACCATCACCACGATCACTGAGAATGAATGTGTTAGACGATTTTTTATGGCGCGCAGCCATTGCAGGTGTTGGCGTTGCCGTTATTGCAGCACCGTTGGGGTGCTTTGTTGTGTGGCGACGAATGGCCTACTTTGGTGATGCAACAGCGCACGCCGCCATTTTGGGAGTGGCCTTATCTCTGGCATTAGAGGTATCCATTTTATTAGGTGCCTTGGCGATGGCCTTAGTGATGGCTATGTCGGTGTCTGCGATGCGAGGTCGTGGCTATGCCATGGATACTTTGTTGGGCGTATTAGCGCATTCGGCGTTAGCGTTTGGATTGGTGGCTATCTCTTTTGTATCGGGTGTGCGTGTCGATTTAACCGCCTACTTGTTCGGTGATATTTTAACGGTAACGAAAACTGATGTGCTCTCGATATGGGTGGGGGTGTTATTGGTATTGAGTTTGTTGGTTTGGCGCTGGCGCCGATTACTGATCGCCACCATTGATGAAGAACTTGCGCAAGCCTCTGGGGTGAATCCTCGCACCGAACACTGGGTATTGACGCTTGCCCTAGCGGTGGTTGTGGGGGTTGCCATAAAAGTGGTGGGTGCCTTATTAATCGGGGCACTGCTACTTATTCCTGCGGCAACGGCGCGTCGATTTGCCGGCACCCCAGAATCCATGGCCATGCTGGCTGTGGGTGTTGGCGCTGTATCGGCGGTTAGCGGGTTAGGGTTATCTTGGCGCTTCGATACCCCAGCTGGCCCAAGTATTGTGTGTGTTATTGCGGTGTTGTTTCTGTTATCCGCTTTGTTTGTAAAGTCAGGAAAATCATCGTGAAGTCGTTTTGCGCTTTATTTAACATACTGGCCATATACGTTCTTATCAGTTTTAGCGCGGTATTTGCGCAGCCCAACCAGGTTGAAATTGAGGATTCGGTTGAAGTCATTGCTGTGTTGGCAGAACGCGATGAGGATGAAGAAGAGACCGTTGATAATCCGAACGTGTTCGTTGCTCATAAGCAAAATTATGTTTTTCCTATCAGCTATACCAGCGCATTGAATCGTGAAGTTTACGATGAAATAAACCCTGAAATTAGCTCGTTTTATCAATCCGAGGAAGTTAATTTCCAGATTAGTTTGAAAGTGCAGGTGAATAATGACTCATTGTTTTTTCGCAACGATTCTTTACAAGCAGGATTAACGTTAGAAGCATGGTGGCAACTGTATTCCAACGATGTGTCCAGCCCGTTTCGAGAAACGAATTATCAGCCAGAGGTGTTTTACACGGTACCGCTTCGTTGGCGGCCATTCGGTTTACGACCTTCAGCAACGATTGGGCTAGAGCATCAATCTAACGGGCAAGTTCAAGGCTTGTCTAGAAGTTGGAATCGTGTTTACGGTGTATTAGCTCTTGAGGGAGAGCGATTTTTTGGCTCCATTCAGCCGTGGTACCGAATACCTGAAGAGGAGAGAGAAGTGCCCGGTGCGGCAGCGGGTGACGACAACCCGGATATACTGGATTTCATGGGGCACGGCCAACTGTCTTTTGGCTGGCGTGGCAGTCGGTTCAATTACTTTGCCAATATTCGAGGCAACCCAACCACCCGTAAAGGTGCATTAGAAGCCTACGTTAGTTTCCCACTGTTTCAAAGGTTTCGTGGGGTTGTGCAGTACTTTAACGGCTACGGCAATTCTTTGATCGACTACGATCACTTTCAGCATCGCTTAGCTATTGGTGTGTTGCTTTCGAATTTGTTTTAGTGCACTTACATTTACGCGCAAGTATAATTTAGTGCGCATACATTTAACAATTTTATCCCATGCAAAGTAAAGCGGATCAATCGACTTTAATTATTCGTGACGGTGAAGTGGGCGATTTTGACGCGATTCAAGCGATCTATGAAGAACAGGTTTTGCACGGCACCGCAAGTTTCGAAGAAATACCCCCAACGGTTACCGAGCTTTTAACGCGATTTGAAGCTACCACCCAGCTAGGTTTTCCAT
>CALHNS010000023.1 GCA_938035125.1 uncultured Granulosicoccaceae bacterium | reverse complement strand
CTTGCGATAGCAACTGCGTAAAAAATAATTTGAAGAATAAGCATTAGCGTTAAAAAACCGCTACCAGCGAACAGCCCAAACAGTGCTGTCAGAAAAGCAATGATTAATGCCCAAGGTACCAACAAGCGACCAAGCTTGTGGGAGACGAACTGTAACCAAACAGGATTTTTTTTCGGATGGTAAAGCCATGGGTTGTGACTGAATGATTGCCAGTTACCCCCTAAGTTACGAACTTTCCTGCGAAATTCTTGGTGAATGTCATCGGCTGCGGCATCGAATGCGTAAGCGCCGGGTACAAACACAGTGCGTTTGCCGTCTTTCAACAAGCCTACGGGCGTATCGAAATCGTCTAACAAGGTGCCCATAGGGTTTGGTTTGAAATCTTTTCGTCGTATGGCGTATAAGGCGCCGGTAACACCTGTGGTCGAAAACAACCGGCTTTGGTTGTCACGTATCCATTTTTCATAACGCCAATACAATCCGAAGTTGGCCGCCTCTAGGCTTGAATCTTCAGATAATATGAGTTCTCCAGTGGCCGCACCAATTTGTGGGTCCATTAGAAAAGGGATTAAGCGTTTCGGTGTATTCGGTGAAATAGGTTGCCGAGCATCCATAAACAAAATGATATCGCCCGTGGCTTTCGCAACGCCTTCGTTTAAAGCGCCACATTTACCGTGTGGGGTGTCAAGGTGAATTAGCGTGCGGTTGTCGTGGCCATCGAACCAGTCGGCGGCCACTTCCTTAGTATTATCAGAACTGCCATCAGAGACCACCACCCACTCGATTTTGTCTGCTGGATAGTCCATTTCGGAGAGCGATTGAAATTTTACAGGCAGGTTGGCAGCCTCATTATGCGCTGCAATGACGACACTGACTGTGGGCCAAGTTTCAGGCTCAGGTGCGCTCAGTTCGGGTTTGCCCTTTGCACGAAAGTGAAGCCAAACAGGGAATAGGGCGTACACGTAAACGACGAACCCTGCCGACAGAATAAATAAAAACAGTAACATGGGCTATGTGGCTCCGGTTCGGGTTAAGACGATGTCAATTCGTCTTGAAACAAGAATCTAATTTCATCATCATCCATGTATTCAGCTGTTAACGAGGATAGCTCTTCCGTTAATCTTTTACTGCCGAAATTATCGGTGTGTAGTGCGATATGTTCACCGTCTTCAGTGTAATAGGCATTACTGAGTTCCACTTGGCTTACCAGAGATTCGTTTAGACGCTCACCGGGTCGTAACCCCACGATCTCTGGTTCTGATTTATCACCAAATTCTTTGGAAATAACATTGGCTAATTCGCGCATGTTTACTGACTTCATAATGCGAGATAGAACGAAAGATTCGGTAGAAATTTCTGTGTAAGCAATTGTTTGACGAATCAGCTGGGCAGCCTCTTGCACTGTAAACATCAAACGGTTCATGCGCGCATCGGTGAGTTTTAAGCGCTCGTTATTCTTGGCAGACTTTATCCAAAAGGGAATAACAGAGCCGTTTGAGCCTGCAACGTTTGAAAAGCGCGCACAGGAAAATTTTGTATTTTCGTTGTAATGTTCCATGAACAACTGTTCAGTAATTTTTTTGGAATACCCGTAAATGTTCTCAGGCTGGCATGCTTTGTCGGTGCTGATGGCTACAGCGATAGGTACTTCTGCACGTATGCACGCCTTAATAACATTCAAGCTTCCCAGAATGTTAACTTCCACCGTAGTTGACGGGTGTAACTCGGCTAAATTTACGTGTTTCAACGCCGCTGCGTGAATAACCACATCGGGTTTGACTTTTAAAAATATATTGGTCAGTCGATCACCATCGGTGATATCAGCAACATAAGAAATAGCATCGGGGAATTCTCGTTCAAGCTCTGCAATGTACGTTTCGTTGCGACTGATGTTGTAAAACTCAAATTCGTCTCGGTACTCTCGCATGAACGCCATGCCCACAGTGCCAGAGCCGCCGGTAATCAAAAGCTTTCGTTTGCCAGAATTATTAGGCTGGGTGTCTTTTGTTTGTGTATTCATAGATCACTTATACTTCGAACTGTGGGCGAAAATTTGAATGCTAGGTTACGCGCGGTTATCACCACCCGCAACCACACCGTTTGTCAGCAATTATTGTCAGCATTTAATGGAGAATGAGTGTCCAACGTTAAAAGTCAGAAAACCTTTGGCATACACGCGGCCAAAGCCATACTGAAAAATCATGATGTAACGATTCACCGAGTGGTAATGGCCCGCAGCGATGATCGCACTCAGTCCATCCGTGAGCTGTGCAAACGCCGAGAGTTGTCCGTGCAATCGGTCAGTCGTGAAACATTAACGCAAGAATTGGGTCATGATGACCATCAGGGCGTGATGGTTGAGCACGAACTGAGTAAAGCACTAGCCCCGAAAGACTTATTATCGCATTTAAAATCTCACCCGGAGCCATGGCTGGTGCTGGTTCTAGACGGTGTGCAAGACCCGCACAACTTGGGCGCTTGCTTGCGATCAGCCGATGCGGCTGGGGTGCACGCGGTGATTGCACCATCCGACCGATCGGCAAGCCTTACACCGGTTGTCAGAAAAGTGGCGGCAGGGGCCGCCGATTCCACACCGTTTTTCCAGGTGACTAATTTGGTTCGAACACTTGAACAGCTGAAGCAGGCCGGTATTTGGGTCTTTGGGGCGACCGATGCCGCCGATGCACCTCTGTATCAACAAGATTTCACGGGTTCAGTGGCGTTGGTGATGGGGGCAGAAGGCGCCGGTATACGAAGGCTTACCCGCGATGCGTGCGATGGGCTTTTCAGCATCCCCATGGCGGGCACGGTGTCCAGCCTAAATGTCTCTGTTGCAACCGGTGTGACGGTGTTTGAGGTGGTTCGCCAACGCTTGCAGAAGTAGGCTCTTGTCTGTAAAATGGGCAGGCTTTGTAAGGCAATTTTGCCTTCTTCCTTGTCCAGTTAACCTAACGGTGCTTAGCATCTTGGTTTAGCGGGCAGCAATCCACAGGGAGTTATCTGTTGAGACATTACGAAATAGTATTTCTGGTTCACCCGGACCAGAGCGAGCAAGTTCCTGCCATGGTAGAGCGTTATCGCGGCATTATTGAAGCTAACGACGGCGTTATTCATCGCCAAGAAGATTGGGGCCGGCGGCAATTGGCGTACCCCATTAATAAGGTTTATAAAGCCCATTACACACTGCTAAACATCGAGTGTAATCAGGCTGCGGTTGATGAATTAACCAGCGCATTTAAATTCAACGACGCGGTTATTCGCCACATGGTGATGTTGATGAGCAAGCCTGCCACGGGTGCATCACCGCTCATTAAGAAAGATGAGTCAAAAGCCGAAGAGCGACGTCCCTCGGACGATGAAGCTGACGATGCAGACGTTGAAGCCATTGTTGCTGATGCTGATGTCGACGACGCTGGCGCAGAAACCGCTGTCGACAGCGAATCTTAAAGCTCAATTACAGGAACACAACTCATGTCACGTTATTACCGACGTCGTAAATACTGCAAATTCACCGCTGAAGGCATCACCGAGATCGATTACAAAGATCTTGAGTTGCTGAAAGGCTTTGTTACAGAAACTGGCAAGATCGTACCCAGCAGAATTACCGGTACTAAAGCCAAATACCAACGACAGCTAGCTAAGGCAGTTAAGCGTGCGCGTTATCTTGCGCTGCTGCCTTACACTGACGCGCATTAAGTTACTTGACCACTGTTCGCGCTACTCACATGGGCTGAACGAGGGCCTTACGCTGCCGGTTTAATTGCGGCGGCGTTGTTCTTAGTGGGAATCGTGGTGCCGCCGTTTCTTGCGATAAGCGCAATGGTGGTGGGTTTTGCAACGCTACGTGGTGGGCCACAAGCCGCCATAACAACCATCGGAATTGGGGTGGTTGCAGCGTTAATGGTTGTTGCGTTAGCCGGTTTGTCAGCAAGTTCGGTTGGCGTACTGGCACCAGGGCTATGGATACCTACGGCCCTGGCTTGCGAGGTGTTACGACGAACCTCTAACTTGCCTGCCGCAATCGGTAGCGTGTTAGTTTTTAGTTTGGTCACTGTTCTTACGTTACTGGTCCTAAAAGCACCGATGGAAGGCTTTTGGACTATGGCGGTAGAGCGGTTGAAGATTTTAGCCGCGCCACCGGCTGAATTCTCTTCCGAAGAACCCTCTGGTATGGGGTCTCTTACAGAAGCTCAGTTGGTGTCGTTGTTACAAGCGGGGGCAGGCATAACCGTTTTGGTGTTTGCAACCGCTGGTTTGTTTTTAGCGCGTTCGGGGCAGGCTCGATTGTTCAACCCCGGCGGTTTTCAGCGTGAGTTTCACGCTTTGTATTTTGGCAAGCAAGTCGGTATTTTATGTCTTGCTTTATTACTGATTGGCATCTTTTCAGGGGGTGCGCTGGGCATTGCTGTCGCAACGCTTGCGCTAATTCCGCTGTTACTTCAGGGGCTGGCAGTGATACACGCCTTGGTCAAAACTCGTTCACTGGGTATTGGCTGGTTGATAGGTGTGTACCTTATGCTGATGTTCGTTCAACCTGTCACCTTGCTGGTGGGTGCGATTGGTTTCATAGACAACATACGGCGCTTACCGCGCCAGTAGTTTTAAGAGGAAAAGAACATGCAAGTTATCTTGCTTGAGAAAATCGATAACGTAGGTTCATTAGGCGACCTTGTAAACGTTAAAGCAGGCTTTGCTCGAAACTTCCTTTTGCCACAAGGCAAAGCGGAAATGGCAACGCCGTCAAATATTGAAGCCTTCGAGGCACGACGCGCTGAGCTAGAAGCAACGCAAGCCAAAGCTTTATCGGATGCCAAAGACCGTGCATCTAAATTAGAAGGCTTATCGGTAACTGTTACATCCCGTTCTGGAACCGAAGGCAAGCTTTTCGGCTCAGTTGGCACCGAAGAGATTCGTCAGGCCATCAGTGCAGAAGGTGCTGAAGTTGCGAAAAAGGAAATTCGCTTACCAGAAGGCCCATTACGTGTTGTTGGTGAGCATCCTGTTACGGTTCATTTGCACGCCGACGTTAATGTGGAAGTCACCATCAATGTGGTTGGTGAAGAAGAATAACCCACGGGTTGTTTGATACTCAATGTCCTTGCCGCCGGACGACATCGCACCTGATTTCATCTCTGCCGAGATGGATTCAGTGCGCAAGCCTCCTCAGTCGGTAGAAGGTGAGCAAGCGATATTAGGCAGCCTGTTACTCGGCGGTGGCGCGTTCGATCGAGTGGCAGAAATCGTTAATGAAAATGATTTCTACCTCTACAGCCACCGCATAATTTTTCGTGCGGTTGCAGCCCTTGCGGCCGCTAACCAGCCAACCGATGTAGTTACCGTCGTAGACTGGTTAGATTCGCGCGCGTTACTAGAAGATGCCGAAGGGCTTCACTACATTGGGGCTCTGGCAGAAGAGACGCCTAGCGCTGATAATATCGTTACTTACGCCGAGATCGTTCGCGAACGATCGGTAAAACGACAGCTAATCGCTGTGGCTAACGATATTGCCGATTCGGCCTTCTCAACTGATGGCCAAAACAGTAAAGAACTTCTGGATGTAGCAGAAGAAAAAGTGCTTGGTATCGCCAATCAATCGGCCACAGCGGCTGGTGGTTTTATTGATATCACCACTGTGCTTGGTACCGCCGTTGAGCGCATCAATTTTCTGTTTGAAAACAAAGAGGCCATCACTGGCTTATCGACAGGCTTTGATGACCTAGACGAATTAACCAGTGGCTTACAACCTTCCGATCTTGTGATTGTGGCAGGGCGCCCCTCCATGGGGAAAACCACATTCGCCATGAACATCGCTGAATACGCAGCGCTTGAAGCGCCGGCGCCCGTTGCCGTTTTCAGTATGGAAATGCCTGCAGATCAATTAGCCATGCGAATGATCGCATCACTTGGGCGCGTGGAATTGAACGCACTTCGAACCGGTCGTTTGAGTGAACAGGATTGGTCAAGAATTATTTCTGCCATCACGTTACTGAATGATAAACGTAATATTTTCATCGATGACTCGGCTGGCCTAACACCCACCGATTTACGCGCACGTGCAAGGCGATTGCACCGTGATCATGGGTTAAGTTTAATTGTCATCGATTATTTGCAGCTGATGCAGATTGCCGGTGGTGGTGAGAACAGAACGAATGAAATCTCTGAAATTTCACGATCGTTAAAAGCCATCGCGAAGGAATTAGAAGTTCCCGTTATTGCGTTATCTCAGTTGAATCGAAGCTTGGAGCAACGCCCAGATAAACGACCGGTTATGTCAGACTTACGTGAATCTGGTGCAATTGAGCAAGACGCTGATGTGATCATGTTTATTTATCGAGATGAAGTGTACAACACCGATTCGGAAGACAACAAAGGCAAGGCTGAGGTTATCATCCGAAAACAGAGAAACGGACCAATTGGTTCTGTTGATTTAACGTTCTTGGGCAAGTACACACGATTCGAAAACTATTCTCCAGAAGTTTATAGCGGCGAATTTTCGTAAAATCCTCCCATGAGCACCAGCAGTAATTACCCACGTTCTGTACAAATCACTGTGCATTTGGACGCGGTTGCTCACAATTACCAAGTGCTGAAAGAACGGGCAGCATCTAACACCTTTGCGGTATTGAAAGCCGATGCTTATGGTCACGGCTTAGAGGCTGTCGCCAGTTACTTATCCAGTGTGGCCGACGGGTTTGCTGTGGTAACAGTGGGCGAGGGTGTAGCCATTCGAGACGCTGGCATCGCACAGCCCATCTTAGTGATGCAGGGCCCTCAAGATGATGAGGATATTGACACTATTTTTCAGCATGGTTTGTGGCCCGTACTTCACGATAATGCTCAGATAGCCATGGTACAAGCGCACCGAAACGCCATCGATATCGAAGTGTGGTTAGAAATTGAAACCGGCATGGGGCGATTGGGCGTAAGTTTAGAATCTGCCGTGGAACATTTGAAGAACGATCAACTGCGTTGGCGTGGAGTGATGAGTCATTTAGCCTGTGCTGATGAACTAGATAATCCCTTAACGGCTCTGCAAACACAAAAATTCACAGCGATTGCCAAACAATCAAATCTAGCCTTTAGTTTGGCTAATTCAGCAGGCGTGCTAGCTTGGCAAGACACCCGCAGTGATTGGGCTCGTGTTGGCATTGGCTTGTACGGAAGTCATCCAGTGAGCTGCCATAAAGATTCTGACAAGCTTTTAAAGCCTGCCATGACCGTGCAAGCTCCCATAGTGTCAGTAAAGCGTTTGAAAGAGGGCCATGCAGTGGGTTATGGCGAAACCTATCGCTGCCCAGAAGATATGCACGTTGCGTACGCCGCCATTGGGTATGGCGATGGCTTGCCGAGGGTTCTTGATAACACGGCGACTGTGCAAATTCGAAACAAAACTTGCCCCATCATCGGTCGTGTGTCGATGGATTCAATAGCCATCGATTGTCGCATGCTAGATAAGCTACCAACGTTAGGAGAACTTATAACGCTTTGGGGCCCAGAACACCCGGTGGAGAATCTAGCAAAAGCTGCGAATACCATAAGCTACGAGCTACTGACTGGGATACGCGGTAAGCGAACGTATACAGACTGAAACACTTAAACGGTACAAATTCACTGACGCGTCACATTTCTCGCGTTAGTCTATGCACCTGGGCCTGAGGTTCAGGCCCACTGGCTTGATTCTTGGTTAATTCACTTCGGCATTTATCGTTCTAGGAATTGCAACTTGTCGGGCTTGTCTTCCCATTCTTTTGAATCCTCTGGAGGGTCCTTCTGAACGGTGATAACAGGCCAGATAGCGGATAGCTCAGCGTTGAGAGCAAGAAACGGCTCATCTTCGGGTTTCATGTCTTCTTCTGCAACGATTGCATTGATTGGGCACTCTGGCTCGCACAGAGAACAATCGATACATTCTTCAGGATCGATGACAAGAAAATTGGGGCCTTCGTGGAAGCAATCGACTGGACATACTTCGACACAGTCGGTGTATTTACATTTGATGCAGTTTTCAGTTACGACAAACGTCATTGTGGAAGCTCGCAGAAAAAAGGACAGTGGGATCTGCTGATCTTATCAGAAGATTCTCAATTAATTGAGCATTGTGCTCAGTAACAACTAGCATCACATTTTATATGAAGACTATAAAAAAGGCCGTGTTTCCCGTTGCAGGGATGGGAACTCGATTTTTACCCGCCACTAAAGCCAATCCCAAAGAGATGCTGCCAGTGGTTGATAAGCCGCTGATTCAATATGCTGCAGAAGAAGCTGTGGCCGCAGGCATCGATACGCTCATTTTCGTTACCGGTCGAAACAAGCGATCCATCGAGGATCATTTTGACACCGCCTATGAAATGGAGCGTGAGCTAGAAGCGCGCGGCAAGGATAAAATGCTGGAAATTCTGCGCGGTATTTTGCCTAGTCACGTGAAGTGCGTATTCATTCGTCAATCCGAAGCCTTAGGTTTGGGACACGCGGTTCTTTGCGCACGCCCAGTGGTTAATGACGAGCCGTTTGCCGTTATCCTCGCTGACGACTTAATCAACTTCTCTGCAAAACCTTGCTTGTCGCAAATGGTTGATGTCTTCAATTATCAACACTGCTCAATTTTAGGCACACAACAAGTTCCTAAGCAGGATGTAAGTAGCTACGGCATCGTTGATGGCATTGAAGTGAAGCCTGGTTTAATGGAAGTTAACGGCATTATCGAAAAGCCGGATATTAAAGATGCGCCCAGTACAACCGCCGTTGTGGGTCGTTACATCTTGACGCCACGTGTATTTGATTTTCTCGCCGAAACTGAGCGTGGGGCGGGTAACGAAATTCAGCTTACCGATGCTATCGCTGCATTATTGGCTGAGCAACGCGTTCTATCCTATAACTTTGAAGGCCGCCGATTCGATTGCGGTAGCAAAATGGGTTACTTAAAAGCGCAAGTCGAATTCGCTTTGGAGCATCATGAAGTAGGCGAAGAATTTCGTAAGTACTTAAAAGAATTAGACATTATGGGCGGTGACAAAATCGTTACAATGTCGTCTAAGAAAAGACGCGCAAAGTAAAGTCCATTACACAACCTTCTTCATCAGTTTCTTCAACCCACCCACCGCGGGTCGAAACCAGAACACCGCAAATAGCAATATTTGCGGTGTTTTTTATTCAAGCGGCTGTTTTAGGTAGCTGGTTGCCGCGCATCGCCGATGTTAAAACCAATTTAGCCTTATCCGAAGGGGTTTTAGGGTTGGTACTGCTTGCGCTTCCTGCCGGCACGATCACCGCATTATCCATTGCCAGCCCTATCATTAAACAGTACCCCATTGCACGAATTCTACTCATCGCTTTAAGCGCTTGGGTTCTGGCTTTTATACTCGTTGCCGCCTCAAGTAGTGCCGCCACGCTGGCTATCGCCTTGGCTTGCTGCGGGCTTGTTGTGGGTGTGCTGGAAATTGCGTCTAATGTAGAAGCCGATTCTATAGAGCGCCGTATTGATAAACGGATAATGTCTCGTTGTCATGGATTTTGGAGTTTGGGGGCTATGTTCGGTGCCCTCTTGGGAGGGCCGGTGTTTGGCCAACAAGGGGTGAGTGTGTTAAATCAATTTTTAATTCTTGCACCCTTAACCGTTTTCATCAGTTTTTTCGCAACACGGCAACTGACGTTTACAACGCCCTTACCAGTCGACAAGGTCACCGATGCAAATAAAACTGATAATGCAAAATCAAATACACGCTTTCCATTGACTGGGCCTGTTTTCATCATGTGCTTAATACCGATGGGCATCATGGCTGTGGAAGGCTCCATCATGGATTGGTCAGCGGTGTTCATGCGAGAACAGCTGCACACCGATGCACGCATCGCAGGCTATACCTTCGCTGTGTTCGCTGCCATCTCGGCCGCGATGCGCTTATCGGGTGATTGGATAGCCGAGCGATGGGGGGATGTGTTGGTTGTGCGTTTGTCGGGAGTGGCTGCCACGTTGGGCATCGCCCTGTTTGCCACGGCTGCAAACGTTCCGATGGCGTTACTTGGCGCAGCTTTAGCAGGTGCTGGGGTGGCGATTGTTTATCCACTCACCATGAGCGCCGTGGCTCGTGTTAACGATGCGCATCGTGAAGATAACGTGGCTTATTTATCTATTGCAGCGTTTAGTGTCATGATGATATCTCCGCCCCTCATCGGTGGTATAGCTCAATTGTTTTCACTTCGCATTGGCTTACTGATGTTGGTGCCTGGGGCGATTCTAACCTTTGCGTTAGCGGGCAAACTCAAAGCTCGATAACATGATCGGGCAGTTCGTTGTCTTTAGGTGAATTTGAATCACGCGGGCAGTGGATGTGCATAGTTTCAGACACAGCATCGATTGCTACCTCGCAAGCTCCTGCAACATCTCCGCGTTGCAACAACGGCGACATTCTTGAGATTACGCCCTGCCAATAAGTGTTGTCAACGTGGTCCGATAAACCTTTATCCACCATAATTTCCACATGGTGTTCTAGTAACGATATGAACACTATTGCCCCGCAGCGATCGGTAGTGTGGTGCAGCTGCTGAACTAGAAATTGTTCTTGAGCAAACCGTGATGCGCGTTGGCGCTGAACATAAGAGGGCACAATGACCCGTTGCACAGGTGACCAATGAAATAACAGCAATAAACCAAAGAACAGTGCAACCTGAGCAAAATAAACTTGCGACATTTTGGATTCTTCAGTGAGTTCATCAGACCACCCACCAGAAAACAGCCATTGCCCTAAAAGATATAAGCCAGGTAATGCCAATGCGGCAAGTGCTGCCCATAACGTGGGAATAAATCGATAGTTGTCGCTGGACTTCGCCACCACAACCACAAGTTCACCCACCACACCTTTTTCAAGCGTTTGTATGGCTTGTTTCAGTGTGTTGTGCTGGGCCGTGGTAAAGATGCTCATGTTACCAACCTCCTGAAGCGCCGCCGCCCCCAAAACCGCCACCACCGCCACCGAACCCGCCACCCCCACCACCGAACCCGCCGTGGCCGTCGCTGTTTACATTGCCGCGATCTCGCGTTTGATTATGTGGATGGTGATTTTGGCGATAGGCGTTTGAGCCCGATGACGATGACTTTTTAGCCGTTGCGTAAACAAGCCCGAACATGCCTAAACCCACGGCAATGCCTATGAAGGGATTGTTGCTAATAATCAATGCCATCATGCCAACAAAACCACCGGGTACGATGGCGTGGCTCACTCGGCGGTTGTTAAATTTACGCCGCGCGACTTGGGAGATCAACACGATGCTTATAAAGATAATCGGAACGATGGCGTTTAAACCAGTTTGTTTGCCTGAGCGTTTTGATGATGGGACGTATTCGTATTCGCCTGCAATGGCGGATAACACAGAATTGACCCCAGACTTTACGCCGCCTGGGTAATCGTTTTCTCGAAACTTTGGCAATATGCGTTTACGAATGATGTCACCTGCCATGCCGTCGGGCAAGGCGCCTTCTAAGCCATAGCCCACTTCAATTCTTACTTTACGCTCTGCCGGTGCCACCAGCAGCACTACGCCGTTGTTTTTTTCGCTCGTTCCGATGCCCCAGTGCCGTGCCAGTTGAACACCATAGTCTGCAACGTCATACCCCTCCAGACTGTTGATAGTGGCCACCACCACTTGATTAGACGTTTCGGCTTCATGGGCTTCAAGTTGAGCACTGAGCTGCGCGCGAGTTGCCGCATCCAGTATGTTAGCGTTATCAACCACGCGCCCCGTTAAGGAGGGAAGGCTGGGTTGGGCTGATGCAGCAATGACCCAGAGGCTTAATGCGAATAATAGTAGGGCGCGAACACCGTGCATCACACTAGCCTTGATTGTCGCTGTTAAAATTTACGTCCGGTGTTTCGAAATCTTCAGCATCGGTTGAAAAAGTGGCCTTTGGACGCATTTCTGAGTACATAAATTGGTGCCACCACCGCCCTGGAATGGTTCGAAGTTCGGTGTTATATCGCTCAACGGCCTGAATGTAATCACGGCGTGCAACCGCTATTCTATTTTCTGTGCCTTCCAACTGGTTTTGCAGTTGAAGGAAGTTTTCGTTCGATTTTAAATCCGGGTAGTTCTCTACCACCAGCATCATTTTTGACAAAGCGCCGCTCAGTGCGTTTTGATTTTGTTGAAACTGTTGAAACATGGATTCATCAGATAGAATTTCCGGTGACACCGTCGTTTGGGTTACCTTAGTGCGCGCTTCAGTAACTTGCTGCAGCACATCCGCTTCCTGCTTTGCAAAACCTTTTACGGTTTCAATCAGGTTCGGAATGAGATCTGCACGGCGTTTGTACTGGTTTTGAACATCGCTCCATCGGGCGTTAACGCTTTCATCGTAGGTGGGAATGTTGTTAATTCCGCAGCCAGTTAGGTGAATTGCAGCGAAGAGAGCGATTAGCGCTAACCAGATATTTTTCAGCATTTTGGGCCCTTTAGTAAAACTTATGAATGAATCAGCGCAAAGTTTATCAGGAAGCGAAAAGCCGTATCATGGGGTGTCCTCAAGCTCGGTAACATCCTGCTTATGCTGAGCTTCCAGCAACTCGCCTGTCGACGTGACGGCACCGTTTTATTCGAAGACGTCAATCTGGTCATTCATGCGGGCCAAAAAGCAGGCGTTGTGGGCAAAAACGGCTGTGGTAAATCCAGCTTGTTCCAGATGGTGCTAGGGCATTTAGATTGTGACGATGGCTCTATTGGCTATCCGCAAGGCACGCGATTATCACATGTTGCACAAGATACCCCGGCTGTGGAACGAGCCGCGCTCGATTACGTAATTGATGGTCATAAAACGTATCGAGAATTAGAATCTAATGCACACAATGCAGAAATTAAGGGCGGTGTGGAGTACGCACAGGCGTTAGCCGCATTGGAAGATGCGGGCGCTTATCAAATTAATTCGCAAGCGGCCGCGTTATTAAACGGCCTAGGATTTAACACACACCAACACGCGTTATCGGTTAGTTCGTTCTCAGGCGGGTGGCGTATGCGATTAAATTTAGCTCAGGCATTGATGTGCCCCAGCGATTTATTGCTGCTAGACGAACCCACCAACCATTTAGATTTAGACGCCGTTCTTTGGTTAGAGCAGTGGCTTAGAAGTTTTGCAGGCACATTACTACTCATTTCTCACGATCGTGAGTTTCTCGATAGAGTGTGCACTCATGTAGCGCATGTCGAGCGCAAAACGATCACGTTATACCGTGGAAACTATTCTGCGTTCGAAAAACTTCGCGCAGCTCAGTTAGCCAATCAACAAGCGCTTTATGAACGCCAACAAAAACAACGACAACACATGCAAAGTTTTGTTGATAGATTTCGTGCTCAAGCCACTAAAGCTAGGCAGGCACAAAGCCGGTTAAAAATGCTGGAAAGGTTGGAGGAAATTGGTCCTGCACACGTGGATTCAGAATTTCGTTTTTCATTTGAACCCCCGGATAGTTTGCCCAATCCGTTACTAACACTTGATAAAGTCGAATTGGCCTATGGCGATGTCAGCGTTTTAAAGAACATCTCATTTAGTATTCAACAAGGTGACAGAATCGGATTGCTAGGGGCTAATGGGGTGGGTAAATCAACTTTTGTAAAGGCCTTGGTGGGCGATTTAGAGCCGAAACAAGGCTTGCGACAAAGCTCTCGAAATTTAGTTGTGGGGTACTTTGCGCAGCATCAAGTGGACGATTTACCCTCTGATTCAAACCCGTTGGCGCTATTGCTAAAACGATACCCCGAATTAAGTGAATCAGAAGGACGAAATTATTTAGGGGGGTATGGCTTCCACGGCGATGTGGTTTTCCAAACTATCCATACCTTGTCAGGGGGTGAGCGTGCGCGTTTGGCCTTAGCGCTCATTATTCGTCGTCGGCCCAATCTGTTATTGCTAGACGAACCGACTAATCACTTAGACATCGACATGCGGCTGGCCTTAACCGATGCATTACAAGGCTTTACTGGTGCGCTTGTGGTTATCTCGCACGATAGAAGTTTACTGCGTGCATCGGTCGATTCACTTTGGTTGGTTGCAAACCAAGCAATACAACCCTTTGATGACGATCTGGACGGTTACGCCAAGTGGTTATCCAGTCAGCGCGATACTGGGGGTATAGGTCGACGCGATAAGGGCCACGAGGATGTGCGTCAAGATTCTGCGCAAGATCGCAAAGCTCGCAAGCAGGCCGAGGCTGAAAAGCGCAAACAGCTTGCGCCACTGCGGCGCGCTGTGGAGAAACAATCGAATACTGCGGGTAAATTATCGGATGAATTGACTGAGATTCGTAACAGATTAGGCGCTAATGACCTATACATTGAAAGTAGAAAAGCAGAACTCAACGAGCTTCTGCAAGTGGAGGCCGCTGTGGCGGCCAGGCTGAGCGATGCCGAAGATGAGCTGCTTTTAAAAATGGAAGCACTTGAAGAGGCTGAGAAAGCAATCGCCAGCTAACTGACTATTTTTAAGGAAAACTCATGCTCTGTTTACGTCGTGGTGTTTTAGCCCTTGCTTTGGCATTGTTTGCGGTTATACCCAAGGTTTATGCGCAATCGTTTGACTCGCTGCAAGCCTTATCGCAAGATGATTTTCGTGTGTTGGCTGAAAACTTATCGTCGGCCACCCATTATCGAGGCATAACGCCCACCGAGCCGTTGGGTATTATCGGTTTCGATATCGGTTTGAGTGTTACGGCCACCGATATCGACGAATCGGTGCTCGATCTTGCCAATGGCGGTGAATTCGATAGCAGCCGAATTCTACTTCCTCGCTTGCATGTTCACAAAGGCTTGCCGTTTGGTATCGATATTGGTGCTTTTGCTGCTGCTGCACCCGACACTGACATCAGTTTATTAGGCGCGGAGATTCGAAAAGCCGTTTTTGAGGGAACCGCGGTAACGCCTGCTGTGGGGATTCGATTAGGTTTTAGTACCTTGCAAGGTGTAGATGATTTATCCCTGCAAAGTGCATCCATCGATCTATCGATTTCGAAAGGGGTTTTACTGTTAACCCCTTACGCAGGTGTTGGGTATGTGGTTACACAAGTTGAAGCCAGCGAAGAATTCAATTTAGAGGAAGAGATGGTGAGCCAAGAGAAATTTTATGTTGGCTTGAACGTTAACTTAGGGTTTAACTTCACCATAGAGGCTGATCGAACAGGTGACTACACCACCGTCGGTGCAAAAGCTGGCATCCGTTTCTAGCGACTCTACAGAGCCGCTATTTTTTCTCGCTGTTCTTGTCTTTGTAATAACGCAGCTTTTGCATCATCAAGCTTCTGCTGCTCTAGCGCCACCACTTTTTCAGGCGCTTTAGCAGTAAAGCCCTCATTGCCTAATTTCTTCGACAATCGATCCACTTCATCGTTTAGGCGATTGATCTCTTTATCCAGTCGCTTTAATTCTGCGTCTTTATCAATCAGGCCTGCCATTGGAATCAATAGCTGCATCGATTCAACCAAAGCCGAGGCGGATTCGGGTGCATCGCTTCCTTCGGCCAGTAACTCAATGCTTTCTAAACGAGCCAGAAACTTAATCAAAGCACCGTGTTCTTCGATACGATTTTTATCCGCAATTGAGGCGTTAGCAACAATCACCGGTAACTTCTTACCGGGGTTGATGTTCATCTCAGCACGAATTTTTCGTACGCCCATTACCGATTGCTTTACCCATTCCACATCGGTAATGGCCTCGTTATCAATTAACGAACTATTGGCTTGAGGGTATTGCTCTGTTGAGATGGTATCGCTTGTTTTACCTGCCAGCGGGGCAACTTGTTGCCATAATTCTTCAGTAATAAACGGCATGAACGGATGCGCCAAACGTAATATCGTTTCGAGTACTCGAACCAAGGTAATGCGGGTGGCTTGGCGAGCTTCTTCAGCCACTTCATCACCATTTAAAATGGGCTTTGCCATTTCCAAATACCAATCGCAGTACTCATTCCAGATGAATTCGTACAGTTCAGTTGCGGCTAAATCAAAGCGATAATCTGAAATATGCTGATTCACCGATTCTTCTGTTTGTTGTAATCGGCTAATAATCCAACGGTCAATCGCGTTTGGGTTTGCAGAAACGTTAGCGGCATCAACTCCTTCGGTATTCATCAGCACATAACGGGTGGCGTTATAGAGTTTGTTGCAGAAATTTCGATAACCTTCCACACGCTTCATATCAAAGCGAATATCGCGACCGGTTGATGCCAAAGATACAAACGTAAAGCGCAAGGCATCGGTGCCGTAGCTTGCGATGCCTTCTGGGAATTCCTTTTTCGTTTGCTCAGCGATTTTCGGCGCCATGTGTGGCTGCATTAAGTTAGTGGTGCGCTTCGCCAGTAGCTCATCTAAGCTGATGCCATCAATGATGTCTAAGGGGTCTAATACGTTGCCTTTAGACTTCGACATTTTGTTACCACTGGCATCGCGCACTAAACCGTGCATGTACACCTCATGAAAGGGTACTTGCCCGTCCATAAATCGGGTGCCAAACATAATCATGCGCGCCACCCAAAAGAAGATGATGTCGAAGCCTGTTACCAGAACAGAGCCCGGGTAGAAGGTTTTAAGCGCATCGGTTTGCTCAGGCCAGCCTAAGGTGGAAAAAGGCCAAAGAGCCGATGAGAACCAAGTGTCTAGTACATCGTCGTCTTGGCGTAATTCTATTTCGGGGCCTAGGTTGTATTTTTTACGAACATCGGCTTCATCTAAAGCAACGTATTGTTTTCCATCATTGTCATACCATGCAGGAATTCTGTGTCCCCACCAAATCTGGCGGCTAATGCACCAATCTTCAATGTTTTCTAACCACTGATAATAGGTTTTCGACCAATTGTCGGGAACAAACTTTATACGTCCATCGCGAACCACGTCTAACGAGGGCTCGGTGATGAGCGTTTTGCCACCATCGCGTCCATCTTCTTGTTTGTCTTTGGTTAAATCGACAAACCATTGATCGGTTAAGTAGGGTTCAACCACCGCGCCACTGCGATCACCACGGGGCACCATAAGCTTGTGCTTATCGATTCGTTCAAGTTGGTCTGCGGCTTCTAAATCGCTTACGATTTTTTTACGCGCATCGTATCGATCCAAACCTCGATAGGCTTCTGGCACTGAATCATTGAGTGAGGCATCGTCATTAAGAATATTAATGATAGGTAAGCCATGACGCTGACCCATGGCGTAATCGTTGAAGTCGTGTGCTGGAGTGATTTTTACGCAACCCGAACCAAATTCAGGGTCAACGTAATCATCGGCAATAATGGGAATTTCTCGGCCAACCAGTGGCAAGGTTATGGTTTTACCCACCCAATGCTTAAAGCGTTCATCTTCAGGGTGAACGGCCACGGCTGTATCGCCCAACATGGTTTCTGGTCGAGTGGTGGCCACAACTACCGAGCCACTGCCATCACTTAATGGGTATTTTAAGTGCCAAAGATGCCCTTGCTCTTCTTCGTTCAGCACCTCGATGTCTGATAGGGCTGTGTGGAAAACTGGATCCCAATTCACCAAACGCTTACCACGATAGATGAGTCCATCTTCATACAATCGAACAAAGACTTCACGCACGGCGGCTGACATGCCGTCGTCCATGGTAAAACGTTCGCGTGACCAATCAGGAGATGCGCCTAAACGTCGAAGTTGACGAGTTATGGTTCCGCCTGATTCTGCTTTCCAGTCCCAAACCCGCTCAATGAATTTTTCACGGCCTAAATCGTGACGCGTGGTGTTGTCTTGCGCTAATTGGCGTTCAACCACCATCTGGGTGGCAATGCCTGCGTGATCAGTACCCGGTTGCCACAGCGTATTACAACCTTTCATTCGGTTGTAACGGATAAGGGCGTCCATAATCGTTTGCTGGAACGCATGACCCATGTGCAAAGTGCCCGTTACATTAGGCGGCGGGATCATAATGCAATAGGGGTCGCCAACACCTGAAGGCTTGAAATGGCCTTGCTCTTCCCAGAATTCGTACCAGCGTTGTTCGATAGCTTGCGGGTTGTAAGTCTTTTCCATTCTGGAGTAATGGCCGTGTTGTCGTTCGTTTCGTTACGCTAAGGCTTGCTGCGCGCTCGCTCTAGCAATTGTTTGATGTCTTGTCTTAATGCTGTGATGTGCCGATCAACTACATCATCAATCAGTAATTCAATTTCGTCATCGCAAAAGTTTAATACCACTGAAGTGTTCTCACTTTTGTGGGATGCATCAGTTGCTAAAGAAGCAAAATCCAACCCTTGCGGTATTTCAACCGGGGGCACTACGTTAACGTTTGCTTCCGGTGTATCTTGCGATGCCAGCACATCAGGGCGTAGTTTAGCCGATTCGCTTGTGTCGTCGGGTGCTGTGTGCGTGTCCTGGGCGTCTTGATTAGCCGTGTTCGGAAAACGCCTCACCGCATCCTGGCGCAGTGTTTCCAATTCACGTAACACTTCATTGCCCATTCGAGTGGACTGGATGATGGACGGGTTGCCCGATTCAACGATGTCGTTTAAAACCGGCAGTTCATCTTCTTGCAGCGACATATCATTCCCCAATCGGTTCTGTTCGTACCCATTGAGTATGGTCTACAGATTGTGATGTTGCAGGGGGTATCCGCGTTCTTTGTAGAAACGGTATCGCTCTCGTCCTTGAAGTCGGACAGATTCTTGTTGATCGATGATCTCTAATGTTCGTTCGAAACGACTGAAGAAGACCGGTACGGTTGTGGCCAAGTTGACGAACACCGCATCGGTACGGCTGGGAGAAGAATTGGATAACAACACGCTCTCTAGCTCATCGTTGGCTGCATCGAGCGCTTGTTCTGCAACGTTATTTATTGGGTTCAGCAACCGATGCGCAACGAAACGCTCGGGTTGAAAATGCCATAAGCATTCATCCAACTGTTCTAGTAGCGATTGATCATCACTGTGCACAAACACGCGCTGGCCGCGTTCGGTGGCTTTATTGATGAGCTTACAAACCGTTTGTAGCCGATCGTTCTCGCCCGAGCTGTTCAGAATGTAGAAGTCTATTTTGGTCATGAGGCTTGATTCAATAGCCAATGGACCAGCATTGGAACAGGGCGCCCCGTTGCGCCTTTTTTAGCCCCACCTTGCCATGCAATTCCGGCAATGTCTAAGTGCGCCCACGAATAATTTTCGGTGAATCGGGATAAGAAACACGCAGCGGTTATCGTGCCCGCTCCCTTACCACCTAAGTTGGCGATATCGGCAAAATTCGAATCGAGTTGGCTTTGATATTCATCCCACAATGGCAACGGCCAAGTGGGGTCTGCTGCGCTCTGACCGGCTGCGTAAAGCTCATCCACTAGCGCCTCGTCATTGCCAAGCACCGCGCTGCACACATCACCTAACGCCACAATGCATGCACCGGTTAATGTGGCAATATCAACCACCGCGCAAGGTTTGTATTTTTCAATCCAAGTGAGCGTATCGCATAACACTAAACGACCTTCTGCATCGGTATTCAATATTTCAACGGATTGCCCCGATAATGTGGTTACCACATCACCTGGGCGGCACGCATCGCCATCGGGCATATTTTCAGCCGCTGCAACCACACCCACAACGTTCAGTTTCAACCCCAAAGTTTGACAGGCCTGCATCACACCAAACACAGTGGC